>JBCCEJ010000003.1:0-177109 GCA_039030335.1 Pseudomonadota bacterium | reverse complement strand
TACCCGCCTGGCGATCTCGAACTGGCGAACGCAGTGCGTGGCCTCGCCGGCAAACACAGCGCCGTGCTGCTGGCGAACCACGGCCCGGTGGTAGCCGGTAAGACGCTCGACGCCGCGGTTTACGCGATGGAAGAACTCGAAGAGACCGCGCGGCTGCATCTGCTGTTGAAACCGCACGGCGCCCGGTGCCTGACAGAAGCGCAGGTCACCGCGCTCAAGCAGCGCTGACCGGGCCCGCAGCTGGCGTGGACTCACCGCGTCATCAGCCGCCAGACCGCGCGGTTGCCACATGGATCCGGCTCGCGGCCGGACTCAGAAGTAGTAGCGCATGATCGCCTCGGCGACGCAGGCCGGCTTGGTCTCACCTTCGATTTCGGCCATGTAGACCTCGGTAACCTGCAGTCCGCCAGACACCTCCTCGACGCCTGCGAGGGTAACTCTGGCCCGCACGCGGGCGCCCACTTTCAACGCATTCGGGAAGCGCACCTTGTTCAGTCCGTAATTGATGACGTTCTTGACGCCATCGAAGACAGGCTCATCGGGATTGACCAGATTGCGTAGCGCCGGGTATAGCGACAGCGTCAGATATCCGTGCGCGATCGTCGCGCCGTACTGAGACTCCTCAGCGGCGCGGGCCGGGTCGATGTGGATCCACTGATGGTCACCGGTCGCGTCGGCAAAGGTGTTGACCTGATCCTGGCCGACTGTCACCCAGTCGCTCACATAGGTTTCGTGGCCGATTTGCGGGGTCAGTTGGGCAATCGCCGCTGCTTGGGACATTTTCTGTACTCTCTGGTCGAAGGAAAAAGGAGCGTAAGTCCGGTGCTGTTACCCGCACGCCAAATGCGCGGCGGAGCGTCACGACCGGGCCATAATGGTGTGCGAGAATGCGTTTCCGGAATCGGCTGGGTCATACTCGCCGGGCCGCGTAATGTTAGCCGAATGAGGTCCTCCAGATGAGCTTCACGATGGGTCATCGCCGTCGCTCAACGCAGCTGCTCGCCATCATCGCCGGACTCGCACTGACGCCCGCCGCGATCGGCGCCAGTCTGGGGTCATTCAAGGACTGGTCTGCGCAGAGCTTTGAGATGGACGGCAAGCGGGTGTGCTCCCTTTGGAGTGCTCCGCACACGGCCGAGGGCAAATACACGCGACGCGGCGATATCTTCGTCTGGGTGACCCACCGGCCGTCGGACAGTGCGACCAACCGCGTCAGTTTCGAGATGGGCTACCCGATCAAGTCCGGAACCAGGCTCAAGGTCACCATAGACAACGAAAAGTACGAGCTGCTGACGGACGGCTCAACGGGTTTCAACCTCGACGAGCGCAGCGACGAACGGATGGTCAAGGCGATGCGCGCCGCCAAGGAAATGGAGGTCCGCGGCATCTCGCGGCGCGGCACGCATACGCGGGATGTCTACTCTCTGTTCGGTTTCACCGCGGCGCATCGGGCCATCGGCAAAGCCTGCAAGGTGCGCTAGCCGGGCCGCGCCTGAAGCCGGTCGGAACGCCACTTTCCCGCCCGGTTGGTGACCGCTCGCACACATCCGGGCAGCCATCACAATTCGGTGTGGCTCGGACCGCTCTCACAGCCCATTTCGCTGCTACACTCGGTACGACCGCGCGCGCTGCCAAGGCTGACGTGCCGGCACGATAACGACAACGACGCGCAAGACAGAATCAATGGATTCGGACTATCCAGTCCGGCAATACCGGTTGCCGTGACGACTTCAGCAGATGGGCGCTTCGACGCGCTGAAACAGGAAATGCTGGAAGACCTCGCTTTGAAGGGGCGCAGCTTCGGCGCTGGCCTCGGGCGAGATCATTTCTGTCCAGCCGTGCTCGCTGCCATCGCCAGCGTACCGCGCCACCAGCATGTCCCGAACGCACTGACCGGGCTCGCGTACGCGGACACGCCACTTCCGATCGGCTTTGGACTGACGGCCACCGAACCGCTCATCGTGGCATTGATGACAGATGCGCTGGACGTGCAGGCCGACCATCGCGTGCTCGAAGTCGGCAGCGGTCTCGGTTACCAGAGCGCCGTGCTGGCCTGCCTCGGTGCCGACGTGTTCAGTGTTGAAATCGTGCCGACTCTTGCTCGGGAAGCGCATGCGCGGGGGCGGGCTCGCGGCCTCCATAACGTTACCTTCGGAATCGGCGATGGGCGCCGCGGCTGGCCGCTGTTCGCGCCGTATGATCGTATCGTTGTCACCGCGGCCGCCGAGTTGATCCCCCGGACATTACTACATCAGCTGGCGCCCGGAGGGCGCATGGTGCTGCCGGCAGGACTTCCGGATGCCCAAGCTCTGTGGGTCGTCGATAAGGATCGGCGAGGACATTTGAGTTCACGTCAGATCGTGCGCGGCCGCTTCGCGCCGTTGACCGATGACGAGGACGCCGGCACACCGCAATGTGTGGAGGCCATAACAGAATGAGCAACTACCGCCAACCTGCGCGGCTCGCGCTACCGGTGCTGATGTTGACGCTCACGATGCTGCCAGGCGTCGTTGCAGCAGACGATCGCGAAGAACTGCTGGGTGAGTTTCGTGACTGGAAGGCCATGCGTTACTTCGAACAGGACAAACGCGTTTGCGTGATGTGGACGGACCCTAGTGCAGGTGGAGCCGGCACGCGGGCGACCAAGCCTCACCTGTTCGTCTCGCATCGCGTCAGCACTCGCAGCTACCACGAGGTCAGCGTGCAGGTGGGTACGGAATTGAAGCGCGGTAGCACGGTCGACGTGACGATCGGCAGTCAGCGCTTTACGCTGTACTCCGAAGGCGACAGCGCGTGGAACAACGCACTGCAGGAAGACCTGCGCATGATCAGAGCCATGCGCGCCGGACGCTCGGTCAAGATCTCTGCCACGACGACCGGCGGGCAGAAAGTGAATGACGAGTACTCACTGCTGGGTTTTACGGCCGCGCATGCGGCGGTCAACAAGGAATGCAAAGCGAGGTACTGAGTCGCTCCTCAAGCTGCGGGTCGAGCCTGCAACCGAGGAACGAAGCGTAATTCGCCAGTGAGCGTCCGAGGGCTCCGCGCGCCCGTTCTGGATCAACGGCCTCGCCGTCAGCTGCTGGGCCCATCGATGACCAGCGGGACCCGGCGTAGCCTTCGAGCGTTAGCTGCACGACCCGCTCGGCATCCAGCTCCGAGCTCTTGACCTTCTGGCGCACTGCCTCCAGGTCAGCCCGAGCCATCCACCGTGTGTTCCGCTTCAGCGCCCGGCGCACGTCACGCAGCGGCATCACCACCTCTGCGCGGAGTTGCGCTATAGCAGCGTCGGCGCCCTGCAGGTCTGCAGGTTCAGCACTTACCGCCCGCGTTGCGGCCAGCCAGCACATCCACAGCAACAGGTTGACGTCCGCGCCGCAGTCGTCCTGCGCGGCGATCAGCAGTTCCGGAAGCCCCGGACATCCGTACAGTTCGAGGCTGTAAGGCCAGAACGTCCCGGCCGTATCGCTAGCGTCGCGAGAGGAGGACACCGCAATCAGTACCGCACCAAGTCCAACCAGGCAGCCGGTCGTCGCGATGGCTAGCGCGGACTTTCGAAAAAGACATACTGCGTAGAGTAGTCGCTGAACTCGAAGTAAACGCGCTTTTCGCCGTCGTCTTTGATCCCGTTCAGATTTTCATCCAGCACGCCGTAGCCAAATCGATAAGGACGCGCCGTCGCGCTGTCGCTGGTGCCCTTGGCGGTCGACAGCTTGTCGATGTCTACGAACCGCCGGACCAGCGTTTGTCCCGCATAGATCTCCAGCACGCCGTTGTCACCAGTCCAGTTGCGCACCGCGCGACCCAGCTGATTCTGGGTTTCCTGCGTGCAGCCGGAAACTCCGACGACTGCTGCCACCGCCAATCCCGCCAAAACCATCTTGCGCATATGCAGAACCCCTCCGAGGTCAGCGCCCAACTGCCGGAAAATGGGGTCAGCACATTGCCTGGCAAGCCCGCGCTCTCCGACGTCATTGATATGTGAGTGTACCGGAGCGACCTGGCCCGAGGATGGAACGCGACCCCCGCACCGCGACCACCGCGAGCGAAAGTGAAGACCGATCGGGGCATGAGACGCCTGATGTCGCCGGGTATGAACCGCCGCGCCTCCGCTGAACACTCAGCCGGGTCGCGACTTGATATGCTTGTCGTTTGTTTGCCCGAGCGCCAGTCGCGGCCGTGATCGGCGCCGCAGCGGTTCTCGATTCGCCCTCTGAGTCATCTGTCAGGAGCCGCCGTTGAGCGCTATCGCCGCCGAGCCGGCCAATACCCGCGCTGTCGCTCTCGTAAGCGGCGCACATCTTTACAGCCACCTGTACATCTTCTTACTGCCACCACTGTTTCCACTGCTGAAAGACAGCTTCGGTGTTGGTTACACAGAACTCGCCATCGCCGTCACCGTATTCAACGTCGTCACCGGGCTGACGCAGGCACCGGTGGGTTTTCTGGTGGACCGGGTCGGCGCGCGCGCCTTGCTGGTCATCGCCCTGATCGTCGAGTCGCTCGCCTTTGTGCTGATCGCAGCCTTTCCCTCGTATCCCATGCTGATCGTCATGATGGTAGTGGCGGGACTTGCCAATGCCGTTTATCACCCGGCTGACTACGTGATCCTGAACGCGTCGGTCGACAGTCAGAAAATGGGGCGCGCGTTCTCGATCCATACGGCGTCCGGCTTCTTCGGCGGATTCCTGGCACCTGCCCTGTCGATTCCGCTGGCCGCCGTGATCGGCTGGCAAAATGCCGTGATGCTGCTGGCCGGCAGCGGGGTTCTGATGGCAGTGGTTTTGCTGGCTGGCGGAAGTGCGCTGAAGGATCCACAGACCGATGGCGCCGCGCCCCAGGCGGAGAAGAAAGCCAGCGGGATGACGCTCCTGTTGTCCGCCCCGGTCCTGATGGGTTTCGCGTTCTACTGTGGGCTCTCCGCGTTCGGACAGGGACTCGGGAACTTCAACACATCAGCGCTCTCCGGCATCTACGATGCACCGCTGACGACGCTCGGCATCATGGTCACCATCTACATGTTCGCAAGCCCGGTGGGAGTGCTTAGCGGCGGTTGGATCGCAGACAAGATCGATGCCCACGACCGATTCGCAGCCCTGTGTCTTATCGGGATCACGCTCGCGGCGTTCGCGATCGCCGCGGTCAAGATGCCGCTGTGGCTGCTCGGCACCGTGTTCGCAATCGCCGGGCTGCTAAATGGCATCCTGTCGCCATCGCGCGACATGCTGATCCGCAAGATGACGCCGCCCGGCCAGATGGGCAAGGTGTTCGGATTCGTAACGTCCGGCTTCAATGCCGCCGGCATCATCACTCCGCCGCTATTCGGCTGGCTGCTGGATCGCAACGAGCCGGAGCTGGTGTTCTGGGTGGCCGGGGCGCTTTGCCTCGTGACTATCCCAACCGTGCTGGTGACGGGTGCCTCTGGACGCCGCGCCGCACGCGAGGCCCAGGGCGCAGCCTGAAAGCCCGGGACGAACAGCCTCGGGCTGCGGGCCTCACGCCCGGCAACCGCCGGGGCGAGCGCCGCGCGACGTCGGCACTCGCCGGCTGGCTGCGGATCTACGCGCGGGTCAAGTGCTCGATGAGATCGATCTTCGAGACGATTCCGACCAGCGCATCGTCGTCGACCACGACGGCGACGTTGTCCTCTTCCAGCACCTGCTGTACGCGAGACAGGGAATCCTGCGGACTCACACGCCCCTGCAGTTCCTTCGCCGCCGTGCTGACGGGGTCTGACGGCTGGCACACGCCGCTGACGAGTGAACGCAGCAGGTCGGACTCGTGGATCATGAACATTCGCGGATCGTCAGCCGCGGGCGCAATCGGCATTTGCGAGATGCCGAGCTCCGACATGCGGCTCGCGACGTCGGCCAACTGGTCGTTTGGCTGTGCCATCTCCACTTTGGCGGCGTCGGTCTTCAGGAGGTCGGCCACCTTACCGGCCGTGCCGCGTGGCTGCACGTAACCCATGTCACGCATCCACTCGTCGTCGTAGAGCTTGCTGAGGTAGCGGTCGCCCGAGTCGCAGAGGATGATGACGACCATCTTGCCCTCGCCGAGTTCACGCGCAAGTTGCAAACCACCGTGAATAGCCGTCCCGGTGGAGCCGCCGCAGAAGATGCCCTCTTCGCGGGCCAGGCGCCGGGCGGCCAGGAACGAATCGCGATCGGAAATCTCGCGCACCTCGTCGATCATCGTGAGGTCGAGCGTGCCGACCATGAAGTCATGCCCGATCCCTTCAACAACGTAAGAGCTGGTCGGACACGGCTTGCCGGTCTCGTGCATGCTCTTGTAGATGCTGCCGACCGGGTCGGGACAGACCACCATGAAGTCACGACCGGCCTCCGCGGCTTTTTCGCGCAGATACTTGGCGGTACCGGAGACCGTGCCGCCCGTACCGATGCCGGCCACGAGGGCGTCGATCTTGCCCC
This sequence comes from Pseudomonadota bacterium, assembly GCA_039030335.1. Classification (GTDB taxonomy): domain Bacteria; phylum Pseudomonadota; class Gammaproteobacteria; order HK1; family HK1; genus JBCCEJ01. Next base: position 170,678 of record JBCCEJ010000003.1, on the reverse strand, counting down.
CCGTGTCAGCCCAGATCTCAGGCCCCGTCGTCATGTAATGAGCTTCGGGATTGTCCATGTTGTAGTACTGATTCGTATAGAAACCGCCAGCGGTTTCGCGCGCGACCCGCTTCGCCACTTCTACGTAGCTGTCAGGATGCTCGTGGTCCAGATCGGTGCGCGTGACGATCACTTCGGCCCCGTAGGCCTTCAGCATGTCGATCTTTTCTTTGCTCATCTTGTCCGGCATGGTGAATATGGCCTTGTAACCACGCACCGCTGCCGTCATCGCGAGGCCGAGGCCGGTGTTGCCCGACGTGCTCTCGACGAGCGTTGCGCCCGGCTTCAAATCACCAGCCTCTTCAGCCCGGCGCACCATGTTGTAGGCCATGCGGTCCTTGACCGAGCCGCCGGGGTTCAGCTGCTCCATTTTCACGTACACGGTGGCCATGCCTGGCTCCACCATGCGGTTCAATCGGACGAGCGGCGTCTTGCCGATCAGGTCCAGCACAGAGTCGTTGACGTTCATCTTGCGTCTCCGGACGGGAAGGTATCGCGTGCATTCTCGCGTAAAGTGGCTGGCTGTCATACTCCGGGATGCGGAGCGCTGCTATCCCGCAACGCCTTAAGGCCACGCTGCGCGCGAAACCGCCTCACCCGAAGCTCACAAGCCTGAGACTCCGGAACTCCCCAAGATGCCTCGCGACGCGCGCAAATCTGCTCGAACCACCGCGGTCAGCGCCCTGTCGCGCCACCGCGACGAACTGCTCAGCTGCACCCGCTGCCCAAAGATGATCGGACCGGTGGTCTCCGGGCGGCCGAATCTGTCACCGGTGCTGATGGTCGGTCAGGCACCTGGGGACCGGGAAGGACCAGCCGGCAGACCGTTCGCCTGGACGGCGGGCAAGACGCTCTTCAAGTGGTATGCCTCGATCGGACTCGAAGAGGAGGCGTTCCGGGAGCTCGCCTACATGGCCGCAGTCTGTCGGTGCTTCCCCGGTAAGAATCCCAAAGGTGGTGACCGTGTGCCGGACGCGATCGAGATCGCCAACTGCGCCACGTGGCTGGATGCCGAGATAGCGCTGCTGCAACCGACCCTGCTGATCCCGGTTGGCAAACTCGCGATCGCGCGGTTCGTAGACGTCAAGAAGCTGACGGAAGTGATCGGTCAGCCGCGCAAGGTTACCTACGGCGGCCATTCGATGGACATGATCGCACTGCCACATCCGTCCGGTGCGTCAACCTGGCACCACACCGAACCCGGCAAGACCCTGTTGCGCGAGGCCCTCGCGCAGATCGCGGCGCATCCGGCGTGGCGGCAGCTGGTACACAAAGCGGCCTGACCCGGGCGTCTGGGAACGTTCCAGCAACCTCAGCGCTGCTTCAGCGAACGCACCATCGCGTTGCGGATTTTCAGCACGTAGAACATCGGGGCGTGGTTCAGAAACCCGGTTTTGACAGCCTGCCAGCCGGCCAGGGGCGACAGCGAATCCAGCACGCCGGTGCCCGATTCTTCAACCGCCGCTTTGAAGCGTTCCCAGGTGCTCTTCGGGTCCGAGACGGCGGCGACGACTTCGGTCAACAGCTCTGGCGGTGCATGATCGGGCGTCGGGTCAAAAGCGGCCTGGTCGTCGTCGAGATGAATACGCGTACCGCCGTGCGCATAGCCGGACGGCAGCCATTGCATCCTGGCGTCCGGCGCCACGGGCGGAACCGTCGTCACCAGGTCGGCATCATTGACGAAGCGCCAGAGCGGCACGCCAAGAGAATTGGCAAACGCCGCGTTGCCGACCCGGGGCGCGCCAAACGTGTAGACGCCCGCCGCGTACGGCACTGCCGCGGCAGCGAGCGTCGCGAGCGCGCCACCGAGGCTGTGGCCGGTGAGCCACACAGAGCGACCGACACCGTAGCGATCGAGTAACGGAATCAACTCGGCGTCCAGAACCTCATCGAGACCCGCGGCAAACCCGGCGTGTACCCATCGGTTCGCGTCGAGGTCGAGCCGCTCGACCTTGGCGTTGATCATGAGGTCGCGTACCACATCGACCGCTTTGCTGGCGAAACCGCGGCTACTGGTCCGGAGCAGGACTTCCGTGCCGCGAAACGCCACAATGACAGCCGAAGAGCTGACCGCCACATAACACTGCGTACTCCCGGAGCCGTGCAGCGGCTGCTCGCCCGGAAGCTGAAAGCCGAGCGGTTCGAGATGCCGGGCGACGTGCTCCGGGTCGTCATACGAGAGCAGCGACAGTTCGGCGAGCCACCAGGCGTTGACCCAGCTGAACGTTTCGGCGGACGGCTCGAATGGCGCCGACCCGGCCATGGCCAGGAAGTCGTGCTTGCGGTTTGGCGGAAACAGCGTGTTCCGATCGGGCTCGGGTATCGGCAGTTCCACGAGCCCCATGGATGCAGGTGGCATGACGGCAGAAGAAGGGCCCTCGACAGCGTCCGAATGCGAAGACTCAGAATCGGGTGACACCAACGGCTCGCTCCAGGCCGCGGCGTGGCCGCGGATCAGCGTTGTGCTGATTATAGTGCTCGTGATTCTGACCGGCGGTGCTTATCTGCTCTGGTGGTTCCACAGCCGCGCCAAACGGATCAACGCGCTCGTCCCATCCCGCCCGGTGCCCGCGTCCAGTCTGGCTATCCTGTATGCGCTGGCGGTCGGCTACGTAGGCTGGGGACTGACGGGTCACTACGTGATGGGCGACACGGTCACGTTCGCGCTGAGCGTCAAGGTCGTGAGCTATTTCTCCTACGGTTGGAATGGGCTCGTCTGCTTGCAGATGGCGAACCGCCTGAACCGTATCTACACATGGAACGAGCCGGACGGGCGGCCATTCTCGCGCGGCAAGGCCGGATTCCTGCAGTTTCTCTACGTGCAGTGGAAGCTGAACCGCATCGAACGGCTGACGCTTCGCGCGGCGCCCTGACAGCTCAGCCAGCGAGCGCCTGCCTTGCCGACTTGAGCACCCGGTCGATCAAGGCGTCAGCGACGCCCAGATATTGCGCGGGATCCGCGGCCTGCACCCAGTCTACGGGCGCGTCGGTGTGGCTCTTCAGCACGTCGACCAGCGTGCGGTTGCGCGCGACCGACTCGCGGCAAGCCTGCTTGACCAGGGCCTGGGCGTCCGGGCGTGGCATATGCTCAGCCAGCGCGAAACTGAGGGCTTCAGCCATGATGAGGCCATTGCCAGACGCCAGATTGGTCTGCATACGCGCCGCATCCGCGGTCAATTCTTCGGCCAACGCCGCCGCCTGGCGCAGCGCCGAACCGGTCGCGACCAGCATCGGCGGCAAGGTCATCCACTCCAGCATCCAGCCCGGCCCGCCGCGTTCGTTCTCCTGCACCACGGCCTGATGCATGTTGCCAACCTGGGCCGCATTGAAACGTGCGAGCGTCACGAGCGCCTCAGCGCCGATCGGATTGGCTTTCTGCGGCATCGTGCTGGAGCCGCCCCGCGCAGGGTCGGTGCTTTCGCGGAGCTCACCGATCTCGGATTGTTGATGTAGCGCGACGTCCTGCCCCAGCTTGCCGAGCACGCTCGTCAGCATGGCGCACCAGTTCGCGAACTCGACGACGTTGTCGCGCTGCGTATGCCAATGCATGTCTGGGCACCCGAGGTCGAGCGCATCGGCCAGACCGTGCATGACAGCAACGCCGCGATCGCGCAGCGCGGCCGACGTGCCGACCGCACCCCCGAACTGCACGCAGAGCAGTCGCGGCTTCAGTTCATTTAGCCGCACCAACTGCCGCGGCAACGGCGCGAGCCAGCTCGCGAGCTTCAGGCCGAGGCTGGTCGGCAACGCCTGCTGATAGCGCGTGCGGGCCGGCATGACGGTCTTGCGGTGGCGCTCGGCCTGCGCCACGAGCAGGCTCAAGACCTGTCGGAGGCGACCTTCGAAGATCTGGATGACATCGCGCAGCCGAAGCACGAGCGCGGTGTCTACGACGTCCTGCGATGTCGCGCCCCAGTGCAGCCACGCGGCTTCCGCCCCGCCGATATGCGCGCGCATCTGCTTGACGAGTTCGATGGTCGGGACGGCCGCGTTGACGGTGCCCTGACCCATTGCGCCAAGGTCCGCGCTAAAACCCCGCGCCCGTTCGACGATAGCGGCCGCCGCTTGTGGCGGGATCACGCCGGCATCCGCCTCGGCCGTCGCGAGCGCCGTCTCGAATCGCGCCATCGCCGCGACGTAGGCGTCGTCGGTGAACAGAGCCGCGATCTCGCTGTCGCCAAGCAACCCGCCAAGGATCAGTGAATCGGCGGTGCTGACCCCAAACTCATGCATCGAAGAACACCGTTTCACCGTCGCCCTGCAGGCGGATGTCGAACTGAAAGGACGCGCCAGCGTTATCGAGCGGCTGAGCGATGAGAGTATCGCGTCGTCCCGCGGGCACCGTCGACAACACGCGGTCTTCGGCGTTGGCCCTGGCCTCATCGGCGAAATAGATCCGCGTGAACGCGTGTAGGAGCATGCCGCGTGCCATGACGATGACGTTGATGTGCGGTGCTTCCCGCGACCCGATAGCGCCGGGCTTGATGGTCTCAAAACTGAAACGGCCATCCGGCTGCGTATCGGTGCGACCGAAGCCCGAGAAATCGGACTCGGTCGGGAGCGCTCCGCGGTCGTCTTCCGGATGGTGGTACCGCCCGGTCGCATCGGCCTGCCAGATTTCGACGACCGCATCGCCGACGCCAGTTCCGGCACCATCGAACACGCGGCCGACGATACGGATGTGCTGCCCCGGCGTTGCCTCAGTCGTCAAACGGTTGCTGGCGATACCGGTTCGACCGTACGCAGTGGGCGTCATCGCGTAGGCGAAGAACGGCCCGATGGTCTGCGATGGAGTCTGCCTGCGCATGTGCATCAATCCTCGAGCGGCGTGGCATCCCGACCGCGCAGCACGATATCGAAGTGATAGCCGAGTGCGAAGCCGGGCTCCGTCAAATCGATCGAAAAGTCCGCGACCAGGAGGTTGCGAGCCGCGGCGTCAGCGGTCGCCTGGAAAATCGGATCGAGCTCCAGCAGCGGATCGCCGGGGAAGTACATCTGCGTAACCAGGCGGGTAATGAACGCCGGCCCGAACAGCGAGAAGTGGATGTGGGCGGGCCGCCAGGCATTGTCGTGATTGCCCCACGGATAAGCGCCGGGTTTGACCGTTGTGAAGCGGTAGTGACCGCTCGCATCGGTCACGAAGCGCCCGCCGCCAAAGAAATTCGGGTCGAGCGGGGCATCGTGCTGGTCACCCACGTGGATATAGCGGCCCGCGGCATTCGCTTGCCATATCTCGACCAGCGTGTCCGGTACCGGACGTCCGCCTTCGTCGAGGACCTGACCGGCGACGATAATGCGTTCTCCAAGCGGCTCGCCGTTGACGATACCGTTGCGCGTCAGGTCAGCGTCCAGCGCGTTGACGTGGCGATGCCCATATACCGGACCGGTCAGCTCCGAGAGCGACTGCGCCAGCGGCACCAGAGGCTGCTTCGGCGAGCGCAGATCGGTGGAGCGGTAGGGCGGATGCGCATACGGCGGCTGGGAATCCCAGTCGCGCGGATTGTAGACAGCGTTTTTCATCGGCAGCCAGGACCATGCAGTAGGCGCGTGCCGGACGCGACGCGCCAGGTGCGTATTGTCGCAATCTGAACGGCTGGCGCCAGCCCGGACATCGCCGCATCGGCCGCATGCGTCAATAGCGGAGCCTCACCGGGCGCCGCTCAGGCCGTCAGCCGGCCCGCCTGATAGTCGCGCACCGCCTCTTCGAGTTCCGCGCGTGTGTTCATTACGAACGGGCCGTACTGCGCGATCGGTTCGCCCAAGGGACGGCCGAGTACCAGCAGGCAACGGCTGCCGTCGGTATCGCTCGAAAGCACCAGACTGGTCCCTTCGCTCAAGACGGCCGCTGCACTGCGCTGCACCGCACGGCCAGCCACAGCGACGCTGCCCTCGAACACATAGACGAAGCCACGGTGCCCGGCTGGCAGGCTCAGCGTGATGCTCGCACCACCATCCAGCTGTACATCGGCATAGAGCGGGTCGGTCGCGATGCCTAGCAGCGCACCTTCATAAGCGGCCTCGCCAACCTTCATCGTCCCAGCGATGATCCGAGTCCGGACGCCGTCGGCCAGGTCGAACTCCGGGATGTCGTGCGGCGCCAGATCCCGATACCAGGGCGCACGCAGCTTGTCTTTAGCAGGCAAATTCACCCATAGCTGGAAGCCGCGCATCAAACCTTCGCGAAGACGCGGCATCTCCGAGTGGATAATGCCTCTGCCCGCCGTCATCCACTGCGCACCACCGCTCACGAGCAGTCCCTGATTGCCCATGTGATCTTCGTGCAACATCTCACCGTCCAGCATATACGTAACCGTTTCAAAGCCACGATGCGGATGCGATGGAAAGCCGGCGATATAGTCGTCCGGGTTATCGGAACCAAACTCGTCAAGCATCAGGAACGGGTCGACGCGGGCACTCGGTTGCAATCCGATACTGCGGCGGATGCGCACGCCAGCGCCATCAGAGGCTACGGTAGACGGAATTTCGAACTCTACGTGTCGAGCGGACATCTTAAGCGCCCTTCAATCGTCTCTGTGATGCGGAGAAATGCGTATCTTCCGACCGGTATTCAAGCGCTGCCAACCCGTTCGGGATACACACCCGGCAGCGTTAGTCGAACCGCTCCGGCGCCTCGCGTTTGACGAGACCGCCCATTAGCTCCACAGTCAGCTGCGGACACACCTGCCCTGATTCCGGGATTAAGGACAATCAGCCCATGTCGTTTGATCAAGCCAGTCTGGATGCTCTGGCCAACCGTTACACCGAAGCCTGGAATTCGGGGGTGCCGGAGAATGTCGCCGCATTCCGTTTACCCACGAGCCAGATATCTATCAATCGCGGAGAACCTTCCGCAGGGCACGAAGGCCTGACCGCGATGGCGGCCGGATTTCACGCCGATGTGCCTGATTTGAAGCTGCAAAACGATGGTATTCGCGGGGCCGGAGATCGAGCGGTGTTCATGTGGACCTTCACGGGCCACGATGCTGAGACCGGGAACCCACTGAAGGTGAGCGGATGGGAAGAGTGGGACCTCGACGAAAACATGCTGGTGACGTCAGCGTTCGGTTGGTTCGATGCTGACGATTACCAGAGGCAGGTGGACGGCAGGTAACGCTCGTAGTAGCGGAGGCCTGCCGGCCAGACCCTTCACGACGAGGAAACCCGAACATGCCCGTCATCCGCATTGAAGTGCCGGAAGGTACGGCTCACGAGATCAAGCACCGGATTCGACTCGGCGCCAAGCAGGCCGTGCTGGATACACTCGCGCCCAAGGAGACCAAGTATGACTACGTGGCAGTCCGTGAGGTGTTTGCCGAAATTGGCGACGGCGTACCGCTGGTTACCGTCGACCTGCGCCCGGGCCGCGAACCGGCGCGCAAGCAAGCGCTTGCCGAGGCCCTGGCCGCGCTGTTGAAACGGGAACTCGACGTGGAACCGCATGACATGTATGTACTGTTTCGCGAGAACCCGGCCGAAAACCACTACTGCGGCGGCGAGCCGTTGCCGCCGTGGGTACCGGCGAGCGCCTTGGGCGACTAGCGGTGCGCAAATCGTTCGAGTCGAACTTGCGGCACCGGTTCCAGACCGTGCAAATTGCGCCCCGCAACACCCGCGCCGCTTCGAGCGCACTCACGCTAGACTGGGCGCTCCTGTCATCGCGGGGTGCGACCTCTTGCTGAGCCACATCGACCATGTCGTGTTGACGGTTGCTGATATCGAAGCCACCGTGGCGTTTTTTCGGCGCGTCTTACGGATGGAAGACTCCACGTTCGCAAACGGGCGGCGCGCACTGCATTTCGGCAATCAGAAAATCAATCTGCAAACGCTCGGCATGGAGCCGCGCAATCACGCCGCGGTCGGCTCTGGCGATCTGTGCCTCATCACATCCTGGCCGGTCGCGCGCGTGACTGAACATCTGCGGGCCGAGGGTGTCACCGTTCTCGAAGGCCCCGTCACGAAGAGCGGCGCGCAGGGCGCGGTCACGTCGGTGTATTTCAACGACCCCGACGGCAATCTGATCGAAGTCAGTTCGTATGCGCCACAGGCAGGCGACAGCTGATGCTCAGCAACAGCGAAAAGGCCTATATAGAAGCGATGCTCCGCCATCAGGCGCTGCGAGAGCTCGCGAATGCCGAGCGACTGCTGCGCCGGGAAACCCGCCGCAAGTCCTGGGGTCGATTCTGGGCCGGGGGCACGAAAATGCTCCGGGCCTGGTTTCGGCGGCCGCGATGACCGCCAGCGTCAGGAAGGAGGCAAACCGTGCCGGCATTCTCTGAAGCCACGCCCATTCAGTTCCGCGATCCGCTGCCCGACGAAGTCGATGTCGTCGTGATCGGAGCAGGGGTAGTCGGTACTTCGACCGCCTATTACCTCGCGAAGCAGGGCAAGCGCGTGGCGCTACTGGAAAAAGGCCGCGTCGCCGGCGAACAGTCGAGCCGCAATTGGGGCTGGGTGCGCCAACAGGGTCGCGACCCCGCCGAGTTGCCGATCATGATGGAGTCGAACCGACTGTGGCAGGGTCTCGCGGAGGAAACGGGTGATGCGGGGCTCGCGTTCAATCAGTGCGGATGCCTGTACGTAGCTGGAGATGACGCGGCGCTCGCAAAATACGAAACGTGGCGCGATGTAGCCGTGCAGCACCAGCTCGAAACCCGCATGTTGAGCGCCGATGAGGTCAGCGAAATGGCTGGGCCGCTGGCAGCCGGCGCGGTCGGCGGCATGGTGACACCGAGCGACGGCTGCGCCGAGCCGTGGGAAGCGGTGCCGGCCCTGGCACGCGCCGCGCAGCGCCTCGGCGTGGCGGTCATCGAGAACTGCGCCGTGCGCACGGTCGAGACCGGCAACGGGCGGATGACCGGCGTAGCCACCGAGCTCGGACGACTAAGGGCAGGTGCCGCGGTGCTGGCCGGTGGCGCCTGGTCGACCTACTTTGCCTCGAACGCAGGGTTCGACCTGCCGCAGCTGATGGTGCGCTCGACGGTAGGGCGCACGCACGTGGCCGAGGGTGACCTGCCGAATGTATCGACTTCCGGGCTATGCGTGCGCAAACGCATCGATGGCGGCTACACGGTAACCAGTGGCGACCTCGCGGAACACTACGTCGTACCGAAATCGTTCAAATATTTTCGGAAGTTCACAACCGTCATGCGCGTGGCCGCCAAGGACATCAAAATCCATATGAAACCGCCGGCCGGTTATCCGGGCAGCTGGGGCAGCAAGCGGCGCTGGAGCGGCGACGAGGTGACGCCGTTCGAAGATATGCGGGTATTGAATCCGGACCCGTCGCCAGTGGTTATGAAACGGGTCGCTGAACGATTGCCAACCAAGGCACCGTGGCTTGCGGAAGCCGGCATGGCGGAGTTCTGGGCAGGCATGATCGATGTCACGCCAGACGCGGTGCCTTACCTCTGCGAAGCGCCGGCGATCGGCGGGCTTTACATCGCAACCGGCATGAGCGGCCACGGTTTTGGTATCGGCCCCGGGGTTGGCAAGGTTATGGCAGACGAGATCTGCGCTCAGCCGCACGGGCATGATCTCAGCCGGTTTCGATTCAACCGGTTTACTGACGGCAGCCCGATCGTGCCGGGCCCGTACTGAGACAGACGCAGCGCCCGAGCGGGAGTTCACACGGTGTTTAAACGCACGCAGACCAGCGACCTCGACATCGCCTATCTCGAATCAGGCGATCCGCTCGGCACCCCGGCGATCATGTTGCACGGGTTTCCCTACGATGTGCGCTCATACGCGGAAGTTGCGCCGATCCTGGCGAGGGCAGGCTTGCGCGTCATCGTGCCGTATCTGAGGGGCTATGGGCCGACGACGTTCCGGTCAGAGCAGACACTTCGCTCGGGCGAGCAGGCGGTACTCGGCAACGATCTGCGCGAATTCATGGACAGTCTCGATATCGGCGCCGCGCTGCTGGGAGGTTACGACTGGGGCGGTCGGGCCGCGTGTATCGTGTCGGCATTGTGGCCGGACCGATCGCTTGGTCTCGTTTCCTGCAACGGCTACAACATGCAGAACATCGCGCGTGCCAACGCGCCGGCGCATCCAGAGATAGAACACCGTTACTGGTATCAGTACTACTTTCATAGCGAACGAGGCCGCGCCGGTCTCGCCAAGTTCCGTTACGACTACTGCAAACTGCTTTGGCAACTCTGGTCACCAAACTGGCAATTCGACGACGACACCTACGCCGCGTCAGCCGCGTCATTCGACAACCCCGATTTTGTCGACGTTGTCATTCACTCTTACAGGCATCGCTACGGTCTCGTCGCTGGCGACGACAGAGTGGCCACGGTCGAAGCGGCGCTGGCTGCCCAGCCGGACATCAGCGTACCGACCATCGCCATCGACGGCGCGGGTGACGGCGTGATGCCGCCCGAGGGTTGCACCAGTCACGCACGGCACTTCTCCGGGCCGTATGAGCGCCGTGTGATTCCGCTCGTGGGGCACAACGTACCGCAGGAAGCACCGGAAGCATTCGCTGAGGCCGTACTCGACCTGCATGCACGCCTCTGATACGCGCGTCGCCGGTTGTGCAAACCAACGTTGGCGCTAACCTCTAGTATCGCAGGCACCGTCTTGCATTGAAGCCGCACGCCGACCGCACCGCACTCACCTGGTTGCTGACCGGCGTGCTCATCGTCGGTGCGCTCACGTGGCTCAGGCTGTCTACTGGCATCGCCACGGCATTCACATCATTCGACGGTACGCGCATCGTCTACACGGTGGACGGCAATGGGCCGACCGTTGTGTTGCTGCACGCTTTCATGCTGAACAGCCACACGAACTGGCAGGAGACCGGCGTCGCCGCCGCGCTCGTTGACGCCGGTTATCGCGTGGTGGCAGTTGATGCACGCGGCCACGGTAACTCGCAGGCGCCGGCCAGCCGGAGACGCTATGCCGACCGCGCGATGGCACGTGACGTAAGCGCCTTGTTCGACGCGCTCGACATCGAGCGCGCCACTCTCATCGGCTATTCGATGGGCGGCGGCGTCGCCGTTCAGGTGGCGACTATCGATGCGCGCGTTCGGGGCCTTGTACTGGGCGGCATAAGCCTTGGGGAGACAGAGCCGTGGGACGCGAGCGCCCGGGCCGCTGAGGTTGCGGCCCTGCGCGCTGCCAACCCACCCGGAAACGCGTTTTACCGGCGTTTGGCCGACGAACTGGGCGGCGACCGGCTGGCCTACGCTGCACGTCTTGAAGGTGATGAGTTTCCGCAGTTCACGGTAGCGGAAGCTGGAGCGCTCCGCGTGCCAGCCTGTTTCGTGAACGGCCGCGAAGATGCCGACCCCGCCGGCCTGGCTGCGTTCATCAAGAGGCAAAAAGTCCTGCGCGTGCCGGGCGATCACGCAACGGCCATCTGGTCACCAGCGTTCGCGCCGCGCGTAGCGCAATGCGTTGCGTTCGTGGCGCACGAAAGTTGACCTACGCCAACACCGCACACATCGTGTCAGACGGTTGACCGCGAATCGACGTCGCCGCCCGGCCCGGGCCGTGTCTCAACCACCCCATCGACCGGCTCACCGGCGCGCCAGAGCTGTTTCAGAAAGCGCCACTGAAACGCGAGATACCCAGTGGTCGGCGGCTCGAAGCCCGCGTGCTTCACCAGTTCTGCGTGCAATTCGGGTAATCGAAAAAAAGGCACGGCCGGAAACGTGTGGTGCGCCGTGTGGTACTGCATGTTCCACGCCATCCAGCGGAACACCCACCACGTTTGAATCGTGCGCGTATTGATCACCGTATCTGGCGCGTGCGTGAGGCCCGTGTGCTCGGTCAGGTTCTGCACGTTCTGAAACACCTTCGTCAACATCATGGGCGCGAGCCAGAACTGCACGACGAACCCACTTTCGAAGAACACCGAGATCAGAGCGATGAGTGCGTATAAAATCAGGTGCGCGCGCGATTCACGCACGATGACCGCTTTCTGCTTAACCGTGAAATAGTCAGCCGTCTTGCCGCTCGCGACGATGACCAGGCGCTGTACCCGTCCGGTCCAATAGGTCACCCCGAACAGGTACGTCAGATAGGCCCAGAATGTGTATGGCCCTCCCCGGCTCAGCAGTTCAGGATCGCGCTCCCAATCCTGGGTATGGCGATGATGCTCGAAGTGAAACCAGCGCTCGTAGCTTCGCGGGTAGAGCTGGATGAAGCCCGTGATGCGATTGAAGAAATCGTTCGGCCAGCGCGTTTTGAACGCGGTGTAGTGATTCAACTCATGCTGGGCTGCGAACAGGTAGTTCAGCAGCACACCATGGAGTACGAACAACGGCACCGCCCACCACGTACCCCAAGTGAAGTGCAGACCTGCGCCGGTCAACAAGATCGCACCGAAGTGACTGGTGAGTTGCAGTGCACCCGCAAGATCTGAGCGCTCGCTCAATTCGCGCAGACGCTCTGGCGGAATCAGGTTTTTGCGGCCGATGAAATCCTGCATGGCAGCCAATGTGCCGATACGAGAGGCGATCTTCAAACATCACCAATCGTGGGGCCGAAGTAAACGGGGCGCCCGGCGAAATCAGCGCCGACTACGCTCTCGGCTCGGCGGCCCGCATCGGGCGCGTTCGGCGTCTGAGGAATCCAGGTCGCGCTTACCTGAACGCGCTGAGCGGCATCGACACGATTACCGCTTTATCGATAAGACCCTCCGAGCCAGCCCCCGCTCGCGGTACGGTCAAGTACCCGGTAGCTTGAGTACGGCGCATTGGGAGCCACCCGATTCTCCCGTTGCATTTTGACCGATGCGCGAAGCGCGGGGCTGGCTCGTCGGAGAGCGCGGTTTAAACCTCCTGAAACTCGTCTAATCGCATCGCGGCGCTGGTTGCGCGAGACACCAGCGGCACGGTTTCGCAGCGCATCCTCAGGCAGCCTTTGCCATCGCGGAATCGGCCAGCATTTCGGTGCGCGAAACCTCCGCGAGGTTGCTGGCTCCCGCAGTCTGCAACTGAGCGAAAGTAGCGACCTCGTGGTCGGCGAGAATGTCAGCCAGCTGCGACATGTCGAATTTCGCTGAAGGCTCGATCAACCTGATTGCGTCAAAGAGCACATGGCACATGGCTTCGAACTCGTAGCACTGCATTGGGTTACTCCTGCGATGTTCCTGGTCGGCGTTGCTGTTCATCGGCGCCGCGCGAACAGGGTCGTCGTTCGCTGCGTTTGTCGTTGCTTTAAGCACTATCAAGTTCTGTGCCAACTATCGAATACGAATGAAAACAAGGGTTTCGCGCTGTGCAGGGCACGCTGCAGCGGTGCGATCGCACCAATTGTGGGCCGTCTTGGGGGCGCGTGCTCCATGTTTGTCACGGCCGTTCGGACACTAAGTATTCGTAGATCGAAGTAGCGGCCACTTGCTTACGCATTGCCCCGCGGCGCTCCAACAAATCCACTGTTGGACAACGCCATGGCCGGGTGGGCGTCTTAGCAGTAGAGTGACAGCGCTCGCTGATACCACTCGAAGGTAACCCGATGTCTGACATGTATCCGGAACTGGACGATCGCCTCATGCGCTTCATTCGCGCCCAGCACATGTTCTTCGTCGCGACGGCGTGCGCGGAGGGTTACATCAACCTGTCGCCGAAGGGAATGGATTCACTTCGGATCGTCGAGCGCAAACGCGTGCTGTGGCTCAACCTGACTGGCAGTGGCAACGAAACGGCCGGGCACGTGCTCGACAATGGTCGGATGACGTTGATGTTCTGCTCGTTCACGCGCCAGCCGCTTATTCTGCGGCTCTATGGTCAGGCAAGGACGGTGCATCCGCGCGATGAAGACTGGGAAATGCTCTATGCAGAGTTCGATGAATGGACCGGTGCACGCCAGGTCTTCGATATGCAGATCGAACTGGTACAGACGTCCTGCGGTTACGCGGTGCCTCACTACAGTTTCGAGTCGGAGCGCGAAACGCTGACAGCGTGGGCTGAGAAGCGCGGGCGCGACGGCATCGAAAAGTACTGGCAAGACCGCAACGCCAGGACGCTGAACGGCTTTCCCACCGACATCTGAACGGGAGCGCCCAGAGCGATCGCGGCAGCCTGACGGATGCAAGACCACCTGAGTTTTGCTCTCGCGCCCGGCTGCGGCGGCGCCGAGCGAAAGCTCAGCAACGACACCTGTTCCCGGCAAGCGATGCGGGCGGCCGAACCTGCCGCGGCCTTACACCTGCATAAATCGACCACCTGCGCCTGAGCTTTTTGCGCGCCCTTTGATTGGCATCGCACCGCCGTACGTCGCGAAGTTGTCGGAGAACTTTACACGAGTGAATAAAGTTCCCCGGGAACAGTAATCTTTGTTGTTTTAAATCAGCGTTTTGTGACGCGAATCACAAAATCGGTATCGAACTTGCATCGAGCCCGGTGAGGGATACTTCAAGCATCTAGCAAGGAAGCCGTATCCACGAGGCAATAACAACAATGACCTTGCAACGCATCACCGCAACGTTGAGTCTGGGTTCGCTTCTCGCCGCGCTGATAGCCAGCGTGCCGACAGTTCAAGGTGCCGTGCTGTTCGAGCAGCTGCCGACGCGGAGCGGCACCGATACGGACTACAACTACAATCATCGCAGCTCTGAGAGCAATCGATACGAAGACGACTACACGTATACCTACTTCCGTGACAACAAGAGCGGCTCTGACACCAGTTACCGGTATCGGTTCACGCGCGACGCGTACGGATTCCAGCGAACCCACCTGGACGATTTCACACCGGGCAAAGACTGGCAATTAACCGACGGCGAGACCTGGGGCTTCGCGCAAGATCAATACGAGCAGCAATACACACGAGACGGGGGCCACTACCAGGATACTTACTTGCCGTGGGATGGCGCTGTCGAATGGGCCATCTATTCCGACCCGACCGACTTCTCAACGCCTCTGTATGTAGGCGTAGATACCGCGGCGACGCGCTCCGTCGATCAGAACGCCGGCCGATGTCCCGTGGGCTCCTCCTGCGGATCGACGGGATATCACTACCAGTTCAGCTTCGGCGATAACGTGTTCCTGGACGCAGGTTCCACATTCTGGATCTCGATCAATGCGTACGAAAGGCGCGAGTACAGCCAGGCTGGCAGGCGCACGGGCAGCTATAGCTGCTATTACTACTACTACTGCAGCTACAACTACGTCAGGTACACCTACGACTATATTGCCGGGAAAAACGATGACACGTACGCCCGGTTCGAACAGGCCCTGTCGTCTACTAGCGGAAACGCCACACGCGTCGACCACACAGAGGCGAACTCCTATTCGTACGACTATAGCTACGGGGGCACGGACCGCGCATACAGTTCGCCGGCAAGTACCTACTCCTACCAGAACCAGGGCGCACTGGCCTTCCGCCTCTCCGGTACCGCACTTGGCGGAGTCGCTGCGTCGACCAGCACGGCACCGGAGCCCGGCACCGCGCTGATCATCGGTGCGGGATTGCTGATGGCGCTACGACGGCGTCGACGCCAGGCCAGGCCGGCGCGCCGTCGGGGCGCGCCCTACTCGGAAGCAGTTTGCCGCACCAGAGCGAAGCGGCCATGGCCTAGATCTCTTGGGTTTCCCAATAAGGCGCATTGTTGAGTGGCCCGGGGGTCTGCCCGAGTTGAAATAGCACACCGTGTGAGCTCTTGGGTGAGATGAATGCGTCCAGGAAGGCCGGGTCGTCCAGATGTTTGTCGACAACCCGCACTCCCCGCGACTCCATGTGGATGACCTTGCGTTGCAGATCGGGGGTCTGCAGCGTGATGTGATGAACCCCCTCGCCGCGCCGCTCGAGGTAACGGGCAAGAAATCCATCCGGCTTGATCGGTTACAGCAACTCGATGCAGAAATTTTCGAGATCGAGGATGGCAACCTTGAATTCTCCACTGCGATCTTCTCCCGTCCGCCTGAGGCGCGCTCCGAGCACCCCTTCATAGAACGTGAGGGCCTTCTCGATGCTGTGTACGGCAATACCTACATGGTCCAGACGACCGATCGGTTCGGGCGTGTCTTGGCGGGATGTGGCGGTCATGGGGATCCTGGTCGCGATTGGTTGTTGTACAAACCAGGATACGCAACGCACGCTTTGATGCGCACGCCTGCTGCGAAGTACTACTTACCGTTTCCACCCGTAGGACGAAACCGCGGCCTGCTCTGGCTGCGGTCTCACCAATACACGGGAGAAACCCTCCATCCAGGTAAGACGCGACCCTTTACACAGTGAGTATCCAGTTCCCTGGGACTCCCATTCTTTGTTTTTCCACTCAATGAGTTAACCCTCGTTTCACGCGATTGGCATGGTTCTCGCTTGAGCTCTGGTGCACAAGAACTCCAACGAGGGAATGGTCATGGAGACAACCCGAAACCTGCCGCCTCGGCCGCGGATGTTGAGCATGCTCGGCGCCGCCTTGATGAGTGGATTCGTAACCACGGCGCCTGCCGCCGTGCTGTGGGAACAGTTACCCACCCGCAGCGCTACGGCTCAGGATACGAACTACAACCACCGCAGCAGCACCCAGCATCGAAACCTGGAGGACTACCACTACCGGTGGTCCAGCTACAGCTGGGGCTCTGGCAGCCGGAGCGGGAGCTACCGCTACACCCGGGACTACGCAGATGCGCAGGTCTATCTGGACGACTTCACGCCGCAAAAGCGCTGGCAACTGACCGAAGGTGAAACGTGGGGCTGGTCGGACGATGACTACGCTCTGAACACGGTGGATTCATCGACCAACCACCGGACGGAATATCTGCCCTGGAACGGCGCGGTTGGCTGGGCCATCTACGCAAGCCCTGACGATGCCGGCCTGGACCCGATGCCGCTGTACGCCGGCCTGGACGCGAACGCCACGCGCGCGGCTGACGAAACCGTCAATATCTGTGCCCTCGGACAAGACTGCGGCAATACGGGTTACCACTACAATTTCAGCTTCGGCGACGACGTATTCCTCGACGCCGGCCTCACCTACTGGATTCAGATCGCGGCATTTGATGAGCGCTCTACCGAGCGCTTCGGGACACAACGGTACCGATACAGCAGCCGGTACTACTCTTCGAGCAGCACGCGCAACTACGACGTGGGTACGAACGAGCAGCTTTACCGCGAGTTCCACCAGTCGTTGTCCTCGAACACCGGAAATGCGACGAGGGTTTACTCGCGGCCCGAATACACCCAGAGCTACGACTACGACGACGGCAACACCGACACCTCGTACGACTACGACGCCTACGAGAGAGCGTATGCGAATCAGGGCGAACTCGCGTTTCGGTTGCTCGGCAACGCGATCGGCACTTCGAGTCCGTCGACGGTCACGGCATCCGAACCGGGTACAGCGCTGGTACTGGGAGTGAGCCTCGCCGTGTTGCTGCGGCGCCAGCGGCGCAGTGGCGATCGCGCGCAAACTTGACCCGACCGCGTTACGCGCAGACTCTTGTTCTTTAGAGAACCGCGCCGCAGGAGATCCGCACATGAGCCACTGTATCGTCGTCGTCCAGTTCGACTTACCCAAACGTACCGAGGAGCAGGCCATCACCGGCGGCACTGGCACGGCGCCAACCTACCGCGGCCTCGCGCCAAACGGGCTGATCCGCAAGGACTATCTGAACGGCGACACCGGTACCGGTGGCGTGTATCTGTGGGAGAGCCGCGCCGCGGCGGAAGCGTGGTTTACCGAGGAGCGCATGCAGATCCTCGCCGACAAATTTGGCACCCGCCCCACCCTGACGTGGTACGACACGCACGTCACGGTCGACAACGCCAAAGGCGAAACGCGGGTCAACGGCGAAGCCATCGTGGAAGCCGACGCTGCCGAGTAGACCCCGTTTTGCACGCCGCCTGCCCGGCCGTCAGAGGCCCGGGCGGGTCCTGGTTCCAGACCGTTCAGAACACGATGACGTTCCGCAGCGCCTCGCCGCGCTCGACGGATGCAAACGCGTCGTTGATCTCATCGAGCCGGTAGCGCCCTGACACCAGCTCATCGAGCTTGAGACGCCCCTGGTGGTAAAGCTCCACCAGGTTCGGCAGGTCTTTGTGGATATTCGACGAACCCATCTTGGACCCGACGATGCGCATCGAGCTGTCGGCAAGCGTCAGCGGGTCGAACGACGACGTGGCGCCAACGGGCGTCATCCCGACGATCACCGCGGCCCCGCCTTTGGCAAGCATCTGGTACGCGTCCGCATAAGCCCCGACAGCGCCCACGGTGATAAACACATAATCTGCACCGCGTCCGTTCGTCAATGCCCGCACCGTCTCGACTGAGGCGCCCTCGCTCGCATCCACCGCGTGAGTGGCGCCAAACCGACGGGCTGCTTCGAGTTTTTCGCCGTTGACGTCG
Source organism: Pseudomonadota bacterium (assembly GCA_039030335.1). GTDB lineage: Bacteria > Pseudomonadota > Gammaproteobacteria > HK1 > HK1 > JBCCEJ01. Next base: position 152,338 of record JBCCEJ010000003.1, on the reverse strand, counting down.
ACGGCGATGATGCGGCTCGCACCGCTTACGGCGGCGCCCTGGACGCTGTTCAATCCCACCCCACCTGTGCCGATTACAACGACCGAGGCGCCGGCCGGCACCTTCACCGTGTTGATCACCGCGCCAAAGCCTGTGATCACACCGCAGGCGAGCAGCGCTGCGCTTTCCATCGGCACGCTGTCATCGATCGCAACGACTTGCGATGCGTCGACGACGACGCGCTCGGCAAAAGCGGCCGTTCGCAACCCTTGCGCGACCGGAGAGCCATCCGCCGCCAGGCGCAGCGGTGGGTTGGCATCGAGCGCAAAGTGACTTTCGCACGACCCATAAAATCCCTGTTCGCAGCAGCGGCAGCGCCCGCAGCTACGCACCAGCGTCACGACGGCATGGTCACCCGCACGCAGATGCTGCACTCCGGGGCCAACGTCGGCCACGACGCCAGCCGCTTCGTGGCCATAGACGGCGGGCAACGTGCCGCCCCAGCCGCCGCTCGCGAAGATCATGTCGGAGTGGCACACCGCGCAGGCCTTGATGGCGACTTCGACCTCACCGGGCCCCGGACTCGCCAGAGCGAGTTCTTCGACGACGAGCGGCGCGCCGAATTCGCGGCAAACCGCAGCTTTCATTCAGAGTCTCCGTTTCGTTTGTGTTCGCGCATCAGGCGCATGATCGCCGGTTCGTAGATCGCAAAGCCCGGCACTTCGGCGTCGCGGTCTTTGCCGGCATCGTCGGCGCGGCGCACCGCGAGCATGTCATCGAGGTAGGGGCTCTTCGCGAACACCCGGGCTTCGCGGTCGTCGAAGATGCCGCCCTGCAGTTCGAGCGTATGGATCGAAGCGTCGGACAGCGTGCGGAGATAGTCCGGTTCCGCCGCGCACAGGTACCGCTTGGCGTCGACGTGCCCACGCACGCATTCGACCACGATCGGTGGGAACCAGCGGGTCAGAATCGCGGCGCCGGTGATCTGGTGTCTGCGGTCGAGGCGAAGCGCATCCGCCTCGGGGAAATCGTTAATGTAGTGTCCGATGTCGTGCAGTAAAGCCGCCACCACGACGGCATCACCAAACCCTTGCCGGCCTACCATCGCCGCTCCCTGGAGCATGTGCTGAGACATCGTCACGTCTTCGCCGAGGTAGGATTCCGCGCCCCTGCGTTCGAATACGTCACGAAGCAGATTCAGCACGTCTTCAGGGCGTTTCAACGCCGCGCCTTGCTGCTCGACCGTACTCATCGGGGGCCTCCGTACCGAAGCGCAAGTGGAAGGGCGCCGCGATGCCCTTTGGCATGGGAAGATGACTATCATGATAGCCGCGAACGGCGTCGCCGCGTCCGACAATTGCGACATCGGAAGGTCTTCGCCAAACCGATTTCGGGGTAAGCTGCGCCGGGCGGCGGACCCGATCCGCGCGAACATCAGCATTCGCTCGAGGCCGCGCACCAGACCACAACACCACCGGAAATCTCGATATGAACCAGGCAGTTACCGTAAATGGTCGGACTTATGCGAAGGCTAAACGCCCGGTGGTGGTGGTGTGCGTAGACGGCTGCGAACCCGACTATCTGGACGCAGTCATCGCAACTGGCAAAACGCCGTGGTTGGCCCGCACCGCGACAGAAGGCGCGCGCTTCACGGTCGACTGCGTCATACCGAGCTTCACGAACCCGAACAACCTGTCGATCGTGACCGGCGCGCCGCCCGCGGTACACGGGATCAGCGGCAACTTCTTTCTGGACCCGGATACAGGCGAAGCGGTCATGATGAACGAGCCGCGCTTTCTGCGTGCGCCGACCATCTTCAAAGCGCTCGCCGACGGCGGGCAGAAAATCGCCATCATCACGGCCAAGGATAAGCTGCGCCGCCTGCTGGGCGACGGCCTCAGCTTCGACGGCACGGGTCACATCTGCTTTTCATCCGAGAAGGCCGATACGGTGACGGCGCAGGAGAACGGCATCGGCGAGGTACTGGATCTGGTCGGCAAACCGCTGCCGTCGGTCTACAGCGCCGATCTCTCGGAGTTCGTATTCGCCGCCGGGGTCAAACTGATGCAGCGCGACGACCGGCCGGACCTGATGTACCTCTCGACGACGGATTACATACAGCACAAGTATGGTCCTGGCAGCCCGGTCGCTAACGCTTTTTACATCATGATGGACGGCTACCTCGCCGAGTTGGAAGCAGCCGGTGTCGTAATCGCAGTCACCGCCGACCACGGCATGAACGATAAACACGACGAAGCCGGCGACCCTGTGGTCATCTATCTGCAGGACCACCTGGACGGCCTGATAGGTGCGGAGCGCGCGCGCGTCATCCTGCCGATCACCGACCCGTACGTGGTACACCACGGCGCACTCGGCTCGTTCGCGACGGTGTATCTGGACGACGGCGTAGACGCAGACGGCGTACTCGCCAATCTCATCGCGATCGATGGTATCGAATACGCCGATACGCGCGACAACGCGTGCGCACGGTTCCAACTGCCGCCGGAGCGGCTCGGCGATATCATCGTCGTGTCCGACCGCAGCTTCACGCTTGGAACCGCCGCAGCCGACCACGATCTGAGTGGCCTCGATGCGCCGCTCCGATCGCACGGCGGCATCAGCGAGCAGCGCGTGCCGATGATACTCAACCGGCCATTGGCCGACCTGCCGGCCGACCGCGGCCTCAGAAACTTCGACGCTTTTGATTTGGCCCTGAATTTCGCACAACACGCCTGACTCAAGCCAACCTGCTGGATCACCTCGCCGGCGCACTGCGGCCCAGGCGTCTTGGAGAACTTCTAACGATGAGTGCCACCGCCCCGACCCCGCATCCCGAGATTCGCCGCGAAGGCCTGCGCGTCGGCGGCCAAATCGTCATGCGCGACCGCACGCTGGATGTGTTGAACCCGTATACCGACGAGGTGGTAGGCACCATCGCCCGGGGCTCTGCTGACGACGTCGCCCTGGCATTCGAAACCGCCGCGGCATTCAAGCCGAGGCTGACCCGGTATGAGCGCCAGCGCATCCTTCTCGATACGGCCGAGGCGCTGACAGCACGGCGGGCCGAGATCGCCGCGCTCATCACCGCCGAGAGTGGACTTTGCGCCAAAGACGCTGACTACGAGGTCGGACGTGCATACGACGTCTTCACGCTCGCCGGGCAGCTCTGCCTGCAAGACGATTCAGAAACATTTTCGTGCGACCTCACACCCCACGGGAAACACCGGCGCATCCATACGCTCCGCCAACCGTTAACCGCCATCAGCGCCATCACACCGTTCAACCATCCGCTGAACATGGTGGCCCACAAGGTCGCGCCGTCGATCGCGACCAACAACTGCATAGTGCTGAAGCCAACTGACCTGACGCCGCTGACGGCGCTCTTGTTGGCCGACGTGCTGTACGAGGCGGGGCTGCCGCCCGAGATGTACCAGGTCGTAACCGGCGCCGTCGCCGACATCGGCGACGCGATGATCCAGAATCCGCATGCCGAGCTCGTGACCTTCACCGGTGGTGTGCGGGCCGGCAAGTACATCGCCGAACATGCCGGCTATCGGCGTACCGTGCTCGAACTCGGCGGCAACGATCCGCTGATCGTCATGGAAGACGCTGACATCGGCAAGGCGGCCGCGCTCGCCGTTGCGGGCGCCACGAAGAACTCAGGTCAGCGTTGCACGGCCGTCAAGCGGGTCCTTGCCATCGACGGCGTTGCCGATGAACTGGCCGCTGAAATCGTGCGTCTCACGGCCGCGCTCAACTGCGGCGACCCGACCGATCCAGACACCGATGTCGGCACGGTGATCACGGCCGAAGCGGCCGCTCTCTTCGAACGCCGCGTCGAACTGGCGGCGGCCGAGGGCGCAGAGGTACTGCATACGGCACCGCGCCGGGGCGCGCTGTTCGCCCCCACAGTCGTCGACCGCGTCGATTACCTGAGCGAGCTGGTGCGCGAAGAGACCTTCGGGCCTGTCGTCCCGATCGTTCGCTGTGCCGACCTGAACGATGTCATCATGAAGTCAAACTCTACGGCCTACGGACTTTCGTCAGGTATCTGCACCAACCGCATGGACTATGTGCACCGGTGTATCGATGAGTTACGGGTTGGCACCGTCAACGTCTGGGAAGTGCCCGGCTACCGTATCGAGATGTCGCCGTTCGGCGGGATCAAGGATTCGGGCCTCGGTTACAAGGAAGGCGTCGTCGAAGCGATGAAGAGCTTCACGAACGTCAAAACCTATTCGGTGCCGTGGTTCTGATCCGATTCGAGAACCGCCAGGCGCATGCGGTAGGCCAACCGTGCGTTCTCTGGTAAACATGAGAGCTGGCGGCGACCGCCGCGAGATATTCCAGGGAGAGCACCCCGGTGAACTTCGATTTCTCTGAAGAGCAGGATCTGCTCCGCGAACAGGCGCGCCGGTTCCTGTCTGAACGCAATGCGCTCGGCCGCGCGCGCAGGCAGCAGGATGCGGGTGGCGGCTTCGACGCGGAGCTCTGGCGCGAGATGGCCGAACTCGGCTGGCTCGGCGCCGCGCTTCCGGAAGCGTACGGCGGCGCAGAACTCGGGTACGTCGATCTGTGCGTTATCGCTGAAGAGTTGGGGCGGGCCAACGCGGCGGTGCCGTTCGCCTCGTCGGTCTATCTGGCCGCGGAAGCGATCCTGCGCTACGGCAGCGAAACGCAGCGCCAGCAGTGGCTGCCGAAGCTCGTAAGCGGCGAGGTTGTCGGCGCGTTCGCAGCGGCGGAGCAGCCTGGTCCGTTAACCGCGGACCGCATCCGCGCGCGGGTCGCAGCTGGCAAACTCAATGGTCAGAAATCTCCGGTACTCGACGCTGACGCAGCCGATCTGCTGGTCGTCCTGGCGACCAACGGCCAGGACCTCGGCCTCTATCTCGTCGAAACCACGACCAACGGTGTCAGCCGTAAGTCGCTCGGCATGCAGGACGACTCGCGCCCGGGTGCTGCCGTGGTGTTCGAAGGCGCCGCCGTCGAAGCGCTAACCGAATCCGACGGCTGGGCCGCTTACGAGGATATCCAGAACCGCGCGGCCATCCTGATGGCCTTCGAACAGATTGGCGGTGCCGCTGCGTGCCTGGAGATGGCCCGTGATTACTCGATGGAGCGGTACGCATTCGGCCGGCCCATCGGCTCGTTCCAGGCCATCAAACACAAACTTGCTGACGTTTACGTGGCAACGGAGCTGGCCAGATCAAACGCCTACTTCGGTGCCTGGGCGTTGAACGCCGGTGCGGCGGAATTGCCGGTCGCCGCCGCGGCCGCCCGCGTGGCCGGATGCAACGCCTTCGATCTGGCATCAAAAGAGAATATCCAGACCCACGGAGGCATGGGCTTCACGTGGGATATGGACTGCCACCTCTATTATCGCCGCGCCAAGGCCACTGGTCTTGCGCTCGGTTCCGCACGCGTCTGGAAAGACCGCCTGATAAGCCGGCTCGAGAGCCGCAACACAGCCTGAGGATCGCTGCTGATGGACTTCTCCGACACTCCCGACGAAGCTGCATTCCGCGCGGAAGTGCGCGCGTTCCTGGCCGCCAACGCCGAGCAGAAAAGCGTTGAGAAATCGGCGCTGTCACCGGTCGACGTCGACGGACACGTCGCGCGTGCCAAGGCTTGGCAACGCAAAAAGCACGACGCCGGCTTCGCCGCTATCACGTGGCCCGAATCATTTGGCGGCCGCGCGCTATCACCGATCTTCGATGTCATCTACAAACAGGAAGAAGAGCACTATCTGGTGCCTGCCGGCGTTTACGAGATTGGTCTCGGGATGTGTATCCCGACGCTCATGAAGCACGGTGACGCACAATTCGTGAAACCGTACGTCGAGCGGGCGATAACCGGCGAGGAGATCTGGTGTCAGATGTTCTCGGAGCCGGCCAGCGGTTCCGACCTGGCGGGGCTCCGCACCCGGGCCGTGCGGGAAGGCGATGAATGGATCATCAACGGCCAGAAGATCTGGACGTCTGGCGCGCACTTTTGCGATTACGGCGTCATCGTCACACGCAGCGATCCGGACGTGCCGAAACACATGGGCCTCAGCTATTTCTTCCTCGACATGCGCTCACCCGGTATCGAGATTCGACCGATCCATCAGATCTCGAACGAGCGCAACTTCAACGAGGTGTACTTCACAGACGTGCGGGTACCTGACTCGCAACGCCTCGGTGATGTGGGTCAGGGCTGGCAGGTTGCGCTGACGACCCTGATGAACGAACGCCTCGCCGTCGGTGGCCCGAGGCCGCCTGACTTCGAAGACATCTTCCGCCTGGTGCGAAACCTCGATCTGGAAGACGGCCCGGCCGTTGACGACAGCGTAGTGCGCGAGAAACTGGCCGACTGGTACGTGCAGCAACAAGGGCTGAAATACACGCAGTTCCGCACGATGACGGCACTTTCTCGGGGGCAGACGCCAGGCCCGGAAGCGTCGATCGGCAAACTGGTCTCAGCACAGAAAATGCAGGAGATCGCGCTCTTCGCACTCGACCTGCTGGACGAATCAGGTGCCAGCGCAGACCCTGAAGTCGCGCCGATGGACGGTGTGTTTCACCTCGGCATGATGCGCTCGCCGGCGATGCGCATCGCCGGCGGCTCCGATGAAATCTTGCGCAACATCATTTCCGAACGAGTGCTCGGGATGCCGGGTGACATACGCGTCGATAAAGACGTGGCATTTCGAGACCTGCCGAGCGGCAAACGCTGAGGTTCAGGCTCGAGGCCATCCGTAGGCATCACGGGCCAGTCGGGCGAGGCGCCAGTAGGGCGCCTGGAGAACTGAACGTGCACCCACAAACAGGCGAACGACTGCGTTTCGATGCCCAGCGTCCGTGCAGGTGTCGGGCGCACGAACCGCTGTCGCGACCAGTATCGCTTACCGCCCGCGCATGACCTGGCACGAACTCGGCTCCGAACTGCCGCGATCCGGGACGCGCTTTACGCGCTGGCTCGGCCGCACGGCCGTGCACGTCATCGGATGGCGCGTCGAAGGTCAACTGCCCAACCGGGCCAAGCTCATCATCGCAGTGGCACCCCACTCGTCAAATTTCGACTTTGTGCTGACCGTCCTGATCATTTGGGGCGCGGGTCTGCGCGCGTCGTTTCTGGCGAAAGACACGCTGTTTCGCTTTCCGCTCTCGATCCTCATGAATCACTTCGGCGGCATTCCGGTCGACCGCAGCGCAAAGCACGGCGTCGTCGAGCAGATGGCCGGGTTGTTCGGCCGTTCGGAGCGCCTGGTGCTCGGTATTACACCCGAGGGCACGCGCAGCCAGGTCACTCGCATGAAACACGGCTTCGCGCAGATTGCCGCGGCGGCCGACGTGCCGGTGCAGCCGGCGATTCTCGACTACCGGCGGAAAGTCGTACGTTTCCTGCCGGTCATCAGCGACGTCTCTTCCCCTGACGTGACGGTGGCTCAGCTAGAAGCTCTGGCAGCCACGGGAGTCACGCGGGCACACGCCTGAATTTCCCGCGGAACTACGCCGTGCGGCCGGCTGGATCGGGTCGCCTGGACGACCACGAGGCACCGAAGCTCCGATGACGGCAGAACGCGAGGCCGATGAGGCCGAGTCCGACCAACACCACCGGAGCTGGTGCAGGCGCCGTAGAAGTGTTGCCCTGCGTGCCGGCGCTGCAATCGCCGCTGCAGACCCACGTACCCGGCGAACCGATCGCGAAGCCCTGATTCGATGTATCGATAAAGCCCCGGTCGGTCGGCTGGCCCTGCACCTCCGAGAGGATAAAGGGCCCGGACCCGTTGGCGCCGACCTGGAGCACCCAGTGGTCTATTGCTCCCGCTGCATCCGTTCCCATCAGTGCGATGACAACGGGCGACGTGATGGTCTGTTCCCCGTCGTTCGCGGTGATCGAGAAACCCGCCAGCCCGGTCACGTTGGCAACGCCGAAATTGGCGCCAAGGGCCGCGTCGAACGACACGTCGATGGTCACGAAGTTGGTGTTGTCATAAACCCCGGACAGTCCCGTGTTGAACGCGTTGCCAGTGTACGAGTAAGTCACCATCGCCTGCGCCGCTGAGGCAAATCCCAGCAGCGTCACCGCACTGAGTACGGCGGCCCATAGGTATTTAACTGGATTGCGCATCGAAAGACCCTCCTGAGTTGTTCGTATTCCGCGCAGCACCGCGCCGACATTGCGGATTTACGCTGGAAACGAATCAGCAAAGTTCGTGCCGAACCTTGCTTTATCGAATACTTTCAGGAGTTTGTGTAACGCCGACGCAATGACCGATCGCCGAATCGTAAGGTTTACCGTCTTACCCATTCGTGCCAGAAGGGCCGGTTGGCGGTGTCAGACGGTCGCCGCGGCACGATCAGGCGTTCGAGGCGAACCGTTTCAGATAGACACGCAATGCGATCAATGAGGCAACGGCGCCAGACGACAGGTACAGCGCCACGCCGCCGTTGCCGAGGTAGTCGGCCAACACGAGCGCTACCAGAGGTGCGAAGCCGGCGCCCAACAGCCAGCCGAGTTCGTTCGTGAGGAGGGCGCCGGTATAGCGGTAGCGGGATTCGAAACAATCGTTCACAGCGCCAGCGGACTGCGCGAGCGAAAACCCGAGCAGGGCGAAGCCGACCGGCACGAAGGCCCGCGCGCCAAATTCGGTATCGCCGAGAAAGGGCGCGGGCAGGCAGAACAGCACAATTAGCACCGAGCCCCACCACATCGTACGCGGGCGTCCGATGCGATCGGCGACGCGGCCTGAAATCAGCATCGAACCCAGGCACAGAAACGCCCCGATGATCTGCAACTCGAACAGGTCGCCAGGCGCGAACTGTTCGGGAAACAGGATCACCCAGGTCAGCGGAAAGATCGTGACCAGGTGAAACAGTGCATATGCGGCCAACGGCACCAGCGCGCCCAACAAGATGTCTTTGCCGCGGTCGCGGAACAACTCACCCAGTGGTGACGGATTCAACTCGCGCGCATGGAGTAGTTCGTCGTATTCCGGTGTCACGACCATCCTGAGGCGCGCGAACAAGGTCACCACGTTGATCGCGAACGCCGTGAAGAACGCAAAGCGCCAACCCCAGTCGATGAACTCGTCGGCGGCGATGCCGGCAGCAAGGTATGCGAACAAGGCCGTCGCGACGATAAAGCCGATCGGCGCACCGAGCTGCGAGATCATCGCGTACCAGCCGCGTTTACCCGGCGGAGCCGTGACGGCCAGCAGCGACGGCAGTCCATCCCACGCGCCTCCGACTGCCAGCCCCTGGGTTACCCGCAACGCCGCCAGCAGCGCGATCGCCGTGACGCCAATCTCCGCGTAGCCCGGCAGGAACGCGATACAGACGGTTGACGTGCCGAGCAGAAACAGTGCGGAAGTCAGCTTTGCAGGTCTGCCGTAGCGAACGTGGATGACGCGAAACACGAAAGCGCCGGCAGCGCGTGCGACAAAACCGAGCGAAAAAATGACAAAACAGTAAAAAATGCCGTCGTATGTCGAGACGAACGGGAAAAACAGCGCGGGAAATACCAGCACGGACGCAATGCCGTAGACGAAGAAATCGAACGCCTCACCGATCCGACCGACGATGACGCCAACGGCAATTTCGTTCGGCCGAAGCTCGAGATCGCCGTGGTCGTTGTGGCGAAAGCCCTCGGCAGTCGCTGCGGTGTTGATGCCAGGCGCGTCGGACATAAGAAATTAGTTGCCGTGGTGGAAGTTCAGGCCTTTAATGCTGAATGAGTCTTTTTCAGGACATTCGTTCGACTCATGGTAACGCGTAGTTTTGGCAGGACCCAACTCGACATCCGGCGCGTAGCCACGAACTTTTCCCGCGCCGCACGCTACAGCCTGCTGGCCATACTCCCGATATGGCTTAGCGGTTGCGACATGGTGTTGCTGAAACCCTCCGGAGATATCGCGCGCCAGCAGAGCGATCTGATGGTGACGTCGGTTTATCTGATGTTGCTTATCGTAGTGCCAGTGATCGTCGCGACGCTCTATTTCGCGTGGCACTACCGCGAATCCAACACCGACGCCGAGTACACGCCCGAATGGGACCACTCAACACAGCTCGAGATGTTCATCTGGGCCATCCCACTGATGATCATCATCGCGCTCGGCGCTATGACCTGGATCACGACCCATACGCTCGATCCATTTCGTCCGCTTTCGCGGATCGGTCCCGACAAACCCATCGGCGCCGACACCGAGCCACTCGAAATTCAGGCGATTGCGCTCGAATGGAAATGGCTGTTCATTTATCCCCAGCACGGCATTGCAGTCGTCAACGAAGTAGCAGCACCGATCGACGTGCCGATCCGGTTTCACAATACGTCACCGCGCATGATGAACTCGCTCTTCATCCCATCGCTAGCCGGCATGATCTACGCCATGCCGGGTATGGAAACGCAGCTGAACGCCGTCATCAATGAGCCCGGCGACTACTACGGCGTGTCTGGAAACTATAGTGGGGAGGGCTATTCGGACATGCGGTTCCGGTTTCACGGGCACGACCAGGACGGCTTTGATGCCTGGGTTGAGGCCGCGCGCGCGTCTGGCGAAACACTCGATGCTGCAACCTATCTGAAACTCGCTGAACCTTCGATCAAACACCCGGTACAGCGTTTCTCCCGCGTGCAGCCTGACCTCTACAGGCGCATTCTCAATTTGTGCGTGGAAGCAGGAAAGGTGTGTATGGACGACATGCACTCCGGTGCCGGCGCGCACCACGAGTCCGGACATTAGGAATGCGCTGATCGATGGCCATTCAGACTTACGCCAACGAAACGTCGATAGTGTTCGGCAAGCTCAACCTAAACTCGCTGGCCTTCCTGCACGATCCAATTCTGATGGCGACATTCGTCGGCTCAGCGGTCATGGGAGTGGCGGTGTTCGTATGGGTGACGAAACACGGATGGTGGGGGTATCTCTGGCGCGAATGGCTTTGCAGCATCGACCACAAGAAAATCGGCATCATGTACATCATCATGGCGATCGTGATGCTGCTTCGCGGCTTTGCGGATGGTCTGATGATGCGCACCCATCAGGTTGCGTCATTCGGTGAAGCCGACGGCTATCTGCCGCCGCACCACTACGATCAGATCTTTACCGCGCACGGCGTCATCATGATCTTCTTCGTCGCGATGCCGATGATCAGCGGCCTGATGAATATCATCGTGCCGTTGCAGATCGGGGCGCGCGATGTCGCGTTCCCATTCTTGAACAACTTCAGCCTGTGGATGACGACTTCGGGCGCGGTGCTCATCATGGCATCACTGTTCGTCGGAGAATTTGCGACCACCGGCTGGCTCGCGTATCCGCCGCTGTCGGGCGCCGAAGGCAGCCCGGGCATCGGCGTGGATTACTACATCTGGGCGCTGCAGATCGCAGGCGTCGGCACGTTGTTAACGGGGATCAACTTCCTCGTCACGATCATCAAGATGCGCGCGCCCGGAATGACGATGATGCGCATGCCGATCTTCTGCTGGACGGCGCTTTGCACGAACATCCTGATCGTCGCCTCTTTTCCGGTCCTGACGGCCGCGCTGGCCTTGTTGACGCTCGACCGCTACATCGGCACGAACTTCTTCACCGCCGACGGTGGCGGTAACGCGATGATGTACATCAACATCATCTGGATCTGGGGCCACCCCGAGGTTTATATCCTGATCCTGCCGATCTTCGGCGTGTTCTCGGAAGTTGTACCGACGCTTTGCCGCAAGCGGCTGTTCGGGTACACGTCGATGGTTTACGCGACCGTCGTCATCACGGTCCTGTCGTATCTGGTCTGGCTACACCACTTCTTCACGATGGGCTCTGGTGCCAGCGTCAACGCCTTCTTCGGCCTGGCGACCATGATCATTTCGATCCCAACGGGTGCGAAGCTGTTCAACTGGCTCTTTACCATGTATCGGGGTCGCATCCGCTATACCTTGCCGATGATGTGGACGGTCGCCTTCATGGTGACGTTTACGGTCGGCGGTATGACCGGCGTCATGCTGGCCGTCCCACCCGCTGACTTCTTGCTGCATAACAGTCTGTTCCTGATCGCGCATTTCCATAATGTCGCGATCGGCGGCGTCGTGTTCGGTTTCTTCGCCGGCTTCAATTTCTGGTTTCCCAAGGTGACTGGATTCAAGCTGGATGAAACCTGGGGCAAGGTGTCGTTCTGGTGCTGGCTAATCGGATACTGGCTGGCGTTCACACCACTCTACATCCTGGGACTGATGGGCATCTCGCGGCGTATGAGCCAGTTCGACGACCCGGCTCTGTATCCATGGCTCGTGATCGCCGCGATCGGCGCCTGCATCATCGCTGCCGGAATTCTGGCGTTTGTAATCCAACTCTACGTCAGCATTCGCGATCGCGAGCGCCTGCGCGACCTGACCGGCGACCCGTGGAACGGACGTACGCTCGAGTGGTCCACGTCGTCGCCGCCGCCCCCGTACAACTTTGCCTTCACCCCGGTCATCCACGACCAGGATGCGTGGTGGGACATGAAGCAACGCGGCTATGTACGTCCGACGTCCGGTTTCATCCCCATCCACATGCCAAAGAATACGGCGGCCGGCGCAGTATTGGGCGCGCTGTCGACCGTGTTGGGCTTTGCGCTCATCTGGCACATCTGGTGGATGGTCGTGGTGTCGTTTGTAGCACTGGTTGTCAGCACCATTGTGCACACATTCAATTTTGACCGGGACTATTACATTGCGGCCGAGGAGGTCTCCGACGTAGAGGCTGACCGCACGCAGCAGCTGGCAAACGCCGATGTCTGAGGCGAACGCAGCGAGAGGCGCAGAGCCGGTCACGGCGCCCGCGTTCTTTCTGAAAGAAGAGCACCACGTCGAGAATGGCACCGTGCTCGGGTTCTGGATCTACCTGATGAGTGACGCGCTCATCTTCGCCATCCTGTTCGCCTGCTACGGCGTGCTCGGCACAAATTACGCAGGCGGGCCGACGCCCGTCGAGCTGTTCGAGCTGGATCTCATCGCCATCAACACGGGGCTGTTGCTGATCTCATCGATCACATACGGATTCGTGATGATCGAGATGCAGAATCGGCGCTTGGGTCTGATGATCTTCTGGTTGGCCGTCACGGGAGCGCTCGGGGTCGGTTTCGTCGCGATCGAACTCTACGAATTCGCCCATCTGATCTCACTCGACGCTGGGCCCGACCGCAGCGCCTTCCTGTCCAGCTTCTTCGCGCTCGTCGGTACACACGGGCTGCACGTGACCTTCGGGATCGTCTGGCTCGTCGTCCTGATCGTTCAGTTGCGCAGATTCGGTATCAACGCCGGCATGCGCAGACGCGTCGCGTGCCTCAGCATGTTCTGGCACTTTCTGGACGTCGTTTGGATCGGCGTTTTCAGCTTCGTTTACCTGATGGGAGTTCTGCGATGAGCGGCGACTCGGCGACCGGCCACGAGCACGAAGCTGACGGCGTGCACGCGACGTTTCGCGGCTACCTGACGGGTTTCGTGCTATCCGTCGTTCTGACAGTAATTCCGTTCTGGCTCGTGATGGGTGAGGTGCTGGATAACAAGACGATGACGATCGCGATCATCCTCGCGCTAGGCTCGGTGCAGATCGTCGTGCACACGGTCTATTTTCTGCATGTCGATGCCAGCGCGGAGGGCGGCTGGACGCTCATGTCCTACCTGTACGCCACGACGATGATTGTGATCATCATGGTGGGGTCGCTGTGGATCATGCACCACCTGCACGACAACACCCACGGCCACCTGTCCGCCGAGGAAGCGCGCGTCCGACCCTGATGCGCATCGCGGGCATCGAAGGCGGCAAGCGCCTGCGCATAACCCTGGCGGCGCTGGTGCTGATCGCGCTGTTTGCGTATCTCGGCACCTGGCAACTGCACCGCCTTGCCTGGAAACTGGCGCTCATCGAACGGGTCGAGCGGCAACTTGCGCAACGGCCGGTCGAAGCACCGGGGCGTTCGCGCTGGATGCACGTCGACCGCCGCTTCGAATACCTGCCTGTAACGGCGACCGGGCGTTTCGAGCATCGCGCGGAAACATTTGTGCAGGCGATGACCGTCAAGGGGTCCGGGTACTGGGTGCTGACGCCGCTGGTGACGGAGAGCGGGCACGCGGTGCTGGTCAATCGCGGGTTCGTGGACCCGGCGCGCAAAGATGTCGCGACCCGCTCGACCGGGCAGCCCCACGGCACGGTCACGGTGGTCGGACTGCTCCGCCTCAGTGAGCCTGCGGGTCGCCTGTGGCAGTCGAACAACGCGGCCGAGGGCCGTTGGTACTCGCGCGACGTCGCCGCGATCGGGCGATTCCAAAACCTCGACGATGCGGTGCTGGCACCGTACTTCATCGACGCCAACGACACGCCAAATCCCGGTGGCTGGCCAGTCGGCGGCCTGACGACGGTGCGTTTTCGAAATACCCATCTGGTGTACGCGCTTACCTGGTATGCGCTGGCGGGCATGACCGGGATCTACGCGTGGATCGCAATGCGCAAGCGCTGAGGGGCGACCCTGGCGAAGACTTGACGTCAGCAGCGACAAGCCGGATGTTGCACATTGAGAACCCGGAGAACCGCACATGAACGACGCCGAAACGCTGGCGCTGCTCGACGACTTTGCAGCTGCTTTCAATCGTCACGATATCGACGCTCTGATGGGGATGATGACAGACGACTGCGTCTTCAATACGTCAGGTGGCGACACCGTGTTCGGTACACGCTTCGAGGGCCATGATGCGGTTCGCGAAGGGTTTCTCAGCGTGTTCGCGCAGTTTCCAGACGCGCAATGGAATGACGCCGAGCACTTTTTTGCAGGCGATCGCGCCCTGACGGCGTGGCGCTTCACCGGGACCGACGTGAACGGGAAGCGCACCGAGGTTCTCGGCTGTGACGTATTTACGCTGCGCGACGGCAAAGTGCAGGTCAAAGACTCCTATCGCAAGAATCGCCCGCCGTTCTGAGCGGCCTCGCCGCTCACGCGGGTTCCGACGCCGGCAACCAGACGCGAAAGAAGCTGCTGCCGTCGCCGGCGAACTCGATGGTCAGTTCGCCGCCCATCGCCCGCACGATCGTGCGGCTTATCGGCAGGCCGAGACCAGCTCCTTCATCGGCGCTGCTACGTTCGCCGCGGTTGAATTTCTCGAACACCGTCTCGGCTTCTTGTTGCGCGACACCGCCGCCGTTGTCGACCACGTCGATGGTGATGCCGCCGCCATGGCGAGACTGTTTCACTTCGATGCGCGGGGTCGCCGCTTCGTTGTATTTGACTCCGTTCGCCAGCAGGTTGATGAGCACCTGACGCAGGCGGTCCTCGTTGGCTTTGACCCACGCGTCGGGCGCAGCCGGCATCCGTTCAACCTCCACGCCCTGCTGCTGCGCGACAGGCGATACCGTGGCGAGCGCCGCCTCGATGGCCTGATTCACGTCGACCGGGCAGAGCGGCAGATCCACAGTCCCCGCTTCCAGCCGGTTGATGTCCAGAATCTCGTCTAAGAGACGTGTCAGGCGCTCGCTTTCATCGTGAATGATGGCGATGAAGCGCTGCCGATCGGCTTCCGGCACCGGATCGTCTCCCAGCAGGATCTCGGAGAACGACCGGATCGACGTCATCGGGGTGCGGAGCTCATGACTGACCTGACTCAGGAATTCGTCCTTTTGAGCGTCGAGATTCCTGAGCTGCGCATTGGCGGTGCGCAGTTCCTGCGCCGTGCTGGCGAGCTCGGCGGTGCGATCGGAGAGCGCCGCCGAGGTTTCGATGAGCCGCTGGGTCTCGTCGGCGATATCGATGAGCTCAGTCATGCTGATGCTCTCGTTGCCGACCACGCGGCGGATCATCGCGTGCGCCGAGGCCGCGCCGATCGAGCCGGTCAGCTCGCGCTCG
Source organism: Pseudomonadota bacterium (assembly GCA_039030335.1). GTDB lineage: Bacteria > Pseudomonadota > Gammaproteobacteria > HK1 > HK1 > JBCCEJ01. Next base: position 136,511 of record JBCCEJ010000003.1, on the reverse strand, counting down.
AGCCCGACGATCACGGCGTCGCTCGGCAGCGGCAGCAGTCCGGCGCGGCCCTGGTCAGTGGCCATATCATCGAACAGCCGACGCGCCGGGCCGCTGCCGAGAATACGTTGCGCGAGGACGAACAGGTCTTCAGCGGCGACCTGCGCAGACTGAAAGCGCGGCGCTTCCTCCGGGGGCGTCCTGAACACGTCGACGAACTGAGCGGCCTGAAGGCGTTCCAGCGGCTGAGGCTGGCTGAGTGTCGAAATCACCAGAAAAACCATAGCGTTGGTGCCGAGCGACCAGACCAGCGCATGGACCAGCGGATCCATGTCGGTCAGGCCAAACAGCGCCTGCGGCCGCAATGCGGTCATCCCGAACAAGCCGTTCTCGATAACGTCGCGACTCAGGATCAACTCACCGCCAAAACTCGGCAGGAAAAGCGTGTACGCCCAAAGAGCAAATCCGGCCGCGAGTCCCCAGAAAGCGCCCGCGCGGCTGGCTCCGCGCCAGAAGATGCCGCCGATAAGGCCCGGCACGAACTGCGCGACACCTACGAACGCGATGAGACCAATGGCAGCCAGCGCATCCGATCCGCCGCTCAGCCGGAAATACAAGAAGCCAAGCGCCAACACCGCAGCAATGCTCACGCGCCGCGATGTCAGCAGCAGACTCCGTACGTCGCCGCTGGTCTCGTTGCCGCTGCGCATGAAGTTGAGCGCGATCGGCATGACGATGTGGTTCGAGACCATCGTCGAGACGGCGATGGCGGCCACGATCACCATCGACGTCGCCGATGAGAACCCCCCGAGAAACGCGAGCAGCGCGAGGTCTTGGCGGTCGAACGCGAGCGGCAAAGCCAGCACATACAGATCCGGGTTGGCGTCTTCGGGCAGGAACTTGAGCCCCGCGATCGCGATCGGCATGACGAACAGACACATGCCGAACAGATACAGCGGAAACATCCACGAGGCGGTCGCCAGATGACTTTCATCCACATTCTCGACAACCGTCACCTGGAACTGACGGGGGAGGCAGATGATCGCAGTCGCACTAAGAAATGTGAGTGCAACCCACCGGGCATCGAAAATGTCGCCCGCGCCGTAGATCACCTCGGTGTCGACACCCTCGAATATCGGCCCGACACCGCCGGCCACGCCGTAGACGGCGAAGAGGCCCACGGCCAGCAGCGCCACCAGCTTGACGACCGCCTCCACCGCGATGGCGGCCACAACACCGTGATGCCGCTCATTCGCGTCGAGGTTGCGCGTACCGAAGAAGATCGTGAACACGGCCATGCCAGCCGCGATGGCGAACGCCGTACCCGCGACATCTACATCGCCGACGATGGCCTGATAGCTACGGGTAACCGACTGCAACTGGAGCGCGATATAGGGCGTCGTCGCAACGAGCGCGATCAGCGTAACCAGCACCGCGAGGCCGGGACTCTTGCCGTAACGAGACGAAATCAGGTCAGCGATGGACGTTATGCGGTGTTGCCGGCCGATGCGCACGAGCTTGCGCAGCAACCACCACCAGCCGATGAAAACGAGGGTCGGGCCGAGGTAGATGGTGATGAACTCGAGCCCGTTGCGCGCGGCTGAGCCGACCGCGCCGTAAAAGGTCCAAGACGTGCAGTAAACCGAAATAGACAGTGTGAAGATGATCGGCGAGTGCAGCCAGCCGACAGTGCCCTGGCGGGCTCGCCGATCGATGTAAAACGCAAGTGCGAACAGCAAGGCTACGTAGCCGAGGCAAACGAACAGCAGCAGATCGAGCGACAGCATATGTCAGCGAACGCGTATCAGCGCGCCGTATGAGGCCGCCGAGCCGGCCACGCCATGATGTTCAATCTCCTGGCGCGCCTGGAGGCGCGTCGGCACCGCGCAGCAGCGGCTTCGCGAGGACGCGGGCCAGTACGATGAGCACGGCCCAGACGGTAAACAAGTAGAGCGCCGCCAGCGGTACGCCGAACAGGCGCACGTCCAGCTGAAAGATGCCGGCGACCGGCGGCAGCAGCAGCAGCATGCCGATGAACGGCAGCAGCAAACCGCGCTCTGCTGCTTTGCGACTGGCATCAGCCTGCTCGATGGGGGTGCGGTTCGTGTTGGTTCTCACGGGGCCGGGGTCCCGGCCAGCTGCGCGACGGCCTGCGTAACCTCGGCGTTCGAAAACGGCTTCGTAATGAAGAGATCGGCGCCAGCCGCGAACGCTGTCTCCCGATCCTCACGCTGACCCTTGGCGGTCAGCATCAGCACCGGAAGTTCCTTGCCCCTCGGATCGGCACGCAGCACGCGCAGGATCTCGAACCCGTCCAATTCCGGCAGCATGACGTCGAGTATCATGACATCGGGCGGATCGGCCAGCGCCGCGCTGAGGGCCGCTTTGCCAGTGACTTCCGAGGCCACGACGAAGCCTGCACGCTCCAGCAAAAAGGTCAACGACAAAACGATGTTCGGTTCGTCTTCCGCGAGCAGCACCCGTTTGCTCATGGGTTGCGCCCTCCCTCCAGAAACAAGTTTTCGGCGCTGCCCTGCGCTCTGTTTGGATTTCCGTTTTGCTGTCAAAGAATAGCGTATTCGCACTTGTGGGCGGAGCGCTTCGACACCATCAGGTCACGGACGTGCGATCGCCTCCCAGGGTGCCTGCCGGAATCGGCGGGGCAATGCTAAATTTAACTCCGCCACGTTCGAGGTTCTGAGGCATTGCCATTGATCAGTCTGAAAGAGCGCGTGTTCGCTCTCGCGAAGCGGCGGCGAGCGCGTCTGCTGCTACCGGAGGCGGAAGATACGCGCGTATTGAGCGCTGCGCGCGCGATGCAAGATGGCGGCATGTGTCAGGTTCAACTGGTAGGCGCGTCAGCGGCTATCCGTGCGGCGGCGGACGCCGAGAGCATACCGCTGACCGGATTCGAAATTCTGGATCCGAAGGCCAGCAGCGACCGCGAAGAGCTGGCGCGGCAGTATCACGAACGCCGCCCGAAGACCTCTGTCGACGAAGCCGTCCAGCTCCTGCTGGAGCCGGTGTTCTACGCAGGCATGCGTTTGCGGACCGATCGGGCGGACGCGCTCGTCGCCGGCGCCGTGTTGCCCACCGCGCGCGTCATTGAAGCCGGCTTGTTCTGCGTCGGCCTCGCTCCAGGGATCCGAACTGCGTCCAGCTTCTTCGCGATGGAGTTTCCGGAGGGTCACCCGCGGGCCGGCACGGTTGTCATCTTCGCCGACTGCGCCGTCGTCATCGAGCCGACCGAACAACAGCTGGCGGATATCGCCATCGCTTCAGCGGGCAGCGCCTCTGGAGTACTGCAGGCCACACCCCGGGTCGCATTGTTATCGTTTTCGACGCGCGGCAGTGCGCGGCACGCATCCGTCGACAAGATCAACGCCGCGCTGGCACTGATTCGCGAGCGGGAGCCGGACCTGGACGTCGATGGAGAGTTTCAAGTGGACGCAGCGCTCAGCCCCGCCGTAGCGTCGCGCAAAGTGGGCGAAGCGAGCGCCGTGGCCGGACAGGCCAATGTGCTCATCTTTCCGGATATCAACGCCGGGAACATCGCCTACAAGCTCACACAATATCTCGGCGGGGCCAACGCTTACGGGCCGGTCTTACAAGGTTTCAGCCGGCCGGTGAGCGACCTGTCGCGCGGTGCCAGCCGCGACGACATCATCATGACTTCGGCCATCACGATGTCGATGGCTGACCTGCGCGCGGAGACCGGCTGACCATGTCGCAACACGCCGAGGATTCGACAAATTTTGCCACCGCCCCCGATATTCATACCGAGGAATACTGGGCGCGCAAGGGTGAGGTGGACCTCTACCTGTTCCGCAAATTCTCTCCCGGCGCGCGGCGCGCCGAGCTGCCGGTGGTGTTTCTCGTGCACGGTTCATCGTTTTCAGCACGAACGTCCTACGACCTCGAAATTCCAGAGCACGGCGAATATTCCCTCATGAACGTGCTGGCGACCCGGGGCTACGACGTCTGGACGATGGACCACGAGGGCTACGGCAAGTCGACGCGTACGAACGGCTTTTCCGACATCGACGACGGCGTAGACGATCTGGCCGCGGCGATGCCACTGGTGTTCGAGCGCGCGCAATGTAAACGGGTGAGCCTGTTCGGCACGTCATCGGGTGCGCTGCGCGCCGGACGCTTCGCCAACCAGTACCCCGAGAAAGTCGCGCAACTGATCCTTGCGGCGCACGTATGGACCGGCGCCGGCTCGCCGACGCTGGCGCGACGCAAGGAGCGACTGAGTGAATGGCAAGCCACCAATCGCCGGGCCGCCGACCGCGCGTTCTACGCGGGCGTCTTCTCACGCGATGTGGAAGGTCTGACGGTCCCGGCGTTGGCCGAACTCGCGGCGGACGCGGAGCTGCGCAACGGCGGTGGCAGCGTTCCTAATGGCACCTACGTCGATATGTGCACGCGCCTGCCGCTGGTAGACCCCGAGCAACTCAGGTGCCCGGTCATGATCTTTCGCGGCGACCACGACGGCATTGCGACCGACGAAGACGTGCTGGCTTTTTTCGCGCGCATTCCGCACGGAGACAAACAGTTCGTCATGTGCAGCGGCCAGGCGCACAACACTTCGCTCGGCCTGAACCGTCACCGTTTCTGGCATGCTCTGGACGCGTTCCTTCGCACCCCGGCACGCGTGGATGCACTGCAGACCCAACAGGAATAGATATGGCCGAACTGATTACCGATGAAATCCGCGCCTGGATTGGACGGGCCGATACCCCGCAGCAGATCGAGGTGACACGTCGCGACATTATCAAATACGCCACGGCCACGGAGCAGTCCGAGGCACGCTATCTGAACGGCGACGAAGCACCGCCCATGTTCCTGTTCGGCGCGCACCAGCCGTTGCTGCCCGTTTCGTCACTCGGGCCGGATGGCCTGCGTCCCGAGACCCTGCTGCCGGAACTGCCGTTGAAACGCGTCATGGCGGGCGGAATCAAGCAGGTTCACCACCGCCCGGTGCGACCGGGTGATCGTTTGACGCTGACGCGGACCCTGACCGACATCTACAGCAAGAGCGGCAGCAGCGGGCCGCTGATCTTCGTCGTTTACGAAATCGACGTACGCGATGCCGACGGCGCGCCCGTCATGCAGGAAACCCAGACCCGGATCGTGAGGTAGTCCAACATGCCAACTATTGCCGAAACCAGCGTCGGACAGCAGCTCGAAGAGCGGAGCTATTCACCCGGGAACGTCTCTCTTTTCATGTACAACGCGGCGATCTGGAATCCGCACCGCATCCACTACGACGAACCCTACACGACCAACGTAGAAAAGCACCCCGGCGTCGTGATCGACGGGCCGTTGCAAGGTGACTGGCTGGCCCAGGCGGCGACATCGTGGCTCGGCAGCAGCGGACAGCTGGTCTCTTTCGAATATTCGAATCGCCGGGCGGCCTATCTCGGCGAGACCCTGACCTGCGGCGGCGAGGTAACCGCGGTCGACCCGGACGGCCGGACCGTGACGCTGAAGCTTGCCGTAAAGAACGAAGCGGGTGAGGTGACGAGTCCCGGAGAAGCGGTCGTGCGTTTATTCAGCTGAATCGAGCGCGTGTATCGATGCGTCACGCGCCGCCAGCAGGGTGTGCAACAGCGAGCGATGACAACGTGACGCCTCTTTGCAGTAACAGCCAAGAGCGAAATCAGTGCCGTGCGATAGCGCGGCAAACACGTCCAGCAGGCGGGCCGCCTCGGGTCGTTTCATCTCTGCGTTGAAGCGCCGCGTAAACCGTTTCCACGTGGCCGGGTCATCGCCGATCGGGAAAAACTCCTTCAACAGTTCCTCCGAAGGGGACAGATTCGGCAGCCACACATCGTAGATGTCGCGAGACGCGTACTCGGCTTTCGGCACGCCCCGTGGCGGCCGTCGGACGGTGCCGATACGGACCCCTTCATTGGAGAAGCGGGGCGTGCCAAGACGAACGACGCGGATCGTCATAACGTTACCGACCCACGCCAAAACCACAAAGCTGCGCAGGTCACGGCTCTAGAATCTCAACCACACTGAACCGCTCGCAGATAAGCAACATCGATTCGTCGAAACCGACGGTGCGTTCAAAATATCGGCGGTGGTCGTCGCGCCAGCCTTCGAGGGTCGTGTTCTCGCCTTCGGCCAGCGCGAAATCGGCGTCGACTTCGTTGTACGGGACGAGACGCACGGATTCGGTTTCGATAACCAGCGCGGGACGGCCGTCCCAGTGCAGCGCGATGTCGCGGCGGCCGACTTCGGGCATCGCTTCGGTGCCCTGTTCAACTTCGACGTTGGCCATACACGTCGCGGTTTTCTTCCCTGCAAGAACGAGCGCCGTCAACTCGGCACAAAGCGCCTCGCTATCACCAAAACGAAACGTCTGCGCGCCCGGATATCGATTCATCAACACGCGCAGCATGACTTCCGAACGGTTGTCCATGTGTTGTCCCCGGCCGCCGGCCACCCAATGTCCGTTAGTTATAGCCGAGTCGCCCGGCAGCGTCTGCCGTGCGCGTCATCCAGTATTCAGGCGTTGCTCGCCGAGTCCCACTGCGGACTCGCCGCCGTGGCTATTTTTTCGGCGGCGGCGCAAAGATCACTATGCGCACGATGCCATCGAACTCGATCTCCCTCAATTCTTCGGTCATCCAGCTCTGCACCCGCTCGGCCTTGCCGCCGCCAGTGCCCGCTCCGATCAGCGGCAGCGCGATCGATTGGAAGCCGTATTCTAAGGCGAGTGCCATCGCCTGCCTTACGCTGTCGCGCACCCCGCGCTCCGTCGAGACCCAGCAAAGATTGATGCCCGCCACATGGATGATCGCTTTGTGCGGCAGACGCCCCGCTCCGGTCAGCCGTGCGTGGCCGTACGGAATTGGCCCCATGCGGCCAAGTTCCCGAAACGGCGCGTAGCCGGCGCGCTTCTTGATCGCCCCCGATACACCCTGAGGCCACAACAACCACCAGGGAATGACATTGCGGTTCCATGCGTTAACGATGACGTCGACTTCCTGTTCGAGCAGGTCACCGTAGACCACCTCGAGATTCATTTCGCGCCCTGTCGCATATCCATGACTGCGTTACTCCAACGCCAACGGGAGAATCTGCATCGACATGACTTTGCCGCCTGTGACGGTCTGCCGGCCAACCTCACGAAAACCCTGTGCAGCGTGAAAACGCAGCGACGCCTCGTTGGGCGGCTCGACGTTCATCTCGGCGGCCAACCACAACAAGCCGGTGGCCACCGCATCGGTCGCGATGGTCTGATAGAACGCCTGACCACAGCCCTGGCCACGGGCGGCTTCGCCGATCACGATGCGATCGATGTAAAAGAACTGTTTCAGCCGCCTGGCGAACCAGCCATAGTTGACGCTGTCGTAGTCGGCGCCATCGTCAAACCCGATCAGGAAGCCGACCACGGCACCATCGCGCTCGGCCACCAGAACGCGGTGCGCCAGGCGCATGAACATCGCAAAACGGTCGGCGTCCATGGGGCTGGTCTCGAACTCAGAACCGCGGTTCAGGTCGAGAATCGCATCGGCATCATCCAACGCTGCGCGCCTGATATTCAAAGCCGCGGAATCAGGCATCACCCAGATACTCGATCTGCTCGCCGCGCACGTGGCGCCACGTCGTGTCCTGTGCGCTCTCTTCGAGATAGTGCGCGCCCATGCTGACGCTGCGCGGCGTGATCAGAAACATCCGTGTGCTCCGCCAGTCGAAGCCGAGGTCGAGCGCGATGACGGCACTGATACCGTCCAGATTCATCGGCACCGTCTTGCCCCCGCGAGCTTTGCCGAGCGCCGTTTCGAGATGCTGACCAAGACGGCAGAAAATGCCGGCCGTGTGCTCGCGTTCAGCCACCGCCATGACCTGCGGGGCGCGCGGGTCAGCACCGTGCAGCGGGATCCCGTAGCCCGGAACTCTCGCGCCGGCCGCCCGGGCGTGCGCGACAATTTCGGCAGCGAGCGATTCGAGCGCCGCGTCGTCAGTGTCCGCACCCAGGCCGTTGTGTTGCACATGCGTCCATAACGTCTTGGCCAACTGCTCACCGAGCCCGCCCATGCGGTCACCGAAAGCTGCCACGCCCGCGGCGATCCCGGCCTGAATCGACGTGCCATAAGACGCGTAACAACGGCTCACCATCGACGGCGGCGCAATGCCGTGCTCGACGGATGCCACCAGTAGCGCGTCGAGGGTGCGCCGCTCCGGCGCGCTCGGCAACCGCCCCTGCAGCATCAGGAACATCATATCCGCGAACGTCACGTTGCCGATGAGCTCACTCAGTTTGTGGTCGCGGATGATGATCTCTTCTTCGTCACCTTCGCTAACGACCTTACAGATCGCCGTTTCCCAGTTCATGACGTCGCGCGTTGCCATTCAGTTCTCCAAACGGTTATCCCCGGGGACTGGCCCGGCGAGGGCCGCGATTAAGTGCCCGCGGCTCGGGATGATAGTATCGCCGGTCGAACGCCGCTTGCCTGCCAACGAGAATGACGATGAGCGCAACACCCGATCTCGGCCCCGAATTTCTCGACGCGCTGCGCGCCATTGCGGGCGAGCGTGTAAGTACCTCGGATGCGGTGCGCGACCACCACTCGCGCGACATGTCCTACCACCCGGCGGCCGCACCAGATGTCGTGGTGTTCGCGCATACGACCGAAGAAGTGAGCGAGGTCGTGCGCCTTTGCGCGGCCCATAAGGTTCCCGTCGTACCATTCGGCACCGGTACGGCCCTGGAAGGGCACGTGCAGGCCCTGCACGGCGGCGTCTGTGTCGACGTTTCACAAATGAGCGAAGTGCTCGAGGTCAATAACGAAGACCTGAACTGCCGCGTCCAGGCTGGGGTTACGCGCAAGGCGCTGAACGAATACCTCCGCGACACCGGGCTCTTCTTCCCGATCGACCCCGGCGCGGACGCTTCGATCGGCGGCATGTCAGCAACCGGAGCGTCGGGCACCAACGCCGTTCGCTACGGCACTATGCGCGAGAACGTGCTGGGCTTGACCGTCGTACTGTCAGACGGGCGCGTCATCCAGACGGGCGGGCGGGCCAAGAAGTCATCCGCCGGCTACGACCTGACGCGGCTCTTCGTCGGTAGCGAAGGCACGCTTGGGGTCATCACCGAAATCCAGCTCAGGCTCTACGGCATTCCGGAGGCGATCTCCTCTGGCGTATGTTCGTTCACGTCGCTCGAAGACGCCGTGAACACCGTCATCACGACCATCCAGGTGGGTGTGCCGATCGCGCGCATCGAGCTTCTGGATGACGTGCAGATGGATGCCGTGAACAGGTACTCGGGTTTCGACTACCCGGTGCAGCCGACGTTGTTCTTCGAGTTCCACGGCAGCGACGCAGGCGTCGCCGAACAGGCGGCGACGGTGGGCGAGATCGTCTCGGATTTCGGCGGCGGCGACTTCCAGTGGGCCGTGGCGCAGGAGGAACGGAACAAGCTCTGGCAGGCGCGCCATGACGCGTACTATTCGGCCAAAGCGCTGCGCACCGACTGCGGAGTCCTGTCGACGGATGTGTGCGTACCCATCTCGAAGCTCGCCGACTGCATCGTCGAGACGCGCGCCGACATCGATGAGCTGAATCTCGTCGGCCCGATAGTCGGCCACGTCGGCGACGGCAACTTCCACGTCGGCCTCGTGCTGGATTCGACCGACGAAGACGAAATGCGCCGCGCCGCCGAGATGAACGACCGCCTGGTCACGCGCGCACTGGCCGTAGGCGGTACGTGCACCGGCGAACACGGCGTGGGCTCCGGTAAGATCAAATACCTCTACCGCGAGCACGGCGATGCGCTGGCCGTCATGCGCGAACTGAAGCGCGCCATGGATCCGGACAACCTGATGAACCCGGGCAAAGTCCTGAACATGAACTGAGGCGCGAAACGAACATGAGTGACACGCCTGTTGCCACCGGGAGCCCGGAGATCTGGCACTTCGGACGACCGGACCTGGCCGACGTCGAGTCGCTGGCCGCCCGCATCGAAGAACTGGGCTTCGATGGCATGACGCTGACCGACTCGCAGAACCTGACCGGCGACACCTACGTCGCGTTGACGCTCGCAGCGCGTGCCACCAGCACGCTCAAGCTTGGCCCCGGCGTCACGAACCCGTTGACGCGCCATCCGGCGGTAACGGCAGGCGGTATCGCGAGCGTGCAGGCGGTCTCAGGTGGGCGGGCCGTGCTCGGCATCGGGCGCGGTGACTCATCGCTTTTCAATATCGGCCACAAACCCGTACCCCCGAGCGCGTTTCGCGCTTACGTAGGCGACGTGCAGCGCTACCTGTCCGGGCAGAGCTTCGACACCAACGGCTATCCGAGCCAGCTTCGATGGCTCGCCAGCGCGCAACAGGCCAAAGTGCCGCTGGACCTGGCCGGCACCGGGCCAAAAGTACTGGCCATCGGCGCGGAACTGGCTGACCGGGTGTCGTTCGCGGTAGGCGCTGACGAAGAGCGGCTGCAATGGGCGATCGGCGCGGTGCGTGACGCCGTGCCGGACGGCCGCACGACGCCGACGATGGGCGCTTATCTGAACGTGTGCGTGCACGACGATATCGAAACGGCCGCGGAATTCGTTCGCCCGGGCGTCGGTATCTTCGCCCATTTCACCGGTATGCCAGGCGCGCAACGCAACGCGGTGAAAGCGCAGGATCAGGCGATGTTCGATCGGATGGGCGACTACGACAAGGCGCGACACGGCCACCCGGACGCCGCCCACGCGCAAGCCCTGACGCTCGAGTTCATCGAACGCTTCGCCGTCATCGGACCGGCTGAGCATGTCACCGAGCGCCTGCGGCGCCTGCTGTCCTTGGGATTGACGCGACTCAACATTATCGGGCCGAGGCCGGATCATTTTGGCCCCGAGGCCGATGCCAGCGCCGCGCGTTTTGCCGCCGAAGTGCTACCGGCCCTGAAGTGTGGAACCGCTTAAGCACGACGGTCGATGAAATTCGAAACTTCGTTGTTCCGACCGTCTTCACAGGCAACGCCGTCTTAACGGGAGACCAACGCATGTTCGTCAGAACGCTCGATGATCTGAAAGCGAGAGGTGCCTACGGCGAGAAGCCGGGTGTCTGGCGCAGCGCGCGCTACCTGCTAAGGGACGACAACGTGGGCTTTACGTTGACGCGAACATCGGTCGCCGCCGGCCAGAGCCAGGAGATGGAATACAAGCATCACCTCGAAGCCAATCTGGTCCTGAGCGGCGAGGGTGAGGTGACCGACATCGCAACCGGCACGGTCTATCCGCTGGCGCCCGGCAGTATGTACATGCTCGATAAACACGACCGGCACCGGCTGACGGCCCTGACCGATATGGAATTGGTCTGCGTCTTCACGCCGGCACTGGTCGGTTCGGAAACACACGATGCGGACGGGTCGTACCCGATTCTCTGAACCACCGACGCCCAGGCCAAGGGTCGCGCGAACGCGGTCGCGGCCATTGGCCACGACCGAGCGGGCTGCCCGGTCTAACGCCCCTTCTCGATATAGAGAAATCCGAGCCCCGCGGCCAGACCGACGCCCGTATTGCCTTCCAGGGCCAGCGGCTGCAGCGTGAAGTTGTCGCGATCGCCGCCAACCAGCACGGCCGCGCCGACGCCCAGACCGACAGAGGCCGACGCCTTGCCGCCGACGTAGCGACCAGCGAGCAGGTGCTTGCCCATTTCGAGCGCGCTGGCGGAAATCACAGTGAAGGCGAACGTTTCCTGCTCCTTCGCGAACGTCAGGTCGGCACCGAACGCGATCCCGGTTTCGCCGATGTAGTGCTCGACCTTCCCGTCGGCGTTCTTGAACTGGCAATGCACGTCCGTCGTAGAGCGGATGATCAGATTGACCCGCGTGCCGGGAATCGAGTTGCACGTCAGGATCCCGAGGCGCGTAGCATCTTCTGCTGCCATCGCCGACGGCATCAGTGCGATGCACGAGATGAGCATCAGGGCCTGCCGCCACAGGGGCAGGCCATGGCCGATAGCCTTGAACATCGAGTCGACCTCCATTTATTGATGAATTCGTTTATCGATGGCGTCGTCAGCCCATCAGGACGACGACCGGGCGCGCGCCTTCGGGCACTCGCCTCAACCCAACGCCTTGGTACAGCGTAACAACTCTTCGTCGTATCCGAGCTTCGCATACAAAGCCCGCGCGCGGGCATTGCGACCGAATACGTGGAGCGTAATCGAGTGGGCACCGCGGCTCGCCGCTTCAGCCTCAACGGCGTGGGTCAGGTCGGATCCGAGCCCGGAGCGGCGCGCCGGGTCGTCTACCACCAGGACTTCCAGATGGGCGCTGGGCATATGGCTCAACAGCTCTTCGCGCATCGATACGAACGCAAATCCAACCACTTTGTTCTCGCCGCCGAGCGCGAGACGGGCGAAGCACTCGGGGCGTTCGCCTCGCGCCCACGCTTCGACCATCTCACGATCGCCGTGCCATAACTCTTCGGGTTGGCGCCACGGCGGGAGTTCGAAGGTGGCCAACAGCGGCAGCAGCGCGATCATTTGTTCCGCGTGTTCGCGCCCTGCCGGGACGATGCGATAGGGATAGCTCACTTCAGACAAGTCGCTGGTTCCAAAGGCGTATTGTGACAAGCGCCACTTTACTCCCGAAGTGCAAAAGCGCACACGAAGCCAATCGCGAGTGCGACCAGCAAAAGCGCGAAGGCCCACTGGAAATCGCTGACGCTGTAGATTCGCACGCCCTCGCGCAACGTCCCGTCCCATCGCAGGTCCAACACCCAGCCGATCGCCGGTTGAAACAGAGCGCCCGCGCCCGTCACCGTGCCATTGATGAGCCCGGTTGCCGTCGCGCGCAGCTCGGGCGGATTGTGGTCGCGGGCAAACGCGAAGTTCACGATCTGCGTCGACGTCGACAGCCCGATAACGAAGCACGCAAGCGAAGCCGAGACTGGATCCCGGGCGAGGAACAGGACGGTGAGCAGCGACAGGATGCTGGTACAAGAACCGATCATCAGCGGCACGCGGCGCGTGTTGAAGCGATCGGAAAGCCAGCCGCTAAGCGGTGCGCCAACCCCCATACCGGCCAACGTGAACGAGGCAATACCAGCCGCAGCCGCCCGTTCGACGCCGAGACTCTGCTCTAGAAACGGCACCCCCCACAACGCGCCGAATCCGAGCAGCGGGCCCGTCACGCCAAGCCCCGCGATCGCATTCAGCCAGTTCGACGGCTGACTCGCGACGCGGCCGAGACCACCCACTACCGAACCGAGTCCGCCGCTGCCCCGCGACCGGTCGCGCACCGTCATCCACAGGTACAGGCTCAGCATGAAACCAACCCACGCGATCACGCTGACGACATCACGCCAGCCATGGCTGTCGACTGCGACCCGCACCGGTGCCTGCCCAACTACGCCGCCGACCATGCCGCATCCCATCGCGATGCCGCCGAGCATCGCGTAACGGTGCGCCGGAAGCCATTGCCCCGCGATGTGCATCGAGCCGATCAGGCTGAACGACGCACCGGCCCCGATCAGCAGTCGGCCAGCGGACAGCCACCAGATCGAGTCCGACGCCGCGAACAGCATCGCTCCGGACGCACAGACGCCAGCAGCCAGTGTCATCAACCGGCGCGGGCCAAACCGGTCCAGCAGCATACCGGCCGGTATTTGCCCCCCGGCGTAGCCGTAGAAATAGAACGCCGACAGGTGCCCGACCAGCGTCCCACCGACAGCCAGCTCGGCCATCAGCTCATCGATGAGTACGCTGGGGTTGACCCGCAGCACCCAGGCATAGAAGAAAAACGCGGCGGCGCCCGCCCAGGCAAACCAGGCGAGGCGGGGAACTTGGCGTGCGGCATCAGACATGACGCGCCATACTACGCCGATAAGAGTCTGCGGCCGGAGCGCCCGGTAACCAGACGCCGACAACCGCTTTGCGCTGCGCGCGCATGCACCCTGTCAGCCGGCACGCACTGACTGAACAGGCCTTGCCCAGGAAGCCTCTGCGATCACGACGGAATTCGCATGATTCAGAAACGACCCTTCGGCTCGACCGGCCACAACAGCACCTGCACAATTTTCGGCGGTGCGGCATTCATGAACGAAAGCAGCGATGAGCAGGCCGAACGTGTGCTCGAAGTGTTGCTTGAATTCGGCATCAATCACATCGACACGGCGCCACGTTACGGCGATTCGGAACTGCGTATCGGGAAATGGATGCGCGAACATCGCGAGCGTTTCTTCCTCGCGACCAAGACCAGCGAACGAGATTATCAGGGCGCCCGCGATCAGATTCGACGCTCGCTGGAGCGCCTCCAGGTCGACCAGGTTGACCTGTTGCAACTGCACTCGATGGCCCACCCGACCGACTGGGACATCGTGTTCGGGGACGATGGCGCGCTCAGGGCCGTGATCGAGGCCCGCGACGAAGGACTGACGCGCTACATCGGGATCACCGGCCACGGCTGGACCATTCCTGCGATGCATCTGCGCAGTCTGGAGCGCTTTGCATTCGATTCGGTATTGATGCCGCTCAACTATCTGATGTTTCAGAACCCGCGCTACGTCTCCGACTTCGGACGGGTGATGCAGCTCTGCCAGGAACGTGGTGTCGCCGTGCAAACCATCAAATCGATTGCGCGCGGGCCTTGGGCGACGACGCCAAAGTCCCGGAACACGTGGTATCAGCCGCTCGAATCGCAAGGGAATATCGATCGGGCCGTGCATTGGGTGCTGTCGCACGATTCGGTGTTTCTCAACACCGTGGGCGACTCGACCTTGCTGCCACGGGTTCTCGACGCGGCGGCTCGCTTCGACCACAAGCCTGCGGACGAAGAGATGGAGACCATGCACGAGACGCAGCGGGTCACCACGATTTTCGGACTGGGCACCTGAGGCACCTAAGACGCGTGCCGAGGCGCCGGCCTCAGCTCCCGGGCCGTACACCGCCTGCGCGCACCCACCGGCCGAACTGGTACCCCAACACGGCCATGCCGGCGCCCACGCACAGAAATACCGGCAGGTACCCGAATGCATCGATGGTGTCGCCGCCGACGGCGACCCCAATCGCCTGACCGAAGAACAGGGAAAACGCGAACAATGCAACGCCCGCACCGCGCGACCCGGGCGCCATCTCGGTCGAAAGCGTCTGCATCGTGTTGTGCATCATGTTGAACGCGTATCCACCGAGCATGATGAGAGGCGCCATCAGCCACTCGCGCGGCCACAGCACCATCAGCGCAAACATCAAACAGAGCAGCAAACCGCCGATGAGAACCATCCGTGGCTGGCCGACATGCTGCACCAGCCAGCGCACGGAAGCGCTGTAGCCGAGACCGCCCAGACCGAAGCCAGCAACACAGAGCCCGATCACGGTAAAACTGAACGCGAAGGTTTCGCGCATGTACACGCCGAAATACGCGAACGCGCAGTGGAACAGCACACTTTCAAGCGCGACGAACAGGCACAGTGCGCGCACCCCCGGAACCCGCAACAGCATCCCGTAGACGGCGAGTACGCCGCGGGTGTGTTGGCCGCGGTCAACCCGTTCACGCCGTGCGCGCCACGCGAGCGCGGCGCCGATGGCCAGAAACGCTGCACCCGGAACGAAGAACGTGTAGCGCCAGCCCAACCAGTCACTGAAGAGTCCGCCGAGCAGCGGGCCGAGAATGCCGCCGAGCAAGATTCCAGAGATGAACTGGCCCAATACAGCCTGGCGCGACTCGAACGGAATGTTGTCGCCGATGAATGCAAACGACAACGGAATCACCGCACCAGCTGTCATACCGGCCAGAAAGCGATACAGCGCAAGGGTCTCAAGCGTGGCTGCGGTGGCACAACCGAATGTTGCGAGACCGGCCAGAATCAGCGCGCCACCGATCATTCTGAGCTTGCCGAGCCGGTCGCCGAGCGGCCCGTGCACAAGTTGGAAAAAACCGTACGCGAGCGCAAACGCCGTAATGACGCCGGCCGCTTCGGCACGCGTGGTGCCGAACTCTTCGACCAACTTCGGGAGCATCGGCTCGACGACCCGAATTGCCGTCCCCGACACGAACGCACCTGTTGCGAGCAGCCACAGTGACACCCGCACATCGATAGCCGCCGGCGATGCCGAGTCGCGTGCGCTCAAAGCGTCGTCTTCATCACCGTAGCCGGGCGTACGGTCTGATCTGAAGGGGCAGAGTGAGAGGCGCCTGCCCGCTGCCTCGTGAGGCGATGCGCGATAGGGCGCGGCCCGCTTTGCATGCGCGCGCCGCGCGAGGCTGCGGAGCCCGGCTTACCGGGCTCCGCAACCGCGATGGCGTTCAGGAGCGGATGAGCTTCGACGTGCCGCCGTCGATCCACAGAATCTTGCCGGTGTAGAAAGAGGAGTCCGGGCCAACCAGGAAGTAGATCCCGGCCGCCGCCTCAGACGGATCCGCCATTCGGCCGAGCAGCACGCGCTCGTGGATCGCGTCGTGGGCACCTTCCGGCAAGCCCATCGTGACCGCTTCACCACCAACGTCGATATCTTCTTTTCCTTCCTGCGTCATGCGGGTCAGGATCGGGCCGTAGCCGATGGCGTTGACGTTCACACGCGGCAGCCGGTAGCGCTGGCGGCATTCCGTCGCGAAGGTACTCATGAAACCGAGCACACCGGCTTTGGCAGCCGCGTAGGACGACTGGCCGTCGTTGCCAAACGCCGACACGCTGGTCGTGAACACCGCGTTGCGGCGACGGTGCGGGTCTTTGGCGGTACGCCACGCGTGCAGCGCCGCCTGCGCCAGTTCCATGGGCGCGGACATGTGCAACGCGATGGTCTGGTCCCACGAATCGCGGGTCATGCGCGACAGCGCAGAGTCGCGGGTCACGCCAGCGTTGCAGACGATAGAGTCGAGCTCGCCATATCGTTCGACGGTCTTCTCGACCATGCCGGAGTTGAATCCCTCGGCCGTTACGTCACCGCCGAAACCCATGGCGCAGCCGTCGCCGTAGCGCTCGCACAGTTGCGCCGCTACCGCGTCTGCCACCGCCGGGTTGATGTCGTTGACAACCACGTTGGCGCCTTCCGCCGCAAATCGCTCGACCGCGGCGCGACCGATGCCATTGCCGCCACCGGTCAGGATGATCGTCTGACCTTCCAGCCTGCGCGCGGCCGGGGTGATCGTATCGATCGGTTCCAGTTTCACGTCTGCCATATTCTCGCTCTCCTCTTCGGGTCTCGTAACAACACTGGCCGCAACGGCCAGTCAGAAAATCTCTGTGGTTCCTGAAATACAGTGATAAAGCTACGTAGCCGGGGTCTTTGGTCGCAACGCGCTCAGGAGATCGGCCGCAAGCGTACCCAGCCGGTCTCACGCGTTCGGTCTCCCTCTTCGTAGCCCCGGTCACCAGGCAGCACGACTGTGTAGGAGCCGTCTGCTTCATACCGTACCCGGCACTGCTCGTCCGGCTGTCGGGCACGTCCGGCCGCCAGAACGTCCGCAGCGGAGTCAAACCACGCGAGACAGCGCAGCATGCGTACGGTCGGGGTCATCATGACCATCTCGCCCCGTTCGAACTGCTCCAATGCTCGTTTCGGTGACATCCAGGCCCAGCCGACCGTCTCCGACTCGTCGTGTTGCACGTCCTGACCCGCGGGCGGACTGCTGACGAAGAAACGCGCGGAAAACCGACGCGGTGGACCGAGCGGTGTAATCCAGTGAGACACATAGTGTACGGCGCCAGTGTCGAGCGTGAGGCCTTGACGGCGCACCAGTTCGAGGAATGTCAGCTCGCCCGCATTCAGACGTTCGCGGTCGCGCCGCAGGGTCGCGGCATCGAGTGCGACGCCATCGCGTCGCCAGCCGAGCAGCAAGCCCGCCTCTTCCAGATTCTCGCGGAGCGCCGCAACCCAATATGCGAGCCCTCCCGATTCCACGCCGAGCACCTCGCTCGCGGCGATGTCGTCGAGACCGTCGCAGTACGCCTCGAACTCATCAGCTTCACCGGGGTCCACCGCCCCGCCGGGAAACACCCACATGCCGCCGGCGAAGACCATGCTGGCGTTGCGCTCGATCATCAGAACCTGCAGGTCGGGACGGTCTGCGACGATCATGACCGTCGCCGCGGGCCGGATTGGCACGGCGGCCGGATCGTAGTCAGCTTTATCGTTCATCCGGGAGAGAATCCGGGCTGTGTCCAGGCGCTCGCGTACAACGCAGCGAAGCGGCGTCGCGCCGGCTAAACATCTACTCGGGCTTGGCCGGCTTGATGAGTGCCGCGACGCTACCCCGCAATTCGTCCAGCAATGACTGCGGCGCATCGGCGGAAAGTTCGCCCAGTTTCGCAAATATCCGACCGAGCTGACTACGCTCTTCGGATTCCAGCTCTCCTACCGGATTGGCTTCGCTGTCGAGGACGAGCGTGCCGCGCTCGGCGTGCGACCGGCGGGAGACCAGTCGATGGTGCAACCGGGCGCGCCCCAACAGCACGAACGGCAGGTTGCGGCTCTTACCGGCGCTCACCGTGAGCTGCTGCTCACCGAACGGCAGATCATCGCGCTCGAATCCGGCCAGCTGGTCGGCTGCAAACCATGCCGCGGCGCTACCGGCGACCGCACCAATGGCCGCGCCGGCAAACAAGGAAGCTCCACCGACCAGCGCATCCAGCCCGAGTCCGGCCGCTGCCCCGCCCGTTCCGCCGAGGCCAGCCAGCGTAAGCCGATCCAAACCAAACAGCGCCCACGTTCGGCTCTCGAACAGGTCAGCCTCCAGAAATTCGAGCGCCTGCTCCTGACGTTCCAGGCCGTGATGCTGGTAGAGCCGTTCGATCTCCTGTCGGGCATTCAGCTCAGCCCGGCGCAGGGCGGCTCGAAGATCGTCTTCCAGCCGTTGGCGCAAGTTCGCTTCGTCGGCGTCTGCCGCCAACGGTGCTGCCAGCCGGATCGTCAGGGCATCCGCCAGCATTCCGGCGATGATCTCGGCGGCGCGCCGCTCGGCACGGTCGCGCTCGTCGCCAAGCACCTGTACGGCGCGCTTGAGCGTAGGCTTCCAGGCTTCGTCGAGTTCGCCAAACGCACGCAGCAGATCGAGCCGTTGCTCGACGCCGGCCGCCAGTACGTCAACTTCCCGGACAACCTTGAAGTACTGGCCCAACGCGTCGCGCCAGGCGGACACGTACGTGCGCGCACCGATCGGATTGATCACGGCGAGCGAAGGACGGCCCGACCAGCGCAGAATCTCCATCTCGGCTTCGTATTCGGGCCCGTATGGCACCGCGCCATCGACAACGTAGATGATGCCGGCGCCGTCCGAAATCGGCGCGAGCAGCGCGCATTCAGCCTCGAACATCGGATCCGTATGGTTTTCTACGACAAACCGCCGGACCGCCTCAGGACGCTCGGCCGCGCTGGCGGCGTGCTGCTCCAGCCACGCGAGAACGCGGCGCGCGCGTTGGAAGCCGGGGGTATCCACCAGTTCGTAGAGGGTTTCGCCGAGGACCGTCATTGGGTAGCGATCCGCGTGCCTGGTCGTGCCTGACTCTGCGGCGATGGGCACCGTTTCGTTGTTTGCGAGCGTCGCGACCAACGACGACTTGCCCTTGTTCGGATGCCCGACGATGGCGAACAGCGGCAGCGCCCTCACGGCGTCACATCCGCTTGCTGATGCGCGCCGCCGCCCGAAACGGCGAAGGCGCCGCCATCCAGAGTGAGCGTAACTCCGGAGACGGAGAAAGAACGGGACCAGACCTCGGCATCGCGAGGCGCGGGCGCGCCGGGACGCCCGCCTTCGATCACGACGGGAACAACATACACGCTCGCCCCACTGCGCGCGTGCAGCGCGGCCGCGAAATCGTGCAGCTCGAGCAGCGGAGGTTCCCAGGCCTTGCAGAGCACGACCGTGGTCGCCCCTTCGCTCACCGCCGCCACGACCGCATCGTCTTCATCGATGGTGCACACCCCACCGGCCGACTCGATCCGGTGTGCGCCGAACGTCGCGCGCAGAACGTCGTCATCGATCGCGAGCTGCGCCCAGTTCACGACGACGTCCACCCGGCTGGCCGACAGTTCATCACGCGCCGGGCTGGAACTGCGGGACTGCCGTGCCAGCCCCGCCGCGGCCGGGCCCGGCGGTGCGGACAAACGCTCGAGCAGATGGCGACTCGCGGCACTCGCGACGAACGCCCGCGCGCTCGCACGATGCAACAGGCGCGCACAAAGGGCCGCGCTCACGGCACGGGGCAACCACCCGTAAGTCAGTACCGACATCAGCAGGAACGGCCACCATTGACCGAGCGCCGCCAGTTTCTCGACATCCTCTACGGGAGCCGCAGCCCGGAAGTACTGGCTCGCCGCGACCAGCTCCTGCGACGGACTGGCGGCCGGCCAGATCCATGCCCATGGCAGCGCCATCAGTTCGACAAGCCTGTACAGGCGACCTGATTCGATCTCGAGCGTCGTACTCCACCCGAACACGAGGTCCGAGAACACGACCAGCAGGAACATGCCGATCAGGGCCCCGGCGAAATAGCCGGTGCCGACGAGATGCGACCACCGGGCAAAAAACCAGACTCGCACGCGCTGCAAGGGAGGGTCGGCGCCCTCCCGGGGCGCAAGCAGCTTCAGGTGTTCCAGTTCGTCCCGAGACATGCGTGCGGCCAGCCAGGCCGTCAGGCGCCCGGGAGACAGCCGCGCGAGACCCGCGACCAGGCTGCCCAGCACGGGCCACACGCGTGCGCCGGTTATCGACAGACAGGACAACCATGACAGCGCGAGGAGCAAGACCGGAAACGCGGTCAGGAATCCCATCACGGCGAGTGCGTTCACGCGGCCGCTGCCGTCGTAGTAGAACAGCGTCACCGCGCTCAACAGGCCAAGCCCCGCACCCGCCAGTATCGACACCGTCCCGGCCGCTCCGAGCGGTACTTCAACGCCGCGCTCGGATGACGGTGAAACGCGCGTCAGCCACCGATCGATGCGCTCTTGCGGGCTGCTTGCCGGATCGAGTTCACGGGCGATATCAGCGTCGCGCCGATCGCGTTCGGCCGCATCCAGCCCGGCGTCGGCAGCGCAGGTGGCGATCAGGCGCGCAAGGCGCGGCAGCGGGTCACCGCTACGCATGGCCGGATACAGCCGGCAACGAACGCCAGAGCATTGCCGGCAGAGCTCGGCAGCGCGATCGAAAGGTCAGGCTGTGCATGGCGAACTGGGTCATCAGGTTGCCGCTGAGCGATGGCACGAAGCCAACACATCGACACTGTGGTGCGGTTGTCCGGACGGCTATTTGCATCACCCCGTCTGGCGCAGACTGGCGTCAATATACGCGCAAATGAACCTGCCGCGTTCGCGCGCGTGGTCGCCGTCGACCGGCGGGAATTCAGCCCCGGCCCAGTTCTGCATGGGGTAACTTTCACGTGCCGCCACGCCGCAGCTGACGACAACTGTCCCGGCCAGCACCATCAAGCGTGTGATCTTTCAATTCTCCGGGGCATCTATTGGCGTTTCCGGTAAAGGAATTACTGGCCGGGCAACCCTGTGTTCGGCAATTCGAGCAGGCGGCCGCGCACCTCGATCACCGCACGCGCCTTGTCGACCGAGCGGAGTTCGGCACAGGCACTTGCGAACCGCTCACCGACCAGTAGGTGATACAGCCGCCCGTCTGCCACTGCCAGAACCGCACCGGCACGGCCGGCCGACGTCATGGGCGCGGCATAACGGAGGTTCGTGTACGACTCGGTCGGCAGATGGGAATCGTCACACGCCGCGCTCACCGCGGCATTCGCATCGGTCACCACACGTTCACGACGCAAGAACGGATCGCGGGCAGGTGGTGCGAGCGGGGGCAGCGGCGCAATGCCGACTTCGAGTGGCTCCACCGCGACCGGGCGCTGGGCCCGCACCTCGCGAATCAGCTGTTCCAGATCGGTCTCGGGTGCCCGGCAGCCGACGAGCGCCAGCGCCATCAGGGCGCACGCCGCCGCGGCCCGCGCGCGCACCGGCGCGCGCGGCGAGTTCAAGGCCAGATCGGCGTTCGCGGGGGTCATCTGCGCTTGCCCCCGGTCGAGCCGCGCTCAGACGGTAACGTGAGGTACTCGAATTCCGCTACCACGTCGACGCCGCCCGTACCGGGCTCGATCGTAATTCGCGCGGGCACCAGTACCGGACCGGCTGACGCCAGGCGTTCGAACGCAGCCACGGTGTCTCGATAGCTCGCGCTGAACTCGACCAGAAACCGGTAGCTGACGTAAACATCGTGATCCGCGGTCGACGTCAGCTCCAGACGCTTCAAAGCCGGCCCATCTGCGGCCTGCCATGCCTCCCTTGCGTGCACTCCGGCAGCCGTTGCGTCAATGCCGTCGACAAATGGCAGGAGAGACTGCAAGGCCGCGTGTGCGTCTTCGTAATGACGTTGTCTGACGGGCAATTGGACCGCGCGTGCATACCGCTTGGTGAGGTCCTGGAGCATCGACCGCTCGCGCCGTTCAAGTCCTCCCAGGTCCCGCAGCTCCGGCTCGATAAGCCCGGCGTAGCCGACCGCGGTACCCGACAGGAACCCGACGAAGAGCATCAGCCACCAGGCGTAGCGACGCACGGCACTCAACCCGAAATCCCCGGCGCCACGGCTTCCCGGTGACGAGAGGGTAGCGCGCCTCTCATCCCTCACCTGCGTCTGACTTCACGGCGCGTGACGGCAGCCAAGTAAGGCGAAACCAGCGGGGGTGCTCGTCGACGATCGCCTCTGCCGGCACCCCGCCCTGGGCGCGCCCGGCCGCGGACACGGAAGTCACGCTCTCCAGCCTCACGGTGCCGTCGAAATCCTGGTGTAGCCGGGCCAACAGTACGTCCAGCGCCAGACCGGTTGTCGCGATGCCCTCCAGGGTCGTGGCCTCGGCGCGCCAATCGACCCGCGTCACGGCCACCGCTTCGGGAAATTCGGCCAGCGCAACGAGCAGACTTCGCGACGCGAGCGCGCGGGCGCGCTGCGCGCGCCTGAGCTCTACGGCGTCGAGCAATCGCCGGCTCTGACGCCTGAGCGCGGCGTCTTCGCGCAAGGTTTCGTCGACCCGGCGGAACTCATGCTGCAATATCTCGTGGCGCTCCGACCACGGCTCCTGTCCGGATTCGATAGCCGCGCCGATGACGGCCGCGACGGCTACCGGTGCAAGCACCGACAGCGCGAGCCAGCCGACGATCTTGACGGCCGGAAACAGAAACCGTGGCATCCCGATCATGCGGCGGTGTTCACCTTGCCGATTGCGCTCGAGACCGACCAAGTCGGGGCTGGGTACGTGCCCAGCGCGATTCGAACGTGCATCACAGGTGCGCCAGTTTAGCGGCTTTGAGGTCGCTGCATACGCAGGCCTGAAACGTGACGGGTTTGTTTCTTGCGCCACCACCCGCACGCGTACAATGCCGGGGCCATGCGCATATTTATCTCATCGCCATCGGACCTGGCCCCGGAGCGCAAGATCGTGCTCCAGGTCATCAGCCGGCTGGCGAGCGAGTTCAAGCATCACTTCCCTGTCAGCCCGGTGCTGTGGGAGCACGAACCGCTGCTCGCCACGGAGCATTTTCAGGAGGGCCTGGTGAGCCCGGCCGACTGCGACATCGTGCTGTGCATGCTCTGGTCGCGCGTGGGCTCGCCGTTGCCGGAGGACAAGTTCCGGCACGCCGACGGCTCCAGTGGCGTAACCGGCACCGAGTGGGAGTATCAGATCGCGGCGCAGGCGTTTGCGCGTACTGGCAAGCCCGAGATCATGTTCTATCGGAAGCAGGCACCGGTACAGGTCTCACTGGACGATGAGCGCGCTCTGACCATCGCACAGGAGCAAAAACGGAAAGTCGACGAGTTCTTTATCGAGCACTTCCACAACCAGGACGACAATCTGACGTTCAAGAATGCGTACTGGCCGTTTCACGGGCTCGACGATCTCGAGGAGCTGGTCTACACGCACCTTTCCGGACTGTTGCGCAAACACGTAAGCAACGCGGTAGACGACGCAGGCGAGCAGCCAGTCGTGTGGCATCGCGGCTCGCCGTTTCGCGGCCTCCAGTCGTTCGATCTCGAACACGCGGACATCTTCTTCGGACGCAATCGCGCCCGCACCGAAGCGTTCTATCAGTTCCAGGCGCAGGTGGAAGCGCACGTGCCCTTCATGATGCTGCTCGGCACCAGCGGTAGCGGCAAATCCTCGCTGGTCAAAGCAGGCCTGCTGCCCATGTTGTTGACGCCTGGCGTCGTACCGCAGGTCGCCGAGTGCCGCTGGTGTGTGTTCAAACCATCCGACGAGCAGGGTGACCTCACGGCTGGCCTGCTGCGGGCCTTGCTGTCTGCGAGCTGCCTCACGGAACTCGCCGCCGACACCGCTGAAATCGACGCGCTGGCGCTGCGCGTCACCGCTAATCCGCACGCGCTGGAGACGCTGATCTTCTCGACCCTGACGAGCATCAAGCAGCGGGTGGGATACCGCGACGATCTGCACGTACGGCTGGTCATCGTCATCGACCAGTTCGAAGAACTGTTCTCGTTGCCACTGACCGACGACACGCGCAAAGCCAACGTGTCCCTGCTGGCCTCGCTGGTGCGCAGCGAACACACCTGGGTATTGGGCACGATGCGCAGCGACTTCTACGCGCAGTGCGAAACCCTGCCGGAGCTCGTCGAACTGATGCGCGGAAACGGCCAGCTGCATCTTGGCCCCGCATCGGGCGAAGAGATCGGTCAGATGATCGAACTACCGGCGAAAGCGGCGGGCCTGCGCTTCGAGCAGGACGACAATGGCATCAGTCTGGATGAGGTACTACGCCAGTCGGCCGTTGGCGAACCCGCGATCCTGCCGCTTCTGTCCTTTACGCTAGAGCAGCTTTTCGAGAAGCGCGAAGGCAATCTGCTTACCTATTCCGCGTACGCCGAGCTCGGCGGCATGGAGGGCGCGATAACGCGCCAGGCCGATGCGATCTTCAACCGTTTGAAGCCCGGCTGTCAGGCCGAACTGCCGAACCTGCTCCGCGCGCTCGTGACCATCCAGAGTGATGAGACCGAAAGCGTTGCGGCGCGTCGCTGCCGTTGGTCAGCGGCTACTGCGACATCAGAACGCGCGGAACTGACACAACGGTTTCTGGATGCGCGTTTGCTGGTTGTAGAGGGCGGTGACCCGGCCTTGTTTGCGGCGGCTCGGACGAACGACGGCGACGCAATCGGCGCAGGAGCGCGAGACGCGGGCGAGGACATCGTCGCAACACGTGCCGGTCCGCTAGCCGTCTCCGGCGAGCCCACGGTACGGGTTGCGCACGAAGCGTTGCTCAGAAATTGGGAGCGTGCCCGCGCCTGGGTCCGGGAAAACGTCGATTACCTGCGCGCCCGCGCGCGGCTGGCGACGACCGCGCGGTCCTGGGACGTGGAAGGCCGCCCGCCAGGCTTGCTGTTGCCCGACGGGCCCTTGCTGTCGCGCGGCGCAGAGGTCGCCGCCATCGCCGGCGAACTCAACGATCTGGAAGCGGCATTCATTGGCGCGTCTCTGGCGCAGGTTGAACGCGAGCGACAGGCAGCCGATCTGGCGGCCAACTCGGCCCGCCGTCAGCGGCGCCGGGGCTGGCTGGGTGCCGCGGCTCTGGTACTCGTGGTGCTGGGCGCGAGCCTGCTGGTCATCGAGGGGCGCGAAGCACAGCTCGAATTGGATCGACTCGCCCTGGAACGTTCACAGCAGGCCGTCGCCAGCCGCGTCAGCTCCTTCGCAAGGCTCAGTCAGAAACAGACCGACGCCGGCGATTCTCTAAACGGGATCCATCTCGGCATCGAAGCCGCCAATCGTTCAGCGGCCAACGGTGTCCGGCAGGATGAAGCCCTGGCAGCGCTGCACGCAGCGGTCTGGGCGCAACCGCGCGCGTGGCGGCTGCGCAGCGCCGACATCGTCTTCGACGGCGACACCCGAGGCGCCCATGCGGACCTCGCACGCCTGCTCGTGAACGGAAACCCGGCGCAGGTACTCGAGCCCGAAGTCGGCGATCTGTTGGACATGACCGACGCAGAAGCCAGCGTGCTGGCCCATGGCGGCGCCTACGCCATCGTCTCGGGAGGCGGCCGCGTCAGCGTCTGGGACAGTCATCGCCGCACCGCGGTCGCGGAATTCGCCAGTCGCCCCGGCGTCGTACGCAGCGCGGCCGTCAGCCCTGGGGGCACGACCAGGGCCGTTTTGGGCACAAAAACCCTCGAAGTACACAGCAGCCTGCTGCAACAGCGCCCGTTGCGCCTGTCGCCTCGACCCGGACACACTCATCTGACCTTGTCACGGGATGGCCGCCAGTGGCTGACCAGTGGACCGGGCGGGCACGCCGTTCTGACCCAGATCGTCGGGTCGGAACTCGCCGAGCAGCCCCTGCGGGTCATGCATGCATCCAATTTGCAGCAACCCGGCGAGAGGTGGGTTCAGCCCGGTCGCCAGCGCGGCGTCCTTGCGTCGGCGACTTTTATCGACCGGCACCGGCTGCTCACCCGCTCGGAGGGGGGTGAGCGCTACCTATGGGATAGCGATACGGGATTGAGCCTCGCATCGTTGCCGTCGGCCAGCACGCACCCGGTCGTGATACCGCTCGGTGGACAGCACCTCGCGCTCGGCGGCCATCATCATGCCGTGCGGATCGTGAACCTCGAGCACGGCGGCACGGCAGCCACTTTGCTACACCGGGACGCCGTGGTCGACATGGCGGCGCTCGACCGCAATCTGGCGACGCTGACACGCACCGGGGTTGTGACGGTGTGGAGGCCCGATGGGCGCCGGATCGCGGTGCGACACCCGGCCCGGGCAGACGCCGCCGCCGAACACCTCGCCCTGACGGCCGCGCGCAATGATCGACTCGTGCTCGAAATGGACGGGCAGGTGATCATCTTCGATGCGCAGTTGCGGCCCGTCGCCGAACTGACTGCCGACGCCGGCCTTCCAGACGCCGTTACGATGGCCGGCGACATGCTCCTGGTACGCAATCTGGCGGACACCATCACGGCGGTCGACATCCGGCGCGGAGCGCCCGTCTTTCGCCTCGATCTCGACTATGAACTCCAGCCTGTGAGGGTCGATCCGATCCGCCGGCGCTTCGTCACGCTCTCGTTCGGGCGCGTGCTGGAGCACCGGAGTCTGGACACGGGCGAGGAACTGACGTCGGTCGCATCGAATCACGACATCGAACAGGTTCACTACGTCGGTGCCGGCCGTTTTCTGCTGGCGCGCGGAGCGCAAACCGCAAGCCTCTGGGCGATGGAAGACCTGAACCGCGTGCGCACGTTGACCGTGCCCGGCAAGAACACGCTGGTCGCGATGGACGGCGAAAGCGGTCACATCGCGATGGCCCTGGGTCAGCAGGTCACGGTTGTGGACATCAACAACCAACCGCTGACATCGCATCAGCTCGATACGACGGTCACAGCCCTCGCATGGCGTCCCGGCGGTAGTCAACTGGCGATCGCAACCGCCGATGGTCAGGTGGTGACGCGGGACGCGCTAACCCCGATCGGCGGCGCGGCGCGCTGGCGGCTAACCGCACCGGCCGACCGACTCGACTGGCACGGCGACGGTCATCATCTGCTGGCAACAGACCGGCGACACCGGCTTCACGCGCTGCCTCTGGATGCCAGGGCCAGAGCCGTTACGGCCCAGCATTGGGAGACGTTGACCCAGGCTTATCGACGCAACGGACGGATCGTTACCGCTTCGGGCGCGCAGGCGATTCGGTGGGAACCGGGGGACGGACGGGCCCTCCAGACCGGCGCCATCCAGACGCTCCCGGGGCGCGTCGCCGCCGTCACGCCGGATGGCGAGCAAATGGTAGCGCTGGTACACGAGGGGTCTGGCGAAACCGAAGTTTACGACTCTGAGACCCGACGACAGCTCGGCACCCTACCGCTCGGCCGTACCCGAATCCGCAGTTTCGTGGCGAGTCCGGACGGTACCTACCTCGGCTTGTTCGACGCCGACGACCAGATGCAAATCTGGACCTTTGACGACGGCCGCGCCGAGCGGCGTGCTCTGCACTCGGTGCGCGACGCACTGCTGGAACTCTACGAAGACGAACGTGGCGCCGTGTGCAAGCCACAGCGTCAGTCGCTGTTCGGTGCGACAAACTGTGCACTCACCGAGTTGCCTACGCGTCTCGCGTTCTCGTCGGACGGTCAGCGGCTGTTACTCGGCCGGGACGCACAGGCGCTCATCGTCTACGAAGCGGACAGCGGCGCAACGCTGCTCAAACGGAAGACCGACGCCAAGATCATCGGCTTCACGCTGGACAACTCGGCGGTTCTGACCGAAAGCGCGGATGGCGATCTGCGCAGCATTGCGCTCAGCGGGGACGCCACGTCCGGGGACCGCAGCACCACGCGACTGCCGCTGAAGCCATTCAAGAGCGCCGTGACGCTGGCCGGTGGTGACGGCCGGCTCGTACCGTACCGCGATGGTTCGCGGCTGCACGACAGCGCACCGATGTGGAAGCCGGTCTCGACCGTCATAGATACGTCAGCGGACCGCGGTACGCTGATCGCCAGAACCCATCAGGGTGAACTGGCGCTCTTCGATCTCCGCAGGCAGCGGCGCCTGGCGCGTTTCACGGGTACGAGCGGAGAACATCGCGCCCGATTTTCCAACGACGGTACCTACGCGATCACCTGGGACTCACAGGCGATGCGTCTGTGGCCGCTGTACGCCGACGGCGTGCAAACCATCGCTTCCAGTATTCTGGCCGGGCAGCGCTGAGGCCGGACACGCGCCAGACCCGATTGCGAGTGCCCTTTGCCGCATCCGGACCGATGAAGGAACAGAGAAAAGGTGGCTGACGAATTCGACTGCTTTGATGCAATCTACGCCACAGACCTGAGATATGTTCCGGGTTGCTGGGAGTTCTGCGGAGATGCGCACTGTTGCCATTTCAGCCGATACCGAAACTATTCACCCGACCGGGGCCAGCAGAAGATCCCGATGCTGGCCGGCGAGTATCAGTACCTGGAAGCCCGCGGCTACCTGCAGCAATACGACGACATCACGCTCGAACTGCAGACCGTCGAGTCCGAGGGCTTTTCCTACGTCTTCGAAACCTTGTCCGTTGCGGCTGAAGGCTGTCCGTGTGAGCAGACCACGCGCCCCACCCTGTGTCGTCTATATCCGCTGATGCCCGTCTTCGATGCACACGGTGGTGTCATCGATATCGATATCGAGTGCACACCTTTCGAAATTGTCGAAGTGCTGTCTGGCTCACCCCGCGCATGTCAGATACAAACGTTGTCGTTCGCTGAAATGTCGAACTTTCTGACGCTCTGCGCAGCCGTGGCCGCATCAGCGCGAATCAAATTCTCTCTGATGGCACTGCACAGAGCGCAGGTCGCGTTCAAACAAAATCTCGAACGCAAAATGGAACAAGAGAAACTCAGCGTTTTCGAGGCTCTCGCACGGCTGGGTCAGGAAGACGCGTTGATCGACAAACCCCGCCTCGGCACAGAGTTGAGAGTTTTGGCAGAGGCCTTTGCCCAGTCGGGCAACGTCTTGTGATCTGCCTTGGTGCGCGATACGACTGAACGCACCAGCATCGACAAGCAGGCGGACAGTCGGCGTCCTACGTTCAGACGATGCCCACACGAGGCAGTGACGAACGTCTCATTTCGACGTATCGATGCACAACTCTCGTCGTAAAAGTGACCGGAGGATGCGGTTGATTCGGAATGCAATATCGCGGCAGCAAGGCAAGTTCTTGCCGAATACGTGAGTTTAGTCACGCTGTATCGCGATCCGGGCAGTTTATGCTGCGGTTCGACACTACTCGAACGGACCTTTGCGAACCCCGTCACAGCCTCACAACATGCGAGGTGTAAGGGTAAGCACACGCGCACTTTCATCCACCATCGCGATTGCGATATGTTGGGCGTGTAATCGGCGCTTGATCTACAGTTAGTTTAGCCCTGTCAGGCCTTGCCTCCACATCAAGCAGACAGCGCTCAAAACACAAACGGCAGGGACAGAGGACATCACCCAATGCGCATTCTGCTCGTATACCCGAACGCGAAGAAGGAAATCATCGGCTGGGGTGACAAAGGTGCCATCGCAGAGCCCATTGCACTCGAGTACATCGCTGCCGTCGGTCGCGACCTGGGCCACGAAGTCACGCTGCTCGATCTACGCCTGCACGGCAACGAACTCGATGCGACGCTGCAACGGGTCCATCCCGATGTCGTTGGCGTCACCGGGTACTCAATGCACGTGCTGCGTTGCCTCGAAATCTGCGCCCGCGCGAAGCTCTTCAACCCGGACTGCCTGACCATCGTCGGCGGTCACCATGCAACGTTGGAGCCGGTTGATTTCTTCGAACCGCAGATGGATTTCGTCGTGAAGGGCGAAGGTACCGGCCCTTTCAAAGACATTCTGAACTGCCTCGCGGAAGACCGTCCGGTTCGCGACCTGCCGGGCGTCTGGTCACGCGTAAATGGAGAGTTCGAGCTGGGTGCCGATCCGCTCAAGTTCGACATCGATCAGATTCCACCTCCCGATCGAACGCTGATCCCCGCTGACCGCGATCAGTACTTCATCGACTGGATGAAGCCTATCGCCCTCATGCGCACAACGGTTGGTTGTCCGTATCGCTGCTCGTTCTGCGCCCTGTGGCGCATCATGGATGGGCGCTATTACAAGCGCGACATCGAATGCGTCGTCGAGGAAATGCGCAACATTCCCGAGAAGAATATCTTCATCGTGGACGACGAGCCGTTTGTTAACTCGCGCCGCATGAACATGATGGCTGAGGCGATCGAAGAGGCCGGCATCCAGAAACAGTTCTTCTCGTATTGCCGCATCGACTCGCTGTTGAAGGATCTGGACCTGATGCGGCGCTGGTCTCGCATCGGGCTCCGCCGTCTGTTGATCGGCGTGGAAACCATTTTTGACCACGAACTCGCGTCCTACAACAAACGTCAGCAGCGCGATCAGATCATCCAGGGCCTGGAAGGTGCCAAGGAAGTCGGCATCAGCCTGTTCTGCAACTTCATCATCCACCCGAACTACGGTGAAGAGGAGTTCGAGGAAGTCATTCGCTTCATTCGCGAGAACGAAGTTGACTACCCCTCGTTCACGATTTGGACGCCGATCCCTGGCACGGGCAACACGTACGACAATGTGCTGGAGCTTCAGCCGAACGGCCGTCCCAACTGGGATTACTTCGATCTGCAACATCCGGTGACGAAGACCAAGCTGCCGTATGAAGAGTTCATGGCACAGTTCGAAAATCTGTACCAGGTATTTGCCGACAACTACTACGACGCAGAGAGCCCGATGATGATGAACGCGGTTGCGGAACGCGACGCGGCCATTATCGACCCCAACATCGCCCTTGCCCTGAAGGTCCTGGGCATGGCGAGCCGCGCCTGATAACGGTTCGGGAGCACACGACATCAACACGAGCCCGATGTATGCGCACGGCTGGTATCAGCTGGCGTTTGCAGACGAACTTGAAGACGGCGTTACGCCGCTGGAGTTCGGTACACGGCCCCTCATCGCTATCAAATCCGAAGAGGGGATTCGTGTCGCTGATGCAGCATGCCCCCACCGTGGCGCCCATCTGGGCTTTGGGGGGGAATTGGAAGGCAACTTCATTCGTTGCCCGTTCCACCATCATCGAATCTGCATTGGCGCGGACAACGCGGCACGCCTGAAGATCCGTGAGTACGAAGTGATCGAAATGGGTGGCATGGTATTCGCCCGGCTGTCCGATCAGGAGACCACCGATCTGCCGAGGGCGCTCCGTGAAATCGATCGCGATTATCAATTCGCCAAGGGCTTCTCTTTGCAAGTCGCGACGAATATCGAGATGGTCATGGAGAATGGCTTCGATCGCACGCACTTCAAAGCCGTACACGGCCTCGTGTCGGTTCCAAAGCTGGATCTCGTCGATTCGGAAGACGGCGCGCTGAAAGTCCGGGGAGACTTTCAAATCCCGCGCTCGTCCTGGGGCGCCGGCACCCAGAACCTGGGACCCGTCGTCGCGGAATACCGTGCGCGGGCGTTTAGCCCCGGTCTCGTGATCGCGGAACTACAGGGCGAAGAACCATACGATTACAAGATCATTACGGCGGCGGTACCGAACAAGGATATGCAAACGTGTTCCGTGCGGCTCTCGATTGCGCTGCCACGCGGCGAGGAGCCCGAACCCAACGTGCATTTTGTTGCCGCACTGGCTGACGCGAGCCGGGAAGGTCTGGAACTCGATCGCGCAATCTGGGACCACTTGATCGAGGTTGAAGACCAGTTCATCCCGGAACTCGACCGTGAAGTGATGGCGTTCGCCGAGTTCTGCAAACCGTTCCGTGCTGGTCAATCTCCTACAGTCGCCAGCGCCCCGGCGTACTATCCGACTACTGCCCTGCGCTCACGCTGACCCGCTGTCCCGATATCTGCGAGATGCCGGTCATACGACGGCCGCGCCAGCGTCGGCTATAGCGGCGTCCGATCACAGGGAATTGCAGCACGGGGAGCGCTGCGGTCATTTTGACGGCATCAGGGTCCGACAGTTAACGCAGCTCTTTGGGCAAGCGCTCTGACTCACATCAACTCCGGCTGCCAACGGTGATACCGCTCACCACCGTCGTGCGGCTTGCGCGTAACGACCGTAACAGGCGAATACGTTCCTCGTACGGTTCAAGTACCAATGGCCAGGCCGGGTGCGAACCTATCAGACGAGAGTTAGACAGTTGTGTTGGTTGCTTAAAGGTAGCTAATCAATTTGTCGACGCTACGATCGGTTGCCGTAAATTTCGATAGACAAGAAAGCGAAAACTGATCTGCAGGGCAGGATGAATGCGCAGGTCTTCAGATAGCGTTTTTAAGGATAGAGCAGCTGACCGGAATTACTGATACACGCCGCAGCGATCACTCAGATTTCGACTCGCCCTGATACATGCCGTAGGTTGCCCAGAGCACCGCCGCAAGGCCACCGACCACCATACCGGCCATGTTGGCAACATTTTCTGGAAGCAAGCTGAACGCTTCAGTGCCGGCCGCAAAAACCGCGCCAGCGATCAACGAGGTCAATAACGCAGCGCCAAAGTGGATCTGCTTATTCACGGCAGGAAAGTTCTTGAGGAAAGGTTGAGATCGGGAAAGCGAAGGGCCGGCGGGCGTTCCTGGCTAATCCAAGAAGTTCTGCCGGCCCTCGCTAGAGCGCTACGTTAGCAGCAGCAGCAAGGTGTGCAGCTGCAGCAACTTACACTCCAACCGCCGGCCACGGCTTCGAGATCTTCGTCAGAAAGCTCCATGTTTTCCAAACCTTCCGGAGGAGTTTCCGGAAAGTAGAATTCGATGGTGCCAGACGAAATGCCGTCAACCCACAGCTTGTACTGGCTTTCCGCAGTTTTGTGCGGAGCCGGATCACCTGGGGGTACGACGTCTAGCGTTGCGCCTTTCGGGTCGAGCCCGAATTCGGTCAGCACTTTTGCCGGATCATCTTTGAAGCGGGCTTTGAGAGGCGGTGATCCCCAGGCTTGCACCAGGAAGTTGCCGTAGCAGTGTAGGAATTTCTGTTCCGAAATTTCCGCCATTGGTGAGTCTCCTTTAGTGACGATGCACTTCATGATTGCAGCCGAAGTGCGGGCTGCAAGACACGTGAGAGCGACTGGTTCGCGAATACGAGCAGTCATGTCTGCGTCAGGTGCGCCGGCTCATTCCTTGATTCCGCATTCACCATAGGCAGAACACGTCCTTATATATGCCAATCCAATTGTATGCGCAAGCGCACATTCATAACGTTGCGAGTATTCTGTTCAGGTTGTTTCTCAGGTTTGTGACGATCGTCACTTAAGGACTGATATTACGGCCGCAAATGAACAATTCGGCGCAATAATGCCCATCTATTTCAGGGTTTGAATGAGCTGATATCGATCGGCGCAGGTGGTTGTAAATTTGCTGCATTCAATTGCAGAAGGCGCGCGTGTAGCCGGTTACGAAGTTGTGTGCGACAGTGCGTCCAGCGTGACCGGATATACCATCGGATTCCGAAGGGCTCGCGCCAGATGCCCGACTACGAAAATGAGCGATTACCTTGAGTAGTGAGTTCGCGAGCACGCTGGAACGCATGGTGGGTAAAAGCGGGAAACTGCTGCGCTTGCCGGCACTGGTGAAGGGCGATCTGGAATTTCCAACCGCGGCGACGCCTCCGGCGCCTTCCGATGAGCAGCGCGGATTTGGAGAAGACCCCGGCGTTACCCAAACCGAAGGTGCCTGGTTCATACCATTGTCCGGCACCAGTTCGGATTCGATGAGTTGGCAGGTGTTGCCCCGGATAGCACCGGAGCGTTTGCTCTACACCGACCCGCGCGCGCTCGCGCGAGATTTGGCACAACTTACCAGTCAGGACGTCGCCGCCTACGTCGGTGGCCTGCGGGATGTGTTGATCCAAAACCGCGCGGCTGTCGAAGAGGTTAGCCGTATTCAGGCAGCGACAGGATTCTTCGAACCCGCGCTGTTGCAAATGTTCTTCGCGATGTTACCGGCGCTGCTCGATCCGGACGGCCTCTTAGAGGCAGTCGACCGCGAACTCGGTAATTCCGATTCCCGCGGACGGGATTTCCTCGATGGGTGGGTGGCCGTACCCGCGAAGGCCCATGCTGGCCTCATGGCCCGAATGTCAGCCGATGGCAGTGCCGCTGCGACTTTGATGGAAAGTCGACCGGTAGCACGCGCGATGCCGACGAGGCAGCTTCACATCACAGCTGGCAACGCGCCCGTGGTGCCATTCGTGTCGTTCATGCGCGCCCTGGGGACGCGCTCTGCGTGCGTCATCAAAAGCCCGGCTGAACTCGCGACGTTGATGTCCCTCATGGGCGCGGCGATGGTCGCTTTGGACGCTGGCCATCCGCTGACGAGGTACACGTCACTGGTCTACTGGAAGGGGGGCGACCGATCGACTGAAGATGTATTGTTGGCACCGCAGGCGTTCGATCGCCTGGTGGTCTGGGGTTCTCCAGAAACCGTGAACAGCCTGGCGTCCAGAGCGGCTGGCACCAAGAGCATTCTGTTGAATCCTCGTTACGGTCTCAGTCTCATCGATACGCGGCCGGCCGGCTTCGACCCGACGGAAGTGGCCCGTCTTGCCAGCATCGATACCGTGATCGCCAATCAGCAGGCCTGTACGGCATCGCTGGTGCACTACGTCGTCGGCGACGACACGGCCGTCGACCGCTATTGCGAAGCACTACAGGCTGCGCTTCAGCGGTGGGACGAGCTGCTCCCGACGCCGTTACCACGCAGCACGCTGGGGCAGCTTCGGATGCTGCGGCGTACCGCGCTCAGGCGCGCCCGGTGGTACGTCAATGGGAGCGGCAGCAATATGCGCTCCGCCGTGGCACGCGCAGACGAGCCGTTCGACGTTTCGCAACACCCGATGGCGCGTCTCGTCGTCGTGCGTCCGCTGGCACAGCCCGAAGATGTAGTCGACTTTCTGACACCGGCGGTGTCAAACCTTGGCATCTACCCGGCTGAATTGAATACGTCCTTGCGTGATGCCGCGGCGGCCTGTGGAGTCTCGAACGTTCTGCCTCTCGGTGAGGGAGAGCGCGCTTACGCCGGCATGCCGCATGATGGCATGCGGGTGATGAGCGAATTGGTGAACTGGGTCAATGGCTGAGCCGCGACCGCACGGTATCGTCAGTGGGATTGGTGAGCGGCAAGCCAGATAGTCCCTTTGCAGCGGCGCACAGTCCGTTTGCCCGCATCCTACTTGGTCGTATGAAATTTTGGAGTAACTAAACGATGACGTCCGGGCTGAGTCCTCTCGATACGATGGCGATGCATATGGTCGCCGGCGCCAGTCCGAAGGTTCGTGAATTGTTTCAACGTCTGGCAGAGCGACAGTCCGGTTCGGCCGACTGGCAGCGGCGCTGCTACGAGGCGAGCCCCGGGTCACCGTCTACACTCGCGTTCGAGGCCCCGGTCCTGCCGCTGTGCGTCGAGCGGGCGGACGGCGGCCGGATATGGGATGTCGATGGCAACGAGTACATCGATTGCCACATGGGCTACACCGCTGGCGTGTTGGGGCACAATCCGCCAGCAGTCGCGAAGGTCGTCAACGAACTCATGCCCCGTGGCCTGGGTGCCGGACACTTCTTCCCCGAACAGGTGGAACTCGCCGAGCTGGTCAAAGAGATGGTGCCCGGTGCGGATCGCGTCAGTATGTTCCATACGGGTGGGGAAGCCATTGCGGCGGCGGTACGCATGGCGAGGGCCACGCGCGGCAAGATGCGCGTCGCGAAGTTCGAAGGGTGCTATCACGGTTCCCGTGATATAGGCCTGCACAACACCTGGATGATCCTGTCCGGCATGCCGCCTGGCGACCCGGTAAACGCGATCACACCGTCGGTGGCCACTGGCGGTCTGCCAACGCGCGGTGACGACGAATTCATGGTGCTCGCATTCAACGACCCGAGCGCGCTCGAGCGCATTCGCGCGGAGGCCGATTCGCTGGCTTGCATCGTGTGCGACCCAACGCCCGTGTTCGCGAGCCCCTGGCTCGACGGCGCGCGCCAGTTCGTGCGGGAACTGGCGTTACTCGCCTCAGAGTTGGATGTGCCGTTGATTCTCGACGAAATCGTCTGCGGATTCCGCATCGCAAAGGGCGGAGCCAGGCAATGGGCTGAGATCGAGCCAGCGATGTCGTGCTTCGGGAAGATCACCAGCGGCCTCGGAGTGCCGATGTCGATGGTGGTGGGCGACTCCAGATACGTCGATGCGGCGCGCACGGCCGGTATGTTTCGCGACTACGGCGGTAACAAGGTCTGGGCGGCCAGCACGATGTCATGCAATTTCGTAGCCGTCATCTCGGCACTTGCTCAGATGCGATACCTTGACGATAACCATGACGACGTGCTCGCCCGCCTGGACCGCAACCACGCCCGTCTCGCCGAACAGATAGCTGAGATCGGGCAACGCCGCTCCGTACCCATCTGCATTCAGGGCAACCCGCGGCTGCAAATGCAGCTGAGCTTCTCTGATCACGCCGATGTCGAGCCATCGTATCGCGGCATGATGCAGGACACCTCGCCCGCTGAGTTCATGAAGCTCATTGCTTTTACGTTTTACCTGCGCGAGAACGGCGTCTACATGAAAGCTATCCCGTCGATGAATCTGTCCGCTGGCCACACTGATGCAGACATCGACGGTCTGGCCGGCGCGATCGACGCAAGCATCGGTCAGATGACTGAAGACGGTGTGCTCTGAGTATGGATGAGGCGACGACGAAGGCGCGGGAAACACTGCTCGATCTGGCCCGACGCTGGGCCGCCGGCGACAACGTCGTGGATGATGCGCGGATTCCTCGACACGCCCTGCTGCTCGGCAATCACCGCCACTACCGTGCGAACATCGCGGTGTACCGCGAGCTCTGCGACAGCCTTTCGGTAGGCGATGATGTCGATCTCGACACGATAGTGAACGAGCTCATGTTCAGTGACCAGTTGTTCAAGTCTTACGCGCCCGGTCTGCCCGAGCGCGCGGAATTCGGCGACCTGACGCACTGGCTCCGGTCGCTCTACTCAGGTGAAATCCCAAGCGAAGTAGCGGCGGTGGGCACGTTGTCGGCGTGGCGGAACACCCTCGCAAGGCACGGCGTGAGGCTCAGCTATTCGAGCGGCACGTCCGGGCAGATGTCGTTTGTACCGCGTGATGCGCAAAGCTGGGCCGCGCTCACCAACAACGGCCAGACCTATTCGGACACCAGCTGGTTCCTGGACAGCGATGGCAGACCCAGGCCGTTTGCGTGTCTGGTTGCCGGCCCAAGAGGCACTGGCCTCGGAATCCAGGGCGCAGCGGCCGGGCTTACAAGAATGGCGGCCAGAAGCCATTACCTGTTCGATACGGAGTTGGATATCGATGGCGTGTTGGGCGCCGGAAGCCCGGATGCAGGCCCGACGATCGTCAACGCCGCGGGCGGCGCCGCTCCGTTCGTCCAGGCGCGCGACTTTCTGCGATCGGCCGCAGAGGACAAGTTGAGAGTCCTGGTCTTCGGGGCACCGTTTTACCTGCGACAGCTATGCCAGCAGCTCGCGGCTCTGGGCGGCAATATCGAACTGCCGGCAGGCAGCATGGTCTCGACGGGTGGCGGGTGGAAGTCATTTGCGAGAGAGATGATCCCGCGCGCCGACCTGTTGGCCATGATCGAACGGACACTCGGCATTGGTGCAGCCGCGTTCAAAGACGTTTATTCGACGGCCGAAATCAATTGCAGCCTGATAGGTTGTGCCGAAGGCCGCTACCACATACCGCCGCTTCTGGAAGTGGTGGTGCTCGACGAGGCCTTTCTCGGGGAAATCGGCGCCCCCGGCACGGGGCTGGTCGGATTTCTGGACCCGTTCGCGACTTCTTATCCGGGATTCATCATCACGGGCGACGTGGCGACACTGAGTGAAGGCCACTGCGCGTGCGGGCTTCATGGACCTTTCATCGACGGTGAAATTCAGCGCGCCACCAACCGGGAGGTCAAAGGCTGCGGCGGTGTGCTCGCCGCCGCGCTCAGCTGACGAGGATGCTTCCGCCAGTCACCCTCAGGCTGTACCGGCGCGTGCCAACAACGGCTCCATCGCAGCGCTCGCACGCTCGAAGTGCTCGCAATGGTCGTCGCACGCAATGAGCTCCAGCGTCATCTGCGTTAGCGTCAGCGCAAAACGCAGATGATTGCCGTTTTCCAGATAGCGCTCGGTTAGAGTCTCGAGATTCACGGCAACGCGTACCATCATCTGGGCGAGTATGGTCTGAGCCGCTTCATCAAGTTCTTTGCTGTAAGCCCGGAATCTGCCGTCATCACGGAGACTGCCGTCTTTATCGATACCGAGAAACGCCAGGAACCAGTGCACGCGATAGCGCCCCATGGCGCACATCATGCCCACCCAATCGCAAAAGGTCTCATCGAAGAGATTCAAATTCATCGAGTCGAACATGCGCTTTGTCGTGTAGTGCATGAACTCGTGCTCGAGGCGAAACACGGTTGACTTTTCCAACCAGTCGTCTTCGCTCAAATGTAATCCCAGTTCCTCGCTTCGAACGCTGCTGTAGTCCTCTTCCCCGAGCAGCATGAAGCGGTCGTAAAAGCGCCAGCGTTCCTCTGCAGCGACACGTTTCATCTCTGCCCCCCAGTTCGCACCGGGGTTCGCAACAAACCAGCGATTGCGGTATTGCATGACGCGATACCAGTTGATCGAGCCGGAAATCAGCTGCGCATTAACAGATACGTTCAGTGGCACGGGCTCATGCCGTTCTACGAGCGCCTGGTAGAGCAGTTCGAAGTCGACGCGATCCGGGGTTGTGAATACCGGCAGTGCGCCAGCACCGTGTTCATGGATGAAGAAGCGCAGCTGCCCTGGCGAACGCAACGTCAAAGTGCCGTCGAAAGTCTCTTCCGAGAACGCCTGGCCACGCCGCACCGCAGCAGCGTACTCCGGCGTCGAAGAGATACCTTCGCGAACCGGCACGCGCAACTGCACCATGCACTCACGTAACGTTTCGAATGGTTCGTCGCCCGCCCGAGCGGCAATTTGCCGCCAGTCTTCGAGGTGCGGCTCGTCTGCCATCGGTAACTGGAAGTCATCAGGAACCGCGCTGATATCGAACCGGTTCTGACAGTAATCGAACAGCGATTCGATGACTTGCGTATCGTTCGTCAGGGTCTTCAGATAGTCGCGGCGTGCCGCATCCAACAATCCGCTGTCCGACGTTCCATTTGACGTAGTCACTAAAGCGTTTCCCAACTTCTCGACAATGTCTGCGCAATCAGCAGGAATACCGCCGTCATGCCCGCCAGCATGCCGAGTTGCGGCCCAAGGTGCATCAATACCTGCCAGTTGCCGGCCGCTTCAACCTGGAACCAGAACAACTTGAGGTAGCCGTCGAGGGCCCAGCCATTGAATGTGAACAGCGCGATCGTATCCATGATCGGCGGCATCAGGAATCGCGGTGCCATGCTGCCGCCTAGCGCTGACATGATCAGAATGACGATAGAGGAGATGCCGTAGAGCTGAGCGCGGGTCTTGAATACGACGGCCAAGACCACGCCAAACGCTGATGCGGCGCCTGCCGTGAGGGCAGTCAGCACCGCCAACGCGGCGATGCGGTCGGACGCAAATACTTCAGCGTCGAACACCAGCCAGGCCCAGAGCATCATGGCCGTTATCTGCAAGAATCCCTGAATCCAGTAGAAGAGCCATTTCGACAGCAACAGCATGTTCATTGTGGCGTCGCTCAGCAAAATACGTTCGAGGGTTCCCTCGTCGCGTTCTTCGAGCAGCGATCCGCCGGCGCGCGCCGAGGAGAACAACAGGAACATGACCGCGATACCGGCGGCATAGTAGGTCGCCACACCTTCGGCTCCGCTTCGCGCGGCCGCGAAGGTGACCTCGCTGACGTCGCTCCCGGCGTTCGCCGGCGGCTTCAGCCTGAGCGCGTCGCTGCCGGGCACCAGAGCGAGCCCGGTACGCAACAACACACCCTGGACCGCGCTGTTCAGCACATAGCGCGCGACCGGATTGGTGTCGTCATAAACGATCTCTAGCCCGAGATCCGCGAGATCGCGTTCGCGCAGCCGCTCTGCGAATGCCGCCGGAATCAGGAGCGCCGCATCGACCTCGCCCGCCTGGACTCTTCGCCTGGCATCAGCATCGCCAGACGGCAGAGTGTCCACATCGAGCATGGCCTCGGCGTCGACCTGCAGGCGTTCCAGGAACTGTCTGGATTCGGGGCTTTGATCCTGGTCGACCACAAGCACCGTCACGGGCCCGGAGGAGCCCTCCCCGTCAGCCATACCACCGAACATCAGCGCCGATACGGAATAGAACGCGATCGGCAGCAGGAACACGGAAATCAGCGCGACCGGGTCGCTCCGCAGCTGCAGCCACTGCACGCGTAGCAAGCTCTCAAGCATCGCGCAGCGCCCGTCCCGTGAGTTCCAGGAATACATCATTCAGCGTCGCCCCGGAGAGCCGTACGTCTTCGACTGTGGCGCCGAGGCGGTGCAGACTCTGCAGGACCGAGGCCGCGTCCGCAGCCGGATCGGCGACATTGGTCTCGAGTACGTTGGCCGAGGTTACCGCGATGCCTTCCGGGAGCGATTCGGGCACCGTGCGCACACGTATCGAGAGTCGGCGCGTGGCCCCCAGAGTCTGTTCGACCAGCTCAGCGGTCGTGCCGCTGGCGATGGTGCGGCCGCTGTCGATGATCACAATGCGGCCGCACTGCTGCTCCGCCTCGTCGAGCTGATGAGTCGTAAGCAGGAGCGCGGTGCCCCGCTCGCGCAACCCCTGGAGCATCTCCCACAGATGCGCCCGGCTTTGCGGATCAACGCCCTCGGTCGGCTCGTCGAGAATGACGATGTTCGGCTCGTGAAGGACACCGCAGGCCAGATTGAGCCTGCGTTTCATGCCGCCGGAGAAGTTCGTAGCCGGTTCGTCCGCCCGGCTGTCCAGGCCGGTCCACTGGAGCGCCCACCGCACCTGTTCGGTCAGACGCGCGCCGTGCAGTCCGTTCAGACGTCCAAAACACTGCAGGTTTTCCGCCGCGCTCAACGCACCGTAGAAGGCGATCTCCTGCGGCACGAGGCTGACAGCTTTCAGAGCCTCGGGCGCGCGGCGCGGCCACAGGGACCGACCGAAGACCGCGATGTCGCCAGAGTCGGGTCGGACGCGGCCGGCAATGGCACGCGCCAGCGTGCTCTTGCCGGCGCCGTTCGGGCCGAGCAGCCCTACGCATTCACCCGATTCGAGTTCGAGGCTGGCACCAGCGAGGGCCGCGGTCTCGCCAAACTGCTTGCAGGCTGCATCGACGCGCAGCGCCACGGCGCCCGGCGCTGACGCGCCCGAAGCGTTCATCGACGGACGCTGCCGCCGGCGCCGTGCGTCCGGCGAACCGCCGCGGAATGGCTGGTGCTACTGGGTCGGCGGATAGGCAAGCTCCGAGCGCGGATTCCAGTACGAAGGCTTGAGAGTGGCGGCTTCCGGGAAGTCTTCGCTGAGCGGTGTCCACACCACCCCGCCGCTGCCCAACACGGTGCCGGTAGCGAACGCGAGATCGACCACCGAGTTCTGGTAGTCACGAATCGAAGTCACTTCGTTGGAGCGCGCGGTCGCCAGATTCGCCAGGGCCTCGAGCACCTCGGTGCTGGTCACAAACCCTTGCTGGAACTCTTCCTGCTCCTCGCGGTAGGTCTCGTCGGCGCGGGCCACGGCATTGGCATTCGACAGGATCTGCTGCCAGTTCTGCTCGACCGCGTCGATCGCGTTCAGGACCTCCTCGCGAATGGAGATATCGAGCACCTGACGGCTCGCCTTGGTACGCGCCAGCGAGAGGATGCTCTCACGCAGCGTCGCTTTGGCGGCCTGGTTGCCGGCCAGTGGAATAGAGGCGGTCAGGCCCAGGCTGTAGTCGTTCCCGGCGGTGCGGAAGATCTGCTTGATGGCACGCCGGAAGGTCGGCTGCGAACCGGTGAACGCATAGGAGAAATCGAAGCTGACCGACGGCAGGATCTGGTTGCGGCTGTTGCTGACGGTGATCCGGTCGATCGCGAGCT
The DNA here is from genome assembly GCA_039030335.1 of Pseudomonadota bacterium. Lineage (GTDB taxonomy): Bacteria > Pseudomonadota > Gammaproteobacteria > HK1 > HK1 > JBCCEJ01. Next base: position 94,053 of record JBCCEJ010000003.1, on the reverse strand, counting down.
GAATCTCGTTACTCAACAGTTCCATGCGGTTGGTCAGTGCCAGCTCGACCACTGCGTCACGGTTGAAGGTCAGACCGAGCGGGTCAGGCAGGGTGGTCGGCACGATCGTCGTCTTCGACTGCACCGGCATGTCGGGATCGTTCATGAAGGTCTTGAGCGATCGTTCGGTCTGGCGCCGCGTGGTTTCAGCGGAGATGACCGCGGTAAACCGTTGCGCGATACCAGACTCGGCGCGAGTGGCCTCGACTTTCGTGCGTACGCCTTCGTCAACCAGCTTTAACGCGACGTCGAGCTGCTGCTGCGAGAGTTCGTACTGCTCGACCTGGATGCGCAGATTCTCGTTGGCGGCCCAGTAGTTCCAGTAGGCTTTCTCGGAGTTGGCCAGCACCGTGATGGCCTCGAGCTTCGTTTGCGTATCAGCTTGACGCACCGCGAGCCCGGCCGAGCGAATCGAAGCCGTGTTGAACCGTGTGCCAGCGTTGCGCAGCAGCGGTACGCTGACGGCCAGTTTGGTGCCGATCGACTTCGTGACGGTGGCGAGCGGCGTGCTGTCGGTATGACTGACCGGCAGCGACAGCGTGACAGAACTCCCGTTCCGAAGCGGCACATTCACACTGGGGGTCAATGTGAATGAGTCGGTAGCCCGCGCCCGGGCAGTGCTGTCGAAGGTCTGACCGTACGTGGTCGAGAGCGAGAATACCTGCTCGAACTTGCTGAGTTCGCGGTCATAACCGGCTTTGGAAATACTCGGGTTATACCGTGCAACCTTCAGCGACAGATTATTTTCGAGCGTTCGTTTGCGCACATCTTGCAGCGACATCACGCGCCCGCCGTTCTCGCCGGTGTTGTTTCCCGACGCCCGGCGAGCCTCCTGAAAAACCTGGTCGCGGTTTTCCGGCGGTACCGATTCGCGGGTAACCGGCGGCAGCGTAACCAGGGATTTGGCCGAGAAGGCCTTGGCCTCGCGCAATTCCTCGGCCTGACCGAGCACCGGGTGCGGTTTTGGTTCATTGTCGGCGATGGCGAAGTACGGCGAATAGCATCCGCCGAGAAACGAAACTGTGCCCAGCAGCAAAGTGCTGCGTACGACTGATGCCCTCACGATGCGTCCCCCACTCTTCGGCCCCCGATGTGCTGCATCGGCGGCCCGACCGTCTCAGCGGCCGTCTGCAGGCTAAAAGAAGCCTTTCCAGTTCCTCAAAATCGGCACGACGAACGTGAGCGGCGGGCGTTCTTCGATGTTGGCGAGCGCCACGGCCGTCGTCCCTGTATTTACGGCAAACTCGGGCCCTGAGGTGGTATCCCACTGGAAACCCGACGCAGTTTGCGCGTCCTTCTCAAGTTTCGCGAACACCTGGATGGTGTGACCATCCTTCGTCAGATCGCGCGCCGTCTCCGAGATGCCGACGACCGCCGTCGCCCCATCTTCGGTGACCGGCAGGTCCGAAACCTCCGTCACGGTGGCTATCAGACTTCCGAAACGCTCACGCTGCACCGATGAAGGTGTCAGTCTGAGCGTCATACCCGGCTCTATCCTCTTTCCGTCCTTGACCTTGAAGTAGGCGACCGCCTCGATGTTCTTGCTGCTGCCTTCGGTCGTGTCGATACTGCCGAGGCGCGTACCCTGCGTAACGCGCTCCCCCGTCGAGGCGGTCAACTCCATGACCCGTCCGGCGTATTCACTCTTGATGTCGCGGCTTTCAGCGAGAGACTTTTCGTTCTGGCGGATCTGCCGTTCCAGGTCTGTAACCTCCATTCTACGACGAATTTCCGCTTCAAGTCTCTGTTTTTCCAGATCAGTTCGCTGGTTTTCCAGAGACTGCAGCTCCAGGCGCAGATCCATCAACTGCTCCTGGCGTGTGGTCAGGTCGTTTTGGGAGTTGATGTAGTTCTCACCAGCTTTCAAGACGTTCACGTAGTGCTTCAGCAACTTCAGGCGTTCGCTCGCAACCTGCAGACCCGTTCGGCTCGCCTCCTGCTCGGCACGCAGCGCGTCCTTCTTGGTACGCCGGCGCTTCTTCGCCAGCGCCGCGATCTCGACGCTCTTGTCGGCCGCCGCCTGAGCCCGATTGCGGGCCAGATCGAGTGATGCCTGGAGCGTGACTTCCCGCTGCGACAGCACCCTGCTGTTCTGCTCGCGATTGCGCTCGACGAGGCCCGTGTTCTCTTCGAGCTCAGACGCCAGCACGTCGATGCGGTTGGTCAGCATTCCCTGGCGCTGGTCGAGCGCCTTCAGCGCCAGCGCCGTGTAGTTGTTCTGCAACTCGTCGACGACGCGGTTACGCTCCTGACGCTCGCTCAGCTTCTCGCGCAGCTGGTCGATCTTCTTACTCTTTTCGGGCTGCTCCAGCTCGGCCAGCACCTGACCGGCTTCGACCACGTCTCCCACCGTGACGTGCCAGCGCACGATCTGACCGCCCGCATTCGATTGAAACGGCACCACCGTGCCGCGCTCCATCAGAACGGCATTTCCTTCGCCCGTAACCGGAATCTTGCCGAGCAGCATGTACACGATCGCCACAAACACGAAACCGGCGAGAGCGATCGGCGTAATCCAGCCGCGACGCGAAATGACCTGCAGTGCGTTATGGATCTGCTCAGGGGTGAACTTTGCGCCTGGTGTGCTCAGTGCTTCCATGAACGTACCCCTTCAGTTGATGTCTCGAATGTCCTTCCTGATCGTCTGCCCGCTGCGCGAGCCGGGTGACAGGAGTGAATTCGACGCCGGTCCGAGTGTAGGCGTGCGCCGCCGCGCAATGCAATTTCGTAGCTGACGCGGGCGTGCATTCAGAACCAGGCCCGAAAATTGCGCGTAGCAGAGGCTGCCCTATAGTATGCGGAATAGTGGGGGGAAAATGCCTCCGGTGTCGTCGGACGATTCACGCAACATGTGCGGATTGTCACCGACAGACCCAGGCCCCGTCCCCGAACCTTTAATGAATCAACTCCCCGGGGGAGCGCATGAAAAAAGTTCTGTACGTCCTAGGGGGGCTGGATGACCGTGATGTGGACTGGCTGCTGAGCGCCGGAGAACGGCGCGTTGTTGATCCCGACACCGAACTGGTCACACTCGGCAAGCCTATCGAATACCTCTACATCGTCATCGATGGTCGACTCGAAGTACGCATCACCAAAGAATCCGTACTCGCGACGCTGGGCGCGGGCGAAATCATCGGGGAACTGTCTTTCCTGGATTCGCGCCCGCCGAATGCGACCGTCGTCTCGGTCGAGCGCAGCGCCGTACTGGCTGTGCCGGCCGGTAAACTCGAACGCAAGCTGAAAACCGATACCGGCTTCGGTTACCGCTTCTACCGCGCGCTCGGTGTCATGCTGACCGATCGGCTGCGTGACACGGTGGGTTTGCTCGCGTACGGCAAGGAAAGCCACCTGGACGAAAGCGTCGAAGAGGCGAACGAGCTGTCGCCGGACCTGATGGAAAACCTGAGTCTGGCTGCAACCCGGTTCGACCATTTGCTGAAACGTCTGCGTACCGAGTAGAACCACACGGATGAATCGGCCCTGGTCTAGCGGTAGCGGGCCAATGCAAGAAGCCGCGCCAGACACCTCCTAGCAAAAGGTGGTGGCGCGCGCGCTAACAAACGGAGGATCGGCATGAGTGCAATGTTTCGGCCGAAGGCGCTCAGCAAGCTCAAGTCTCCGGAACAGCTGGATGAGCCGCTCCGGATTATTGTGCGCCGTAGTGGGATCGCTCTGCTTGGCCTCCTGGCCGTAGCGCTGCTCGGATCGCTTTGGGGTCTGGCCGGCAAGCTGCCCGAAGCGGGGCGTGGTCAGGGCATTATTCTCACCCCCAACACCGTGCGCCCGGTGCAGGCTGTCGCCGCCGGCCAGGTCGGCGTATGGCTGGTTGGCGTTGGGGAACACGTCAAGAAAGATCAGGTCATCGGGTACCTGCAGCAGCCGGCGCTGGTGCGGCAGATCGAACAGGACGAGGCCAAGCTCGCGGAAATCACTGAGCGCAACCGTCTGGTCGGAGACATGCGAGCGCGCTTCAACCGCCTGAAGAGAGACGCACAAATCCGCAAGAAGGCAGAGTACGAACAACGTATCGCACACCTGCAGGAATATCTGGATCGCACTGTAAAGCTGACCGACGAGGTACACGAGCGCAACCTCAAACTGCTGGAAACCGAGGCTGACAATGTTTCGCAGTCTTACGACGAGAAGGCGCGGCTCACGGCAAAGTTCGAAGAGCGCTACAAGGCGAACCAACGCCTGTACCAGGACAAGGCCATCGCCCGCAATGCGATGACGGCCAGCAAGACCGAGTTTGAAGATAGTCTCAAGGAACTACGTGACCTGGAGGAGCAGAAACTACAGCTCGAACTGAATCGCGTCGAAGCCAAGGAGAGCTATTTCAAAGTGCGCAACCGGAGCGCCACACGGCGCCACCGACTGACGCAGCTGCAACTCGATTTGCAGGAGTTCGACAACACGCTGGTCGAGATGGACAAACAGGAGCAGGAGCAGTCGTTCACCGACAATAACGAGGTGAAGGATCTCCAGCGCAATCTAGAACGCGACCGTAAGCGCCTCCAGCGCCAACGTGAGATACGCAGTCCGTACGATGGACGGGTTCTGGAGCTGACCGTCAAGGAAGGCGCGGTCGTCACGCAAGGCAAACGGCTGGCCCAGGTCGATACGCGCAAGTCCGATGACCCGCTCATCGCGCTGTCGTACTTCAAGGACAAAGTCGGTAAGCAGATAAAGCCAGGCGATTTCATTCGCGTATCACCGTCGACGGTACAACAAAAACGGTTCGGGTCGATCGTCGGGAAAGTGGTATCGGTCTCGGAGTTCGCCGTCACCGAAGAAGCGGTCGTGAACTACGTGGGCAACAGCACCGTCGCGCAGGATCTGACCCGCGGCAGTCACAAAATCGAGGTTATCAGCGAGCTGAAACTCGATCCCGAAACGCCCAGCGGATTCGCGTGGACGTCAGCCAGAGGCCCGAATGTGCAGGTGACTGCCGGCACCACGGCAGACGCGTGGGTGACGTACGAGCGACGTCCGCCAGCGTCGTACATCATGCCCAAGATCAGAGAGTGGACCGGGCTCTGACGGCCGTCGGTACCAAGGAAAGCACCCATGCATAAGCGCGCGAAGACGCCACTGCTGCTCCAGCTTGAATCCGTGGAATGCGGCGCAGCCTGTCTTGGCATGATCCTCGAGTATTACGGCAAAGTCGTACCGCTTACGGAACTGCGTCACGAGACGGGCGTTTCCAGGGACGGCGTGAAAGCCTCAAACATGATCAAAGCGGCACGCCGCTACGGTCTCAAAGCGAAGGGCTTCAAAGAAAGTATTGAGAGCGCGATGGAGCGCCAGCCGCCTTATATCGCGTACTGGAACTTCAACCACTTCCTCGTGGTTGAGGGATACAACGTAGAAAAAGGCTACGTCTATATCAACGACCCCGCCCACGGACACCGCAAAGTGCCGATGGACGAGTTCGACGAATCGTTCACGGGCGTCGTGCTGTTGTTTGAGCCGGACGAAACGTTCGAGAAGGGCGGCTCCAAGCCAAGCATGCTCGACGCGATCAAGTCGCGCTTCGAGCACGCCCGGTCGGCGGTCAACTACCTGCTGATCATGGGCGTGCTGCTGACCATCCCGGGTCTGGTCATCCCCTCGTACACGCGGGCGTACCTCGACGAGGTGCTCGGCGATTCGAGGGAAGACTGGCTAAGGCCGATCATCACGCTGATACTCGTGACGGTACTGTTCAAGGTTGTCGTCGACGCGTTCAAGTATCTCTATCTACGGCGCCTGAAAATCCATCTCGCCGTGTCGATGTCGAGTAAGTTCGTCTGGCACCTGCTCCGACTGCCGATGTTCTTCTACTCGCAGCGATATGCGGGCGAGATCGCGACCCGCCAGTCGTTGAACGACAACATGGCGGACATTCTGTCAGGACGCCTCGCCGATACGGCGCTGAGCATCATGACCATGGGCTTCTTCGCCCTGCTGATGTTCTACTACAACGCCGAGCTGACGCTGGTCGGCATCGGCTTCGCGGCGGTTAGTTTTGTCGCACTTCGCCTGCTCGGTCAGATGCGCGTGGATGCGAACATGCGCGTCCGGCAAGACTACGGGAAGGTCTCCGGCGACACCATCGCCGCGCTGCAGTCGATGGAGACGATCAAGTCATCGGGGCAGGAGTCGGCGTTCTTCCACAAGTGGGCTGGCCGTTACGCAAAGGCGGCGAACAGCCTGCAGGAGCTGGAAGTTGCAACACAGTCGCTAACCCTGCTGCCGACGGTTCTGAACGCCGTCAACACCGCGGTCATCTACCTGCTCGGCTCCATCGCCGTCATGGATGGCGAAATGTCGATCGGCACACTGGTTGCCTTCGCCGCCTTGATGACGAATTTCCAGGAACCCATCAAGGATCTCGTCGACCTGGGTGCCGAAATTCAGGAACTTGACGGCGATCTCAAGCGTCTGGACGACGTGCTGGCCGCCGAGGTGGATCCGGAAGCGGTGGGCGAGAAAACCAGCGTCGATGAAACCATCAACTGGCCGCTGCAGCTCGAAGGCGATATCGACATACGGGGATTGACCTTCGGCTACAGTCCACTCGAACCACCACTGTTCGACGACGTCAACATCAACGTGCCGCCTGGCCGGCGCGTAGCGTTCGTGGGGTCATCGGGGTCGGGTAAATCGACCATGGCCAACATCATATGCGGGCTCTATCAGCCATGGGATGGCGGGGTTTACTTCGATAACTATCTCCGCCGTGAGATCCCGCGCAATGTCATGGTTGCGTCCTTCTCGGTCGTCTCTCAGGAAGTCTTCCTGTTCGAAGGGACGGTGCGCGAAAACCTGACTTTCTGGGATGAGACCATCCCGGACTCGACGCTGAATCGCGCCTGCGAAGACGCGGCAATTCTCGATGTGGTGCTGGCTTTGCCGGGCGGTCTGGACGGTCACCTCCGCGAAGGCGGTGCGAACTTGAGCGGCGGCCAGCGCCAGCGTCTCGAAATTGCCCGCGCCCTGGTGCAGAACCCGGCTATTCTCGTCCTCGACGAAGCCACGAGTGCGCTGGACGCGGAGACCGAGCGGATAATCGATGAACGGCTGCGGCTACGGGGCTGCACGTGCGTCATCGTGGCGCACCGTCTCAGCACGATTCGAGACTGCGACGAGATCATCGTGTTCGAGCGCGGCGATATCGTCGAGCGCGGCAACCACGAGGAATTGTGGGCGGCCCAGGGCATCTACGCCGATCTGATCAAAGCCGGTGAGGGTGTTCCGGAGGACGAGGAAGAATCTGCTGAGGCGCTGGAGGAAGTTCAGGCGCGTATCGACGCACGTCGGCGGGCCGAGGAACGGCGGCGCGAACAGGCCAAGCGACGCAGCTCGGCGCGCTACACGGCCAAGGACGCCGAGCCTGAAAGTGATGGCGGAGGCGATGACGAAGACGATGATGACTACGACGACAGTCGCACGATGCTGCTGCCACGGCCATGACTGAAGAACACACAGAAAGCGCACCACGGCGCCCCCCGCAGCGGGTAGAGCTGCGCGGCCATCAACCGTTTCTGCTGAACGAGCCCGAATCCGCGTGGCTGGTGCAGTCGGGCGGGGTAGATGTCGTCGCCACCCGCATCGAACACAACGAGCCGACCACGTTTCGCCGGCACCTCTTTCAGGCCGGCGAGCGCCAGCTCCTGTTCGGATGGGGCACCAGCGAAGACACCGACTACATGGGTGTCATGTGTGTATCGACCGGCGCAACGCGGTTTACCCGCTATCCGCTCGAAGAGATCGACGCCATTATCGCGCGTGGCGATGCGGGCGGCCAACAGCTCGTGGCGGGCTGGGTCGAAAAGGTCGGGACCGCACTCGCAACCGGCACGCAGCGCCCGACCGATATCGTCCGGCTGGATCGTGACGAAGGCGACGAGTTGCTCGACGTCAGCGGCGGCTCCAACATCGGCGGCCACAAGTACGACTGCATGTGGATGCGGGTCGTATCCGGCATGCTGACCGGCTATGGGGTCATGGGTAATTTCCTGATGCCCGAAGACGGCTACGTGCTGGTCGCACCGGAGATGTGGTTCACGGCGGTGGGAGACGGCGCTTCGGTCGAATTCATGCCGCTCGACAGTGGCTGCCCCGAAGGTGCGACAGCCAGCGCCGCGCTGGCGACGCTGCATCGGCTGGTCGCTCTCAATCTGATGTCGGACCGCCAGTTCGAAGAACTGGAAGAGTTGAAGCGCCGCGAAGAAAGCGAGCAGCTCGGCCAGCTGCGCGCGCAATCAGCCTATCAACAGCTCGCATCGGTACTCAGCCCTGACGAGATCTTCGAACGCCGCGAAACCGATCTGATAACAACGGCGGGCGTGGTCGGTACGGTCATGGGTATCCGCATCGAACCACCGGCGGCCTCGGAAGATATGAGCCGGGTGTCGCACCCGATCGAGGCGATCGCAAGAGCATCGCGCGTGCGATACCGCATGATCCTGTTGGGCCTCGACTGGTGGAAAGACGACATGGGCCCGCTGATCGGGTATCTGTCGGAACCGGAGAACAAGCCAGTCGCACTGCTGCCACGCAACGGCCGGTACGACATCGTCGACCCCGAGACGTGTAAACGCGAACCGTTGACCGACGAGATCAAGGAGCGCATCTCGCCGGAGGCCTACATGTTCTACGGCGGGCTGACGTCGCACGCGTCCAAGCTAATGGACCTGCTGCGCTTCACCGCGCGGGGCCGCCTCGGCGACGTCGCGTTCGTGCTCGGGGCCGGTATCGCCGCGACGCTGCTTGGCCTCATCACTCCGCGAGTCACAGGCACGCTGGTCGATACGGCTATTCCGTTTTCCGACAAACAGCTGGTCTGGGAGCTGTTTGCACTGCTGTTTGTTGCCGCCCTGGCCACTGGTGTGTTCACGTTTGCCCAGCTGATGGCAACGGTGCGTAGCGGTATCAAGTCCGAAGTGGCCGCACAGTCCGCGATGTGGGATCGCCTGCTCAAGTTCCGACCCGAATTCTTCCGGGTCTATTCCGCCGGTGATATGCAAACGCGTGTAAACGCGGTCAGCGAAGTGGCCCGGGAACTCAGCAGTGCCACGCTGCGACCGATGATCACGGGAGTGCTTGCGCTGCTCAACTTCCTGCTGTTGTGGTACTACAGCTGGGACCTCGCAAAGATTGCGCTTTGGATCGGGTTGGCGGTGCTGATAGTGACCTTCGTCGCCAGCTTTCTGGTGCGCAGGCTGTCGATCCCGCTGCACGACCTCGAAGGCGACTTCAACGGCCTGATGATCCAGCTGATCGGCGGCGTCGGAAAGCTCCGTGTCGCTGGCGCCGAATATCGCGCGTTCAATCACTGGGTGTCCAAATATACCGAGCAGCTGCGCTTCAAACTCAGGATTCAGCTGATCAAAGACGTCGTCAACGTCTTCAACGGTGCTCTGCCGCCGCTCGCTTCCGCCGTGCTGTTCTGGCAGGCCGTCGACCTCACGATCGGCTTGCCGATCGGTGATGAGGATCGGATCACCGTTGGCGATTTCATCGCTTTCAATACCGCGTTCGTGCTGTACATCGCGGGCTGGCAGGACGTCAGTAACACCCTGGTCGGCGTGCTCGACTCGCTGGTCAAGGGCAAACGCATTCAGCCGCTCATCGAAGGCGAGCCCGAAGTTCCCGACGACGCGTCGGATCCGGGTCGTCTGAAAGGTGGTATCAAGCTCGAGAACGTGTCCTTCCGTTACCACGAAGGCGGGCCGCTGATCCTCGACCGCGTGAGCTTCGAAGTGAAGCCCGGCGAATACGTGGCTTTTGTTGGATCATCGGGTTCCGGCAAGTCCACCATTCAGCGCATCCTGCTCGGCTTCGAGACGCCAGAGTACGGCCGCGTACTGTTTGACGGTCAGGATCTCTCGGGCCTGGATGTACTGGCGGTGCGCCGGCAGATCGGCACCGTTTTGCAGAATGGACGTTTGAACGCCGGTTCGATTCTCGACAATCTGGCCAACAATGCGAACATCACGCACGGCGAGGCATGGGACGCCGCCGCTGATGCCGGGATGTCGGATGACATCAACGACATGCCGATGGGGTTACACACCGTCGTCAGTGAAGGCGGCAGTAACCTGTCCGGCGGCCAGCGCCAACGGCTGCTGATCGGTCGGGCGCTGGCAACGCGACCGAAGATCGTGATGTTCGACGAAGCAACCAGTGCGCTCGACAACAAGACCCAGGCCATCGTCAGTGAAGCGCTCGACCGGCGCCGCGTGACGCGTCGGGTTATCGCTCACCGTCTGAGTACCATTCGTTTTGCCGACCGCATTTACGTACTGGACGGGGGCAAGCTCGTGCAGCAGGGCTCATTCGAAGAGCTGGCGGCTGAAGATGGTCTGTTCCGGGACTTGATGCAGCGGCAGATGGCCTGACATCACGGCCGCCTTCGCAAGCGGGCACGCGCGCCGGCACTCTGCCGGCGGCGTACATCGGTACCTGAGTCGCAGGATCCACCTTGGGGTCGTTGATGAACGAAACCGCCCACTCGTCAGGCATGACGGTCGTCAACATCGCGGCATTGGCGCTGATCGCCGGCGTGTTCGAACAGGTTGGCCATGAGGCGGTGCACGCAGTCGCGGCACTCGCGGTCGGCGCCGAAGTTACCCACTTCAACTTCTGGGCGGTCGCGCACGGCTGGCCGGGAGAGCCCGGCGGCCAGTTGGCCGAAGGCATCATCGCCGGTAGCGCGGCGCCCGCCGAAATCCTGCTCGCCTGCGCATGCATTGCGGCATTCACCCGCGTAGCAGCCGACTCGACCTGGCGACTCCTGGTGCTCTACGTGGGCGCACTGGCGTGGTTTTCCGGTTTTGGTTATCTACTCGTGGATCCATTCCTGGCAAGCCCTGACGCGACTGGAGACTGGGCCAAAGTGACCATGTTGCTCGGCGGCGGATGGGACGTGCGCCTCAGCATTGCGGCGATTGGCGCCGCCGGCACGGTGGGCGGCTACTTCGTGTTCGGTCAGCTCGCGTTGCAGATCGTCGTGCCACGAATGGAACGCCGGAAGAACGGAGCTACCGTGCTCGTCTTGCCGTACATCCTCGTCGGGGTCGTGTTCTCGTTGCTGACTTATTGGCATCCGGTGGGTACTGCCGGTGTGGTCGCAGTGATGATGAAACTCTGGCTTGGTCATTCGGGCCTGTTCTGGGCGTTCTTTATCAAGTTCGTCTGCGACACGGTCGAAGCGCCTGCCGGCCGGCGAACGTCCATACCGGCGCGGTTGCAGATCGGCTGGGTAGTCACGGCGCTCATCATTATCTCGGGCTCGGTCAGCTGGCTCGTGGTCAGCTACGGCAACCTTTCTTGAAAGATGGTGTCATTCGCGTGAACCACGTCAATGTAGAGCGCGTGCTGATGACAGTACGCTGGCGGGCATCCGGTAGCGCAGGCCCTGGGTGTCCTGTTGGCCTCAATCGCACCATGACCTCGGACAATGCGAATGGACTGCACTGAAGTCTCCGTTAAGCGCCGGTGGCGCGAAGGTAGCCGCAATGCTTGAAAAACCCCGGTTCAAAGCCTCGTTCGACCTGCACATCGTCAACGACCGGGTGCTGTTCCTGATGGATGAACATCGCTCGGCGATACTCGAAGGCGACGTCTACACGAAGCTGGTACCGCTGATGGACGGGACGCGCACAGTCGCGGACCTCGTAGCAGCTCTGGGCGCAGAGATACCGATGCAGAACGTGTTCTTCGCTTTGAACGTTTTGCAGCGGCGAAACTACGTCGTAGAAGGTGCCGAGCATCCCTCGGGGCCCGGCTCGCCGTACCTGGAATACGCTTTCAAGACCACCGAGCAAACTCCGTTGCCGCCGGGCCAGCATACGCTCGACGCAACGCGCATCGCCGTGCGCACCGTCGGCAGTGTTTCCGCTGATGTGATGCGCGGCGCACTGGCGGCAAGCCGGTTCAGTGTGGTTGAAGAAGCTGACTGCAATCTACTGGTCGTGGTGACCGACGACTACCTGAACCCGGAGTTGAAAAACGTCAATCAGTCGTGTCTGGATGCCGGACTTCGTTGGCTGCTCGTTAAACCAGTTGGCATGGTCAGCTGGCTGGGCCCGCTTTTCCAGCCAGGGGAAAGCGCTTGCTGGGCGTGTCTTTCGCAGCGTCTCAGCGCGAACCGGCAACTCGAGAGCTTCATTCGCGAGCGCACGGATGCCGCAGACGGCCCCTATACGTCGGTTGCCCGACTACCGAGCAGCGTCAGCTTTGCATGCAATCTGGCCGCCACCGAAATTGTCAATCTGGTTCTCGCCCGCGATGAACACCGGTTGCAGCGCCACCTGGTCACCTACGACAACGGTCTACGCAAATTCGAGCAACACGAACTCGTCAAACGCCCCCAATGCCCCACCTGTGGCGACCCCGCAGTCGGGCGTTTGAACGCGGAAGGTAACCCGGTTGAGCTCGCGAGCGCACCGAAGCTGTTTGTCGAAGAAGGGGGGCACCGCACGCTGACACCGGACGAAACTTATGAGCGATACAAACACCACGTGAGCCCGATTCTCGGCGCGGTCAGTCAACTCGTGCCAGCGATCGGCGCCGATAATCCGCTGACGCGCTCCTACGTCGCCGGGCATAACTTCTCGATGGGTATCGACAGCCTCGTGTATTTGCAGGAGAGCCTTCGTGGAATGAGCGGTGGCAAAGGCAGTACGGATATCCAGGCCCGCGTCAGTGGGCTTTGCGAAGCCATAGAGCGCTATTCAGGCCTCTACTGGGGTGAAGAACACACGGTGAAAGGCAGCTATAACGAGCTACAGCCGACCGCTATCCATCCCAATGTCTGCATGGGCTATAGCGATGCCCAGTACGCCGTTCGCAAAGAATGGAACAGCGCTGAAGCCCGCTCGCGCTGCAACCTGATCCCCGACCCGTTCGATGAAGACCTGCAAACCAGCTGGACACCCATGTGGTCGTTGACACACCAGCGGACACGGTACTTGCCGACGGCGTTCTGTTACTACGGGCATCCCGATTTCCGGGCGAGTAAATGGTGTGTACCGGACTCGAATGGAAGTGCGGCGGGAAACTGTCTTGAAGAGGCGATCTTCCAGGGAGCGATGGAGCTGGTCGAACGCGATTGCGTCGCCCTTTGGTGGTACAACCGGCTGAACCAGCCGGCAGTAGACATGGACAGTTTCGACCTGCCCTACGTCAGCGCGGTCAAAGCCCACTACGCCAGCGTAAACCGCGATCTCTGGGTGATCGACCTGACCAGCGATCTGGACATCTGCACGTTGGCCTGTATATCGGCCCGCAACGACCAGACCATCGAAGACATCGTGCTCGGATTCGGCGCGCACTTCGATCCGAAGATCGCGCTACTGCGCGCGATCACCGAGGTCAACCAGTTCCTGCCGTCGGTATCGCTAAAAAATCCGGATGGCACAACACGTTATCTATTCGGTGACCAGCTGGCGCGGGACTGGTGGCAAGGTCAGACGCTGGAGGGCAACCCGTATCTCCGCCCGGATCCGGACCTACCGGTACGCACACTTGCAGACTTCAGCAATCCATCGCGCAGCGACATCAAAGACGACATCGAACATCTTGCGAAGGTGCTCGGCGACAACGATATGGAGATGCTGGTCGCCGACCAGACGCGGCCGGACATCGGACTCAACGTCGTCAAGGTTGTGATACCGGAGCTTTGCCATTTCTGGCGACGGCTCGGCAAACAGCGCATGTACGAGGTTCCGGTCAACATGGGGCGCCTTCGCGAGCCAAGGCTCGAAGCAGACGTCAACCCACAAAGTATCTTCTTTTAGGAAAGGAAGCCGAACGTGAGCTTCTCGATGCCGCGCTTGCCGCGCTTCAGGCGTTCTCTGGTCGTCCAGGCCGTGCCTCCGCAGGCACTGTTTTTGCTGGACGAACACCGTCATTACATCTTCGAAGGCCAGGCTTTCATCAAGCTCGCGCCGCTGCTGGACGGCCATCACGACATGGAAGCCATCATGGCCGCGATCGGCACCGATCTCGCGCCTCAGGAGGTGTTTACTTCCCTGATGCGGTTGTTGCGCCGTGGTTGCCTCGTGGACGCTGATGCCGGGGATGAAGGCGAGCATGCCGCCTTCTGGGAATATTTTCGCGTGAACGGCCACCAGGCCACAACGACGCTCGACGCGGCAGAGCTTAAGGTTATGAACCTGACGGATGTCGACGATGATGAAGTCGTAGCGTCACTGGCGGGTGCCGGAATCAGCGTCTCCAAAGACGCCGATACGGCCCTGGTGCTGGTCGACGACTATCTGGATCCGCGCCTGGCGAAGTGGAATCGCGAAGCCAACGCAAGGCAGTCGACGTGGCTCATCTGCAAACCCGTCGGCATGGTGCTATGGGTCGGCCCGATGGTCGTCCCGGGCGAAACGGGTTGCTGGGCATGTCTGGAGCAACGCCTGGACGCCAACCGCCAGGCCCAGCGCTACATTCGCAACAAGAATGGCGAGAACACGGAGTTCGCGTTCGCAAAAGCCCGGTTGGGCGCCGCAACCCGCGCTGGACTGGATCTGACAGCCACCGAGATCGCCCGCTCGCTCGTCTTGCCGGATCAGTCGAGCCTCAAGGGCCAGCTCGTGACGCTCGACATCCACTCGTTGCAGATCGAAGAGCACGTACTCGTAAAACGACCACAGTGCAGCGTCTGCGGTGCCGAGCCCGCGTCGCCTTGCGCGGAAGCACAACCACTGGTGCTGCAGACCGCGCCGAAGGTGAACGACGGTGACAACCGTACGGCCACGACGGAGCAGACCTTCGAGAGTTACAAACACCACATCAGCCCGATCACCGGAATCGTCAGCTCGCTGCAAACCCGAGAGTCGAGCGAATTCGGTGCTACCCACAACTTTGTTGCGGGACATTATTTTCCGATGCTCGGCGATGATATGAACCTGCTTCGCGTAAATGCGATCGCGCGCAGCGGAGGCAAGGGCACAACGGAGCTGCAAGCCAAGACCAGTGCGCTTTGCGAGTCCATTGAACGGTATTCAGGTGTTTACTGGGGCGACGAGGCCCTGGTGCGCGGAAGCTACGCCGAACTCAGCGACAGCGCGGTGCACATCAACGAGATCGCACTGTTCAGCGATGCGCAGTACGAGGGCCGCGAAGAATTCAACGCCAACGGCGCTGGCGACCACCACTACGTGCCGGAGCGGCTGGATGAAGAGGCGGATATCGGTTGGACGCCGGTCTGGTCGTTAACGCACGAGCGCACTGCGTACGTACCGAGCGCGTATTGCTACTACGGATATCGCGATCCAGGACATTTCTTCTGCAAATGTGACAGTAACGGCTCGGCCGCCGGCAACACGCTGGAGGAAGCCATCGTACAAGGGTTTCTGGAGCTCACAGAAAGAGATTCGGTGGCGCTATGGTGGTACAACCGCTGTCAGCGGCCACGCGTCGACGTCGACAGTTTCGACCTGCCGTACTGGCGCGAAATGGTGGTTTATTACCAGCGCACGCTGAGCCGCGACCTGCACGTTCTCGACATCACCGCGGACCTTGGCATTCCGGCATTTGCGGTTGTGTCGCGGCGCCTGGACCGGGCAGTCGAGGACATCCTGCTCGGCTTCAGCGCACACCTGGATCCAATGTCCGCGATGTTACGCGCGCTTGGCGAGGCAAATCAGTACCTGCCTGCGCTGCGTCTCTCAGCGGCCGATGGCAGCACCATCTACCAGCTCAATCCGGGCGAGACAATCGACTGGTGGAAGAGCGCGACATACGCTAATCAGCCGTACCTGCTGCCCGACGCGAACCTGCCGACGCGTACTCTCAGCGACTTCCAGAACCTGGCATCAGATGATGTGCAACAAGACGTAGAAACCTGCGTGAAGCTCGCCGGCAAACAGGGGCTGGATGTGCTCGTTCTCGATCAGACGCGTCCGGACGTCGGGCTGCCGGTCGCCAAAGTCATCGTACCCGGTATGCGCCACTTCTGGCGGCGTCTCGCGCCCGGACGGCTCTACGATGTGCCGGTGACCCTCGGTTGGCAGGCTACTGCCAATGCCGAAACGGAACTGAACCCGATCTCCTGCTTCGTCTGAACTCACGGAACACTTCATGGAATTTTCGCTACAGCTCAGCCTGATCGACGATCTCAATATCAAAGACGGCGAAGACGAGGGTCTGCTGGTCCTGGAAATGCCGCCGCAGGCTCATCGTGGGCTCGTGCGGCTGAAACAGGTCACGCCAACGCTCGCCGCCTTGCTGCGTTCTTTGCAAGGTGGCATGGCCACTGTCCCGGGCCTGATCGGACAGGCCATGCAAAGCGACGGCCCTGGCGGGATTGCGAAGATCAACCACTACCTGCAGACAGCCGGCCGCAACGCCTTGCTGTGCTTTTCTGCAGTCGGCGACGAGACCCCCCTCGCGACCATCGAGCCGCGCTGCGCGTATTTCCATTTCAAAGAAGGAGCCGTGGACGCAGAGAGCGCTTACGTCCTCTCGAAGTTCGCACTGCTGCGCGCACTCGACGGCGGCCTGGTACTCGAATGCCCGACGGGATATGCGCGGATCCGCATTCACGACTCGCGCATGTGCAGCGTGGTGAATGCGCTCAGCCGACCGCACACGTCAGCCGAGCTCGCCGCCGCCTTTCCGGATCTCGGCGAAGATGGCATCGGTGCGTTTCTGACACTGCTGGTCAATGCCAATGCGTTGGTGACGAGCGACGACGGGAACGCGGAACCGGAGGCGCAAGACCCGGTGATGGCGCAGTGGGAGTTTCACGACCTCGTGTTTCACGCACGCGCGCGCCTCGGGCGCCATGCCGACCCGTACGGTGGCACGTTCCCGTTCATGGACCGTTTCGAAGCACCGCCCCCCGTCAAGCCCCGGCTTTCCGAAGAGGTGGTCGAACTCTATACGCCAGATCTGGATGCGTTGAAGACGAGTGACCTCAGCTTCACCGAAGTGCTGGAAGGACGACAGTCGCTGCGTGACCAGGGGGACCCGCCGATCACGGTCGAACAGCTTGGCGAATTCCTTTATCGGACCGCACGCATCAAAGGTCTGGCTGAAGACGCCGGCGTGAGCTGGCGACCCTCGCCGGGAGGAGGCGCGATACACGAACTCGACATCTACCCGCTGGTGTCGAACTGTACCGGCCTCGCCAACGGCTTGTACCACTACAATGCGCGCGAACACCTGCTGTCGAAAGCCAGCGAACCGAGTCCGCTCACGGGCATGTTGGCTCAGCTGGGCGGCATCACGGCACGCCTTGATGCACCGCCACAGGTGTTGCTCCTGGTGACCGCTCGCTTCCAGCGCATCCAGATCAAGTATCAGTCGATGACCTATGCGGTGATCCTGAAGAACGTCGGTGCGCTGTACCAGACGTTCTATCTGGTTGCGACGGCGATGAACCTGAGCCCGTGTGCGCTCGGGGGCGGGCACGCCGACCTCTTCAACCAGATCACCGGACTGAACTACTACGAAGAGACCACGGTCGGCGAGTTCATCCTGACTTCCAGACCACCGGAGGCGGATTGAAGCCGGTGCAGAGCGTGACAAGAGTCGAAGCGACAGCGGTCCGGTTGAGCGAACATTTCGGCGGCCTGGAAACGGGTATGGGTCAAACGAAGGTGTTGTGGCTGCACGGCTATACGCTCGACTCGCGCTCGTGGGAGACCATGTGGAGCCTGCTGCCGGGCTGGCATCATATCGGGCTGGACCTGCCTGGCCACGGCCGTTCGAACCCGGTCGACGATTTCCGCGATCTCAGGCAGATCGGGCAGCGACTCGCGGACGTATGCGTAGAGCACCATATCGAACATGTCGTGGCACTTTCCTTCGGAACGGCCATGGCTACTCAGCTCGCCGTGGAAATCGAGCCCAAACTGCGCTCTCTGGTGCTCGCCGGGCCGACGCTCGCCGGTATGCCGCAAGACCCCGAAGTTGCGCCTGTGTATCAGAAACTCTTCATGTTGTACCACCAGGGTGGCGACCGGGAAGAGCTGGTGCAGACCTGGATGGGATGCCGCGCCTGGCGCGGCATCGACGAATTGCCAGCGCTCAAGGAGTCCCTCGGAACGCTGGTGCGCGAGCACAGCTGGCAGGAGCTTAACGGGTTCGGGATGATGCGGCTGATGCAGCCGGAACAAACGCCGGAGCCATTACGCGACGTGCCGACACCAACGCTGCTGTTGGTAGGCGATCGCGAAATGCAGGTATTCAAAGACTGCGCGACCGTCCTGCACGATAACCTCCCGGACTGCGACTGGTTCACGCTGCCCGATACCGATCATTTGTGCCTGCTGCAAACCCCGGAACTATCAGCGGCGCAGATCGCACGGCATTTGGAAAGGTACAGCTGAGGCCGGACAGCGCCCAGATTCACGCGGCGCTCGGTACCCGCTCCAACAGTGCGATGTAGAACACGCCTTCATGCACTCCGATATTGTGCACGGATACGTAGCGGCGACCACGCAGATTGACGAACTGTGCGGCGAACCGGGCGATCACGGTCAGATTCGACCGCGTTGCGGAGAAGCCACGTCCCGTTTCAGCCACGGGCGGGGGAGGCAGCCAGGCGGTACGGATAAGCCGGCTGCGCAGGTCGCGCTCTATCATGCTGACGATGACACTGCGGCTGCGCGCCGGTACGCCGCGCCAGTAAAACAATGCCGCGGTGGTCGCGTAGTCGTGATTGGCAAACGCGTGGCGGAACTGGATCTGAAAATCTTCGCGGCTGGTGGGCGGCCGATAGTTTCCATCTGACGCGGGCGCAACGCCTGTCAACGCGAAGGTCAGGCCAGCACACGTCCCGAGGAACCGGCGTCGTGCGCGCACGATGTGCTCGCCGCGTAACGAATTGCTCCTCAATGGATTGCCTCAACAGATACCAGGCGCCATGGCACCAACCATAGCAGTTCACGCGATCCGCGCGGCGAGATCAATGGACCGCTCACGGCAGACAGCCAGGTTGCCGGGATCGGCCCCTATCATTGGAATCCGATTCACACGAACTGCGCGCACCGGGGTGCATCAACGCGCGGAGCGTGAGCCTGAGAGGTATGCTCCGAGCCAGGCGAACGGGCAACTGCCAGACCTCACGCTACGGGCAGACCGTGCCGTCGTCGCGGATGGCTGATGCTCTGGAGGTGCGCGCGGACCCGCTTCGGGCGCTAGACTTTCAACCATGCGCAGAGGGTGACGCGTGCAGGTGGGGTATCGTCGAGCGATCTCAGCCGGCTACAAAAGGCCAGCGTGCCCGCAAACTTGGAGTACTTTTGACCGATGGGCGACGAGACGCTCACGCTGATCCTGGCCGGCGGTGAAGGCTCCAGACTCCAACCCCTGACGAGGGACCGGGCCAAACCGGCAGTGCCCTTCGGCGGGCGTTACCGGATAATCGACTTCGTACTCAGCAACTGCCTGCATTCCGGCATGCGGCGCATCCTCGTGCTCACGCAGTACAAGTCGCATTCCCTGCACAAGCACCTGCGTGATGGGTGGTCGATATTCAACCCGCAACTCGGCGAGTACGTCACGGCCGTGCCGCCCCAGATGCGCGTCGACGACGCGTGGTACCAGGGCACGGCGAATGCCGTCTTCCAGAACTGGTACCTGGCCGAACGTAGCGGCGCGAAGTACGTGCTCGTGCTGGCGGGCGACCACATCTACCGGATGGACTATGCGGCCATGCTGACCGAGCATCACGACAGCGGCTGCGATCTGACGGTGGCCTGCATGCCAGCTCCGCTGCACGAAGCCAGTCGGTTCGGCGTGGCCCAGGTCAACGCAGACGGGCGGATCGAGTACTTTCAGGAGAAACCGGACAACCCGGCACCAATTCCCGACCGCCCGGATGAAGCGCTCGTCTCGATGGGGATCTATGTGTTCAGTATCGACGCTCTGCGCGAAGCGCTGCACGCGGACCACGATACAACCAGCTCATCGCATGACTTCGGGGCCGATATCATCCCGATGATGCTGACCCGGGGCCCGGTCAACAGCTACCGGTTCGGTGGTCCCTCGGGCCGCGTTTCGCCCGACCGCTATTGGCGTGACGTCGGTACCATCGACGGGTATTTCGGCGCGACGATGGATCTCCTGCAACCGATTCCGCCGCTCGACCTCTATCAGCTGGGTTGGGAAATCCGCTCCGACGCCCCGCAGCATCCACCGGCCCGTACGACGTCAGGCGTCAGCGGCAACGAAGGTGTGTGCGTCAACTCGCTCGTAGCAAACGGCGTCATGATCAGCGGCGCCCGTGTGTCGCGCTCCGTGCTTTTTCCGACGGTCAAGGTCATGGATGGCGCAGTGGTTGAGAACTCGATACTGTTCGAAGGTACGCAGGTAGGGCCAGGCGCGAACCTGCGCAACTGCATTGTCGATAAAGATGTGTGCATACCGGCCGGATTCGAGGTTGGCGTGAGCCAGGCCGCCGATCGCGAACGCTTCCACGTATCCGAGGGCGGCGTCGTCGTCATTCCCAAGAGCTATCAGTTCCAGCCATAGCCCAGCGGACGCCGACCGGTTCCAGATGAGCATACGCGCATCCACGCCGCCGCCCGGGTAACGATGTACGCGCAGTTCTCGGCTCAGGCTGTCTTCGCTGGCGTAGTGGCGGCATTCGTCGGCTTCTTCGGGTCTTTCGCCGTCGTCGTTCAAGGTCTCCGGGCAGCGGGAGCGACAGCCGAACAGGCCGCACTGGGCATGCTCGCCGTTGCCGTAGCCGCAGGCCTTTGCGGCTTGACGCTCAGCGTGCGCTACCGCCTTCCAGTCGCGGTCGCATGGTCGACGCCGGGTGCAGCCTTTCTGGTCACCATCGGTAACGTGAACGGCGGTTTCCCCGAAGCCGTCGGCGCGTTCATCTGTGCCGGTATCGGTTTCGTGCTGGCTGGCCTGTGGCCGCCGCTGGCACGAGCGGTGGCCAGGATCCCCAGACACATCGCAAACGCCATGCTGGCCGGGGTTTTGCTGGCACTTTGCGTCGCGCCGCTGGAAGCGATCGGTGACGATCCGGCGACCGGCCTCACAGTTCTTGTTGCCTGGGTAGCCGGTGGTCTCTGGCACCGACTCGCAGCCGTCCCTGCCGCACTGCTCGCCTACGTCGCGATCGTGTGGTTTCAACGAGCTGCGGATACCGCAGAGGTGATGGTTTGGTCGATGTCGTTCGAGTTCGTTGAGCCCGTATTCAGTGCCGATGCGATCCTCGGCATCGGTGTGCCGCTTTTTCTGATCACGATGGCGTCGCAGAACGTCGCTGGCGCGGCCGTTATCAGCAGCTTCGGTTTCCCGACTCAGCGTGCCGGGCGCTGGATCGCAACCTCCGGCATCTTCACGCTTCTGTCGGCGCCGTTGGGAGGTCACGCTGTCAACCTCGCCGCGCTAACCGCGGCGATCTGTGCGGGCGAAGACGCACATCCCGACCCCGATCGGCGCTACTGGGCGGGCATCAGCAACGGCATCGCCCTGGCGATCATGGGTCTCGGGTCCGGTGTCCTGATCGGCTTTGTCGCGTTGGGACCCGTCATCCTCATAAAAGCCGTCGCGGGCCTCGCGTTGATCGGCGCCTTTTCAGGCGCCGCATTCGCAGCTTTCGAGCAGCCCGCCGAACGCGGCTCCGCGGCCGTCACGTTCCTGTTCGCCGCATCGGGAATTTCGCTGTTGGGAATTTCCGGCGCTTTCTGGGGACTGCTTGCAGGGGTCGCTATCGACTGGCTGGAGACGCGCAAACGAGCCCGCTGAGCGGAGCGTGGACGAGCCCCGCCGAAGCGCTGGCGACCTGCCGTTGCAGTCTCTTGCGGAGGCCTTACCCGCGGCAGCTCGTCGGCAGATTGCGAGACGTAATGGTCGTGCGGTCCTGACCAACCGGCTGCATACCTGCAGGAATCTTCTGCTCCGCACAAAGCCAGGCGATCGGACTTTCCGGGCTGCCGGTAACTACGAGCGGCCGAATCGTCAGAACCGGGGAATCGTTGCCTGGCAGCACGTCCTTGCGAAACGCGATGTGAAGCGCGCCGCCGTCGACCTCCAGACTCTTTACGTGATGCCCGAGCAAATATTTTGCCGCCGGTACCCCGGCCGCGTCGTTGTCGGTCGGAAAAGTCCGATGGTGCACGTAAAACTCGTTGATGCTTTGCTGCACTCCCGATGCGATCGTAAATCCCTCAGCGAGCTTGGCACGCACCGTGTAGACCTGATACTGCGGAATGGCGACCGAAGCGAGAATGCCGATGATCGCGACGACGATCATCAGTTCTATCAACGTAAATCCACGTTCCCAACAAGGCTTCATAACACTGACCCCAGTGCAAAGAGTGGCAGATAGATCGAAACGACGAGTGCGGCAACGGCGGCACCCATCACCAGCTGTACCAACAGGGACAGCGCGTCTCGCGCACGCCCGAATCCTTTCAACATGTCGTTTTCGAGACTCAGTCGCCAGTATTCGACTTCCTGCGCCTGAGTTTCGAGGCGATGCGCCATCCCGATGCACTCGAACGCTGGTCTGACGCGCTGACCCGGTTCGTAACCGACCGTTTCCCGAACCTGTTCTTCGATACTTCTGGTGGATTCACCCGCCTCCAGCAAGACGTCAGCGACCATCACCTGCAGCCAAATCCGGAATGTCCGGAACGGCGCGCCAACAACTGGCAATAGTACAAACCAGCCACCGGGCTGGCGCTGCAGGCGCAGGATTGCACGCCCTTGCAACAACAGCACCCAGAGCACCAGTACGATCACGAGCGGCGCACTCAGCAGCACCACATGACCAACCGTACTCGTAACGAATTCAGTCAGACCAGGTAACGACGCACCAAAACCCTGGTAGATCGTTTCAAACGCCGGCAATACCGCCGTGACGAACAGCGCCAGCACCAACAGCATCACGACGGCGAGCATCGTCAAGTAAGTCAGCACACCCTGAAACACGTTTGTCGCGTGCACGAGCAGGCTGTCCGCGTCGTTCTGGATTCGGTTGGCGGCCGCCCGTGCCCGCGCCGCTGCCACGCCTGCCTCTTCGAGCGTCGACACGACACGAACCAGTATCGGCGAAGCTGGCAGGCTGGCCGCTCCATTCAATACCTCGTTGACGCGCGGCGCGGCGTCTGCGCCCAGCACCGTCACCAGTTGTTCCGTCGGATCTTCTCCGCGCGCATGTAAAAACCCGGCCTGCCGGCTGATGAAGTCGCGGTCGGATGATTCGTTCATGGCTTCCGTTCAAGATTGGTGGCGCGCCACGCCGGGTGCGCGTCCAGGTCGACAGGGTCGAGCGCGGGCGCGGTCACAGCTGCGCGCTTCTACAGACAGGCGGAAGATACTCGGCCGGCACCGTCGTGATCGCGGGAATCTCGACGCGCGCAGTGACATCGGGTCTCGCGTAGCCGCAATACCAGATCAACGTTCCGAGTTCAGGATTCGCTGCCAGTCGAAAGCTCAGGTTGTGTTCTTCCTTGCGCGCATCGACGCCGCTCAAGATCAGATTGAAGTTGCCTTCCGTCATGACGACACGCTCCAGTCGCAAATCCGACGTCAATTCCGGCAATTGGCCAGCCGGCCGATCCGGCCACTCCCCAAGAATCGCTCGGTCAGTCACCAACTCGGTGCGCAGATGTGTGCTGATACTGAAGATCTGAGTCAGCCGCGCTTTGTTGATGTACATCGACGCATACGGAACGAAGAGGGTCATCAGCGTTATGACGATCACGATCGAGAGCAGCAGCTCGCCGCCAAACGATGAGGCGATCGGTATCTGCGGCAACCTGTGAGTTCTAGGGCTCACCGACACTTCCCAGTTCCTCGCGCACGAAGCGAATGTGGGTTCGCAGATGATACAACGCGTCCGCGACCCCCAACGGCACCTTCAAATCCACCAGCTCCGCCTCGATTGCATCGAGAGCCGCCAGGCTCCCGGTACGCTTCGCAGGCGTGGGCGCGTCCAGATACTGCGACTCGATCTCACGCACGTCCCGATACCAGCGGTAGATGCGCCGGCGCACGCGCCACGAATAAAATGGCGGTACGAGCTTGACCAGCGGAATCAGCACTGTCACCAGCGGCAGAATCAGCACCTTCAGCCGGTCGACCAGCGTCGCTGCCCAGAACGGCAAATAGCGCTGCAAGAACGGCGGGCCAGACTCGTAGAAACGCCGCGCCTCATCACTCAGGGTTAGATCGGTCAAGGCGGGAGACGGAAACTGTCCTCGATCGGCGAACGTGTCGCCGTTGCCATGCACTTCGCTGGCGGCCTGAAGGAGCAGATCGATCAGCGCCGGGTGTAGCGAGCCGCGCGCGACCAGTGTCGCCGCAGGCGCCAGTAGCTCCACGTCGGCACGCGGCACGTCGTCTTCCAGCGAAACGGCGCCGCGCGGCAGCGTCACGCGATTCAAATACGGATAAATGCGCGCATAGGCTGACGCGCGGCGGAACGCGAACAGCGTCACGGCATCACTTCTCAGTAATCGGGCTACCGCCTCAGCGCTGGGCGCGCTCACGAAGGCCGCCACTTCGACGTCGCCGTTCAGTAGTGCGTCAGCGGCCGCAGCACCGCCGATCGAGAGGTACGTTGCGGTCGCGGGCGTCACGCCGTTGTCGGTGAGCAACCGGCTTACCACCGCCCGGGTACCGCTCCCCGCAGAACCGACTGCAATCGTGCGGCCCTTTAGCGCGGCCAGCGTTGAGGGGTCGAGATCCCGCTGATGGAAAATCCAAAGTGGCTCGTAGTAGAGGCTGCCGAGTGAACGCAGCTGGTGGTAGCGCTTGTCGTCCCCCGCTACGCCGCCTTGCACCAAACCGAGATCGACGCCGCTGTTGGGGTCCGTCAGGCGGTCCAGATTGTCCTGCGTACCCTGCGAGGACTTGACGCGCAGCGTTATCCCGGCCCGGGCCAGGATCAGCTGATAGTGTTTGGCGAATCGATAGTAGGCACCTTTCGAATCACCCGCCGTAATGGTGAGTTCCCGCGGCGGCGCGGGCTCGACGAACTGATACGCGATGATGAAGACAACCAGACACAGCGCCGCCGCCCCGCCATAGACCTTGAACCAGTCAGCACGGCTTTCTGCCCGGTTGCCCAAGCGTTACTGCTCCCGCGTCGCGTGGAACGTAATGTCGGGCCAGCGTTCCATCGTAAGCTGCAGATTGACCCGCGTCGGCGCTACGTAAACCAGTGCTTCTTTGTGGTCCAGAGCAAGATTGTCAGCTGCCCTGCGACGGAATTCTTCGAGCATCTTCGGATCGTCGCACTGCACCCACCGGGCGGTGGCCACCGCAACTGACTCGAATCCGCACTCGACACGGTACTCATGCTTGAGGCGGTGACTGACGACATCGAACTGCAGCGGTCCGATCGCACCGAGAATGACATCGTTGCTGACGAGAGGCCGGAACACCTGAGTAGCCCCTTCTTCGCACAGCTGGTCGAGTCCCTTGTTGAGCGCTTTGGCTTTCAGCGGGTCGGCGAGCCGCGCGCGGCGAAACAGCTCCGGAGCAAAGTTCGGTATGCCCACGAATTCCAGCGCTTCTCCTTCGCTGAACGTATCTCCAATGCTGATCGTGCCGTGATTGTGCAAACCGATGATGTCGCCAGCGTACGCGGTCTCGGCATGCTCCCGGTCTTGCGCAAAAAATGTCATCGCGTCGCCCACGCGTACTTCCTTTTGTGTGCGGCTGTTCTTGAGGCGCATACCCTTTCGGTAAGTCCCGGAGCAGATGCGCATGAAGGCTACGCGGTCGTGATGAGCGGGATCCATGTTGGCCTGAATCTTGAATATGAACCCGGAGAGTTTCTGCTCCTCGGGGCTCACGTCGCGATCGCGCGACTCACGACCCTGCGGCTTTGGTGCGTTATCGACAAAACTGTCGAGCATCTGCTGCACACCGAAGTTGCTGAGCGCGGATCCAAAGAACACCGGGCAGAGTTCACCTCGCAGATAGGCCTCGTGATCCAGCTCGTGGCTGGCGCCTCTCACCAATTCGATCTCTTCGCGAAGATCGTCGGCGAGACCGTCGAGCTCAGCATCCAGATCGGGGTTCATCAGGCCTTCAACCGGACGCCCCGCACCTTCGCGTTCCTGCCCCTCGCGCAGATAAACGACGTCATCGTACAGATGGTAGACGCCCTTGAAGCCCCGGCCCATGCCGATCGGCCAGGTCACCGGCGCACAACGGATTTTCAGAATGTCCTCGATCTCGTCGAGCACATCGATGGGCTCGCGGCCGTCGCGATCCATCTTGTTCACAAACGTGTAGATCGGCGTAGTGCGCAATCGACAGACATCCATCAGCTTGATGGTCCGTTCTTCCACGCCCTTGGCGATATCGACGACCATCAGTGCCGAGTCGACCGCCGTCAAAGTCCGGTAGGTATCTTCCGAGAAGTCGCCATGGCCCGGTGTATCGAGCAAATTGACAATGGTGTCCTGGTAATGGAACTGCATGACCGAAGAAGTCACGGAGATACCGCGCTCTTTTTCGAGCTCCATCCAGTCGGACGTAGCGTGCCGCGCGGCCTTGCGCGCCTTGACGGTTCCGGCCATCTGGATCGCGCCGCCGAACAGAAGCAGCTGCTCGGTCAGAGTGGTCTTGCCCGCATCTGGATGCGAGATAATGGCGAATGTACGGCGTTTGTTCAGTTCGTCGAGATAAGCGCTCATCGTCTTGCTTTGCTGGCCGGGCCTCGGGATACGACGCAGGGCGCGGCATTGGAGCCCAAAACTCCCTGTAATTCAATGTCCCGCCCCGCAGTCTGGGGCCAAGCCCGGTACAGGGGTCCGGCGTCTGCGGGATGAGACCTCGCAAGCCCCGGCTTATTCACCGCGGGCCAGTGGCGCGAAAGTGGCGGCGGTCAGTGTTGCGAGATCGTCTGGCGCCAGCTCGATCTCCAGTCCCCGGCGTCCGGCGCTCACGTAGATCGTCTCGTAGGCCGATGCCGACGTGTCGATCACAGTCAGCAGCCGCCGCTTCTGACCGAGCGGGCTGATACCGCCAACGACGTAGCCGGTTGCCCGCTCCGCCTTGGCGGGGTCGGCCATTGTGGCTTTTTTTGCGTGGCAGGCATTGGCGAGCGCTTTCAGATCCAGTCGCGTCTCGACCGGCAGGATCGCGACAACGAGTTCGCGCGCGTCAACATCCGCCACCAGTGTCTTGAATACACGGGCAGGTTCCTGTCCGAGTGCCCGGGCCGCCTCGAGCCCGTAGGAATCTGCGCGGGGGTCGTGCTCGTAGCGGTGCACTACATGAGTGATACGCGCCTTCTTGGCTGCGTTGATAGCTGGCGTCATCCGGCTTAGCGACCATACTGTTCAGAGTCGGGCCGGTCGTTCCGGGCCCAGAAAGCCGAAACTGTGGTCCAGTCCAACGAATTACCAACCGAACCGCTGGATCCTAAAGGTGACAGGCGGCGATCGCGAGACCGGGTCCTATGTCTGCGAACGACCTGATCGCCTCGGCGGCGCTGGTACCAGACCTGCGGCTGACTGCGCAATAGTTTAGCGCCCCTCGATGAGTCAAGCCCGAATCTGCACTTCGTGGGAGGTGCCGGGGAGCGGCGCAAATCGGCAAGCTTCATGACATGAGTCACCAACTGCGCGAAATACCGAAAGTCAAACAAAGCGCCGGGAGTCCGCTCCGGCGCTGGTGGACCAGCGACAGTATGGATCTCTACGTCTGGCAGGGCATCGGCCGGGAACTGACTGGATTCGAAATCTGCTATGGCAAGCCACACGACGAGCACTCGCTCAGGTGGAGCCCCGACGAAGGCTTCCGCCACCATCGCATCGACGATGGCGAAGAAACGGCGTTCGATCACCGCACGCCCATCGCTGTCCCAGACGGTGACTACACGCTCGATGACATCGCGGTGCTGTTCGAACACTGCGCGACCGAGATCGATTCAGATATCTTTGTCATGGTGCGCGCCATCTTACGCTGAGCCGAGTCGAGTCGAAGTAAGTTGACCTGCGCGCGTCGGAGCGCGATTGGGGCGATCGGATTCAACTTCGAATTCGAACCCAGATCCGTTTCGCAAACAGCGGCCATGGAGCCGCCAGTCGTTCGGCGGTCCGCGCGACGCCGAGCAGCCACCAGCGCCTGAACATCTCATCGTTGGGTATGGAGTTACGTTTGCGCGCAGCGCGCAGACGTGCGTAGCAAGCCCGCGCGGAGAAACTGGCATCACTCGCGAAGGCCACCATCACCAGAACCTCGGCAATACCACGAGCCGCTTCATAGTAATCGGTGAGTTCGGTGTCGCCAGTTTCCTGTAACCAGTGGCGCGCGGCCTTGTCATCGCCAGCGTATGCACACGCCAGGCTGGCGAGCAGCGCGTGGTAGGGGCGCACGTAGTCAGGCGTCATCCCCAACGCACGCTCATGCACATCCAGAGCCGCTCTCCAGTCGCCCGTCTCCCAACACGCCAGTGCAAGCGGGTGCAGGTCTGAAGCGCCGGCGTCGTCGCGCTCGCGCCAGTCGTCGGCCCATTCGAGCGCGGCAGCAGGAACATTGCGGTCACGGTACATGGAGGTCACGGCCGCCCAGGTGCCGATGTCGCGGCGCAACGCCGGCCGGTGTTGACCGATGAAGCGGTCAGCCCAGGTGGGATCGCCTCCCTGACCGAGCGCGCGCAAATAGTGCACAGCCGCGCCAAGCCCGACTGGACCACGTGCCATCAACACGTTCAGACGTTCCAACTCGGCCTGCCAGTCGCGCGCAGATCCAACCCGCTCGGCCCAGCACCAGCCGACCGCTCGTCCAGAGGTTTCGTCATCGATAAGTTCGGTCAATAACGCACCGGCCGCGTCTGGCCCGGCAACTTCGGCGTAGAGTTCGAACGCCGCGGACAGGATCTCATCATCGTCATCAGCCAATGTCGCCAGCCGACGAATTTCAAAGGCGGCAGCCCCCCCATCCTTACGTTCACACCCGAGCCGTACTCCGCTGTAGGCGACGTAGGCCGATGAGTCGTGCAGCTTCCAGACATCGAGGCAAGTCTGCGCTTCGGCGATTTCTCCGGCGCGGAGCGCAAGGTTGAAACGATTCCGCTGCGCGAAGGAATACTCCGGCTGCAGCTCACAAGCGCGGCGGAACGCCACCAGCGCATCCGCGTCTTCCTCGGTCTTGAGTAGGGCATCACCGTGGTAGGCATGCGCCCTCGCCGACATCGGCGAGAATTCAACCAGACGCTGGCAAGCGTCACGCGACTCGATGAGACGCTCGTCCATCTCCAGCCAGTCGGCATGTAGGTACAGGGCTGTTTCGAAATTGGGTTCTTCAGCCAGAAGGGCCTCGAGTTCAGCGTAGCCGGCTTCCGAATCGCCGCGGCGGCGCTCCAGCCATGCCTTGTAGATCCGCACTTCGCGGGGCGGTGAACCTGCCCAAACCGGATCGTCGACCGCCGCCAACGCCTCATCGTAGCGCTCTGCGTCAACCAGAATCTCGACCCGCAGCTCGTGACTGGGCAGGTGGCGGGCATCGAGTGACAGTGCCCGACGCAAACTATCGAGCCGCGTCTCAGGATCTTCCTGCTCGCGCGCCAGACGCCAGAAACTGTTGGCAATACCCGGATATTTCCGGGTCAGCGCTTCGGCTGTACGGCGCGGCAGATCCGCATCGCCGGCCTCCTCGGCCCAACGTTCCAGCGTATTCCAGGCCCAGTTGTAATCCGGCGACAACTCGATGGCGCGCAGCACTGCAGCCATCGCGAGTTTCAGATCGCCACCACGCTCCGCGTAGTCGGCGCGGTAAGCATGCAACCCGGCGTCGAGAGGACTGCGTTGCAGCGCGCCCTCGACGAGTTCGCGGGCCGCGGCGATCTCGGCGGTCATCTCGTAGCTGTCGGCCAGCGTACGCACGGCCGGCAGGTAATGCGCATTGATGCGCAGGGCCTGGCCGAGCGCCTGGCGCTCGCGCGATGTGTCGCCGCAGGCACGCAGCACCAACCCGTGTTCGCGCCAGACCACCGGCAGCGTGGCGAAGCGTCTGACGGCCGCCTCGCTCAATCGCAAGGCTTCGTCCAGGTGGCTCATCTGGCGCAACTGCCGGGTCAATGCGACCGACGACTGCCACAAGTCGGGCCGCGCTCCGTAGCCCTGGCGCATCAACGTCAACAGTTCTTCCGCATCGACATATTCGGCCGCTACGTTTTGAAACTCCATCAGACCGTCGCCCAAGACCACTTGCCGTTCGAGTTCCGACTGCACAAAGTGCATGGCATCGCGCCGCTCGCTGGCGTTCTGACTGCTCCGAAACAGGTAGCTGATGCCGTCGCCGCAGTCGATGTCGAGAGCCAGCGCCTGCTTGAAACAGTTGCGCGCATCGGCGATGGCACCATCGCGTAGCAGCACGAACCCCTTGATCAGATGACTGGCAGCCTGCGCCGGCCCGAACTGCAGGGCCTGATCGGACGCGTCCAGAGCGGCTGCGGCTCTGCCCATGCGCGAAAGTACCAGCGCTCGCTCGCGTAGGGCCCAGGTATCGCTCGGATGATTCGCGACCAGCGCGTCAACTGCACTCAGCCGCTCGTCCTGATTGCCGTCGGCCAACTCTTCGACCAGAAAAGCGTGAATGTCCCGGTCGTGCGCAAAGCGCTGTTGCTGCTCGCGCAGCCACGTGAGTGCCGCCTCCGGGCCATGGAACTCGAGCAGCGCCCGATAGGCGCCGCGAACCGTATTGACGTTGCGCGGCAACAGTTCGTGGTGGCGCAGTGCATGACGGTATGACGCCTCGCGATCGCCCAGATATTCGGCGACGGCTATCGCGGTCAGCAGCCAGTCTGCCTCGTGCGTGCGCCCACGCGCCTCCTCCAGCAACTCCTGTGCACGTTCACCGCGCCCGGTGCGGGCGAGATAGTCTGCGAGATGCAACGACAGCTCTGCGTCGTCCGGGCGCGCGGCCAGCGCGTTGGACAAGGTCTGTTGCACATCCGCGTCGCGGTCGATCTGCTCATAGGCACGCGCGAGTTCGATCGCCGGGCGCGGGCCGAGCTGACCGAACCGTTCAACCCGGCGCTCCAGAAATTCGAGTGCCTCACCGGTTTGGCCGCGCATGTACGACGCACGCCAGAACGGCGTGACGTAGCGTGGCTGCAGATCGCCGAGGCACGCTGCGATCCGGTGCAACGTCAGCGCCGTGTCGTACTGACCTTCCTGCCACTCGACCGCGGCCAGCTGCAGGTAGTTTTCCGAGTCCATCGGCATCCGTGCCAGCAGGCCCTTCAGGAGCCGGCGCACGCGTGGCCATTCGCGGGCATCGTCGCGCAATAGTCCGGCGAGGCTTTGAATATGGGACGGGTCGCAGGCCGGGTCCGAGACGAGTGCTTCCAGCGCCCCGATGCGTTCTTCCCTGAGATCGAGCGCTTCGAGCGCACTTTCATGCCAGACCGCCACCTTGCGATCTTCGGGAAATAGCGCCCGCAGGCGCTCCATGGCCTGGGCCTGACTGGCACTGTCGCCATCGTAGTGGGCGAGCGTGCGTTCGGCGAGCAGCGTCAGGCGCTCAGCCCCAGGCGCGGCGCGCAGCGACTCAAGCAATACCCCTGCGGTCATGCGATCGTGCGCCTCCAGTGCGGAGGCAAACTCGTAGCGCATATCGAACAGTTCAGCTTCGGGCAACTCGAGGCCATCCAGACGCGCGGATTCAGACACTGGCAGAAACACCATGGCCCGCGGCCCGGTGGCCGCGTAATACTCGAGCCCGGCCCCGGCCAACATCTGGACCGGAAACGCATCGGTGGGGTCACGCAGCGTCAGCGTCTCGGTCGTCGGGTGATAGCCGACCACCGCCTGCATGTGAGCTGATGTCGCCTCGACGGTCGCCACGGCGAACGGGATGCCGCGGTCGATGAGCGCGCGGGCTGACTCCCAGGTCAGGCGAAACTCCCGTACCGCGAGTCCCTGCGCTTCCGCCCAGCTCCGCTCCAGATAGTCGGACGTACCGTCGAACCAGATCTGCTCGATGATCTCGACCTGGTCGGCGTCGTGTCCCAGAAACTGGCTGAGGGCATCGAGCGTGGCCGGACCGCAGGTTCGGTGCTGCTGGCGCACGAACGGCACCGGTAGTTCCACCGGGTCATCGATCGCATCCTTGGCTTCGAGCCGCTCCAACAGGTTCTCGTAGTAACCGTGCTGGCACTCACGGGCCATCTCGATGGCCATGGCGCGATCGCGCCGCCCGATCGCGTAGTCACACTTCAATGCCACGAAAGACCGCTTGAGCATCGTGTCATCGACGATGCTGAGTTGTTCCAACCGCTCGATCGATGCGGACAGGTCGGCGCCTGGCGTGTGTTTGACCTGCAGACGGAACAGGGCGTAGGCCATGTTCGCGCTCTCGATGTGGGCGAGACCGGCGTCGAGTAACGCGATGGCCGCTTCGATTTCGCCGGACAGCTCGTGGAGGTGCGCTTTCATCTGCACCGCGGGGCGATACCACGGATGGTCGGCCAGGCACTGGTCGAGCGCTGCGCGCGCAGCATCCAGGCAATCCTGATTCTCGAGCGCCGCGGCACGCTCTACGCGATGCCATGGCCGAAGGCCCACACCCACGGCCTCGGCCTGGTCGAACAGTGCGTCGCTCCGGTCCCAGTCACGAAACCGCGAGTAGAGTTCGGCCAGCTGCACCAGCCAGTCGCAGCGATCCTCATCGGTTGCGGCTTCGAGCAAGTGCTCGCGGGCGGCCATGAACCGCAGGCAGGCGTAAGGTCCCCGTGTTTCGCCTATGTTTCGCGCGTGAAACCCTGCCATGCGCAGATTGAGCGGCTCGAGCCGCCAGGCGAGGCTCGTCAACACGCGCCCGAGTCGAATACCTCCGACGTTGCTGGCGATGCGGCCGGCCAGAAGGCGGCCTTCGGCGCCGGTCCAACGGTTGAGCGGGCCCAGTTCGCGCGCCGCCTCGTAAGCCTGCACGCACCGCCCGAGATCGTAGAGCGACTGTGCGCGAGCGAGCAGCGTCGCCCGGTTCCCGTCCGAGCTGCCATCGCCTGCCGGTCCGACACCTGCGGACCCGCCTTCCTCATGAGTCAATTCGAGACACTCCTGTCCAATCCGCGCCTGGCACGGCCGGCGCAAAGCCCGCTAACGCCGCGCGATGAGCCGGTGTATGCGTTTGCCAGAAGACGCGCTGAGGCAGTCTTCATCCAACAATAGCGCGACGTCTCCGAGTGCCTGACGTACGAGGCTCGCATCAAAGGCCGCGTAGAGCCGGTCGTGTTCGTCGCGACGGTGGGTATCCTCCGTAACGCGCCAGGTGAGGTACAGCGTCCCGCGCGGAGCCAGGAGTGCGGTCAGTGTCGCCACGGAGCTGACCAGGTTGGAAACGTCCAGATGCATCAAAACGGTCTCGCAAAGCACGTTGGCGTAATGCCCGCGCGGCAAGGTGGCGAGTGCGGGCAGTGCATCGAGCTCGAACCGCACGCCGGGATGGCGGCGACTGGCCTCTGCCAGCAACGTAGCGGCCGCGTCGACGCCGACCACATCAAAGCCTGCGTCGTGCAACCAGGCCGTGTCGCGACCGCTGCCGCAACCAACATCTATCGTCGGGCCGGGCGCGAAGTAACGCGCGACGGCGGCGCGCAGGTCAGCGGGCGGCTGCTGGTCTTCTTCCCAGTCCCGCGCGAAGCCCGCGGCGTTGCGGTTGTAAGCTGCGATCGTCTGCGCATCCATCAACAGGTGACCTGGTGTGTTCGGGTCGGGCTGGGAACAATACGCATACTTCATCGCGGCGCGCATCGTTCGTTCCGGCCTTGCCTTTACCCGCAGGGCGGGGCGCGCTGCGGTCGAGACTGACTGAGCGGCGCGGTCAGACGCTTCAATCCGCCGCTGTTAATGAAGCGGCCGCGAGCGGCGCGCTGTGAACAGACGAGCGGGCGCCGACGGCCGGCGGGCCGGGCGGCATCTGGCCGCGCGCCCACACGCGCGAGCGTCCCTGCAACGCAGACCACAAACGGCGGGCAGGAATGTCGAACAGCTGCGACGCGGTGGCGGGCAGGTAGCGCCAGTCGCCGCGCGCGATCTCACCTTCGAGCTGACCGGCCGCCCAGCCGGCGTACCCCGCCACGATGCGCAGATCGTCTGCGGGCCACTCGTGTCCGAAAACGTAATCGAGCACCAGCTCGGTCGTGCCGAGGTGTACCGTCGGCAACACGGCATGTGAACCCGGCGGGCCACGCTCAGCACGCAGGAGCAGGAATACGGTCGAGGTCTGCACCGGGCCACCCACGAACACCGGATCGCCGCGCTCCTTCGCACTTTCGAGTTCATCGAAGACGTCGGCGGCCGTGGCTTCCGTCGGTTTGTTGACGATGAGCCCAAACGCGCCATCGCTGTCGTGGCGCAGCATCAGTACCACCGATTGCGCGAATATCGATCCTGCCAGCGATTCATTCGCTATCAGAAACCGCGCTGGTGCTTCCTTGACCGGGTTGTCGGGCGGCGCGGTCTGAGCAACAACGACGCCTGAGGACAGCCACGCAACCGCCACGCATGCGGCCAACAACAAGGCGCACGACGCCCTGGCAGACCATGGCCCGAGGCGGTTGAAACGCAGCAGTCCATCCATACACCCTCCTGGTCCCGGGACTCTCGGCTACGCAAAGGCCGGTTCAACCTGGCGGCCGCCCCCGATCGCGATCGGCCGCTCGATCGTTATACGCGCTCGACGCTCGCAGAGCTCGCCAGATCGCCGTACCTGACGCCCCAGTGCGTGCGCGGACAGGCGGGCCTGGACCGTCGGGCAGGTCACGATACCGGAGACCGGCCCGGACAATTGTGAAGTCGGTTGGATATGGGCGAGCCGACGAGGGGAGTTTCGCCCGGTTGGGTACCCTGTGGCTACGCCGGCCAGACGCTTCACGGATCCGCTGCCCGGCACGCTGATGG
Source organism: Pseudomonadota bacterium (assembly GCA_039030335.1). GTDB lineage: Bacteria > Pseudomonadota > Gammaproteobacteria > HK1 > HK1 > JBCCEJ01. Next base: position 59,173 of record JBCCEJ010000003.1, on the reverse strand, counting down.
CATGTGGCGGGACCGGGCCGTCAGGCGACCACCGACCAGGCTCGCGACCTCGGTTGAGGCCACTTTCAATTCACTGCTAGACTGCTCGATGTTGCGCCGCAACAATCTACTCGAACCAAGCAGGCACCGATGTTTCCAGCACTGTTTCCAACCACGGGTCGGGCGACGTGGATGTACGCCGCCTACGAGCTGGCGCACGCCAGCACCTATCCGGCGCGCACCTTCGGGCGCAGTGTCGAAAGCTATCTGGACGCGGCCGTAGGGCCATTTGGGGCCAGCACGGTCCACCCGGCGATGCGGGCTGGCTGGCGAGTGGTGGACGAGCTGACGCAACGTTACGCCAAACCAGAGTTCGGCATCGACAGCGTGGAGATCGATGGTGTTGAAGTTTCAGTAACACAGGAGACCGTCCTGCAGCATCCGTTCTGCACGCTGAAACGGTTCGTCAAGAGTCCCGCGGAAGGCCTGGCCCCTGGCCCGAAAGTCCTGTTGCTCGCGCCGATGTCCGGCCATTTTGCGACGCTGCTGCGCGGTACCGTGCGCGCGATGGTGCCGCGACACGATGTCCATATCACCGACTGGGCGGATGCGCGCAGCGTGCCGCTCTACCGGGGCCGCTTCGATCTCGACGACTACATCGACTACCTGCTCGATTACTTCCGCGCACTCGGTCCAGACCTGCACGTGATCGCGGTCTGCCAACCGTCGGTACCGGCACTGGCGGCCACGGCCCTGCTGGCCGAAGACGATGACCCGGGCACCCCCACCTCACTCACGCTGATCGCCGGGCCGGTCGATACCGCGCGCAATCCGACCGCCGTGAACGAGTACTCGCAAAAACACGACCTTACGTGGTTCCGCAACAATGTGATCACACTGGTGCCTTTTCCGCACCTCGGCGCGATGCGCGCGGTCTACCCCGGATTCCTGCAGCTGGCCGGCTTCATGGGCATGAACGCCGGGTCACACGTGCAGGCCTATCAGAACTATTTCGAGAAGCTGATCGCCGGCGATGAGTACGACGTGACCGCGCACCGGCGGTTCTACGACGAGTACCTTGCCGTCATGGACATCACGGCGGAGTACTTTCTGCAAACCGTCGATCGAGTGTTTCAGCGTCGGCTGTTGGCGCAGGGTCAGCTCGAACATCGGGGCCGACGAGTCGACTGCCGCGCGATCAAACGAACTTCGCTCATGACGATCGAAGGGGAGCGCGACGACATCTGCGGCATCGGGCAGACGCAAGCCGCGCACGATCTGTGTTCCACGCTGGACGACAGTCAACGCGATCACTACGTGCAGCCGGGTGCCGGTCACTACGGGGTTTTCAACGGACGCCGGTGGCGCGAGGAAATTCAGCCACGTATCAGTCGCATGATAGGCACCAGCACCGCCTGAGGAAGCAGCCGTCGCGGGTTTCGCGTACGCTTGCGCGGCGCGGTCTGCAAGACACGACCCAAACCAGGAAACCCGCCTGTGAGATTCGCAATTTACGGTGCCGGTGGACTCGGCGCGTACTACGGTGCCCGGCTGCAAGCAGCGGGCCAGGACGTTGGCTTCATCGCGCGCGGCACCAATCTGGAAACGATGCGCGCGCACGGCCTCAGAATTCTGAGTCCGCTCGGTGACCTGCATTTGCCAGAGGTCAAGGTCACTTCGAACCCGGTCGACCTCGGCCCAGTCGATTTCATCGTCGTGGCGGTGAAGACCTGGCAAGTGACCGAGGTCGCGCAGGCGATGGGGCCGCTGCTAGGTCCGGCAACCATCGCCGTGCCGTTCTTGAACGGGGTGGATGCGCCATACCAGCTCGCTGAGGTTCTCGGGCCTGACCGGGTGTTGGGTGGACTGTCGCGCATCTTTAGCATGATCGAGTCACCCGGCGTCATCCGGCACTTCAACGACTCTGCGTACGTCAGCTTCGGGCGCCTCGACAACAGCGCTTCGAAAGCCGCTGAAAGACTGCGGGACGCCTTCGACGCAGCGGGGGTAGACTCAGAGGTCGCGCCCGACATCGCCCGCGCGTTATGGGAGAAGCTGATCCTCGTGTCGTCCTGGACCGGCATTTCCACGCTGGCCCGGAGCCCGATGGGCATTCTGAGGGACAGCGTACCGCTGAAGGAGCTCGTCGATCGGTGCATCGACGAGGGCATCGCGGTCGCCAGAGCTCGTGGGATAGAGATCGCGCCCGACTACAAAGCCACGATGTGGGCTTTCTACGCGGGCCTGCCCGACGGTGCGACGGGCTCGATGACTCGTGACATCTGGAGCGAGCGCCCCTCGGAGCTGGACGCCTGGTGCGGTGCCATTCACCGCATCGGCGGCGAACTGGGTGTACCCACCCCCACTCACACCATGTGCTACCGGCTGTTACAGCCGATCGAAGCAGCCGCACGGAACCCCTGATACCGGCAGGTATTGACGCACTGCAACATAGGCCGTATGCTGCGCTGCACAATTTGTGCGCTGCAACATAACGCGGCAATGACAAGCCATGAGAGAAGGGATCCCGATGACGTTTGAAAACATGCTGCCAAATGCAGAAAAACTGACCGCGATGAACAAGCAGATGCTCGACTCGGTCGTGAAATTCGGCGAAATCGCAACCGACACGCACCGCAAGATGGCTACGAAGCAGATCGCCGTGCTCGAAGCGAACATGAGCGCATTCAGCAAGATGGTCGAATCCATGGGAGCACTCGACAAGCCGGCTGATGCATACGCTCAGCAACTCGAAACCGCTCAGTCTCTGGGGCAGGAACTGCTCAGCGTCGCGAAAGAGACCTGGGAAGTGCAGGTCGAAGCACGTGACCAGCTAGCGGCTCTCGTGACCGAAAGTGCCGAGCAGGTTCGCGCTGAGACTTCGGCAGTCTGAATCGCTGAATCCGGTGCATCGCGCGCGCCGCCGGCGCAGACCTTCCGGCGCGGGCGTGCCGCCTGCGCTTGCGGGCACCGAAGAGAAAATCCAGAGTGCGCGCCCCCCGCCGGGCGCGCGGCCAGGTCTGCTCCTCCCGGGCGCGCACGAAGCGCCCGTGCAAGCCTTCGCAACGCAGGCTAGAATGCGCGCGCCGCAGCCTTTGAGCGGCGGACACTTTCGAGCCCGTCCCCGACACTGAATGCTCACGCTGCCGCCTCAGCGAATACACGCTCAGGCCGCGCCGGCGCCATCCAACTTCCTCGGCACCGCCATCAGAGGCCCGCCCGTGATAGAACGTCTGCGCAACATCGCGATCATTGCTCATGTAGACCACGGCAAGACAACACTGGTCGACCGCCTGCTGCAGCATTCAGGCACGCTGGAGGCGCGCGCTGCGCCCGTCGAGCGGGCCATGGACAGTAACGATCTCGAGCGTGAGCGCGGCATCACCATTCTTAGTAAGAACACCGCGATCGACTGGCGCGACCACCGCATCAACATCGTCGATACGCCGGGCCACGCCGATTTCGGCGGCGAAGTCGAGCGCGTGCTGTCGATGGTCGATTCCGTGCTGCTGCTGGTTTGCGCCGTCGAAGGCCCGATGCCGCAAACCCGTTTCGTGACACAAAAAGCATTCGCGCAAGGTCTGAATCCGATCGTCGTAATCAACAAGATCGACCGGGATGGCGCGCGCCCCGACTGGGTGCTGGACCAGACGTTCGACCTGTTCGATAGACTTGGCGCGAGTGAAACTCAGCTCGACTTCCCGGTCATCTACACCTCAGCGGTCGCGGGGTACGCCAACACGGACGCTGATTCCAGAGCGGGCAACATGGATCCGCTGCTCGATGCCATCGTCGAGCACGTGGCACCTCCGGCGGTCGATTTGGATGGACCGTTCCAGATGCAGGTGAGTTCGCTGGACTATTCATCTTACGTAGGCGCGATCGGCATAGGTCGCATCACGCGCGGACAGGTCAGCACCAATACGGCGGTCACGGTCGTCGATCGGGACGGCCGGTCACGCTCCGCGCGCGTATTGCAGGTCATGCGCTCACACGGGCTTGAACGCGTACAGGTCGACGTCGCGGAAGCGGGCGACATCATCGCGTTCAACGGCATCGACGGCGTGCGGATCTCGGACACACTGTGCGATCCGAGCCAGGTCGAGGCACTGCCGTCCCTGACCGTGGACGAACCGACCGTCAGCATGACGTTCCAGGTCAATGACTCGCCGATGGCAGGTCGGGACGGAAAATTCGTCACCAGCCGTCAGATTCGCGAACGGCTGGACCGTGAACTCATCCACAACGTCGCGCTGCGGGTGCAAGATACCGGCGACCCGGACCGGTTTCTGGTATCCGGGCGCGGCGAATTGCATCTCGCGATACTGATCGAAAACATGCGGCGCGAAGGTTACGAGCTCGCCATCAGCCGCCCGCAGGCGATCGTGCGCGAGCGCGACGGAAAGCGCGAAGAGCCTTACGAACAGGTCACCGTGGACGTCGAAGAACTACACCAGGGCGCAGTCATGGAACTGCTCGGTGAACGCCGCGGCGAGCTCCAGAACATGATGCCCGACGGCCGTGGTCGTACGCGTCTCGACTACGTCGTACCCGCCCGTGGACTCATCGGCTTCCGGACCGACTTCCTGACCACGACGTCAGGAACCGGGCTTCTCTACCATACGTTTTCACATTACGGCCCGGTCGGCGGCGGCACTCTCGGTTCGCGCCGTAATGGCGCGCTCGTCTCCAATGCCAGCGGCAAAGCGCTCGCCTACGCGCTGTTCAACCTGCAAGAGCGCGGCCGCTTGCTTATCGGTCACGCCGACGAGGTCTATGAAGGGATGGTGATCGGCCTCAACTCGCGAGCCAACGATCTGGTAGTCAACCCCCTGAAGGCGAAGCAGCTCACGAACATCCGCGCGGCCGGGTCCGACGAGAACATACTGCTGACGCCACCGATCAAATTGACACTGGAGCGGGCGATGGAAGTCATCGACGATGACGAACTCGTCGAGATTACCCCCCAATATATCCGTATTCGCAAGAAACTCCTCAAAGAGCATGAACGGCGGCGCGAGGCGCGCAAAGCCAGCTGACCGGCGCGGCCAATACCCGTGATCGGACTGCTACAGCGGGTGACCGAAGCCGCCGTGCGCGTAGACGGCGACGTTGTCGGTTCGATCGCGAACGGGCTTCTCGTGCTGGTTGGAGTTCAGCGCGGCGACGGGACCGCACAGGCCGACCGGCTGCTGGAACGACTGCTCGGTTACCGCGTATTCGAAGATGAAGCAGGCAAGATGAACCGAAGTCTGATCGATACCGGTGGAGGCCTGTTGCTGGTGTCACAGTTCACGTTGCCAGCTGATACGCGCAAGGGCATGCGCCCGAGCTTTACCCCAGCAGCAACGCCGGACGAGGGTTTGCGCCTGTACGACTACCTGGTCAACCGCGCGGTATCGCAGCATCGCGATGTCGCGACCGGGACGTTCGGCGCGCACATGCAAATCAGCCTCACCAACGACGGGCCCGTGACCTTCTGGCTGGAGGTACCGCCCGAACCGCTAAGCGGAACTACGGAGTGAAGGGCTGCTAGGACTCGGCCGTCTCCGTTGCGACCGGTGTTTCGCGGAGCAGATTGTCGATCGCGTCGCATGCCGTACGAAAACGGAAATCATGCTCACCACTCAGGCGCAGATAACGGCGCTCACTCAGGATCAGCGCCTCGCGAAACGCGTTGAACGCTTCGTCACTATGGTCATTGAGTGCCCTCGCCCCACCCGACTGGCTCAGGAATCCGAGCTCGGGGTCCAGCCATGGCACGTCGACATCCAGCAGCAGGTGCAGATCGTAAGACTGACGCTCGGCGAGGTCGCGCAGCGAACCCGCCACTTCGCCTACCAGCAGTTTCGACCAGACCTGCATGGTCAGGGGATCGGAATCACAGATCAGCACCCGGTTGGCCTGACGCGCAAGGGCCGCTTCGCTTGCCACCTGGGCCTGCGCCAGCGCCACCAGCATGTCGGCATCGAGGTCTTGAGGCTCGCCGTTGAAATTTCGCCGCGCGTATTCGTACGCAGCGACGGTGTCGTAGTGAATCGCAAGCTGCTCCGCAAGCGCACTGCGATTCGCTGAGTGTGGACCGTAGAGGCAAACGCGCTTGACGTAGTACGGGCGCACGCACCCGGGCAGGAATTCCCAGTTCCCAAGCGGATCGGAGCGGATGTCTTCACCACGTGCCGCCACCAGTTCCCGATCGCCGTCGAGCACCAGATAACGGGCACCCAGAACGTCGGCGATACGTGCACAAACCGGTTCCGATCCGAATACGTATTCGACGCCACCCGGAAACTCGGCGCGCAGAAACTGCGACCAGTTGGTGTCGGTGGCCGCCTGCGGATCGCGCAGGTGCTCGAGATCGACCAGCCGCACGTCAGCCCCCGGAAAGAGCTCGCGCAGCCATGCCGCGCGCGCGGACGGCGCGATCGGGTCGTCATCGTAGGCGAAGCAGAGGATCACGAGTTCGTCGACGTATGCACGCGCAAAGTCGACGAGCAGCTGGTGCCCAGCATGCGGCGGCATGAAGGTGCCGGACAACAATCCCGTGGCCATTCGCTATGTTGGCATGTTTTACGCGCGAATCGGAACGTCTGAACCCCTCGATCGATGGATAATGACGCACTTTAAAATGCGCACTGTGACCACCGTCACAACAGTTCCGTCTGGTGCGGCAACCATGGAGCGGCCGGAAAGTTGCCCCCCCTGATTCTGACGCTCGAACAGCCGCTCATCCTCCTCGGCGTGGCGGTGCTGGCTGTGTTCGCCGGGTTCATTCGTGGATTCACTGGATTTGGTGGTCCCGCGTTGATGATCGTGGCCCTGACGTTGTTCTTCGCACCCGGTTCGGTAGCCGGCAAAGTTCTGATCATGGACCTGCTGGCAAACGTCAATCTGGCGCGCGCTGCCATGCGCGAAGCCAACCTCCGCGACGTGTGTATCCTCAGTGTGTCTACGCTGGTGGGTGTACCGCTCGGCCTCATCGCGTTGCTGAACCTGGACGACCGGGTCATGCAGGACGTACTCGGCGTGACGACGCTCATCGCCGCTACGGTGCTGACCTTCGGGTGGCGATTGCGCAAGCCGCCAAACGTGCCATTGCTGATAGTCGCGGGCTTCGTCGGCGGCGTGATCGCGACGGCTACGGGTGTCGCGCTTCTGATGGTCGCGTTCTTCTTCAGCGGTCCGGCCGCGACCGCGCTCAGCCGGGCCAACGCCATTTTATGGCTGTTCCTGATAACCGGCGTCGTCATCGGCAGCTACGTCTACGGCGGCCTGCTCACGCTGGACGACATCTGGCGCTCGGGCCTGATCGGGCTGTTCTATCTGTCTGGCAGCTTCCTCGGTGCGCGCGTGTTCGTCGCAAGCGCGGAGGCAACGGTGCGCAAAGCTGCCATCTGGCTACTGTTTGCTCTGGCGCTGATCGGTGTGGTCAGCTGACGTTTTCGCCGTTCAGGTGACGAATCCAATGCATGAGACGATAGAGTGGTCGCAGTTCGAGGCGGTGGAACTACGCGTGGGTACCATTACCGAAGTGCGGGACTTCCCCGAAGCGAGACGGCCGGCCTATCAGGTATGGGCTGACTTCGGCGACGAAATCGGTATCAAAAAGTCATCCGCCCAGGTTACCCAGATCTATCGGAAGGAAGACCTGTTGGGTCGCCAGATCATCGCAGTCGTGAACTTCCCAACCAAGCAAATCGGCCCGTTTCGCTCCGAGTTCCTGCTGACTGGGTTCGCCGGCGACGACGGCATCGTGCTGGCTGTGCCCGAGCGGGCTGTGCCAAATGGGGCGAAACTTTGCTGAGCCACCACCACTGCCGAAAGCACGGCGGCGCATGGCGATGAACTGGCAGTTGACCGACGACGAGACGGCGCCGTTCACTTTGCACCATCGCGCAGGGCGGGCACCGTACCTGCTGGTCGCCGACCACGCCGGCGCGCGCGTGCCGGCGGCATTAGGTGAGTTGGGCTTGCCCGCCGCCGCCTTCGCACGACATATAGCGGTTGATATCGGGGTGCGCGCGCTCACCACGGAACTTTGCCAGCGACTCGACGCGCGCGCCGTGCTGGCGAACTACTCACGACTCGTCATCGACCTTAACCGGACGCTCGACTCCCCCACCTGTGTGCCACCGTCGAGCGACGGCTGGACGGTCCCGGGTAACGCGAATATGTCAGCGCTGGACTTCCAGTCTCGGGTAAGCCAGCTGTTTCGGCCGTATCACGACGCCGTGCGTGGCGCCATCGGGGAACTGGAATCCGATCACGCAGAAGCGGGCATCATCGCCATCCACAGCTTCACACCGGCGATGGACGGGTTCGAGCGGCCGTGGCATGTGGGAATTCTGTGGAGTGAAGATGCGCGTCTCGCCCGGCCCGCGCTGAATTTCCTGCGTGAACAGCCCGGCCTGCAGGTCGGTGACAATCAACCGTATTCGGCGCGCGGGCCCGAAGGCTACACCATGCCGGAGCACGCGGAGCGACCGGGCCGTCCGCACCTGCTCGTCGAAGTGCGCCAGGACCAACTGCTGACCGACGCGGGAATCGCCAGATGGAGCGCACTACTGGCCGCGACCATCGAGCACGCTTGGGCAGCACTCGACGGCCAGGCGGCGCGGTGACGGTTGGTCGCGCAACGCGCGGACATACATTGTCAACCGGACGGCAGCAACCGCCGCGCCCTGAGCTGAACAACCGGTCGCAGACCATCTACATTTAGGCGAGACCAACTGCAGCCGACGTATTGAACGCGTTATGCCGATGCGGTGGCGTGCGTTCGAAGCTCCGGGCTTGCAAATGTGCCCTACCGCCACCAGAAAGCTGCCGGCCAGATGGCACTCGAACTTCCGGGAATCGCATGAAATCGATCGTCAAACACTACGACTCCATCGTCATTGGCAGCGGCCCGGCAGGCGAAGGCGCGGCGATGACGTTGCGCAAGGCCGGTCAGGAAGTCGCCGTACTCGAAAAACACTTCGATGTCGGGGGCGGCTGCGTGCACTGGGGCACCATTCCCAGCAAAGCGCTGCGGCACTCCGTGCAGCTGTTGGCCGACTATCGGTCGCGGCCGTTGTTTCAGAAACTCGGCTATCTGGACATCAGTTATCACGAGCTGCTGGCGAGCGCCGGTTCTGTCGTCGGGGAGCAGGTGGCACTGCGGCGCAGCTTCTATCAGCGCAATCGCGTCGACGTTCTCACAGGTACCGCGACATTTACCGATCGCCACACGCTCGAACTGCTGCAGCCGAGTGGCGGCCTCATGACTCTGCACGCCGAGCACTTCGTGATCGCGACCGGTTCCCGGCCGTACCAGCCGCCCGACGTCGATTTCTCGCATCGACGCGTCTGCGACAGCGATACCGTGCTATCGCCCGAAGTGCCGGAACCGCGCTCGATCATCATCTACGGGGCCGGCGTCATCGGCTGCGAGTACGCGTCGTTCTTCGCCGAGTTGGGCCTGAAGGTCAACCTGGTCAATACGCAGGACCGGCTGCTGTCGTTCCTGGACAGCGAGATTACGGACGCGCTCGGTTACCACCTCCGGGATCAGGGCGTCACCATCCGTAGCAACGAAGAGTACAGCGGGGTTGACGCGCAGGCCGATTACGTCCGGTTGCACTGCAAGTCGGGTAAGCAGTTCAAGGCGGATCTGCTGTTATGGGCGAACGGCCGCGCCGGCAACACGCAGGAACTCGGACTGGAAGAGATCGGCGTAGAGACCAACTACCGGGGACAGATCGTGGTCGACGACCACCTGCGCTCGGTTGGAGAGTCGCACATATTCGCGGCGGGCGACGTCGTCGGTCCGCCCGGACTCGCCAGCGCCAGCTACGACCAGGGTCGCTACGTCGGCAGCCACATTCTGAACCCCGCGATCGATACCGCGCTCATCAAGGATATTCCGAACGGTATCTACACCAGCCCGGAGATCAGCTCGGTCGGTCGCACTGAAGCGGAACTGACCGAAGCGTGCATTCCATACGAGGTAGGCCGCGCTACGTTCAGGTCGATCGCGCGCGCGCAGATCACCGGGCGACAGGTCGGCATGTTGAAGATTCTGTTCCACACCGAAACGCTCGAGATCCTGGGAATTCATTGTTTCGGCTCTCAGGCAGCCGAGATCGTGCACATCGGACAGGCGGTAATGCTGCAGAAGCATGGCGGGAACTCGGTCGAGTATTTCACCGACACCACGTTCAACTACCCGACGATGGCTGAGGCTTACCGGGTCGCCGCGCTGAACGGCCTGAACCGGCTCTCCTGAGATGATTGTCGCGCGTCAGACGGGACGGTAGACCCGCATCGCGTTGTCATGGAACAGCGCCCGCTGATCAGCTGGCTCGAAGTCGCTCACGATGCTGCGGAAGCCATCAAAAATCTCGACGAACGTGCCGCACAGTCCGTCGACCGGGAAATTGCTGGCGAACATGCACCGCGCCGGGCCGAACATCGCGACGATCTCGCGCACTATCCAGCGGTTAGCCGCAGCCGTCCACGCCTCGCCTGGCACACCGATACCGGAGATCTTGATCATCACGTTCGGCGCGTCAGCGAGCGCGGCGAGAGCCTGATGCCACCCATCGAGACCAGCCCGCGTCCGGTCTGATGGCAGGCCGGCGTGGTTCACGACCAGCGTGGTGGCCGGAAAATCCCGGGCGAGTTCGAGCGCAGCCTCCAGGTGCCACCACGGCGTCTGCAGGTCGAACATCAGACCCAGACCAGCGAGCTTGGCGAAGCCGGCGCGCCAGCGCGGGTCGTCCATCGAGCCAGGCTCGCCACGACGGGCATCCACCGCCCGCGCGGCCGCCCGCGGCTTGTGGCGCACGCTGCGCGCCAGTGGCGACGCGGCTACCGCCGCCAGCACCTCGTCGACGTCTTCCCGATCGAGCCAGGCCTGCGCCACGACGGCACCGGGATGCCCGCACGCGGCGTGCAGTTGTTCCACCCAGCGAAGCTCTCCGATCGGGTCGGCCGGATCCCATTCAGTCTCTATGTAGACGGTCTTGACGATGTCGTGGTGGCCGGCGTCGTCGAAATACGCCGGCGGCAGATAGGGCACGCGCAGCGACCGGTAATCGCCATAGCGAAACGGAATCGGCGGCTCGTCGCAGAGCCACGGATGGTAGTTCGTCGTCGGGTCCCAAAAATGATGGTGAGCATCGACGATCGGAAACGTTTCGGACGACTGTTGTTCACTCATTCGTGACAGCATAGCTCCGCATTGAGGTGCCGCCCAGCGATCCCCGGCGAGGGCGGCGCAGCGGTGTTGCGCCCGCAGCCCGCGTATAATCGGCGATCTTCGCGGCCGCTGCGGAACGGCAGCTTTGCACAGTCATTTCATTCAGTTCGTCGATGCCACCGGGGCGCGCCGGGTCGGATCCCTGGACCTGCACGGCAATCTGGCGACGCTTCGAGCAACCGACAGCATCTACGCGCTGGCCGAACGGGCCATCAGCGAATCCACCACGCTCGACGCTCTCGCTCAGGAGTTCGCGGGTGAGCGCGAAGTCGCTGAGGTCGCACTCGCCGGCGCGACGCTGCTAGGTGGTGCCGACCACCCCGTGGACGAGGCGCGCTGCACGCTGTGGGATCTGAGCGGCGGAGTCCGTTGTCTGGGCGACGGTAGTGGTCTCGCATCCCCACGCCGTCCCCACCCGGCGACTGCACGGACCGAAACACTTACTGCGGCACTGTGCGGGGCTTATCTCATCGACGGGCACCAGCAACCGCGTCGCCTCGGATTCGGTCTGGCGCTGTTCGGCGGTCCGTTCTCCGGCTTTGCCTTTGGACCCGCATTGTTTCCCGGCACCGAAGAGTGGCTCGAGGCCGACGGCTCGCGTCTGGAGATCGCCGCGAGCGGCGTCGATACCTCGCAAACCCACATCGGCCTGACCGACAACGCGGCGATCGCCGAGTCCGAAGGCCGGCTGTTTCGCCAACCGCAATGCCGACGCACGGCCGACCTGCATATAGCCGCGTTGACTGCTGTCAGCCTGGGAGCGGCGCGCGCTGAACTCGCCTCCGTCGCGACCCGGCTGTCACACCTGCCGCTCGAGTTGGCTCTGACGACAGCGGCCGAGCCCGAGGTACGCACACGCGCACTGTGAGCGCTCTGCCGTCCGGTTCCCGGCGTCTGCCGTGGAGCACCTGTTTGTTGCCAATTTGTGCGATCCCGCACCGCCCCCGTTTGCGGTAGGCCACTAGGCTCTTCGCACCGGGTCGAACCCGGTCCGTGGCTGAGTCCCGGCGCATGGACTGCGTCCGCGATCAGTGTCAACGCTCAAGACCCGCAGCAGCGGCAATGGGAGATCCATGCGCAAACGAAATCAGCCCCTGTCCATCGGTTTCACCGGCCTTGGCCGCATCGGACTGGAGATGGTGTCGCGATTACTGGCGGCTGGGCACACCGTCCGCGTTCTGGGCCACCGGCGGCGCGCACCGGTGGAAGCCGCTCTCGCCCTCGGCGCCACGGAAGCCGCGTCGCTCGCAAGCCTCGGGCAGGAATGCTCCATTGTCTTCTTGTCCCTGCCCGGTTCCGACGAGGTCGAGAGCGTGGTGGCGGGGTCCGGCGGGCTGGCGCAGTGCGGTCGTGCAGGGCTCATCGTCGTCGATACATCGACGTCGCTGCCTGCCTCAACCCGCTCGATCAACCGCCTGTTGATGGGAAGCGGCATGGCCTTTGTAGACGCACCGATCGTGCGCACGCCAGCGGGCGACGACGAAACCGGCTTCATAAGCCTGGTCGGGGCGACCGAAGATACTTTCGAAGTTGTCGCACCGTACCTGGCGACGTGGTCGGATCGCCTTATCCACCTCGGCCCGAGCGGTGCCGGGCACACGGCCCGGCTCATCAACAGCATTGTGACGTGCGGACAGGCAGCGTTGCTGACTGAAGCGCTCGGCGCTGCCGCCAAGAACCGGGTGGACCTTGCCAGCATGATCGAAATCCTGCGCAACGGTTACGGCCACAGCGGTACGTTGGAACGTCTCGTGCCCGCAGTCCTCGAACAACGCGCCGACGCACATCCGTCACCGATCGGCAGCGCGCGCAAGGACGTTCGGTACTTCCGTGCGATGGCCGACATGGTTGGATTGACGACGCCCGTCAGCGATGCGGTACATCAGGTCTACGGGCAGGCCGCGCACCCCGATGCAGACGAACCGCTGTTGAGCGCGTTGCTGGGCTTTCAATGCCGCGTCAGCGGCGTTTCCTTTACGCGAGCGAGTGCGGCGGAACGCAAAGCCTCCTGAAGCGGCTAAACTAAATCCCCCAGTCGAGGTGACTGCCCGTCACGGTTGTGATGCCACTGGCGGTAGTCCGTCGGCGACGCTGCCCGAACCACCGCCGAACCACCGGAGCTCGCTCAAGATGCTGACGCGACATCAATCAGATCAGGGGCCCAGGTGGGCCTGCGATGGCAACTGGCTCGTGCCAGAATTTTCGCTGCGTCTGCTGGCGAGCGCTGTACCGGGCGAGATCGATGCGCTGCTCACAGCTTGTGCTACAGGCGAAGAAGCAAGCGGGCCGGTGCTCGCGCCCGTTGATGACGACACCGACATATGGGCGAGCGGCGTCACGTATCTGCGCAGCCGCGAGGCGCGAATGCACGAGTCCGACACCGCTGACGTCTACGACAAGGTGTACGAGGCCGAGCGCCCGGAACTCTTCTTTAAAGGCACCGGCTGGCGGGTCCGTGGTATGCACGCCGGTATCCGCGTACGGCGCGACGCAACCTGGAACGTACCGGAGCCGGAACTCGCCCTGGTTGCCAATGCCGCAGGTCAGATCATCGGGTACACCGCCGGAAACGACGTTTCATCGCGGGACATCGAGGGCGCCAATCCGCTGTATCTTCCTCAGGCCAAGGTCTACAACGGCAGCTGTGCGCTCGGGCCTGGCATCGTGCTCGGCGATGCGCCCGCGATGGCGTCGCTTCCGATCCGCCTGACGATCAAGCGGCAGGGGGCGCCCGTCTTCGACGGCGACACGGGCATTCATCAGATGAAGCGCTCGCTCCAGGAGCTCATCGACTGCCTCTTCTTCGAACTCGACATGCCCGCCGGCGCGGTCCTGCTGACTGGCGCTGGTATCGTACCCGGCGATGACTTCACCCTGGCCACCGGCGACGTGGTCGAAATCCGCGTCGGAGATCTGCTGCTGTCGAATCCGGTTGTGGAGTAAGCGGCGCTGTCGCGCAAAGAACCATCGCTGGGCAACCTGAGCGAGCTGGGCGCAAAACCCGCGCGGCCCCGCAACGGCGCGGCCCCGGACGCGCCCGGGACGCCGGTGCCAGAACCAGAAAAACCGCGGCACCCGGCCACCGCGCGAGACGGTCCGGATCCACCAAAACCTGCCCACCGGAGCCCGGCGGCGGTCGTTGCCGCCGTTGCAGCCGCCTCGCCGCCACGCCCGCAGCCGGGTCCTGCCCCGGTCACCTGGTCGCACTCGAGGCTGTTCGGCCTGAACGCGCGCATGCGCCGGGTCCGGTTCGTTACTCAGTGTGCGGCGGCGCTATTGGTGGTGGGCGTCGCCGCGTTTCCTGCCATCCAATGGCACGCCGCCTACGCTGAAGGCGAGCCGCGTTGGGGCATCGGTGCGGCCCTTATCGCTCTGGCCCTTACCGCGGCATGGCTGGTCATCGCCAGCCTGATACAACGCATCCACGACTTCGGACGCAGCGCGTGGTGGCTCGTCACACTGCTGGTCCCGGTGCTGAACCTGCTCGTAGTGTTCGCCTTGGTCGCCGTTCCAGGACAGGCGCGCAGCAACCCATACGGCGCGCCGGTACGTCACAACTCCGTGCTGATGTGGTTGATATTCTTCATCGTCGTGCTGCTGCCCATCGGCCTCATTCCGGCAGCGGTCATCTACGTCGACATCCATTTCAGCCGCTGACCGGGCGTCGCGCCGTTCCCCCTGATGCCCGTCTATTAGCAGCCGACACGGACGGCTGCTGGTTTTGGATTGCCCGACATCTCTGGCAGTTTCAGCCGAGCGCGATGACGCGTTCTGCTGCTGGAGGCCTACGCCGATGTTCCAACGTCCCGGTAACCGACCGCTGATGACCGCCCACGACGTGCAGAGTTATTTCGAAGATGCGGTGCGGGATGCTTCGAAAGATCAGGGAGTAGGCGCCAGCCCGGACGCCTGCAACTACGTAGCCGGTATGCTCGCCCGCTTCAGCCGCACCGATCGCCTGGTCGAGAAAACGCCGGACGGTCGTCGCATTCCAGCGCTGGCGCAACTGTACGCCAGGGCCCACGCCAGCGGTGATTCGGAGGAACGCTGCCGCGTGATGCAGCAGCTCGGCGATGTCGCACTATTCCTGGCCGGCGTATTCACTGAGAGTTTCAACCGCAAACTGGTCGACGTGGACTACTGCATAGCGATGGGCCGCGGTGCGTACGGCTACATCGCGAGCGCTCCGCCACGCGGCCAGGGCGCAAGCGCAAGGCCGCGGGTATACGCCGAGCTGTCGGAACGTTTTGTCCGTTTCGTCGACGTCTTGAATCAGATCTGGGAACACTCGGCGGGGCGCTCGAACTGTGATGTGTTGCGCCTCTACGAGGTCTGGATGCGCACCCGCAGCCCGCGCGCCGCGCAGCAACTGAAGGCACTGGGGGTCGATGTACTGGACGCGGGTTCTGTCGCGACGCGGCACTGAAGACGACTGCTGCCATGAAACCACTACTGCACGTGCAGAAGATGCTGCAGGCGATCTACGGCCTGCGTGTCGATGCCGCGATCGACGACTTTCTGGTAACCGACCGCAGCCTGGCCGACCGATTGCACGGCGTTCCCTCGCCGCGCCACTGCGACGAGAAGCTGCTGGTCGCGGCGGATGGCGCCGACATCGCGATCAGTTTGTTCCTCGATGAGCAAGTACTGCGGCGATTGGACGCAGACCGCCCCGCAACGCGCCTGGGGGAACACAATCTGGCCGACTTCTGTACCGCGTTGGAGGGTGTCAGTCACTTCCTGTACGTGGCAGTTCGAGCTGGACAGAATCGCAGCGTCAGTCTGCTCGAACTCGAATTACAGGCGGAGGTCGACAAATACGTAGGCATACACGCGACGCTTCGCAGCCAGGGCCGTGCGGTCGCGCCGCGCAATCTATTGACCCGGCTGTTTCATCACTTTCGTTTCGCAGCCGGGATGAGCATCGAAGAACGCGCGCGCTACGCGGGCGCAAATCGCTACGCGCAGCGCTACTGCGGACATCTGGAGCGACGTTTCATGGACCATTCGCCCGTGGCGCTGATGGCGGAACTCAGGCACTTCTACCACCTTGCGCACTTTGAGAAGCTGCGCCACATCGAAGCGGTGAGCGCCGCCTGACGCATCGCTCACGTTCAGGCCGATACGGGATTCCCCGATGCTTGCAAGATGCTAGCGTCACCCGCATCTCCCAGGACACATTCGGCGCTGGCCGCGGTCCAACTTCACAAGGCCAGACTTCATTCGCGCTCGCCCAGGGCCAATCCGTTCATGACCAGACGCTACTTCACCCTGAATGAAACCAACGCGCTCGTGCCGACGCTCGAACAGGCGTTTCAACGCATTTCGCAGATGCATGCCCAGGTGCGCGACGCGTGGATCCGTCTCGATGCAATCGGCTGTGCGCCGGACGACGAGGACTTCATCGTCGACGAGCACACACCACCCGACGCGGTGGACGACCTCGCGACGCTGCGCACCCTGCTTGATGCGTTACGCGAAGACATCGATCGGGTACAGGCGACCGGCTGCACGATCAAGCGCCTCGACATCGGTCTGGTCGACTGGTACGCCGAGCGCGAGGGCCGCGAAGTGTTCCTGTGCTGGCAGCTGGGTGAGAAGGAGGTTGGTTACTGGCACGAAATCGACGCCGGCTTCGCCGGCCGACGACCCATTTCCGAATTCTGATCGATCGATCTGAGTGACGCGCGGCGTCAGATCGACAGCAGATCGAATACGGCCTGGGGGATGTCCATTTTCGGACCGTCCGGCAGCAGCCTCAACCGGACGCGGTACTTACGGCTGAACTCACGCCGTTTACGCCCCACGACCGCGATCGACGCTCGAATGTGAAGATCGTAGACCTCCGCAATCCGATGCTCGACACGCAGCAGGCGCAGATCGAACTGTTCGAGCGTGTAGCCAGTCGAGCTGAAATTCGCAATAGCGCCGTCGAGCGCGCCGGCCAGTAGATCCGGCGTCGGCATGGACATCAATTCCTGACGACTTACATCCGTGCCAAACGTCGCGGTCAGCTCTCCCGGCAGATCCTTGTAAGTCGGCTCAATGCGGTCGGCTGCATAGCGGTTGCGAAATTTCTCGAGCGACTCGGGGGCAACACAGGCGAAAGCCGCACGCCACTGCCGTTGCTCGAACAGGTCGACACAAACGTCGGCGAACGCGCGCACCGTCTCGGTTTCATCCGACGCTGGCGCGAGCGCGGGCAGCCAGAATGCAAGCAGCAGCACCCAGCCTGCTCGACGCAGGTCAAACATGGGCATGACCCCGTGCGATCGTGCTGGCGCGGCCAGGTTGCAGGCGACGCCATGGCGGTATACCGGAGCGTGGACACTTGACGCATTCAGGTGACATCGGAGTCTCCAGTGCCGGGTGCGGGTACTGCGGTGGCGCAGCGCGGCACGAGCCACAGTTTACCAGCAGCCCGTGCCTGACCGGACGCCAAATTGTGGGCGTATACCCGCAAAGAGCGCTATTCTTGTCGGCTTGGTTTCGCGAGGTATCACGAACATGAACGCTCGGCGGGCGGCTGTAGACCGCAACACCAAAGAAACGCAAATATCGCTAAGCATCGATCTCGATGGAACGGGCAAAGGCGTGTTCGATACAGGCGTGCCATTCTTCGAACATATGCTCGACCAGGTGGCCCGACACGGCATGGTGGACCTGCATGTCAAAGCTGTTGGCGATCTCGAGATCGACGCGCACCACACGGTAGAAGACGTAGGCATCGTCCTCGGCGAAGCGTTCGTCCAGGCGCTCGGCGAAAAGCGCGGCATCGTGCGCTACGGTCACGCTTATGTGCCGCTCGACGAGGCGCTCTCCCGCGTCGTGATCGATTTCTCCGGGCGGCCCGGTCTGCACTACCGGGTGGACTTTCCCCGTGCGCGGATAGGGGACTTCGATGTCGATCTGCTGCGGGAGTTTTTTCAGGCCTTCGCCAACAGCGCCGAGGCCACGCTGCACATCGACACGCTGCAAGGATTCAACGCGCACCATGTCGCAGAAACCGTTTTCAAAGCCTTCGGACGAGCGGTGCGGATGGCAGTCGCCCCAGACCCGCGCATGGGCGACACGATCCCATCGACAAAAGGCTCACTCTAGGCCATTGCCATGCAGTCAATAGCGGTTCTCGACTACGGCATGGGTAACCTTCGATCCGTGGCCAAAGCAGTGGAGCACGCTGGCGCCGGCACAGTCGAAGTGCACGTTACCAACGACGCCGCGGTCGTCTCACGGGCCGACCGGGTGGTGTTTCCCGGTCAAGGCGCGATGCGTGATGCGATGACTGCGCTCGCCCGCGTGGGGCTCGATGAGCTGGTGCGCCGCTCGATCGGGGAAAAACCGTTCCTCGGCATCTGTGTGGGCTATCAGGCACTGCTCGAACGCAGCGAAGAAGATGGCGGAACGCCGGCGCTCGGCCTCATCTCCGGCCATGTGCGCAGGTTTCCGGAGCAACACAGGGATCCGGTCGATGGCAGTCGCCTGAAAGTCCCGCACATGGGTTGGAACCGCGTCACACAGACGTTTGCGCATCCGCTCTGGCGTGCGATCGAGGACGGACACCGCTTCTACTTCGTGCACAGCTACTATCCATGCCCGAGCGACGACGCGGCCGTGAGCGGGCGAACCACCTACGGCCTGTCATTTGCCTCGGCAGCCGCCGGAGATGGCTGGTTCGCGACCCAGTTTCACCCGGAGAAGAGTGCAGCCGCCGGGCAGCAGCTGCTGAAGAATTTTCTGAGCTGGGACGGAACTCGCTAAACGGTCGAACGATTACTCGCCCGCCCGTTCCCGGGCAATCGCCCGGTAGCCGATGTCGCGGCGGCAGAAGGCGTCTTCCCACTCGATTTCGTCAACGCGTGCGTATGCCGCAGCCTGCGCGTCGGCAACGGTGTCTCCCAACGCACAGACGCAGAGGACACGTCCACCGTGTGCGGTGATGCCGGCGGGGCCATGGCGCGTCGCCGCATGAAAAACCTTGCAGCCTTCCGGGTCCGGTCCGAGACCCGTGATGGTCTGCCCGGTCTCGTAAGCGCCCGGATAACCACCGGATGCCATAACAACGCCCAGCGCCACACGCGCGTCCCACTCAGCCTCGTATTGAGCGAGCGCGCCGTCCAGCGCCGCTTCGCATAGATCCGGCAGCTCTGAGCGCATGCGCAACAGCAGGACCTGTGCTTCCGGATCGCCCAGACGGCAGTTGTATTCGAGCACGTAGGGGGTGCCATCCGCAGCGATCATCAAGCCAGCGTAGAGAAACCCTGTGTACGGATGCCCGTCTGCAGCCATGCCTCGGACAGTCGGTTCGATGACGTCCGACATGACTCTCGCGTGCAGGGCCTCATCGATCACAGGCGCCGGCGAGTAGGCCCCCATGCCGCCGGTATTGGGGCCGACGTCGCCGTCGTCGCGGGCCTTGTGGTCCTGAGACGTTGCGAGGGGAACCACGTGCGTGCCGTCTACGGCCACGATGAAGCTCGCCTCCTCGCCCTCTAGAAACTGCTCGATGACCACACGCTCACCAGCCGAGCCGAAGCGCGCTCCCTCCAGCATATCGCGCGCCGCCGACTTGGCAGTCTCTGCGTCGTGTGCGATGACCACGCCTTTACCAGCCGCAAGCCCGTCAGCCTTCACGACCAGCGGCGCGCCGGTGGCGTCGATGTATCCGGCCGCGGCGGCGTAGTCGTCGAATGCCGCATAGGCGCCGGTTGGGATACTGTGGCGCGCCAGAAAGTCCTTGGTGAATGACTTGGACCCTTCGAGCTGTGCAGCCCCTTGTGAAGGGCCGAAGCAGCGCAATCCAGCCGCTTGAAATCGATCTACTATGCCGTCGACCAAAGGGGCCTCCGGACCGACGATCGTCAAGCCGACCTGTTGCTCGGATGCGAAATTGATCAGCGCGTCGAAGTCACTGACCCCAAGATCCACATTCCTGGTCTTCGGCAGCTGCGCGGAACCGGCATTACCAGGCGCCACGAACACCGCCGTCACGCGCGTCGATTTCGCAACACCCCACGCTAACGCGTGCTCACGGCCGCCCGAACCGATTATCAGTACTTTCATGTTGCCGCCGTGCTCCCCAAACTGCCGCGCGCCATCGGAACCTCGATGTCAGCGCCGGCCTCGACTGGTCGTTTAGTGCCGGAAATGGCGCATGCCCGTAAAGACCATGGCCAGACCATGTTCATCCGCCGCCGCGATCGCTTCATCATCGCGCACCGAGCCACCCGGCTGGATCACCGCCGTACAGCCCGCCGCTGCGGCCGAGTCAACGCCATCGCGGAACGGAAAGAACGCGTCGGAGGCGAGCACCGAACCCTTGACCTCGAGGTTCTCATCGGCAGCCTTGATCGCGCCAATTCGAGCCGAGTACACCCTGCTCATCTGCCCGGCACCAACGCCGATGGTCATGCCGCCTTTGCAATAGACGATCGCGTTCGACTTGACGTACTTGACGACTTTCCAGGCGAACAGGAGGTCTTCCAGCTCATTGGCCGTCGGCGCCCGGGCGGTCACCGTCTTCAACCCGGCTGCGGTGACGGCTCCAACGTCCCGGTCTTGCACCAGCAGGCCGCCACCCACGCGCTTGAAGTCCCGCCCGGTGATCGCGGCCCCGTCCGAAGTGCCGGTCACGAGCACACGTACGTTCGACTTCGAAGCCAGCACGGGCCGCGCGGCCTCATCGAGCGTTGGCACTACGATCACTTCGACGAACTGGCGCTCGAGAATGCGCGCCGCCAGCGGCGCGTCGAGTGTTTGATTGAATGCGATGATGCCGCCGAACGCGGAGGTCGGATCGGTCTTGAAGGCTTTATCGTACGCTTGCGTCAGATCGGCGCCGATGGCCACACCGCAAGGATTGGCGTGTTTGACGATGACGCAGGCGGGCATGTCGCCGAAGCTCTGCACACATTCGAGCGCCGCATCAGCGTCAGCGATATTGTTGTACGAGAGCGCTTTGCCCTGAACGAGCGTTGCGGCGGCGAGCGAACCAGGTGTTGGTGAGTGTTCGCGATAGAAAGCGGCCGCCTGATGCGGATTCTCGCCATACCGCATGTCCTGCACTTTCGTGAACTGCTGACTGACGCTCCGGGGCTGCTCCTCAGCGGACGCCAGCGTTCCGGCCAGATAGTTGGAGATAGCACCGTCGTAACGGGCCGTGAGCTCGAACGCCTTGACGGCAAGGTCAAAGCGGGTGGCATCACTCAGGCCACCGGACTGCGCGATCTCCGCAGCAACGCGGGCGTAGTCGGCCGGCTCGACTACGACGCCGACAAACGCATGATTCTTGGCCGCCGAACGCAACATGGCCGGCCCCCCGATATCGATATTCTCGATAGCGTCGGCCAGCGTACAGTCGGGTTTCGCTATCGTCGCCTCGAACGGGTACAGGTTGACGACCAGCAGATCGACAGGCGCGATGCCGTTCTCGAGCATGACATCCGCATCCACGTCGCGCCGGCCGAGCAGACCGCCATGCACTTTCGGGTGCAGAGTCTTGACCCGTCCGTCCATCATCTCCGGAAACCCCGTCACTTCCGCGACGTCGGTTACGTCAACCCCGGCGTCGCGGAGCACATTCGCCGTACCGCCGGTGGACAGGATGTCCACTCCGGCGGCCTGCAGCTGGAGACCCAGATCGATCAGTCCGAACTTGTCAGAGACGCTTAGTAGGGCGCGGCGTACGGGTTTGGTCATGGTTTGCGCTGGACTTAAGGCCGGTCTAAGAAATTGCCTGGAACATTGTCGCACGGCGCTGGCGTCGGCGAACGCCCCTGACAACGGGTTTCCGCCGCGCGTGAGATGGTGAAGCCGCGGCGCGTTGCGGCGCGGTCAGTCGAGCAGATCGTGCTCGCGCAGCTTCTTGCGCAGCGTGCCGCGGTTCATGCCGAGCGCCTGCGCAGCCTGACTCTGATTATTGCCCGTATGCTGCAACACGGCTTCGAGCAGCGGCTTCTCGACTTCACGGATGACCATCTGATAGAGGCCGGACGCCTCGTGCCCGTCCAGAGCCGCGAAGTAATCGCGCATGGCGTCGCGCACGCAGTCCGCCAGCGGACGGCTCTTGTCGTTGGCGGCACTCATGCGGCCACCGCCACGGAGAGATGGCCCGCATCCCGGAAGTAGGCTTCGGTCAGCGCCACCTGAAGGGCCGGGTCTTCAACCCGGTTAACGCTCTTCCAATAGGTTTTTGCGCCAGCGCGACTCTTGCAATACCAGGACAAGTGCTTCCGCGCGACCCGCACACCCATGTAGTCGCCGTAGTGTTCGTACAGCCGTTCGAGGTGGTTGAGGATCACTTCGCGCGTCGCCTCGGCATCGGGCACCGGCACCTTGTCGCCGGTTGCAAGATAGTGGCGCAGCTCCCGGAATATCCACGGATTACCTTGCGCGGCGCGACCGAGCATGAGGGCGTCAGCGCCCGTCTGTTCGAGCACCTGGGCAGCTTGCTCAGGCGTGTTGATATCGCCATTGGCAACAACCGGGATCGAGACGGCCTGCTTGATCGCGGCGATGGTGCGGTATTCAGCACTACCTTTGAACGCGCAGGCACGGGTGCGACCGTGCACCGCCAGGGCGGCCACGCCGGCCTGTTCCGCGAGCCTGGCGATGCGCACCCCGTTACGGTGTTCCGGACTCCAGCCCGTACGGATCTTGAGTGTCACGGGAATTTCGACCGCGGCGACAACCGCATCGAGAATCCGGACAACCAGCGATTCATCGCGCAGGAGCGCGGAACCCGCCGCCACGTTGCACACCTTCTTGGCGGGGCAGCCCATGTTGATGTCGATGATTTGCGCGCCGCGGTCGGCATTGGCGCGCGCTGCCTCGGCCATCTGCTGCGGTTCAGCCCCCGCGATCTGTACCGACCGGGGTCCGGGTTCGCCACGATGGTCCAGGCGCCGCTGACTCTTGCTGGTGTGCCAGAGCCGCATGTCGCTGGTCAGCATCTCCGACACCGTCAGGTCGGCGCCAAGCTCCCGGCAAAGGATGCGAAACGGCCGGTCCGTGACGCCCGCCATTGGCGCCAGGAACAGGCTCCCCACGTCGTAAGGCCCAATCTGCATGTGCTTTGTTCTTGAGAGTCAGCAGACAGCGCCGTTCGCGACGGCTTCGCCTCTGCTGCCCTGGCTTTATGGAACAGCTCCGCTGTTCGTCGTCTTCCGGTTTCTCAGGCGGCATGCCACGGTGGCCGGCCGGTGTCGCCGGTCGCCGTTTCACCCGCATCCCCTCACTTGTGGTCGGCCGGATACGAGCCCGTCGAGCTCAAGTGCGTGGGAGGTCCGATGTTACCGCCAGCGCCCGAGTGTAGAAACGCCTGACCGAGGTAACTGCGGAATGAATTCCTTATTGGTCACCATGGCCACCGACCTGCCCGGCCGGCGATGCGCCGACGTGACAGGGTCATCGCAATCGGAATCGCGATTGTCACAGGGCATGACACAGCGGCCTCGGGGGCTGACGGCCCGCGCGCGGAAATCAAGAACTTGCAAACGGCGCGTCAGAACTCGCTCCAGATTCCGCCAGCCGGGTTCCCGACTCATCCCCGCCGGTCCATGGCGGGGTCAGATGAACTCGAACTCGAAGCTGACAGCCGTATCCTCGGGTGCGATCAAGTCGAGTTGGATCTGGGTGGTTTCACCTGGCTGGAGGTGACCGGAGGCCGCCCGCGGGTCTGGCAGGTAGTCTTCAGCGTTGAAAGAACGCGCACCGATAACGTCGCCATTTACGTTGAACAGCGTGAAGCGCACCTGCGGGTAGCGCTGCGCGCGAGGTCCGGCGTTGGTGAATGCTGCCTGTATCTGCAGGGCGCCCTCAAACCGCGGATGGACGCGGACATCGCGCCCCACGAGTTCAATGTATCGCCGGTCATCAGGTTGCTCGAGCTCGCAGCCGGCACGAGTACAGAATTGCTCGACGTAGGGGCGCGCGAGGGGATACCGACGCACGAGGTCTTCCGACATGAACCAGGCGTACTGGATCGGAAGCCCGGCGAGACCCAGAAGGGCGATGCAAAACAGCCCGATGCGCACCGCGGGATGCTGACGCTGCTTCGCCAGACGTACGTAGTCCGCGCGCAGCGCGGGCGGAATCTCCGCGACCAGCGGATCGCCTGGCACGATGGGATCGTCCAGCCGCGCTACCGCGTCGTCCGCCGCGTCGCCCACTGGCTGAGCATCGGGTTCGGCGAATATCGGTCGATCGAATACTCCCGCCTCCGCGTCACCCTTCGCATCACCGTCCTCGTCGGCTCGCACAGACGCCGGCGCAGCCGGAATTTCATCAGTCGGCTCCACGGGGTCTTCAGGATCGCTCGACAGCGTCTGCTCCGGGTCGGAACCGCGCATCAGATGCGTGCCCCGCCCCGCGTCGTCGCTGTCCACGCCGGTCGACCGGCCGTCGGCGGACGACGGTGGCGTATCCGCAGCCGGCGCGGGTGGCGACTCGGTCGCACGCACCCACTCTTCCGGCGCCACCGACTCCATCGGCACAGCGCTGAAAGCCGGCAGGTGTGGTCCGCCGCTCGTGTCGTCATCGTTGCGCGCCAGCGGGACCTTACTGTCTTCATCGAGCACCGGACCGGCGTCGTTGAACGTCCGGTCGGCATCGTAGGGCGCGAGCATTTCCGTCGAGTCGTCCCGGTCAGCCGTCGAAGCTGCCTGCGTAGCTACGTCTGACGGGATCGGCGCTTCAGCCGCTTCCAGGCCCGGCGGGTCGGGCGACGGCAGGTCGGCTTCAGCACCGCGTTCCGAAGTGTCGTAACCGTCAGCATGGATGGAGGGCGCCGGCAGCGAAGTGGGCGAAGGCGTTACCTGTTCGAGCGTCGGCAAGTCCAGCGGGTCCGGGAGCGTCGGTTCGGCTTCGGTCAGGTTCACGAGCGCGTTGAATACGTCGGTGCAAGCGCCGCACCGGACCTGGCCATGACCGGTTCGCAGCTGATCCACGCTGATCTTCAGCCACGTGTCACAGTGCGTGCAGCGGGTGTACATCGCGTTCGATTTCGCTCGTAGGCAGGCGGCGACGCACAAGGTATGCAATCAGGTGCGGCGCGTCCCGGTAAGGCAAATCCAACCGTCACGTTCGTGCGGCATATCCATGGTGAAGTGACCGGCGTAGGCGGCCCTGACTTCATCAGCCTGAGCGCGCAGTATGCCAGAGAGCACCAACCGACAACCGGGGGCCGCGGCGGCGGACAATAACGGTGCGAGCTGTACCAGCGGACCGGCCAGAATGTTCGCCAACAGCAGGTTGTAGTAAGCCACTGGCAACGCCGCCGGCGCCGCCGTGCGAAGCCGGCAAGAAACGCCGTTTTCGCGCGCGTTCGACCCGGCCGCCTGAAGCGCCTGGGGGTCTAGATCCACGGCGAGAGCGCCGCGCGCGCCAAGCTTGAGTGCCGCGATGGCGAGGATACCGGAGCCGCACCCGTAGTCCAGGAGCTCCCAGTCCGGAAATCCCGGCGCCGATGCTGCGAGCCGGTCGAGAGCTTCGAGGCAGAGCGCCGTGGTCGGGTGAGTACCCGTGCCGAAAGCGAGCCCGGGATCGAGTCGCACGACGATGGCATCGTCAGCATCCACCCGTCGGTGACGAGGGCAGATCCACAATCGTTCACCAAACCGCATCGGCGCAAAACGATCCATCCAGACGCGCTCCCAAGTCTGGTCGGCAAGCTGGGTCACGCGCCACGCCGCGTGCCCGAGTCCGGCGGCCTGACCCGCTGATTGGGCGAGCGCTTCGAAGTCGGCATCGCTGTCAAACAGCGCCGTCACGCGGGTTGTCTTCCAAAGTGGTGTCGCACCCGGCGGCGGCTCGAAGAGCGGCTCGTCGGCGGCGTCCTGCATGGTCACCGCGAGCGCACCGCGGCGCTCGAGCTCATCGGCCAGCGCGCTGGCCTCGGCGGCGGCTACGACCGCTGAGATCTGCTGCCAGAACCTCGTCACGGCCAGGTATCAGTTTGCGAGTTGCTGTTCCAGGTAGTGAATGCTGACGCCACCTTCGATAAACGCTGCGTCTTTTGTCATCCGTTGATGCAGCGACAGATTTGTCTTGATGCCTTCGACAACGAATTCAGACAGGGCGGTGCGCGTGCGCGCCAGCGCGGCGTTGCGGTCGTCACCGAAGCAAATGAGCTTCCCGATCAGCGAATCATAGTGCGGCGGTACCGAATAACCGGTGTAGATGTGGCTGTCGACCCGCACGCCGGGGCCGCCAGGCTGATGAAACTCCGTAACCCGCCCGGGACTTGGCATGAAGGTCGCCGGGTCTTCGGCGTTGATGCGGCACTCGATGGCATGCCCTTTGATCTGGATGTCGGACTGCTTGAACGGCAGGCGTTCGCCCGCCGCCACCGACAGCTGGGCCTTGACGAGATCGACGCCGGTGACGAACTCCGTTACGGGGTGCTCCACCTGTAGCCGCGTGTTCATTTCAATGAAGTAGAACTCGTTGTCCTGAAACAAAAACTCGAACGTACCGGCGCCGCGGTAGCGAAGGTCCTTACAAGCCTTGACGCATCGCGCGCCCAGACGATCGCGCATCTTGCGGGTGATTCCCGGTGCCGGCGCCTCCTCGATAACTTTCTGGTGACGGCGCTGAAGTGAGCAGTCGCGTTCGCCGAGATGGACGACGTTTCCGTGTTCGTCGGCCAGCACCTGGATCTCGATGTGCCGCGGACGCTCCAGGAACTTTTCCATGTAGACGGTATCGTCGCCGAAAGCCACTTTCGACTCGGTCCGGGTGAGTGATATGGCATTCAACAGCGCCGCTTCCGAATGGACGACGCGCATGCCGCGCCCGCCACCGCCACCGGCCGCTTTGATGATCACGGGGTAGCCGATCTCGCGAGCGATGCGGATGTTCTCGTCTGGATCTTCCGGAAGCGGGCCATCACTGCCAGGGACACACGGCACCTTCGCTGCCCGCATGGCCCGAATGGCGGCGACCTTGTCACCCATCTGCCGGATGGTCTCCGGACGCGGGCCGATGAAGACGAAACCGCTTTGTTCGACGCGCTCGGCAAAGTCGGCGTTTTCGGACAAGAAGCCGTAGCCGGGGTGGATGGCGACGGCATCCGTCACCTCCGCCGCCGACACCACCGCCGGAATGCTGAGGTAGCTATCAGTCGCTGACGGCGGCCCGATGCAGACCGATTCGTCGGCCAGCAGCACATGCTGCAGCGTTCGGTCAGCTTCCGAATGCACGGCCACCGTGCGGATGCCTAGTTCCTTGCAGGCACGCAGGATGCGCAACGCAATTTCGCCCCGATTGGCGATCACAACCTTATCGAACATGACTTCAGATCACTCGAGGACAAACAGGTCCTGACCGTACTCGACGGGCGCGCCGTTCTCGACCAGGATCGCAGCGACCGTGCCAGCCTTGTCGGCTTCGATCTGGTTCAGAATCTTCATCGCCTCGATGATGCAGACGGTATCACCGACGCCAACCTTGGAGCCCACGTCGACAAACGGTCGCGCGCCCGGAGAGGCCGAGCGATAGAAGGTGCCGACGATCGGTGAGGTGATCGCGACGCCGCGCGGCTCAGGCGCGGCGGCCGGCGCCGCAGGCGCTTCGGCGGCCGCTGGCGCCGCTACCGCCACCGGGGCAGCGACGACCGGTGGCTGCACAGCGCTCGGGCCTGAACCCGGGCGGGCGATCCGTACGTATTCCTCGCCTTCCCTGATCTCGAGTTCGCCGATGCTCGACTCTTCCATAAGCTCGATGAGCTTCTTGACCTTCCGAATATCCATGTAGTTCTGGATTGCCGTTCAGGTACGGCTAGCCTCCGGTTTGCACGCCGACGGAGCGGGCCTGCCGGTAGCGGAAATGACGCTGGCCGCGCGCGCGCCGACTTGCTGAAGCGCGCCGCCAATCAGGCAACTTCCCGGAATATCGCTGCGCGATTGCAGAAGTTAGGCGCAAGATTACCATAGCGCCTCTCCGAAGACCCACACACGTACGGGTTACATTCGTGCGGCGATCTCGGCTCTCAAAGGCGCTTCGCGGAGCAGTCCGGATTTGATGTACGCAATCCGCCCGTCGCGCTCGATGAGCACGCTGTACGGTAGCCCGCCGATCCGGTTGCCGTACTGCTGAGACAGGCGGATAACGTCCATCTCACCGTACGCGATCGGGAATCCGATGCCGAACTCGCGAACGAATTCCGCCACCTTGTCACGGTCGTCAGATGCGAGCCCGACGACTTCGAAGCCGCGCCCCTTGAACTCGTCGTATAAGCGTTGCAACAAAGGCATTTCCTCACGGCATGGCTCGCACCAGGTCGCCCAGAAGTTCACCAGTACGAGCTTGCCGCGACGGTCGGCGAGCGTCACGTTCTCGCGACCGATGCCAGGCAGGTCGAACTCCGGGCCGTCGGTTCCGATGAGCTCGGTTGCGGGTGGCGGCGGTTCCAGCGGCATCAACTGCACCAGCTGCGGTGTATCAGCCTTCGGTGCGAGCCACAGGTACCAGGCGCCGAAGCCGGCGCCTGCCCCGAGGGCCGCGGCAACCAACAACGCCGACCACAACGCGATTCGCGATTCAGACATGTTGTAACTCTGGTTGGATCTGGTTGGCTCTCACCGCGTCGCCGCGGCGGGCGGCGCACCACGACTCAGCTCGGAGCTGCGGCCCGCCGGCTCTCGTGCCAAGGCCAGGCCGCGCCGTAGTGAGATATGGAGTGGTCACCGATCCGCTGGGAGATGCCAGCGCGAGTTTTTGCCCGCCAAAACCAGTGCTTCGGATAACGGGCAGACTCGGAACGCGCGTCTTTAGTTCCTGAGCGAGGTCCCGCTGAGCGCCATCGGAACGGAACATGGTCAGCGTCGTGAAGCCGGCAATACCAGCGCGCAGGTGGGTGCGATCGCAAGTCGGACCGCGGCGGTTCTCAGCCATCCGCGCGGGCCGGACGATTGTCCACGAGTCGATCGAACGGAAGGTCCCGGTTGATGAACCCGCTGGAGAGCAAAGCCCCTTTCAGACGCACGAATTCAGCCGGCGTGAGGACCCCGTCGCGAACCCAGATCCGCGCCTGCTGATACCGCGCAAGCGATCGCGAAAGACCCTCAGCTTCGAGGTTCGGAAAGTAATCGATGAGTGCGGCGGCGAGCGCACTCGGGGCCATGTCGTAGAGGTGAGCAGTCGCGGTCTTCACGGACCGCACCATGCGGGTACACGCATCCAGGTTCGCATCCAGGTAGGCACGAGTCGTATAGAAGGTCGAGAACCCGATATTGCCGCGGGCAGAAAAGCGATGCCAAAGGTGGCCCCCGGCCGACAACGCCAACTCCGCTTCGGGTTCCATGACCTGAATGACATCCACGTCGCCGGCAGCCAGCGCCGCGACGTTCGCGTCCATCGTGCGCGGTGTCCCCCGATCGATGTCCTCCGGGTCGATTCCGGCACGGCGCAGGTCGTCTTGCAACGTGAGCCACGGCGTTGGCACTTCGGTTACGACGCCAACCCTCTCGCCAAGCAAATCCGCAAATCGGAAGTTGTCCAGCGGACGCGCGCCGATCAACGCGAACGGCTCCGGCCCTACAACCTGCCCGAAACAGACCAACGGGCAATTCGCGTCGCGCTCGTGATGCAGCATCACCCGCATTGGCCCGCCGAACGAAACGTCTGCCCGCCCCGCCATCAGCCCCTCAGCCGTTTCGCTGGGCGCCGGGGACAACCGCATCTCCACCGATACCCCCGCCGCCTCGTAGAGACCCCAGATGTCGCAGAGATAGAACGGCGCGTACGACACCGTGCGTAGATTTTCATAGAGCCGTACAGGCGCGCTTGACGACACTTCCAGGTACCCGGCGGACGAGCTGAACGGGCACTCTAACACCCGGGTCAGCGAGCGCCGCGCGGGCCGCTGACGGGGCTGCTAGGCTAGCTGAAAACCGACACAGTCCGAGCCGATGACCAAACCACTGGATCCCGCCAGTCCGAACGCCGGTCATCCGCGACGCGCGACCGCCGCAACGCTGGCGCACAACCGGGCGATCGCGGGGCAACTCGACTTCCACGATCAGGCCGACTTCGAAGACGCACGGCGCGGTTTCATCGGCAGTATCGCCAATGCGCGCATCGAGCGGCCCGACGGTCACGTCGTATGGGACCTCGGGGCTTACGACTTCCTGGCGTCAGCGACATCCCCGGACGAGGTCAATCCGAGCCTCTGGCGACAAGCCCGTCTGAATCACCTGCATGGCCTGTTCGAAGTGGTGCCGGGGATCTACCAGGTGCGCGGTTTCGATCTCGCCAACATGACCATCATTGAAGGCGAGCGCGGCGCCATAGTGATCGACCCGCTGATGTTCTCCGATACGTCCGCCGCGGCCTGGGCGCTCTACACCGCGCACCGGGGAGAAAGGCCCATCGTCGCGTTGATCTACAGTCACTGCCACCCGGATCACTACGGCGGGGTTGAAGGGGTGATCTCCGCTGCTGCTGCGGCCGCCGGCGACGTCCAGGTCATTGCACCGGACGGCTTCCTGGAAGCCGCGCTGGCCGAGACGATTCTGGCTGGCGTACCCATGCGCAGACGCGCGATGTTTCAGTTCGGCGCCACGCTGCCTCCGGGACCTTGCGGCCACGTCGATGCCGGTCTCGGCAAGACAACCGGACGTGGCACCACCAGCCTCATCGCACCGAACTGGCTGATTACCGAACCGGTCGAGACCCACACGATCGATGGCGTTGAAATCGTGTTTCAGCTAACACCAGAAACCGAGGCGCCAGCGGAAATGAACTTCTTCTTTCCGGCGGCGGGTGTGCTCAATCTGGCCGAGAACGGCTGCCACACCATGCACAACCTGTGTCCGATCCGAGGCGCCCGGACGCGCGATGCGCTCGCCTGGTCCAAGTATCTGGATGACGCGCTCGAGCGATTTATCGATCGCACCGACGTGGTGATAGCGCAGCATCACTGGCCCACCTGGGGCCGTGAACGGATCCGTCGCTTCATCAGTGAACAGCGCGATCTATATCGCTACCTGCACGATCAAACACTGCGCCTGATGGGCCACGGGCTCACACCTGACGAGATCGCCGCCGCGATCGCGCTACCGGAAAATCTCCGGCACGCCTGGCATGCGCGGCCGTACTACGGTGCGCTGCAACACAATGTGCGCGCCATCTACGCACACTACATGGGCCCTTACGACGGCAATCCGACGAACCTCGACCCGCTGCCGCCGGTTGTCGCGGGCGCTCGCTACGTCGAGTACATGGGCGGCGCGGACGCCGTCAGGGACAAGGCCAGACGCGACTTCGAGGCCGGCGACTTCCGCTGGGTGGTGCAGGTCCTGCACCACGTCGTGTTTGCCGACCCCGCCGATCAGGCAGCTCGCGAACTCGCCGCTGATGCGATGGAACAGATGGGCTACCAGGCGGAGTCGGCCACCTGGCGTAACGCCTACCTGCTGGGCGCCCGGGAGCTGCGTTTCGGCGCACCCAAGCCCCCACCGGGCGGCGCCGGCGCCATCAGTCCAAAGGTTGTCGCGATGATGCCGATGGACATGTTCCTGGACTTTCTGGCCGTGCGGCTCAACGGACCCGAGGCCGATGGGCTTGAGCTACGCATCGATTGGGCAGTAGCGGGCACGCAAGAGTGCCACCGCCTGACGCTGGTCAACGGCGCGCTCAGTCACACGCCTGGAAGTCACGGCGAAGCCGCGCACGCGGGTGTTACTCTCAGCCGTGCTGAGTTGACCGCGCTGGTGCTGTCGGGCAAGCCGCTCGTCCAGCTGTTCGACGAAGGGCATGTCCGGCACGACGGTGACGGCGGGAGACTGCGCACGCTGCTCGCACTGCTCGACCAGTTCGACCCGATGTTCAACATTCTCGTACCGTAGGCACCGGGGCAGCGTGCGCTCAGCACACGCCACCATCGCGATCGCGCAACACCAGATCGGCACCTTTCTCGCCGATGACGATCGATGGAGCATTCGTATTCGAGGTCGGCATGTTCGGCATGATCGACGAATCGATCACGCGTAATCCCTCGACGCCGCGAACCCGGAGTTCGAAGTCGACCACGTCGTCAGCCCCCCGACCCATTCGGCAAGTACTGATCGGATGCCAGCACGTCTGGGCCGTATCGCGAGCAAAGTCGAGCAGTGCGTCGTCCGACTCCACTTCCGGTCCGGGGCGCACCTCGCGAATGATGTGGCGCGCCAACCGGGGCTGACTGGCCACGCGGCGAATCAGGCGAAGCCCGGCCAGCATCGCTTCGACGTCACGCTGATCGGCAAGGTAGTTGGCGTGAATCGTGGGCGCCTTATCGGGATCCGGACTCGCGATGTGCGTATGCCCGACCGAATGCGGATAGAGTTGAAAAACGCCGATGTTGAAGCCGGAAAACGGATCCAGGCCAAGCGCCTTGGTTCTCGCATAGCGGTCTTTGCCGGACACCAGCAGGATCTGAATCTTCAGGTCGGGATGGTCGAGGCCGGGGTCGCTGCGCATGATGGCCTGGACGGTCGCGGGTGACTTTGCCAACAGCCCATCGCGGAACATCGCGTAACGCACCGCCGCCAGCGCGCCGCGCCAGCGACTGTTGATGATGTCATTGACCGTGCAGGGGATCGCCGATTCGTAGGTCATCCGCGCCTGGAGGTGGTCCTGCAGATTTTCGCCGACGCCCGGCAGATGCACGCGCGTTGCAATTCCGAGTGCCGCCAGGCGTTCACCGTCACCGATACCGGAGAGCTCCAGCAGCTTCGGCGATACGATCGGCCCGGCCGACAGCAAGACTTCACATCTGGCGTGAACATCGTAGTCACCGTCGGGACCGCGCAGCCGGACACCACTCGCGCGCGTGCCATCGAACAGCACAGCGAGCGCGGTCGTGTGGATTCGGGTGGTCAGGTTCGGCCGGTCACTCGCGGGCGCCAGATACGCGCGGGCGGTAGACCAGCGTGTGCCGTTGCGAATGCTGTATTGAAGCCACGATGCGCCTTCGAATTGCGCGGCGTTGTAGTCTTCGTTGAAGAACGTTCCAGACGCTGTGCAGGCATCGAGGAATGCTTGTGACAGCGGGTCGCGCTCGGCCGCATCGCTGACGGTCAGCGGCCCGCCCCGACCGCGCCAGGACTCGTCACCGCCGGGGCGATCCTCAAGACGCTTGAAGTAGGGCAGCAATTCGGCAAAGCCCCATCCAGGCTGATTGCCATCGCGCCATTCATCGTAGCGATGCGCAGCACCGCGCGCGTATAACATGCCGTTCAGTGAGCTCGACCCGCCGAGCATGCGCCCGCGCGGCCAGAACATCGACTGGCCGTTCAAGCCGGTTTCCCGTTCCGTCTGAAATGGCCACACGAATTCAGGGTCGGTCAGAATCTTGCCGACGCCGAGCGGCACGCGAACCCAGCGGGCGTTGTCATCGCGGCCCGCTTCGAGCAGCAGAACAGTCGATTGCCCGTCTTCGCTGAGGCGGCTCGCCAGAGCGCTGCCGGAAGAGCCCGCCCCCACCACGATATAGTCGAATGTCTCCGCCATGTCCCTCTTCCACGCAAGCCGTTCGTCATCAATTGCACCACGATGCGTCGACGAACGCCCGGATTCTGAAACCGGCGCCCGGTTGCCCGCCTGCAATCTCCCCTTCCTGAACGCGATTCGCGGTCGGCCGCACGCTGGTGGTGCGATGCTGGCGCCGCTCAGCCGTACGCATACCGCCCGCTCAGGAAACGCGCCAGCGGAACTGAATCGGCTCTCCGTTGACCAACGGTCAGGGCGCAGTGAAGCGTCGCTTACAGGTGCGAAGGGGTGATGTCGCAGTTTCCGGAAATGCAATACACAGAGCTCGGTCGTACTGGTCTTCGCGTCAGCGTTGCCGGACTTGGCTGCGGCGGTTTCAGCAGGCTGGGACAGACGCGCGGCGCGTCCACGGCCGATTCAGTCGCTCTGGTACGCGCCGCCATGGACCTCGGCGTCAACCTGCTGGATACGGCGGAGAGCTACAAAACCGAAGAGATCGTCGGCAAAGCCGTCGCCGGTTCCGCCCGCCACGAGGCCGTCATCTCCAGCAAGTCCAACATCGCGCGCGGTGCCGATCTGCGCACCGCGGATGACGTGGTGAAAAGCCTGCACGCATCGCTGGAGCGCCTCGGCACGGAGTACATCGACGTATACCACCTGCATGGCGTCAGGCCAGCACATGTCGAATACGCCATCGCTGAAATCGTGCCGGCGTTGGAGCGCGAACGTGCGGCCGGGCGGATCAGGTATCTCGGCATCACTGAAACCGCGCCCAATGATCCGACGCACCTAACGCTCGAGCGCGCCGTCACCAGCGATCTGTTCGATGTCGTCATGGTGGCATTCCACCTGCTGCATCAAAACGCGAGGCAGTCGGTGTTCCCCGCCTGTAAGCGCCATCGGGTCGGCACGCTGTTGATGTTCGCGGTGCGCCTCATCTTCAGTCAGCCCGAGCGGCTGAAGGCCACGCTTGCCGATCTCCACGCGAAGGGCGATCTGCCGGAAGCGCTGGCGACGGACACGAATCCGCTCGGTTTCGTGTTCGAGCACGACGGGCCGGTCGCTGACCCTCATCTCGCCCTGATCGACGCTGCGTATCGCTACGCGCGTCACGAGCCGTCGGTCAACGTCGTTCTGTTCGGCACCGGCAGTCAGTCGCACTTGAAGACCAACATCGCTTCGATCCTGGCACCCCCGCTGCCCGACGCCGTGGTTAGCCGCGTGCAGGCGGATTTCGGGCATCTGATCGGCGTCGGGCTGGACGCTCCAAGCCATGCGGGAGGCCGACAGGGCACGACCGTTTAGCGCAGCCGTACCTCGACTGGCGGACCTCGGCGCGCAGCGCGCCGAAGTCGCGGAGTTCGAAGCTGTTCACGGCGCGCGACCAGTCGCCTGGCTGCTCGACCATATGCCGGTCGATTCACGCGGGTGTTTCGTACACGCAACGCACCTGTCCCCGCAGGAGACCGGGCGCCTCGCGCGGAGCGGTGCCGCGGCGGGACTCTGTCCGATCACCGAAGCCAATCTCGGTGATGGCGCGTTCGTCGGCGAACCGTTCTTCCGCGCCGGCGGGTCAAGCGGAATCGGCTCGGACAGCCACGTCCGCATCAGCGTCGCCGAGGAGCTTCGCACGCTCGAATACTCCCAGCGCCTGCGCGACGAGGCACGCGCAGTTCTCGCTGCCCGAGGCGGCGCACAGGCGCTCGGGCGGGGCAGCGGCATGAAGATGAAATCGAACGGGACTTTCGACGTGCGATGTCGACACTCTACGCGTCGGCGTGAAGCCGGCATGCGCACTGGTGCGCACCAGCGCCACTATTTCTTCTGCCAGCTGGCCGTACGTTTCATCTCGCCCCATGCGCCTTCCTTGCCGCGGATCCACTGGACTACACCCAGCATCCGCCAGTAGGCGTTGAGCTGCCGGAATCCGAAATTCTCGAGCACGAGCCCACAGAACAGATAAAAGAGCTGGCGCGGCTTTTTATAGACGGTGAAATAGAGCTCTTCCAGTAACAACGATGTGACGGACAGCAGCATGCCGAGCCCCACGGCCACGGCAAGGAATGTCAGGAAGCCTTCCGCTGAAACGATGCCCATCAGAAAACTGACGGTGAAGAAAATATACCCGGAGACTTCGATCATCGGCCCGACCCACTCGAACAGAAACATGAACGGAAAAGCCACCCAGCCAACGGCGCCGCCGCGTTTGTGGAACATCAGGTCGAGGTTGAAAACCAACGTATCGGCGAGTCCGCGCTGCCAGCGTACGCGTTGATTCTTGAGGGTTTTGAGGTCTTCCGGACCTTCTGTCCAGCAGACCGGATCGGGCACGTAATAGATTCGGTAAGGCTCGCCCTTATCGCGGAACAACCGGTGCATACGTACGACCAGCTCCGCATCCTCACCGATCGTGCCAACTTTGTAGCCGCCGGCTTCGACGACGGCAGACTTCGAGAACAGTCCGAATGCGCCTGAAATGATCATCAGCGCGTTCATCGGTGACCAGCCCATCCGCCCGAACAGGAATGCGCGCAGATACTCGACGATCTGGAACAGGGCGAGCGGATTGCGCGGTAACCCGGTTTCGACGAGATAGCCGTTCTTGACCGTGCTGCCGTTCGCGATCCGCACGGTGCCGCCGGCCGCTACGGTCAGCGGATCGCGCAGAAATGGGCGCACCACCTGCGTCAGGCTGTCGCGCGCCATGACCGAGTCAGCATCGATGGCACAGAACAACGGGTAACGTGAAGCGTTGATGCCGGTATTCAGGCCATCCGCTTTGCCGCCATTGTCCTTATCGACGACGCGCAGATTTTGATGCGAACGCGAGTAGTAGATACCGCGCACATTCGCCGTCGGCAGCTCCATGCGGTATGGCTCATCGACGCCGACCAGATCGAACGCGTCCATCATCACGTCGAGGGTGTCGTCTTTTGACCCATCATTGATGACCAGGATCTCGAACTCGGTATATTCGAGCTGCAGTAGGGATTGCACGGAGGCGACTATCGTCGCCTCTTCGTTGTACGCCGGCACGATCACGGTGATCGCCGGCTCGAGGCCAGTCTGGAGCTGGCCGGCCCACTCCAGTTCCCGCACCGGCATATACCGT
Organism: Pseudomonadota bacterium; assembly: GCA_039030335.1. Classification (GTDB taxonomy): domain Bacteria; phylum Pseudomonadota; class Gammaproteobacteria; order HK1; family HK1; genus JBCCEJ01. The sequence goes on along the minus strand of JBCCEJ010000003.1, from coordinate 22,373 downwards.
GCGAGCGCGAACATCGAGATGAAGTTCAGCATCAGGTAGCCAGCGTTGATGCCAATGAAATACAGCAGGAACACCCAGCTGAGCCCGGCGAAAGTCAGTTCTCCGATCAGATCGAGCACGTTCATGGCAGCGCTCTCAGCGCGCGCAGCTTGCGTACCTGACTGAGCGCGTCACGGCCGTACGGGTCCGGGCAGGCGTCCTGAATTCCGGCCAGATCCTCTGCGCTCAGGAAGGGCAGCGACGACAGCGCTTCCGCCGCGCGGTGCCGCACCCACCAGACGCGGTCGGTCAGTGCACTCGTCAGGGTCTCTACATCGCGCTCCTGACCCAGTCGGCCAAGGGCTCGAATCGCTTGCAGCCTTACCTGCCAGCGCTCATCCGAGACGTACCACCGGACGATAGCGAGGCCGCGCGGGTCGGCGATCGCCCGCAGACTGGCCGTGACGACCTCCAGGTCGTCGCTCTTGTCGAGCGCCGCCATCGAAGCGCCGAGCGCGTCGCTGCATTCCACCGCACGCAGCAGTGTCAGCAATCTTGGTAACTCGTCCTCTTCGGCATCTGTCAGGGCCTCCACCAGAGCCTCGCACATGCAGGTGGCCCCGGCGTCCTTGACGAGGCTTGCGACCCGCAGCGGCGGCCAATCCGGACGTTTGCGACAAGCGGCCAGGACCGGGCGCGCGGCGCGCTCGGCATCGATTTGCAACAGCGCGCGTGCACTCGCCAGGCTGGTCAGGGAGTTCGGGTCTGCGAGCAGATCCGAGAGACCTTCAAACGCGAGTTCGTCGCGCAGCTCGCCAGCTGTCAGGATCGCGATCAGCCGCTCGCGAGTGTTGCGTGAACTGAGCAGTGCACGAGCACCGGCGTCGGCGCCGACAAGCCTCGCGAGGTGATTCAAATTCTCGATCGCCTGCCCGCGGATATTGGCGTGCCGATGCTGGCATACGAGCAGGAAGTGCAGCGTGTTGCGCCGGTCGAGCCGGATACGCCCGGCTTCGCTGAAGTCGCCAAGCATCGCCGCCGCGATTACCGGGCGCCATTCCTGCATCAGGCGGTTGTACGCCCGAGTCGCCAGCATGAAGCGAAATCGCAATACGGCCGTAACGCCAGCCAATACGGCAGCCAGCACGGCCGTGCTGTAAGCGAGCGTACGTGCCAGCGCTAGCGCGGCATCAATGTCTCCACCGGAGCCCAAGCCTGAATCCGTGTCGTGTAAACACGTCGCCAACGTCGGAGCGGTTTGCGTTCAGCTCCACAGCCAGACTCGGGTCGACCCAATGGCGCATACGAACCGACAGCGATCGGTTGTAGCGGGTCAGGAACTGCTGGCTGTTGATGAACTCGGTCTCGGAACCGCTGCTGCCGGCAACGCCTATGAAGTTGTTGTTCCCATAGTAGTAGTCGAGCGCGGCAGAACGCGAATACACCTGGTGACTGTCTTCGACCGAAGAGGCATCCAGTTTCAGCTCGAAGCGGAAATCCGCCCAGTACTGCTCCAGACCCAACGTCAGGATTTCAACCTTGGGTATTCGGTACTGATTGCGTTTATAGCGTGCAGAGACGATGAAGCCGCTCGCCACCTCGACGCTTCCACCACCGAGTATCGAGTAACGCGGCAGTACCTGGTTGCCAGCTCCGGCGCCCACTTCGAATTGAAGATTCACGCGCTCGTGAACCGGGGCCACGAGGCCTGCAGTCAGCGTCTCGTCGCGGATATCAAAACGCTCTTCGGTAACCGCACTGCCGTAGAGCAGCAGCCCCGACTCGAACTGATGACTGATACCCACGTCCGCGCTGTTCCAGCTCGAACGTCCGTCGCTCAAGTCCTGAAAACCGCCACCGAACACGAGATCGGTGTAGCCCGAAGCCGCCACCGGGGGCGCCGCGGCAGGCAGTGAGGCGACATCCCTGGCGTCGAACCTTCGCGCCGCTTCGGTCTTCAGCAGGTCGTACCGCGCGCGGCTCTCCGGCGTGCCGATCGCGAGAAGCGCACTCGCCTCGACGCGCCAGATTGCGAAATAGTCCGGCGCTGCGGCGCGGGCTTTCCCGAGCGGCGCGAGCGCGTTGACCGGATCGCCAGACCACAGGAGCGTCTGCCCGTAACCCAGCAGGTAGTCGACGTTGTCCGGGCGCACCACCAGCAGCTTGCGGTACTCGGCGAGCGACCCCGCGAACTTCTCCTGCCAGGCGAGAACCCGCGCCAGGTCAAAACGCGCAGCCTCGTTACCGGGTGCGAGGCCAAGTGCCCCACGAAGCCGTTCTTCGGCCGTTACATAGTCCTTTTGAGCGACCGCCGCTTTCGCCTCGGAGAGGCGTTCGTCCAAAGAGTCGGCGGCCGCAGGTGCCACGACGAACCACGCGCCGACGGCAAGAGCCAGCATCACCATACGCGATCGCATACGTGGCGGAACCGCGGTGGCGTCACTCGTCACGAGGCAGGAACCTTTGCAGCCGCGCGACCAGCTCGGTGGGTTTGAATGGCTTCACGATATAGTCCAGCGCACCGGAGTTGAGCGCTCGCACAACCTCCTGCTCACCCGACATGGCGCTCAGAATGATGATCGGGACACCCCGCCAGAGCTTGTGCGCGCGCAGGGTGTTCAATACCTGGTAGCCATCCAGGTAGGGCAGCTGAGGGTCCATGACAACCAGACGCACCGGCGCGTGCTCATCGATGTACTCGAGCGCGGCGAGACCGTCGGCCAGCGCCGCCACCTCGTAGCCCGCGCGCTCCAGCATGAACTTCACGAAGTAGCTCACCTCTTCGTCGTCATCGACGATCAGCACGTCACTGCTGAACTGCTCCGGCGGCGCGTCAGGCGGCACCTCGGTAGTAGGGGTTTCGAACAGTTCGGACCCGGAACGCGCGCGGGTTGCGGCATGCGGCTCGACCAGAATGGCTGATGTGCGCCCCTCGATGGTCTCGGTTTCTTCATCGACCGGCGGCGCGTCGTGAATACCCGGGGCGTACAACTCGTCGAGAACGTCCCGGGAGATCTCCATCGTCGGCGCATCGTAGACAGAGGGCCCAACCGTTACGGTGAGGACGCAATGACCGATGCTCAGCTCGTCCCCGTCGACGATCTCGGCGGTCTTACACCAGCCGATGGGTTCAGCCGCGCCGTTCAGGAAGGTGCCGTTCTGACTCGTATCGATCACGAAGAAGCGGTCTTCGCGCAGGACGACGTGAGCATGGCGGCCGGACACGAATCGGTCCGGCAATACGAGATCGTTGCTCCGGGCCCGTCCGATCGCGCCGCCGCGAGTATCGAACACACCGACAATCGGCAGATCCGGTTTCGCGCCAGAGATGGTTCGAACGTCGAGCGTAAGCTTCATGACCCGTGTCTGTATGTCGCCGCCTGCGACGCACAAGCTGTTGCCGCATCGCTGGCGCCAAAGACGTCGCCGGCGAGGCCGCGTGCGACCGTACCGTAGAGGCACGGGCCGACGGCGCCGCCTCCCCGGTGACGGCGCGGATTGGGCACGTAACAGCACCCGGCCGCCGGCAACGACGGGGCTATGCCGCGCAGCAAGATCTGAATTCGCGCTCAAATCCAAACAAAACAATATTTTAAGGCTGTTACTTCACATGATACTTGACATAATAGACTGATTCCATACCGATCCTTCCAGCGGCAACGATCGGGCCCCGGAAGCTGGCACCCATGAACTACCGGTATCTGGCGGCACTGGCTTTGGTGCTGCTCATCAGCTCGCTCGCCTGGTATAGCGTGGATCCGACGCGGAAGCGCTCGGCCGGGGAACTGGAGATCATTACCGGCGTCAGCGGACCGGCCACGACGACGCCGCTTCCGCCCGCCACGGCGACTGCCGTCAGCCGCTTCCAACGCGGGGGGCGTTCACGCCTTGCGGTGCTGTTGACGGATTCGGACTCCGCCTGGCTCAGCCTGGCGCACGGGCTGCAGACGATCGGCATACCGTTTCGCTTCACCACCGACGTCGGCACCGCGGTGCAACATCCGGTGGTTTACGCCTATCCGGCGATTTCCGGGCGACTTCTGAATGGAGAGGCGCTGCGCGCGTTGGCTCGGCATGTACGCAACGGTCACACGGTCATCGCAGGCACCGTGCACGGTGGGCTACATGAGCTGTTCGGCATCGATGCCGTAAGCCCGTCGCGTTCGCGGGGCCGCATCGAGCTGCGGCCAGAACACCCCTTGACCAGCGGCTTCGACCTCCCGGCGGAACGGCTGCTGCCGTTCGCCCGTCCAGGCCACGACATAGCGATGGGAACTCACGCCTACATCGCTGGGCGTGCCGCCGTGGTCGCGCAGTTCGAAGACCGCACCGGCGCTATCATCGAACGCCGCTTCGATAGCGGTGGACGAGCGCTGGCGCTCGGCTTTGACCTCGGTTTTCTACTCCAGCGGGCCCATGGCCGGAGGCTCGAGGGGGTCGCACGGCGACACGGCAACGCTTACGCACCGTCGGTAGACGTGCTGCTGCGTGTGCTGAAGCGGGTCTACCGGGCGGGACAGCCCGATGCCGTAACACTCGGCGTCGTCCCGGACGCGCGACCGCTGGCGATGATCTTCACACACGACATCGACTCGGAGGTCGCAAACACCCAGGCGCCGGCATTTGCCCGAGCGGCGCGCGAACGCGGCCTCACGTCCACATTCTTCGTTCAGACCAAGTACGTCGACGATTGGAACGGCGTGCCGTTCCTCCGTGAGTTGCGGCACAAAGGCCTGCAACAGCTCGCCGCGCAGGGTATGGAAGTGGCCAGTCATTCGGTGTCGCATTCACCGGACTTCGCGAGCCTCGCCCCAGGCGACGGCAGCGAACGATACCCCACCTACCGACCCGTCGTCCTGGGCCCCGCCGAAACCCGGGATGCCACCGTGCTGGGAGAACTCCGGGTCAGCCGATTTCTTCTCGAAGCGCTGAACGGTGGCGCGCCCGTGCGATCGTTCCGCTCGGGTCACCTCGCCTACCCTGACGCCCTGCCAGAGGCGCTGCTCGCAACCGGTTACCGGTTCAGTTCGTCGATGCTCGCCTCCACTGCGTTGACGCACCTGCCCTTCGCGTTGACGGCGCAACGCGCAGGGCGAGCGGCGGTGCCGGTGTTCGAATTTCCGGTGACGCTGGAGGACGAATTGCCGCCTGCTTTGGCCGAGCGGGTTGCGGATGCGCTGACGCTGGCACGCCGGATAGCGCGGCATGGAGGTATGTTCCTCGTCCTGATTCACCCGGATCGGGCCGGCGACAAGCTCGACCTCCAGAACCGGCTGGCCGACACACTGGCCACCGAGGCATGGACGGGATCTCTGAGTGAATTCGGGGCGTGGTGGGCGACCCGCGCACAGGTCGCGATCGAGGTTACCGGGCGGCCGGACGGCAGCATCAAGGTCGAGATAACAACCCCTGAGGCAATCCGCCAGCTGGCGCTCGAACTACCCCGCGGGCGAACACTCGCCCCCCTGAGCCCGGGCGGCACCGTCGAACGAACCTGGCCGGGAGGTGCCATCGTCGCCCTCGACGCGGGCCGCCAGGGATTCATGTTGAAGCCGGCAAGTCCCTAGCTACGCTGCTGCGACGCTACGCACGCGCCATCTTTCGCGACCAGCGCGCCTTCGAGACGCCGAATCGCGCGGCGGCTCGAGTGCACCCGTCGCACCGCGCGGGGGAAGTCGCCGGAGGCGTTGGCAGTCGACGCGGTGCCGGGCAGCGTGACGGCAGGTCGTTAGAGCGTTCGCGCGCGGAGCCGCGTAAGATCGGCATTGGTCAGCGACGGCCGATTCTCTGCACAATGGCCGCTTGACGTACCCTCCGACCCGGAACGCCCACGACTCGAACATGACCGACGACGCCATCAACCGCCAGGTACTGTGGTACCGACTGGATGCCGTGCTTGGACGGGGCGGTTTCGGCGTGACGTACGCGGCCACCGACACGAACCTCGGGCGCAGCGTAGCCATCAAGGAGTACTACCCGCACGGTCACGCACGGCGCCACTCCGATCAGTCGGTGGCCGCGCTCGACAATCCGGATTCGGAAGAAACTTTTGAGTGGGGCCTCGAACGCTTTCTGGACGAGGCGCGCACGCTGGTCAGCATCGACCATCCGAACGTCGTGCGCGCGCATACGGTATTCGAAGCGTTCGGGACGGCGTTCATCGTCATGGAGCTGATCGAAGGCCCGAGCCTCGCGGAACTCATCAACGCGCAGGGCTTCAACGCGCAGGACGAGCTGCTCAAGGTGGGGCTACCTTTGCTGGACGCGCTCGCGTGCATTCACGCGGCCGGTTATATCCACCGCGACATCAAGCCCACGAACATACTGTTGAAAGACGCGAAGACGCCGGTCTTACTCGACTTCGGCTCGGCTCGCGAAGCCCCTCGCAGCGGCACTGCAGATCTGACTTCTCTCGTCACGCGCGGCTATTCGCCGTGGGAACAATACGATGCGGACACCGGTATCGCACAAGGGCCATGGACCGACATCTACGCGTGCGCCGGAGTGTTCTACAAGGCCATCACCGGCGAAGCGCCGGCGGACGCGCTGAAACGGAGTATCTCGCGGTCCAATGGCGGCTCCGACATATTCCGCGCCGCGGTCGCGCGTCACGGTACCGACTACTCGCAGCGCTTCCTGGGTGCAATCGATTGCGCGCTCGCGTTTCAGGCGGTCGATCGTCCGCAGTCCGTGCGCGAATGGTTGAGACTGTTTCCGGAGCCGACATTCGATATCGAACTGCCGCATGCCGGCCTCGCGTTTACCAATGGCAAGGCGCAGAGCACGGGTAACACCGAGCGCACCGCGCAGCCGCTCGGCGACGACCGCTTCGCGGAGACCTTCGTCGAAGACGAGCTTCCGGATGCGCAGACCGAGGAGCTGTCGCTGGACGACCTTTCAGTGCTGTTGATCGACGACGAACCGTGGGTGCGCAATCTCGCCGCGCGCGTTATCAGCAATCTCGGGATGCGCGACATCTGTCAGGCCGGCAGCGGCGCCGAGGCGCTCGCGATGATCGACGCCGGCGATTCAATGCCCGATGTGATCATCTCCGACCTGAACATGCCGGAAATGGACGGCGTCGAGTTCCTGGAGCATCTTGGCAAACGCGATATTCCCGCTGCTCTGATCCTGGTGAGCTGCGAGGACACGCGGATTCTCGAAGCGGCCTACGAGTTGGCGAGGGCGCGCAACCTCGGCATTCTGGGCACGCTCAGCAAACCGATGCGCCCACAGGCGATCCGCGAACTGTTGCACGGGGGCGCGCACATCATCGCGGCCGCGCGGGAGCGGCAGAGTCTGCGGATCACGCGCAATGACCTGAGCGACGCGTTGGCTGACGGTGCCTTTCAGATGTTCTATCAACCCGTCGTCAAAGCGACCAGCCGGGAGATAACGGGCATCGAGGCGTTTGCAAGGCTGGCGCACCCCGACCACGGACTGCTACAGCCCGAACAGTTTGCGCCGCTGCTGAGCCGCTACGGACTGATGCACGAGCTGACCTCGCTCGCCATCGAAGCGGCCCTCGCTGAAGTGGGCGCGCTCTATGCGGAGGGGTTTCCACTTTCCGTCGTGATCAACATACCGGGCTCGAGCGCCCGCACGCTGGACCTGCCCGAACTGCTGATGGAGTACGTCGTACGCGAAGGCGTAGACCCGCGCGGGGTAACCCTCGACTTCAGCGCCGCAGAAGTCGCCGACGAAGCTCTGGTGCCACTTCCAGTGCTGACTCGTCTGCGGCTGCGTGGGGTCGGCATCGGCGTCGATCGCTGCGTGGCCGACTCACTGGATAATCAGACCGTGCGCGCCGTGCCGGCCACCGTCTACCGCCTGCACCCGGACCTGTGCGTCGGTGTAGTCGACCGGCCCGACGCCGGCGCAGCCGTCGAGCGCATTGCAAGTATTGCCGCCGAACGCGAGGTCGAGCTGGCCGCCGTAGGGGCGGAGTCGTCTCAGGATGCGGGCTTTCTGCAAGTGCGTGGATGCGCAACGCTTCAAGGGCGGTTCTTCAGCGACGCACTCAGCACTGGCGAGCTGCGCCGGCTGCTGCGCGAAACGCAACGTTGACGGAGCCAGGTACTGACTGACGGCCTCACATCGAGGCGATGTAAACCTCGACGCGCCGGACCGCGCGCTGCAACGCCTCGAAATTTGTCTCCAGCGTATCCCAGTCCAGAGCACGCGCATTGTCCTGAAGCCGTTCGCAGCAATCCGCCAGCTCGTAGGCGCCAAAGCTGCGCGCCGACCCCAACAGCTTATGCGCCGCGCGGCGGACGAGTTCCGGCTCGCGGCCCTTGCATGCGATGTGAATGTCGGCGAGCGCGCTGTGCATCGGCTTGTCGAAATCCGACAGCATGCTGCGAAACGCCTCATGGTCGTTGTCTAACAGTTCGAGCAACACGCTCTCATCGATCGCGTTACCGTCGTAGGTCGCCTCATCCGGCAGCGGCGATGTCCCGTTTGCAGGCCCCGAGTCCGAGGCGAGCACGGGCGGATTGCCGGCTTGCGGATTCGGCCCCGCCGACGGCTCCACAACCGTAGTCAGGTCACCTGATCGGACGGGTTCTTCAGTGTCTGACAACCACCTTGAAACCAGTCCTCGAAGGGCACGAATTTCTACGGGCTTGGTCAGGACGTCATCCATGCCAGCCTGCAGGCAGTGGTCGAGCTCGGCGCGAATCGCGTTGGCGGTTACCGCGATGATCGGCGTGCGGGTTCCGCTCGAGCGCTCAGCGGCGCGAATGGCCGCCGTCAGCTCGTATCCATCCATGTTCGGCATCTGGCAATCGGTCAACACGAGGCCAAATTCGCCCTGCTGCCACAGCTCCAAGGCCTCGCGGCCGTCCGCGGCGACCTCGCAACGCAGCCCGAGCGCGCGGAGCTGACGCCGTAGCAGATCCTGGTTGATTTCGTTGTCTTCGGCGACCAGGATCAGCTGCCCCGCCATGGCGGCCTCCGCGACCGGTGGCGCCGCCGGAAACAGCTGCGAAACGTCGGCCGTTATCTCGTCGGCTGACAGGGGGTGGTCCAGATCCAAGGCACCTGCAACGGCCTGCATCAGCGCCTTGCGGCGCAGTGGATTGTCCTCGACGAACCGCGCCTTCAACATCTCCGCCAGCTCGCGCAAGTCCGCTGACGGGTCGCCAACGATCACGAGCCCGGGCATCGCGCCGCCATCACGCTGTATCAGCCGGTAGAGCAAATCGAGCGCCCGCTCGGCGTCAGCCCGCGCATCCAGAACGAGCACGTCGATGGAAGCGTTCGCCGGCGCATTCGATGTACGGGCAACCAGTTGAGAAGCGGTACGGACGACTTTCACGTCTGCCTGCGCCTGGGACAACGCGTGACGACCGACATCGCCCGTGATTTCGTCGCGAGTCAGGATCAGGACCAGGGCCCCGTCGAGGTTTGGCCGCTGCTCTGGTTCATCGTCGAGCGCAACCGGAAACGGCATCTCGACGACAAAAGTTGACCCGCGGCCCTCTTCAGAGGTGACGCGAATCGTGCCATCCATCATCGTCGTCAGACGCTGACAGATCGACAGTCCGAGCCCGGTGCCCCCAAAACGCCGCGCAGTGGACTCCTCGGCCTGGCTGAATGCGGAGAACAGCCGCGCCTGTGCTGCCGGCGCAATCCCGATACCCCGGTCGATGACCTTGAAACGGACCTCCACGCGCTCGTCAGTAGAGCGTTCGGCACGCTCGGCTGTCACCCAGACATATCCGCCCGGATCGGAAAACTTGATGGCATTGCCGATCAGATTGAACAGGATCTGATGCAGCCTGACCGGATCGCCTTCAACGCTTTGCCAGAGACTGGGTGCGATGCTCGTAACGATCGCAATACCTTTCTCCTTGGCGGTCGGGGCCAACATCGCGGCGGCGCCTTCCACCACGTCTTCGAGCGACAGGGAAACCCGTTCGACGCTGAGCTTGCCAGCATCGATCTTGGAGAAGTCGAGTACGTCGTTGATGATGCGCAGAAGTCCGTAACCAGACTTGCTGACAGTGCGCACCATGCGCTTTTGCTCGGAATCGAGATCGGTCTGGCGCAGCAGTTCAAGCATCCCGATGATGCCGTTCAGCGGTGTCCTGATCTCATGGCTCATCGTCGCGAGGAAGTCAGCTTTGGCATTAGCTGCTGACTCTGCGTCACGACGCGCAGCCACCAGTGCCAGATGGTTGGCGACCCGTGCCGTCACGATCGGCGGGCTGAACGGCTTGCGGATGTAATCGACGGCACCGTACTCGAAACAACGCACCTCATCCTGCTCGTTACCCATGGCGGTAACGAAGATGATCGGAATGTCGCGAGTCACCGGATCGAACTTGAGCTTCTCGCAAACCTCGAATCCGTCCATGTCGGGCATCATGACGTCTAGCAGGATGAGGTCGGGGGGATTACTGCTGCGGGCGCGGCGCAAAGCCTGTTCGCCGTTCTTCGCGACGATGACGGTGTACTGACCGCGCAGCAGCTCGACCAGTACGTTGATGTTCAGCCGTTCATCATCAACGATCAGAATCTTCTGGGGTTCTTGTTGCATCAGCGCCGATCTTTGCTGCTACATCACTACGCGCCGAAGGCGCTCCAGACTGGCGCGCGCTTCGTCGAATTCAAACTCGTCGATGGCACCAACCAGCTGCTCGTACAACGCGATGTCTCCATGCGTACTAAGCGCCGGTGCAAGCCTGACGGCGGCGCTGCGTGCGTCGGGATTGCCATCCTCGAGCATCGCGGCGAGCGCCGTCAGTTCCGTCAGCAGTTCGGTAACCGTCAGGTCAGCGGCTGCAAGCTGACCGGCGTGCCCTGCGCTGACCCCCTCAGCGCGCGCCGTCGATACCGGCATGATGCCCGATTCAACTCTGATGCCGGCTTGCTCACCAGCCGGCATGACAAAGGATGCCGTAAACTCGAACGTGCTGCCTACTGTTTCTTTACTCTCGACCTTCAGCTCGCCGCCCAACCGCTGAGCCAGCTCCCGCGCCAGCGCGAGCCCCAGCCCGGTTCCTCCGAAACGCCGGTTGCGCCCTTGATCGAGTTGCACGAAGGCCTCGAACGCCCGCGACGCATCGTGCTCAGCGATGCCGATGCCACTATCGGCAACCGAAAATCTGAGCGTGGTTTCGTGGTCACCCTGCGCAATGAGATGGCAACCGAAATCGACCCGCCCCTGGCTCGTGAACTTGACCGCGTTGTCCAGTAGTTCGTTCAGAAGTTTTTCGAGCCGGTCGGCCTCGGCGAGTATGACTTCCGGTACCGCATCGTCGACGACCAGGCCAAAGGCCAATCCCTTGGCTTTCGCCCGTACCCGAGCCGTCGCGGCAACGCGTTCGACCAGGTCTAGCGTGACCATCGGCTCAGCCGTCGACTGCTTCCCGGAAGTGTCGAGTTCACTGTAGGCGAGCATCGTCTGAACGATGGCATTCAGACGCTCACCCGCACTCTGGATATCTTCCATACGCGCGCGCTCAGCGCCGTCCCGCGCTTCGACCGCTCCGACATGACTGAGGCCGATGATCGCGTTCAGCGGCGTACGCAATTCGTGGCTCGTGGCGGCGATGAACTGCGCTTTCGCCTGACTGGCCTCGTTGGCGCTGTCGCGCGCCTGTTCCAGTTCCGCGCGAGCCGCGATGTCGGCACTCAGGTCGCGCACGATACCCGTGAACAGAAAGCCCTGACGTAGCGGGAACCAGCTGATACCGATCGCCGCAGGAAAGCCCGAGCCATCGGCGCGCAACATCTCGATCACCCGCTCGCGGGGCGTACCGTCGCGCAGCAACCCGTCCCGGACGTTCTGCAGATAGCGGTCGTTGCTGTCGCGATAAGCGTCGCCCAGCAGGTCGTTGATATGTGTCCCAGGCATCGATTCCGCCGGATGTCCGAACAACTCCTGAGCGTGTTGGTTGAACGTCAGAATCGTGCCAAATTCATCCGTTGTGATGACCGCGCCAACGGCGCGTTCAACGACCATGCGAATCTTGTGCTCCTGATCTTGCAAGTCCTGCGCGTGCACGTAGAGCCGCTCGCGCTCGTAAACCCGTGCCAGCTCACCGGAGGCGTAAACCGCGATGTCGTCCACGGATTCTGGCGGTAAGCGACGTTCTTCCAGAAAGAACTCGAGCACGGCCACCAGCTCCTGTCCGATCAGAACGGGAAACGCAAACGCCGATCGCAGTCCCGCCACGGCAGCCGCCCCCTGACGTACCAATGACTGCTGCTGCAGGTCGATAATCCAGACCGGGCTGCGCGCGGCCGCTACCTGGGTCCGCAGGTCGTTGCCGTGGACGGCGTGATGGCCCGCACTCGCATCCACGAAGTCTGCGTGCCGCACCGGGTCCTCGTCGTACCAGCAGTCCGTATCGATCTCGTCTGCCGCCGCGCCGGGCAGCTGGATGTAAGCGTGCGCAAGCGGGGCTCTTAAATGATTGGCCACGGCGATGAGGCACATGCGGACCGCGCCGAAGGTGTTGGAGGCGCCGTTGGCGCTGGCGGAGATGGTCTGCAGCAGTGTGATTTCGCGCGCGCGGTCTTGAAGCCTCAGTTCCTGTACTTCCCGTACTTCGACGGCCATTGCCCGGACCCGCTCGGCGGCCGTCGCGAGCTCGTGTAATTCGTCGCGCCGCTTCGGTACCGGGATAACCACGTTCAGGTCTTTGTTGACGATCTGCCGGAAAACGCTCGCCATGGCGGCGAGCGGGCGCAAGGTTCGGTTCGCGACCATCACGCCCATGAACATCGCGATCAGCGCGACGCCGGCAGCGGCGGCTATCCAATAGACTCGCAGTTCGCGCACGGGTGCAAGCACCTCGTCCAGTCTGCGCTCCGCCAGCATGGCGTAACGCGCACCGAACAATTCGAGCGGCTGAAAGGCGGACAGCAGTCGACGACCGTTCGCGTCGTCGCGCTGAATCATGCCGCTTTGGCCGCGCAGTGCCCGCAGCGAGCTCTCCGTCAGCTCGGCGCCCGGATTGACACGCGAAGCCGCGTCGAAGCGGGAGGGTATCCGGCGTTGGTGGTCGCTGCCGACGATATAGACCTCGCCGCTTGCGCCGAATCCGCTGGCATCTCGAATGATGGCGTTAATGCGAGCTGGTGCCAGTTGCACGGCCAGTTGGCCCAGCCTGGCGCCACCCAGATCCACGACGGGGAACGCGAGGAACCCACCCAGCCCGGGATCGCCGGGGATTTGAAATTCTGCAAATGTCAGTTGGGCCTCGCTACCGACATGCGCCCGGGACGCGACGACTGCATCGGCGAGCGCCGATTCGCCGGGTGCGAGGGCGGTCAGATTCGAGCCCGCCTCCATCTTCTTCCCAACGCTGTAGAGCACGGTACCGTCAGGATGAATCAGGATCAGATCGGCGTAACCGCGCAGCCCGCTCACCTGTTGAAGCCAGCCGTGACGGGGGTCGGCGCTTGCGAGCCTGCGCGCGTTGTCGCTAGCGCCTTGCAGGGGCGGTCCGGCCTGGAGTTCCCGCATGATCTGACGCAGCCTGTCACTCATCGCGAGCAGCCTCAGATCGCCACCAACCTCCGTGGCGTAGCTGTCGACCTGGCTCGCGCGCTGAGCGAGCAAAGCCTGAAGGCCTTGCCCCGCGATCGCGCGCAGCTCCGATTCGTTGCGCCACTCGTTGACCACCCCGACCGTGACCGTGGTGATCACCACCACGCTTGTCACCAACAGGGCGATGCGAGTGCGGATACTGGCGGTCGCAGGCCGCCAGGGGAGGTCAACCGGGCCGCTGTAGCTCGACTCGCTCACGCGGGGCGCTTACTTGACTGGAAATGGGCGCACGACATCTGGGATGTCCGCCAGATCCGCTTGCAGGTCATCGAGAGTCAGGTGAGCCTCCTCGAAATCAAAGTCTTCGATTTCGCGCGCGAGCTGAGCGACCCGACCGACCAGCGGCTCGGGCCAGTCCAAGGCGCGCAGCTGCGGCAGCAGCTGCGTCGTCTGGGCGTCACCCTGGCGCAGCAACTGGCGCAGGCGCCGCAACAGCTCGTGTCGCTCCGGCAGGTCGGACCTCGGAACGTCCGCGCTCGTGTCTGGCGTTCGGGTGTCGGCACGATTGCGCAACACCGCGGCGCTCGTTCTGAGCGCAGCGATCTCGGTCTCTAGCGTGATCCTTACCGGCCGGAGCGATTCATGAGTCTTCGGCACCAGCTTTTCAGTCCGCGCCGCGAGTTCTTGCAGGCGGTGCGCACCGAGCGTTGCGGCTACCCCCTTCAGCGTGTGCGCGCAGCGAGTGATCAGCGCTTCATCCTCGCTTTCCAGCGCCTCCTGCAATGTCGCGAGCGGTCCGGCCGGATCGAACACCAGATCGTTCACCAAGCGGATGTACAGACCCTGGTTACCGCCCAGACCACGAACCCCGAGGTCGATCGCGAGTCCCGGTAAGGCGTATGGCAGCCGCGCGGAGATCGCCTGGCGATCGAAGACCCGTCGTTGTTTGCTGAGCGTGCGCTCGCGCGGCTTGATGTAGGTGATCAAGAGCTCGATCAGTCGCTCGGGATCGAGTGGCTTGGTAACGACTTCGCGCAGACCAACGGCCCTGCACTGGGTGTCGACGGTGTCGACGTCGTGTGCGGTCATCGCTACCATCGGTATCCGGTCGGCTCGTCCGAAGCGCCGCACCACTTCCAGCCCGTCGAATCCGGGCAACTCGATGTCGAGCAGGACCAGCTCGAAGTTGCCGCCCCGCAGGGCGCCCAGCGCCTCCGGGCCATCATGGGCCACGGTTGCGATCACACCAGCCGCATCCAGCAGTTCGACAACCACCTGAGCGTTGATGTGATTATCTTCCACGACCAGCACTTCAGCGCCGAGGATGCCATCGAATTGAGCAGGGTCGCGGCCGTTGTGAATATCGCTCGAGGTCGGGCCCGCGTCATTGGGGTCGATACGCCGCAGGCCCTGCTCCAGAGCGGACCCGGTGAGCGGCTTGCTGAGACAGCCGCAGCGCGCGAAGGCGCGCGTCAGCCGCTCGGCCTCGGCAAGATTGAGCACCTCCGTCGCGAAGATCACGGCCGGCTCGCGCTTCTGGTCCAACGCCGCGAGCAGTCCCGCGCTAGCGACCAGTTCGGCGCCGTGTAGCTCAGCGTCGGCGAGGACCAGTCCAAGCTGTTGCCCGCCAGCAGACAGAACACTCAAGGCAGCATCGAATTCAGCGAGAGTGGCTGCTCTGCATATGTCGTATCCGGCGCGGGTCAAGAGGTTCTCGTACGCGGCCGCGCGCACCGCGGAGCCGTCCAGAATCAACGCCTGAGTCCCGTCGCGTGGCGCGGGTGGAGCCTGGTCCAGCGCGGCTGGAATGTCGACTTCGAAAGCGAATCGGCTGCCTGCCCCAGGCGCACTCTGAACGGCGATCTCGCCACCCATCAAGCGGACGATTTGCGCCGAAATGGTGAGGCCCAGACCAGTTCCACCGAAGCGGCGCGTGGTGGAGCTGTCCGCCTGCGAAAATGGTGTGAACAATCGTGCCTGTTGCTCCGCCGCAATCCCGACGCCGGTATCCACCACCTCGAACAGCAAGCGGGAGTTCGCCGCAGTCTCCCGCAAGCTGGGTTCAACCGCACCGGTCGCATTGAAAGTCGGCTTTACGGCCGGCTTCGAAGCACGGCCAATACGCACCGTCACGGTGCCGGTCTCGGTAAACTTCACGGCATTGCCGGCGAGATTGGTCAGCACCTGGCCAAGCCTCAACGCATCGCCGATCAGTGCGCGCGGCACGCTCGGCCCGACATCGAATATCACTTCCAGGCGCTTCTCCGCGGCGGGGGTCCCCACCGCCACGGCAACGTTCTCGAGAACGTCGTCGAGCGCAAACTGCGCGAGTTCCAGGGCCATCTCACCAGCCTCGACCTTGGATACGTCGAGAATATTGTTGACGAGCGCCAGCAGGCCCTGAGCAGACGAGTGGATCTTCGCGACGTAGTCGCGCTGATGGGCGTCCAGTCCGCTCTCCAGGGCGAGGTGACTCATGCCGAGGATTGCGTTCAACGGTGTACGAATTTCGTGACTCATGGTCGCGAGGAACGTGCTCTTGGCGCGCGCGGCGGTTTCCGCAGCCTGCACCGCGATACGCAGCTGTGCCTGGACGTTGCGCATTTCCGTGAGGTCATGGAAGAACGCACCTTCTCCGATCGGTTGCCCCCGATCGTTGGTTACCGGGAACCGGGTCAGGCGCCCGTAGCGGTTGGTGCCGTCGCCAAAGCGGACGTCGCGGTCGACAGTCGAAGTGCCACCATCGCGCACGACATCCGCCTCCGTAGCTTCGATCGAACCCCACTCGTGTTCCGCCAGCACGTCATCGGTGCGTTGGCCCAACGCCTCGTCGCGCGATATGCCCATCCAGTCTTCAAAGCACTGGTTGACGAACATATAGCGCCCTTCGGGATCCTTCAGGGACACCATGTGGGGCAGCGCATCCGCCAGAGCGCGGACCATCTCCCGACTGTCGCGGAGTTCCTGTTCAGCGCGGGCCCGTTCTGTGACGTCGATTACGATGCTGCAAAGCGCGATCGGCTCCTGCATTTCACCGCGCACCACCGTGCACTGGCGGAGCAGCTGCCTGACACTGCCGTCAGGAAATCGGAAGTCGACCTCTTCCTGATGCGCGTATTGCCCGGACCGCGGCAATTCCAGGTCGCGGTCCATACGCTCGGCAACCGACGGTTCGAACAGCGCGGCCGCGGACTTTCCGAGGACATCGTGTCCCTCGGGGTTGAACCACGCATGCCATCTCTCATTGGCGTAGAGGAAGCGCCCGTCTAGCCCTTTCACGCTAATCGAGCAAAGCGAGTTCTCGCCAAGCGCCTTGAGCCATGCCGAAGCAGTCTGCGCGCGCATCTCGGCGTCTTTTGTGGCCGTCTCGTCACGCGTAAGTACGACGATATGTGACGGGATTCCGGCATCGGACAGCAACGGTCGGTAGGTGACCTCGCAGTAGCGCTGACTACCGTCCTGAAAGCCCATCCACGCGCTGTAGCTGACGGTTTCACCATCCAGGCACCGTTTGACGTGGGGCTCGATGTAACGGCCGAAGGTGTCGGCACCCCACATCTGGGAGACGGTGCGGCCGAGAATGCCCTCGCGCGGGCTCCCGGTCATCCGGCAATAGGCGTCGTTAACCGCAACATAGCGATAGTGACAATCCATGACCGACAGCATGTCTGTCAGCGAATTTGCCATGAACTGGTACTGATTCAGCTCGGCATGGGCCGCCCGTAGCCGCTGAAGCCGCCGATGTCGCGACAGTGACAGCAACATGACCGCCACGCCGATGCCGCACAACACCGCGCTAAGGCCGACGGCATGGATGGGCGCCGCGAGCAGGCTGGCATCGAACAGCGGGGCAGAGGCCAGCCAGAAGGCGAGCAGGAACAGCGTCGCGAGCACCCCGGCGGTGATCAACGACGGCATGACGACCTCGCGTTGGCACACGCTGGCGACCGGTCTGACGGTTCGCACGGCGTCAGCGAATGGCGGGCGGATGAAGACAAGGTTGCTCCGGCGCGGGTCGGTGGTGATCGTTCAGTTCTGGGCATCGGCCGGCAAACCGGCAAATTCTCAACCCGATCGCCTTGCCTGCCAGTATAGCCACGGTCTCAAGGGCTGTTGTTCGATGCGGACACTGTTTGGGAATACTGGGTATTCAGAGCGCGAATGCGCCAGACCCCAATGCTCGAACCCGCCAACTGGCTCACAAAATCACCCCAAACGCTCGTCGATAAAAATGAATAAAGTGAAAATCTGAGATTCACGACACACTGTTTTTATCATTTTAGCGCCAACCTCTTGCCATCTTCGATCGATGGGACCCGGTAGAAATGACCCGGATGACTCAAGCAGAGCAACACGTGTCACACCGGCTCCCAGCCCCCGGCGCTCGCGCCGAACCGGTGCAGCCAGCAGGCTGCGAGCCGCGAGAGAAATGGATAATGGCAACAGCAGCGGTAGTCCCAGATAGTGTCGCGAATGCCTCCGTAGTCGTTTACGACACCGACCCACTGACCGTGGATGTCCTTGGTAAATTCCTTGAAGACGCTGGCGCGGTCGCGCCCGTTCTTTGTAGTGATGCAGACGCGATGGTGCGCGCGCTACGGCAGCGGCCACACCTGCTACTGGCCCGGTGGCCATCCGCCGATCGGCCGGACGCCCGCGTGACCGACGCCATGCACAATGCCGCGTCCGACCACCAGACCGCGCTGATCGTGCTGATCGAGGGTACCGATCCCGAGCATCGCGATACGGCGGTCGCCGGCGGCGCCAGAGAATTCCTGCCGCTGCCGGCTGACCCTTCGGAACTGCTGGTCCGATGCAACGCAGTGCTGGCGGCCAGAGCCTATGAACTGCGAGTACAGCGCATCGACCCCGTAACGGGTCTTGCCAGTATGGGTGGGCTACTGGCATGGACCGATACACAGCTGCGGCGCCTCGAGCCCGGTAGCGGTCGCGATTGGCGTAACGGCGATCCGGCCGTCGAACAAGCGCACCCCGGCGCCGTCGTCTCACTCGACCCGGCCCGCACCCCCCCTTACCTGGGCACGCGGCAGGTACATGAGCGCGATGCTGGACATGACACCCAGCATGACGCGTCGACGGCCGGCCAACCCGGCCGTAAACGCGCGTCCGGTGAACACGTCTTCGCGCTCTCGCTGCTATTGGAGCAGATGCACCAGGTTAGCGACGGGGTCGGGCCAGACGCCGAAGGCGCGGCACTCGCCGAAGCCGTCCGCCGCATCAAGTCGGTGGCCGATTCCGTTCCAGCCCAACACCTGCTTGCCCGGAGCGGCGCCTCTGCATTCACTCTGGTTCTGTCCGGGTCATTATCCGTCGAGGCCGCGCTCGACTTGAGCGAGGCATTGCGCGACAACCTGGCCCGTCCGATGGTCCTGCACCATACCCGCGTCGCGATCTCGGCGAGCGTCGGACTCGCCGCCAGTCACGAGGACGGGCAAAGCGCTGAGGAACTGATCTATGCGGCGGGCGCTCTCGCCATCGAGGCAACACGGCGAGGTGGCAACCGGGTGCAGTCTTCCGCGCCGGCAAACGCCGACCTGCAGATTCGACAACGCACCCTGGGAGCAGACGTCGAGCGCGCGATCTACCATGGTCAGCTCCGCGTGATGCACCAGCCCCGCATGCGCCTCGCTGACCGCACGGCGTGCGGTTTCGACACGATGATCGAATGGCAACACCCGACCCTGGGCATCCAGTCGACCCTCGAAGTGGTGGCCGCCGCCGAGCGCGGCGGGCATATCCGCACCTTGGGCGAGTGGTTGCTCCGCGAAGTCTGCACCGTCGCCGCAGCGCTGCAATCGATAACACCCAGCGCACCGACACTCTATGTGCGCGTAGCGGAACGACATCTGCAGAGGCCGGAATTCGTAAGCAGCATCAGGGCCGGCGTGAGCGCTGCGCACATTGGCAGGGGCGCACTCGGGATCGCGGTGCCGGATACCGCCGTCGCTACCTGGGGCGAAAAACTCACCGCACTGCAGTCGCTCGGACTCCGTCTGACCGTCGACCTGACGGTTTCAGGGGGGCTGCCGCTGCACGCTCTGCGCGGCTTGCAGCCAGACAACTTCCGCGTCGACAGCCGGCTCTGCCGCGATCTCTCGGCGGATTCTCAAGACCGGCGTCTGATGGCGGGTCTGGCCGCCTTTGCCGAGAACACAGGATCCCGATTAATTGCACTCGGCGTCACGGAGCCAGAGCAGGTAGAGTTCTTCAAGAACTGTGGGTTCGACGCCTACCAGGGCAAGCCGGGCGCGCGGGCGCTGACGACGGAACTGCTGATGACAGCCGCGCGCGGCCCCAAGGCCCCGTCAATAACGCCGTAGGGCGTTTCGCTGGCAGAGCGATCGCGAACGCGCGATCCGGAACAGGCGGTGGCGGCGGTCTTCAGCCCACGTGTAGAGGGCCAGTTCCCCGATACGCACGGTCTGTCCGGCGACCGGCAGCGCAGCAGCCCACTGCAACGCCAGCCCTCGCTCGCGCGCGGACGCCCGGCGCTCAGGTCTCGCGATCGTCATATGCGCAAGCGGCGGGCGCGACTCCGGACCCAGGCCGGCGGCCGTCCGCATGGCATTGGTGCAAGCGGCCATCCCCTCTTCGACCTCGGCCCGCCCCGTGTCGAGAGTAGCGGACAGCGCGCTGAAGCGGCGCTTCGGGCCAAGGGGCCGAACTACATCCAGTGATACTTCCAACGCGCCGGTAGGCCAGGACGACGCGCCGCGAAATGCCTGTTCCGCGACGTGCGCTTCGACGGCACCCAGGAAGGCGACAGTCAAGTGCAGATCGTCCGGGGAGAATGTCCGCACGCGCGGTGGCGGCAGGGTTGACGCCAGCATCTCGGAATACCAGGTATCCACCTGACATCGCAAAGCGATAAACCAATTGGGTCGCATGATCATCATTGAAGTCGCGGGGCGGTGCGCGCCGGTCGCTCTGATTCTGACAGTGCGACAACGCTGCCGGAACCGCGACAGCGAAGCGCTCGGTTACAAACTGCGACAAACGCCGGATGCAACGGCAAACTTCTGCGACAAAACAGGCGCAGCATATCGAGCTATGAAATCAACAGGTTAACGAGATGAACGCAGCATGCGATCAATAGAGACGTTCATCGCACTGAACCGCTTCGGACTCGGCGTCGGTCCGCACGACGCCAGACGCGTCGGGGGCGACCCCCGCCGTTGGTTGCTGGCTCAGATCGATTCGCGGCAACGCACGCCTGCGCGCCTCGAGCGCTTTCCCGATTCGGCGAGCATCGTCAAAGATATCTTCGAGGCGCGGCGCAGCGGCTCCGAAGCGTTGCGCAAAACCACGCGCAAACACTACCGCAGGAACTTCGGCGCCGAGCTGGTCGCGCGGGCCCGACACGCCATCACCACCGACACGCCATTTGCCGAACGTTTGGTGCTGTTCTGGTCGAATCACTTCACGGTATCGCGTACCAAGGCGATCATCGGACCGGCGCTTCCGGCCTACGAACGAGAAGCGGTTCGCCCGCACGTCTTCGGCCGTTTCGAAGACATGCTTCTGGCCGCCGTTGGCCACGTAGCCATGTTGGCGTACCTGGACAACGATCGCTCGATGGGGCCCAACTCTCGCGCCGGTCGCCGCGCGAAGCGCTCACTGAACGAAAACCTCGCCCGCGAAATCCTGGAACTGCACACCCTTGGAGTCGATGGCGGCTATCGGCAAAACGACGTCACGGAATTTGCCAAAGCCCTGACGGGCTGGACGCACGGTGGCATGGTAGGTCGTCGCAGCCGTCGTACGATCTCGGGGAAGTTTCAGTTCCGCGCCGCCATGCACGAGCCCGGGTCGAAAAGAGTGCTCGGCCGCACCTACCCGGAAGCGGGCGAAGAAGAAGCGCGTCGCATCATGCGCGATCTCGTCCGCCATCCCTCCACCGCACGCTTCATCGCGACCAAGCTGGTGCGCCACTTCGTCGCAGACGATCCACCACCCGGTGACGTCGCACGGATCGCGCGGGTCTTTAGCGATAGCAGCGGCGACCTCGCTTCGGTGTCACGGGCTCTTGTCGAACTGCCCTCGGTTTGGGAAGCACCGCTCGCGAAGGTCAAGACCCCCTACGAACTGGTGATCTCGACCTTGCGGGCTGTCGACCACGGAAAGGCCGGATTCCGCGTACTGCGCGTGCCGCTGCAGACCATGGGACACGAACCTTTCAATGCGCCCTCACCCCAGGGTTGGCCGGACCGGGCCGAACATTGGATCGCACCGCAGGCATTGCTGCGCCGGGTCGAATGGCTGCGGGCGGTAGCGGCCAAAGCCCGCGTCGAACAGTCGCCATCGGCTTTCCTCGAATCTCTGGCCGGGCCCGCGGCGTCGGCTCCGACCCGGCGAATGGTGGCACTGGCCCCTTCTGCAGATGCGGGCGTTGCGCTGGTGCTCGCCTCGGCGGAATTCCAACGGAGATGAGCATGCTGGATCGAAGACTGTTCCTTCAGGGGGCGGCGGCGGCCGGCCTGGCCGCGTGGCAACCAGGCCTCCTATTCGCCAGAGCGCCGACGGAAAGCCGGCTTGTCCTGGTCGTTCTGCGGGGTGGTCTGGACGGGCTGCACGCGGTTGCGCCCTATCACGACCGGAACTATCGGCGCCTGCGCCCGACACTCGCGTTGGGAGCACCGGGAGCGGAGCGCGCAGTGTTGGACCTCGATGGCGAGTTTGGACTGCACCCGGCGCTCGGCGCGCTGTTACCACTGTACAGAGCGCGAGAACTCGCGGTCGTACCGGCGGCGACCAGCCGTTATCGCAACCGTTCGCACTTCGACGGCCAAAACCTGCTGGAAAACGGCAGCGGCAAACCGTTCGGCGCGAAGGACGGCTGGCTCAACCGGGCGAGGGGCGCCCAGGCATG
>JBCCEJ010000002.1:0-181886 GCA_039030335.1 Pseudomonadota bacterium | reverse complement strand
CTCAGCAGTGCCAGGCGCGCTCCTCCAGGGCCATCAGGCTCAGCGCTCAAGGAGCGCGCCGCAGGCACCGGGGAGCACGAGCGGCGGCCGCGGTTTGCGTTTGACCGATTTACCGGGCCGCGGCGGCGCCAACCAGGAAGCCAGCTCGACCCCGCATCCGTCGCCACGCGGTACGGCGCGCTGCGGGATGCATCCGGGGCTGTCCGGCGGGCACTTGAGCCGGACGTGCATGTGGTCTCCGTGTCCGAACCACGGACGCACCTTGCCGAGCCAGGCACGCGCTCGCCCGGCCGTTCGGCAAAGTTCACGCTTGATGACGGGGCTGACGAAGATCCGCTGCACAGCCGCATGTTCCGCCGCAAACCGGACCATGTGCGCCTGCGGCGCCCCCCATCCGCTCAAGAGTTTGCGATCGCGCCAGTGCACGTACTGGGTGGCGCCCCACCGCTCAGGTGCGTCAGACGGGAAAGCGGTGCCCTCTGGCAAAACGCGGAACCAGATGTCCACATCCAGTCCGGACTGGTGGCTGATGTGATTCGTGTAGGTCGGGCCGCCGCGCGCCTGTCCGAGATCTCCGACCAACAGTGAACCGAACCCGCCCGCCTGCTGCGCCGTGGCGAGCTCGCGCACGAACCGAATGAGATTCGGATGCCCGAAGTTGCGCTTGCGAGACAGCCGCATCACCCGCAGACCGTCCTCCACCGGCGCGAGACTTTCAGCACCCGCGACACAGCCAGCCGTATATTTGCCGTACACGATCGCGCGCCCCGGACTCGGCCCGGCGACGTCCGCCCACGGGTTGCTCGCGGGTCGGGCCGCATGCGTCGACGGCAACAAAGACGCGACACCGAGGGTCAATGCCGCGGCACGCTGCCACCAGCTGACGGTCCGGGAGCAGGCCGGTCGCCGGCCCGCAATTTGAACAGACATCGAGCCAATCCTCCGTTTCGCCTGATTCCGGCGCACATACGAGCATACGCCCGGACGAGCCATCCTCCGCGGGGGCGCCTCACGTACAATGTCATCGAACACCGTAGCCGGCCGCCGTCCACTGTGCCAGGAGAACCCGCTGTGAGCTTGTACTACGTGCAGAAGCTGATGTTTGAGATGAACCGCGATTCGCGGATTCGCGCACAGTTTCTCGACGATCCCGATGGCATCTTGAAGGAATACGAGCTGACCGATGAAGAACGCCAGGCGCTGCTCGAACCGGACATCGGCCTGCTCTACGTTCTCGGCGTCAACGGACAGATACTGATGCACTATGCGGCCGCGCACGCCATCGCCTGGGACGACTACCTGGAACGCATGCGCGAGGGGCTTCGCCAGCACGGTCCCGTGCGCGCCGGCGTCTACGCGGCGACTGGTTATGAAGGAATAGACGCGCACAGCGAACGGCTCGGTCAGCACGCCGAAGACAGCACGTCCGGAGGGTCAGCTTAATGGCACTGGTCTACGCAGGAGTCTGCTCCCATGGCCCGGGTATCACCGGGCGTGCCGAGCGTGCCGATCCGCGCGTACGCGACACTTTCTTCGACGCGTACTACGACATGGGCAAGGCCATCAAAGCGGCCGGCGCGGATGCCATTGTCGTGGTCGCGGCTGAACACTTCGCCAACTTCTTCATGAACAACATGCCGGCCTTCGCCATCGGCATGGCCGAACGGTATCCAGGCCCCGTCGAGGAACCGGACTTCCTCAAGATTCCGCTTCGGCAGGTTCCCGGGAACCCGGATCTCTCGAAGCGCCTCATCAGCGAGGTTCTGGAGAGTGTGGATGTCGCGTACGCAGAGGAGTGGAGTCTGGATCACGGCATCATGGTGCCGCTGCACTTTTTGCTACCCGATAACGACTTACCGATCGTGCCCTGCAACATCAACTGCCAGGGTCCGCCGCTTTCTCCTCTCAGTCGTGCCTGGGCCTTCGGGGAGGCCCTGCGCCGGGCTGCTGACGCGGTACCCGAGCGGCTTGCGATCATCGGTACGGGCGGCATCTCGCACTGGCCGGCCACGCCCGACTCAGGAAAGATCAACGAAGCCTTCGACCAGGAATTCATGCGTCGGTGGGTGGCCGGCGACCGTGACGCACTCACGAGCTACAGCGACGCGGACGTCTATGCGCAGGCGGGCCAGGGCGGCTTCGAGATCCGCACGTTCGTCACGGTCGCGGGCGCCGCGTCAGGGCCGGGGGTTGTGCACTTCTGCGAACCCATTCCGATTTTCTCGACCAGCTGCGTCGTCGCATCCAAAGCCGTTGCCTGAGCGCCGCCGCTGATGATTCCAAGCGACCACACGATGGCCGACAAGGTCCGTGCCCTGATCCCGGTAAACGGGCTCGAACCCTGGCTACAGGACGAGGTTCTGAACCAGGGCGAGCTGGTCGAGTTCAAGAAACGTGGCATCGTCTTCAAAGAAGGGGACGACGACCCCTACACCCTGTTTCTCATCGACGGCGAACTGTCGCTTCAATCGGGTGATCGAACGCCGTCGGAACTGTTCGCGGGCAGCGGCGATGCCCTGCGCGCGGTCGCACAGCTACGTCCGAGGCGCTATACGGCGCGCTGCACCACGGACGTCACGATGTTCCGGATCCGGCGCGCCGTGCTGGACCATATCCTTTCTGACGAGCAGGTCAGCAAAGAAGGGCACCTGCCTGGCGCGGAAGGCATCGAACCGAGCAATGATGACGGCGACTGGATGTCGCGACTGATCGAGTCGGAGCTGTTTACCCGTCTTCCGCCGGACCACATGCAGCGCTTTTTCTTCGAACTCGAACCGATCGCTGTAACCGCGGGCCAGACGGTCGTGGAACAGGGAACGCGAGGTGATTATCTGTACATCGTGGCCGAAGGTGAGTGCGCTGTACTCAGGCGCTCGCGCGGCGCCAGTCACGAGCAGGAACTCGCGCGGCTCGGAATAGGTGCAGTGTTCGGGGAGGAAGCCCTCATCTCGGAGGCCCCCCGCAACGCGACGGTGCGTGCCCTGCAAGGCGGGATGCTGATGCGGCTCCCCAAGTCGGCGTTCGAGGAACTCATCAGCAAGCCGGTGCTGAAGCCCGTGCCGCTCAGCGACGCCGAGGACCTGGTAGCTGCTGGCGCGCAGTGGCTGGACGTTCGTTTCCCGGAGGAGTTTGCCGCGCAGTCGCTGCCCGATGCGATCAACATTCCGCTGCACCTGCTCCGGCTGGAGCTGAAGAAGCTGGACCGCAATCGCACCTACGTCACGTATTGCGACACGGGCGGACGGGCGTCGACGGCTGCTTTTCTGATGACGCGCGACCGGTTCGAGGTCCAGTATCTTGCCGGCGGGCTGAATCATACGCCGCTCAATGCGGAACCATTCGAAGCTGCCGTGATCGACCTCGAGCTCGCGGCGACAGCACCGGAAGCGTCTGCCGAGGGCCCCAGCGCCCCTGGCGACCAGCCCGGTGCAGACACGCTGCCGGAGCAACCAGCGCCCGAGATCGACCAGGCGCACGCGGCAGAACTGGGTGCACTCACAGACCAGATTCAGTTCGCCTTGCGGCAACTCGAAGACGAGCGTCTCGCTCACGAGACTGCGGTCGCCACCCTGAGCGAAGAGATGCAGGCGCTTCGCGGCGACCGCGATATGCATGCCGGGCGTGCCAACAGAGCCGTACATACCGCGCGCGAGCTCAAGGCGCGGGTCGACCAGAGTGAGACCGCACTCGCGACCGGGAACGCCCAGCTCAACCGGGTGAAGGTGGCGCTCACGGCCGCTTCAGCCGACGCCGAAAGGCGCCTCGACATGGAACGTACGCGTTTCACACAGGAACTGGAATCGCTCAATCTTCGTGCCGCCAGCGACCGCGCCCGGCTCGAACAGACGCTGGCTGACGCCGAGCAGGCGCATACCGAGACAGTGTCGGCTCTGCACGACGAGCTGAACACCGCCGAAAACCGCTTTTCGCAAACCGACAGCGAGCACCGCATCGAACTCTCCCGTCTCGAAGAATCCGCCGACGTCGCGAACGCCAAGGTCGTGATTCTGGAGGCTGAAATTGCGGCTGCCAACTCCCGAATCGCGGTGCTCGAATCGCGTTTCGAGGTAACGCGCAAGACGATCATGGTGCAGGAGTCCGAACTCCAGGAGGCTACTCGCGAGGCCGCTGCCAGACCGCAGCAGGACGAAGCCGAACTCGAATCAATTCGAACCGAGTTGTTTACCGCCAGAGCGGAATTCGATAACGAGCGCCGTCAGTTCGCGCTCGAGTCAGAGACCCGACAGACAGAGCTCGACACGGAGTTCGAGCAGCTGCGCAGCGAACGCCAGAAATTAGAGACGGCTCGCGTCCAGCTCGAAGCCGATCGCAGCACGGCGCTCGCCGATGTAGATGCAGAACGCGAGCGCCGCCTGCAGCAGCTCGACCAGCGTTCAGGAGAGCTGGCGGCGCTGGAGGCAAGCCTCAAGGCCAATGAAGCAACCTGGGAACAACAGGTGGCAGACGCCGTAACGGCGGAACGCGAACGTCTGGATCTCGAGCTCAGCAGCGTCACGCAGGCGCGCACTGCGCTCGAACATGAACAGACCGCCGGGCGCGAAGAACTCGCGGCTCAGGTGCAGGCGCTGGAACATGAGCAAAACGAATTCGCTGCGACCCGCAGCGAATTCGAGCAGTCAAGCTCGGAGGAGCGGGCCCGCCTCGCGGCGCAAAGCGCCGAACTCGACACCCGAGAACAAGCGCTCGCGGACGAGCGTGTTGCGCTCCAGCGCGATGCCGACACCCGCTCGGAAGACTGGGACCAGAAGCTCGCGAGCGCCAGGAACACGGCACTGCGCCAACTCGCTGCGCTGAAAGCCGACTACGAACGCAAGCTTGCCGAGCAGGCTGCGTTGCTCGCCGAAGAGCGCCGGCGCCTCGAAAACCAGACCGTGCGTCTGAACGAAGCCCTGACGGCCACCGAACACGCGTTTCAGCCCGGCGGTGCAAAGCTGGTCGAGGACGCGCCCGCCGTGGTGGTGCAGGCACCGGTGCAACTGCCAGACCAGAATGAACGCGCGCGTGTCATGTCGCCTGCGCAACTGGCCGAGCTGCGCAAGAGCATGCAGTCCAAGATGGAATCGCTCAAGAAATAGCGGGAGCCGGCCATGCGCCCCGACAGGCAGGTCGATCCCGGCGTTGCCGGGACTGCCACATCAACGGACAAAGCCGTGTGACTACTGCGCCCTGCCCTGCGAGGGCGGACGCTTGACCAGATCCCAGATGCTCGGCACTTCGCCCATCGGCACGTGTATCAGGGTCGGCCGCTCCAGGTCGATGAACTGACTGAGTACAGTTTCGAACTCTGCCGGCGTCTCGGCCCGTGCAGCCGTCATGCCAAATGATTCGGCCATGGCCACGAAATCAGGATTGCTGAGCTCGACTGCGATGTGGCGCGCACCAAAACTCTGCTTCTGAATCGTCTTGACGTTACCGTACGCGCCGTTGTCGACGACGATGGCGACAACCGGGATGTTGTGATGAACGGCGGTGGCAAGTTCCTGCGCCGTGAACATGAAGCCGCCGTCCCCGCAGATCGCAACCACTTTGCGCTCTGGGCATGCGAGCCGGGCCCCGAGTGCCGCCGGATAGCCGTATCCGAGGGTCGCCTGATATCCGGGCGCGAGCCAGGTGCGCGGCTCGTACACCGGAAACCCAAAGCGTGTGAAGTACGCGAACTGCGTGACGTCGGTTACGACGATCCCGTCGCGCGGCAGTACCCGACGAAGCGCGTCGGAGAACGCCGGCAGGTCGCCGATCTCGGCGAGCTTACTGCCCATTTCTGCCCGCGCCGCCTGCACGCGAGTCGCGATCGCTGCGTCGTCGGCACGCCCCGGGCCAAGCGCTTCCAACAGCGCGTCCAGACCGGCCGCGGCAGACGTCGTCAGCGCGATCGCGGCTGGCCGCGGTTTCACGATTTGGGTCGGATCTATATCGATGCGCAGTAGCTCGATATCTTCGGCCCGACCCCACGCCAGGGCCGGCGCGATAAAACGGGTACCGACGACGAGCGCCACGTCGAGTTCATCCCAGAGCGTCTGCGCACTCAGCAAATCAATAGCGAGTGGATGGTTATAGTCGATGGCACCCAGCGCGCTCGGCGAGTACACGATCGGCATGGCCAGTCGTTCGGCCATCGCGACGAGCTGAGCCTCGGCGCCGATCACGCCGCCGCCCACGAACATCGCCGGACAGCGCGCCTTCTCCAGCCGTTCCGCCATCGCCTGAACGCGGCCCGGATCGGCAACCGGGGCATCTGGCAAAGGCCGGGGCGGGTCGACTACGACCGGAGCGCGCGCCGCGTACTGGTCGGGCGCCATTTCGATGACGGCAGGTTTGTTGCGGCCGCCATGCATGAACTGAAACGCCGCATCGATGAGGCCCGGTACTTCGGTCGGGTGTTCAGCGCGCTCGGCAAAGCCGACGATGCCTCTGGACATCGCGAGCTGATCGGCCAGCTCGTGCGCCATCCCGTAGTTCAAGCCGATTTGATAGGACGGAATCTGCCCGGTGATGCCGAGCACCGGCGTATTGGCGGCCACGGCAGTCGACAAAGCGGCCGCCGCATTCAGCAGACCCGGCCCCGGCACGACGGCGAACACCCCGGTTCGTCCACTGGCTTGCGCGTAACCCATTGCCATGAAAGCCGCGCCCTGCTCGTGGCGGGTGTGGATCATGCGTACCTGATTGCGCTTCGCATGAAAGGCATCGAACAGTGGATCGAGCTGAATGCCCGGAATGCCGAAGACGGTATCGACGCCTCTGTCCAGCAGCGCCGCAACCATCGCCTCGCCACCACTCATCAGCTCCGCCGGAGTGCGTTCGTTCATCGTAGATATTCCTTGCGCCCAGTTGTCTCGCATCACAGTTATCACAAGCACATCAACAGACGCCAGGACGATGTCCGTTGGCTAGCCGTGCTGCCGCGGTCTGGGCCGGTCGCAGCTCATCGCGCGCACTGAACGGCGTACAATCACGGGCTTGCTCCACGACGGGTTCGCCATCGAGACCACCATGCTCAATTTCCCACGCAACCTCTGGATTCTGGTGACGGCACAGGCGTTTGGGAGCTGCGGCACTATCATGGTGATACTGGTGGGAGGAATCGTCGGCGCTCTGCTGGCACCCTCGGAAGACCTGTCAACAGCCCCGGTGACAGCGGTCATTGTCGGCGTAGCGGTATCGACCGTGCCGGCGGCCCTGCTGATGCGATGGGTCGGGCGCCGGGCGGGTTTCATCCTCGGAACGCTGTTCGCTATCGCCGGGGCGGCGCTAGGCGCCTACGCGATCTCGCTGCAGGACTTCTGGCTCTTCACGGCTGCGATGCTGCCGATAGGCGCCAACCAGGCGTTCGTTCAACAGTATCGGTTTGCCGCTATCGAAAGTGTCGGTAAGGACCTCGCGCCAAAGGCCGTGTCCACCGTCTTACTGGGATCCATCGTAGCCGCGTATCTGGGGCCAGAAGTAGCCGTACGCGCGGCCGACTGGGTGGGTGAGGCGGTCTATGCGGGGTCTTTCATCGGGCTGTGTTTCTGCTATCTGGTAGCAATCGCCGCACTCTCCCAGCTGCGGCTCCCGGAACTCGCGGCAACAGGCGAAGACGCGCAGGCCGGACGCCCGTTGCTCAAGATTCTGGCGACGCCGCGCACCATGACCGCCGTCGCCGGTGCCGCGATCGGCTATGGCGTCATGACTCTGCTGATGACGGCAACGCCGATCAGCATGCACGTGCACCGCGCGTTTTCCATGACGGACACGGCGGCCGTGATTCAGGCTCACGTCATGGCGATGTTTCTTCCGTCTCTGTTCACCGGGCGGCTCGTCAGCCGTTTCGGTGAGACGGCGATGCTACTGGCCGGTGTGGCAACCAACTTCATCGCGATCGCGGTGGCTATTCACGGCGAAACGTGGGTGCATTTCCTGATCTCGCTATCGGCACTCGGCGTGGGCTGGAATCTGCTGTTCATTTCAGCGACGACCCTGCTCGCCAGATCCTACGCATCGAGCGAACGCTATACCGTGCAGGCCGCGAACGATTTCTCGGTATTCGGATTCCAGGCCGGCGCGTCGTTGAGCGCGGGCTTTCTCATCAACATCATCGGCTGGGAGCAGCTGGCCGCCATAGCAACCGTCCCGCTTTTGATGTTCGCGGCACTCGCGATCTTCCGGCATGCGATCGACCGGCCGGCGGCAGCGCCCGGGCAGACGCCGTAGATACGCCCCTGGCGAACGTCCGCCGCAGCCGACACCGGCCGCGGCGCGGTACGACTCAACCGCACCACACCGCCGCGAAGACTACTGCTGAGGCACGACCTCAACGGAAACCGGCAGCCGGTTACCCGGATGATAATCGAGGCGCGTGGAATAGGTCCGGCCCCGGTACCGGTACTCGACCAGGTAACCATCCTGCTCCTGGCGCTGCGAATAGTTCTGCGTCGTGCTGCAGCGCCGCTCGTTCACCGTATAAGTGCTCACACGCCGGTGCGAATGGTAGCGCCGATGTGAACGGCTCGATATGTCGTTGCCGATCGAAGCGCCGAGCACCGCTCCAGCCACGGTCAGCAGAGTCCGGCCGTCACCACCGCCAAACTGGTTGCCCACTATGCCGCCGACCACGCCGCCGAGCAGCGGGCCTGTATACGAGCTACCGCGTCGCTGGTGATGATGGCCGCCTGACCTCTGCGTGTAGGTCACGGGCTCATTCCAGCAGCGCTCGACCGGGGTCGACACTTGAACGGTTCGGTAGATCGGCTCGACATGGGTGACCCGCGCGTAGTCACGAAAGCCGTTAGTGGTTTGCGCGCCAACGCCCGTCGTGCCGGCGACGAGCCCCATCAGGGCGACACTGAGTACCGTTTTCCTGAGCATTGATGTGCTCCTGTTCGGCTTCAAAGGCTGTAGTGGGCGCCATTGTGCAACAGGCAGTCTGAACCGAACCTGAACGAACCTGAATTGCTCTCACCGGTCGGACGTCCGTCGCAACTCTGCACTCCGCTATGGGCCGACGCTTGCAAGGCGGCGTGCTAGCGCACCGGCGCCACGTCCAGCCGCGCCACGATCCCCTCCAGAGCCGGCTCCGGTGCCGGGTACATCTCGAGCACCTTCGGGTCGTGGCCCGGCACGATATGCTGAAGGTCCGGTGCCAGGGCTTTCAGCCTTCGGTAACCCTCGTGCATCAGGTAGATGTTCTCAACCGTCGCGAAGGTGATCTCGCGCTCGAAGTTCTCGTAGTAATGAGACGCGTCCGCGGCGAGGACGACCGGCCCGCGCGCCGTATGAACCCGTACCGACATCAGCCCGCGCGTGTGACCGCCGATATGGTGGACGCTGACGCCGGCCGTGACCGTCGCGTCACCGTGGTAGAAAACAACGCGGTCGCGGTAGACCAGGCGAACCATCTCCAGCACATCGTCGAGCCGAAATGAGTGCCGCAGCACCTTGTGTGTCATCGCCCGGCCCGTGACGTAGGCCATTTCCTCATCCTGGAGATGAAAGGTAGCGTTTGGAAACAGTTCAAGATTGCCGGCATGGTCGTAGTGCATGTGCGTGATGATCACATCGGTGACCCGGCTCGCATCTATGCCGAGCAGCGCCAGGCCCTCGGACGGGCAACGCAGGAACGTCCGGCCCCTCGCTTCGCCCTCAGTCTGACCGAAACCGACATCCACAACGATCGTCTTCGACTCCGACCGTAACGCCCAGATGAAATAATCCATCGCCATCGGCACGTCGTGCGCATCGGCCGGCAGAAACATACCGCCGCGCGTGCCCATACGCTCGCCGTACTTGATCGCAAACACTTCGAATTCCGGTGCATCTGTGAACGCGTTCATCGTTTCTTAACTCCCGCCATGCTCTGATGAGGCAACCAATACTGGGATGGACATCTCAGACGTGACCACGTGCTAGCCGGCCGTTGCGATGACCGAGTACTGGGCGCCTAACGGAAGCCATCGCATCCATCGTTCCATGGGACGCAGTGCACGTATTCCGTGTGGAAAAAACAATCGATAGTCGAGCTTGGAGGTAAATCCTGCTTCGCGAAGATCGCGTCTCAGCGCACCCGGACGAACAAGCACGGCGTTTTCGTCGAATGGGCAATCTCGCACAACTTTGCGCGTCAACGGATTTGCCGGATTGTGCTCAAACACCATGAACACACCACCCGGGGCCAGCACGCGGCGTATTTCTTCGAAGACGTTTTTGTGCCTGGCATGATCGATATGGTGCAAAACGCAGGCGGCGAATACCGCGTCACAGCACTGCGAAGCAAATGGCAGACGAGCTCCGTCAAATCTGACAAAGCCCGCCTCTGCGCCGAATTCGCTCCGCCCGATCGACAGACTTCGCGCAGATACGTCCACACAGGCGATCGCCGCGTCAGCAAAGAGTTCGCGAAAATACGGCACGCTGGCGCCAACGCCTGCACCGAAGTCGAGGATCCGTAGCGGTCGATCTGCCGGCGCGCTCAACCCGATCTCGGCGAGCGCGGCTACCTTGTAACGCAAGAAGTAGGTGATGTCCTGGTTCGACAACAGAGAAGCGGCCTGCATCGTCGCCGCGTATTCGTCAGCGAACTTGTCAAACTCGGACTGTTCCATTCAACTGCTCGACCTGATGCCTCGGATTAGGCTGAACAACATACACACCCTGGGCGCTACCCGGATGCCGTTCAGGTGAATTGACGTGAGCGCCGCGAACTCGCCGGGTCCAGGCAATAGTCTACCCTGACGGGTGATGGATCCGTTACGACCCGGGCGACATGAAGCCACGAGCGAGGGCAGAGAGTACTGCATGGAAACGATCGCTGTCTCTACCGTCACGCCGGTGTATCACGGCGCAACGACACTGCCAGCGCTGGTCGCGGCCCTGGCAGCGGAACGCGACGCATGGGCCGAGTCCGGCTTGCCCGTAAGACTGCTCGAAGCGGTATTCGTCGACGACGGGTCGAGCGATGGTTCGGCCGACGTGCTCGCTACGCTGGCGAATGCACACCCATTCATCAGAGTCGTCACTTTGAGCCGTAACTTCGGCCAGCATCCAGCTACCATCGCAGGTACGCTGCACACCTCTGGCGATTGGGTGGTCACGCTGGATGAGGACTTGCAGCACCACCCGTGTTTCATCTTGAAACTGCTCGGTGAAGCCGTACGCCGACAGGTTGATGTGGTCTACGCGAAACCTGACGGTCGAGTGCATCAGCGCAGCTGGTATCGCGACCTCGCTTCACGCGGCGCCAAGTCGCTGGTTGCGCGGCTCACGGGAAACGCAAATGTGCGCTTGTTCAACAGCTACCGGCTGATGCGGGGCGCGGTCGCGCGTGCCGCGTCGGCGGTGGCCGTGCACGACGCTTACTTCGACATGTTGCTCGCCTGGTTCACCAATCGCGTCAGCGGGCTCGACCTGCCGATGGTCGACGGGCGACACACCGATACCGGCAGCAGCGGTTACAACCTGCGACGCCTGCTGAGTCATCTGCGCAGATTGCTGATGTCTGCGGAGGTCAACTACCTTCGGGTCGGCGCCGCGCTCGGCATTCTCGGTATGGCAGTGGCTGGCGTCCTCGGGGTCCTCACGATCGTGCTGTATTTCGTGGCGCCTGAGCGCATCCTCGTGGCGGGCTGGGCGTCGCTATTCGTCGCCGTGGTGTTCTTCGGCGGCCTCACCGCGCTGCTGATCGGAGTCCTGTTCGAGTACTTCTCGACAGTGCGCCAGCAAACGCAGGGCAAACCAACTTTCTACGTGGTAGACCGCAGCGACGACACGCTGTTGCAGGAGGTGCTGAACGAGTTGCAACAAACCGCGGCCGAGCGCGAGACGGCATGCTGATCGTGCAATCCGAACAACAGTCCATCGCTCTCTTTGGTGTGGGACTGATTGGCAGCGCCATCGCGGAAGCCCTCCAGCGCAGAACCGGTGCGCCGGCCACGGGTCTGCGACTGCGTTGGGCGTCCCAGGACGACTTCGCCGACGACCTGCAGTCGGTGATGCAGGCTCTCGAATGGCGCACTGCCGCCGGCGCGCGCCCCGCCGTCGTCTGGAGTGCCGGCGCCGGCGGCTTCGGTGCGGCCGAATCGGAGACGCGCGCTGAGTTGCAGCGCTTCGAACAACTCGTCGGTGCGCTGGAACGCCTGGCCGCGGTACGCGACGTAAAACCGGATTTTCACCTGGTGAGTTCCGGTGGCGGTCTGTTCGAGGGTCGTCGCGCCGTTACGACCGCCACCCAGCCCGCTTCCGCCCGACCCTACTCTGCTCTGAAACTGGCGCAGGAGGCAGCGATCACATCAAGGCGGCACTTTCGTCGCATTCGCATCTACCGGCCGAGTTCGGTGTACGGCCGGATTCGGCCAGGGCACCGACTCGGTCTGGTGTCGACGCTGATCCGCAATGGGATAGCGCGACAGGTCACGCACCTCGTCGGCCGTACACACACTCTCAGAGATTTCGTGCACGCCGATGACATCGGGGGGTTCGTGGCACGCGAGGTACTGAGCGCTACCGCGCCCGACCAGCGTCCGCCCTGCATGTTGGCCGCAGGCAAACCGTCATCCGTCCAGGAAGTCCAGCGTGCGATCGAGTCCGTGCTCGGTTATCGGACGTTCATCTCATTCGATCTGCGCTCGAACAATGATGCCGACACGACCTTCGCGCCAAACTCGTTACCAACGCGCTGGCAGCCCCGGCCGCTGCTTGAGGGCGTGCGCGGCGTCGTCGAGGATTACAAGTCATTTCAACCCGACAGCTGGCGGCGCCGGCAATCGGATCTCGACGGGTGACACCGCCGCTAGCGTCGCTGAATGCGTCGACCCGCCGGAACATCTGGTGGATTGCCTGCACCATCGCACTCGGTACGTTGCTGCAGTCCGCCTGGCGTCCGCCAACCTCCCTGGATGCATACTGGCATCTGCGCATGGGACACGACTGGCTGTTTGAAGGACTGTCTCCGTGGGTCGACCACCACAGCTTTACCTTTGCGGGTGAGGCAGTGACGAATCCACCCTATCTGTTTCAGGGCGCGCTCGCGTTGCTGGCGCAGTGGTTTGGCGTAGAAGGCGGCCTGGCCGCCTGGCGCACTTCGACGTTGATGCTGGCAGCGCTCGCAATGATGCTCTGGTGCCGGCAGGTCAAAGCCCCGCTGTCCGTCGCCTGCATCAGCCTGGCCGCAGTGGTCCTGTTGGCGCAGTTCCGCAACATCGCGCGGCCGGAGTTACTGAGTCTGACCTTCAGCCTGGTGACACTGATGCTCACCCGCCGGGCCGGGTTGCGCTTCGGCTGGCGTGAAGTCTGGCCCCTGGCGCTGCTGTTTTGGATCTGGTGCAACTATCACGCGCCGGTGTTCGGCTACATCATCGCTTTCGGTTGGTTCGTCGACGGCGCGGTGGACATGCTGAAGCGGCGCGCACCACCCAGTGCCTGGCGGCAGTGGATGCTGGCGGGCGGCGCCGTCACAGCAGTGGGTTTTGTGAACCCGCAGTGGTATCACCCGATGCTGACCGTCGCGAGCTACTCCGCGGAGTGGCGCGAGCACATCGAGGAATACAAAGTACCGTTACTGCATGCAAAACTATCGGGCACGTACGTGGTGCTCGGCATCGCGGCGCTGACCCTCGCACTGATCGTGCGGACGCGCCGCTTCGGCTATCTGATCGTCTGGCTCATCCTGACGTACAACGCCCTGCTCGTAGCGCGCCTCGTGACGCCGGCAGGCATCGTCATCGTCGCGATGTTTGTCGATGTCGCCAGCCGGGCCCCGCTGTTTACAGGTTGGCGGGGTTGGTCGGGCCGCCGCCAGTGGCTGGGACTCGCCGCTGTGGTTCTGGCCGCGGGCGTTCCGGCCGCCTCGAGCGTAAACCTCGCATACCAGTACTTTGACGAACACAATCGCGCCCGACAGATGTATCCGGGCACGTACCGCTATCCGACCGATGTCGTCGACTACATGAAGGACGCCAGCATCACCGGGCGTATCTTCAACGTCTTCGAGACCGGCGGGTATCTGATATGGCGCGGCGCTCCAGATCTCAAAGTCTATATCGACGGACGTACGGAGATTCTCTACCCGTTCGAACACTTCGAGCATGCCAACCGGATCCTGCAAAGCGCTGCATCGCTGCGGGCGGAACTCAACCGTTACGACATCGACCTGGTGTTATTCGACAACTCGCTCGAAACACACGCAGTGGTTCATCAGACCGGGATGATGGCGCTGGATTATGCGGGTACCCGTTACTCTCTGTTCAGGCGCGGGCGCGGCAATCTGGCGACACTTGCCCGCCTCCAGGCCCGACCGGCGTGCGCTGATGCCGCCTCACTACTCGCAGCGCGCGAAGAACTCGAGGCAGCGCCACAATGGATTCAGGACGCTGCCCCGTTGAACGGCTACCTGACACTCTTGAACGACTACCGGGCCGCTGATGACGGAGCGGCATTCATCGCCGGGCTCACACCGACCGGCGGGTGGGGCGACGACAGCCTGCGATTCACCGGCTACCGAGCGCTCGAGCACGACCAGAACGAACTGGCTTACGACCTGTTCTTGAAGCTGCGCAAGCGCGAGCCGAAGGATTTGATGGCCGGCATGCTCGCCAAGCTCAGACTGGAGAACGCCGAAGACGCCGAAGCGCTGGCGGAACTCGCCGCCAAGACGCGCTGGCCCCGCCTGCAGGTAGACGACGTGTTACTGATGCGCGCGCTGCTGCGAGCGATCGGCGCACGTCGTGCGCTCTCCAAAGTCGACGAAACGTTTACGCGCGCACTCGATGCGGAGCTTGCACGGCTCGGTGTCGAGCAACGGAACGTGCCGTTGCAGGTCGCCTCGTTCTGCGCACTCGACTGACTGACACGTGTGGCCGACCCGTGCGCCAACGGTTTGCGGCTCGCGTCGGTCGCAAACCGTAAGGCGGCGGCCCTGAGACCGCCGCTTTCCACAGCAGGTCGGCGACCGGTCTAAGCCAGCGCTTTCATACCTGTCATGTAGCCACGCAGTTTCCGGCCCACCACCTCGACGGAATGATCGCGGATTTCAGCGTTCACGGCCACGAGTTGCTGATTGTCGACACTCGCATCGTTCAGGTTGAGCCCGCGGCCGATAACGTCAGCTTTGACGTTCGGCATGAAGTGCTCTGCCAGATATGGGCGCGCCGCATGGTCGAACAAGTAGCACCCGTACTCGGCCGTATCAGAGATGACCACATTCATTTCGTAGAGCTTCTTGCGGGCGATCAAGTTGGCGATGAGTGGGGTTTCGTGCAGCGACTCGTAGTACGCCGACTCCTCGATGATGCCTGCCTCGACCATGGTCTCGTAGGCCAGCTCGACGCCGGCCCGGACGAAGGCCACGATCAGGATCCCGTTATCGAAATATTCCTGCTCCGGGATCTCCTTGTCAGTGATCGCCTGCTGCTCAAATCCAGTGTCCGCGGTCGCCGCGCGCCAGCGCAACAGGTCGGCATCGTCGTTTGCCCAGTCGGCCATCATCGTCTGAGAAAAGTGCCCGGACATGATGTCGTCCTGATGTTTGCGAAACATCGGGCGCAGCAATTCCTTCATCTCTTCGGAGAGCTCATAGGCCCGAATCTTCGCCGGATTACTGAGACGGTCCATCATGTTGGTGACGCCCCCATGCTTCAACGCCTCGGTGACGGTTTCCCAGCCGTACTGCAGCAGCTTCGCGGCGTACCCCGGATCCACGCCCTCTTCGATCATTTTGTCGTAGCAGAGAATCGAGCCCGTCTGCAGAACCCCGCAGAGGATGGTCTGCTCGCCCATCAGGTCTGACTTGACCTCGGCGATCGGCGACGACTCGAGCACTCCGGCGCGATGCCCGCCGGTGCCTACCGCCAGCGCCTTGGCAACTTCGAGGCCATCACCGTTCGGGTCGTTCTCCCGGTGCACCGCGATGAGCGTTGGCACACCGAAACCGCGGACATACTCGGCGCGTACTTCCGACCCGGGGCACTTCGGGCACATCATGACCACCGTGATCTGCGGGTTGATCTGCATCCCTTCTTCGACCAGGTTGAAGCCGTGCGCATAATCGAGAACCGCGCCGTCCTTCATCATCGGCCCGATCGTGGACACCACGTTCGTGTGCTGTTTGTCGGGCGTCAGGTTCATGACGATGTCGGCATCAGGAATGAGTTCGTCGTAGGTACCGACCCGGAAGCCGTTTTCCGTCGCGCTCTTCCAGGACTGACGCTGCTCCGCGATGGCCGCTTCGCGCAGCGCATAGCTGACATCCAGTCCCGAGTCGCGGAGGTTCAGGCCCTGATTGAGGCCTTGTGCGCCGCACCCGACGATGACGATTTTCTTGTCTCGAATGTAGTCAACCCCGTTGGCGAACTCTTCCGCCTCCATGAACCGGCACTTAGCGAGTTCTTCGAGCTGCACACGCAGCGGTAAGGTGTTGAAGTAATTGGTACCCACGGTTCAGGTCCTCCCCAGGACAGGCGATTAACAACAGACGATTAGCAAACCGAACAGCTTAAATGATCCGGTGGCGCGCGCCTAGAAACCGGCCTGCGAAACCGACGAGACCGGATCGGGTTCCGAACGCCCGTCCACCGCTGCGGAGCAAGGCGCGCCACCCATACGCTTGCACGGACCGGCGAACCTGGATGTCCAGCCTGCGGCAGAAGATCGGGTGAAGCTCCGAAGGTCCGGCGCGAACGCTTTCAGACCCGCTCACAGGCGTGCCCAACAAGGCGCTTTCGGCGATAATGCCGGGTTTGTGCACGGGGCTTGGAACTCGCGGCCGGGAGGCATGCACCAGGCGCCCGTGCTCTCCCATTGCGCCCGGATCTGACCAGCATGCCGATCGCCCTTAGTAACGCCACCATCGAATTCGACGACCACTTCACGTTGCACGAGGTCGACTGGACGCTGACACCGATGCAACACTGGGCCGTCACCGGTCCGAACGGATCGGGAAAATCCGCCCTGGCCGCGGTTCTTGCAGGTGAGGGAAAAACGTTGTCCGGGTGGGTGACGGGCCGTCCAGAGCGCGTCGCTATCGTTTCGTTCGAAGCGCAGGCAGAACTCATCGAGGCGGAACGGCGCAAAGATGACGCGGACCTGCTCGATGTGGTCTCCGAAGGCACTCCCGTCCAGGAGATCCTCGACGAGTCGTGCCACGACCGGGGGCTGCAAAACCGCCTCGTCGACGACTTCGGACTCGGCTACCTGTTGCACCGCAGCTTCCGGAAGTTGTCATCGGGTGAAACTCGCAAGGTGTTGCTGATCCGCGCGCTGACGGCAAAATCGGATCTACTGATCCTCGACGAGCCGTTCGAAGGGCTGGATGCACAGTCGTACGAACATTTGCAACGCGTGCTCACAGAATTCGCCGCCGGCACGCCGATGGTACTGGTGCTCAACCGCTTCGATGAAATCCCTGCCTGGATCACCCATATCGCGTATACGGACCAGGGACGCCTCGCCCAGCAAATCGACCGCGGCGATCCGGCCGCGGAGGCAAACCTCCGGCAGTTGCTCCACCTCAAGACCACCGACCTGACAATACCGTCTGCCGATGCGCGGCCGAGGCGACCCGACATCGGTCCGACGGACCCGCTCGTACGGCTGCGCGAGGCGCGGATTGCCTACGGCGACAAAGTCATCTTCACCGATCTCGACTGGCAGGTAGGGCAAGGTGAGCACTGGCAGATAACCGGCCCCAATGGCAGCGGAAAGACTTGCCTGCTGAACCTCATCACGGGCGACCACCCGCAGTGTTACGTCAACGACATCCACGTGTTCGGAATGCAGCGGGGTACCGGCGAGAGCATCTGGGACATCAAACAATACATCGGCTATGTGTCGAGCGCGCTGCAGTGGGAATACAAGGTCAGTGTGAACGTCCGCAATGCGATCATCTCCGGCTTCTTCGACAGCATCGGTCTGTATCAGAAGAGTTCAGACCATCAGCGTCGGATCGCCAACGAATGGCTGGCACTCCTCGGGCTCGAAGCCATGGCGACACGTCCGTTCAACCAGTTGTCGTTTGGCGATCAGCGGCTCATCCTGATCGCCCGGGCGATGGTGAAGCACCCGCCTTTGCTGATCCTCGACGAGCCGTGCCTCGGTCTGGATGATCTGAACCGTCACCTCGTGCTGGCCCTGATCGAGAAGATCTGCGCCGGCTCGGAGACGACCGTGCTGTACGTCAATCACCGCCCGCAGGACAACATCGCCGGTATTCATCAACATCTCGCCATCGACGAATACGGTGGCAGCAACCGCGAGGTCGCGTGACGTACGCGGCCTCGCGCCACGAACAGGAGAATCACCGATGCCCGCATTCATCGCCAGTCTGGTCAACGCCTTGTTGCTCATCGGTCTGGGGGCCTGGGGCTATCTGAGTTCCGACAACCCGTCTGTCACTGCCCTGATCCCGGTCGGTTTCGGCATCGCACTCGTGCTGCTGAGCCCCGGCGTCAGGAAACAGGCCAAGGTTCGCGCCCATATCGCGGCTGTGTTGACGCTGCTCATTTTCTTCGGTCTCATCAAACCGTTCATGGGGGCACTGGACCGCGACAGTACGCTCGCGATCGTCAGGGTCGGAATCATGCAGCTGTCGACCGTTATCGCGTTCGTATTTTTCGTCAAATCGTTTATCGATGCGCGCAAGGCACGCGAATCTTGAGGTCGCGACAACGGCAGTTACTGGCACGCACGCCACGGATCCAGCGCAAGGCCCAACGCCCGCGGCATGGATGATTCGGCGGCGCGCCACGGGTTCTGGAACGGCGCGCGCCTCGCGCTCGCCTGCACGAAGCGACTGAACGGGGTTTGTCCATGACGCTCGGCGTTGGAGTCAGCTCGCTCGAGAGTGAGCTTGGAAAAGTCGCCGACCTGCGCGGCACCGTGGAGCCGATCACGGTGACTGAGCGTCACGCGCGCATCGAACGGCTCCAGGCGATGATGCGCGAGCGCGACATCGACGCGGTCTATCTGGATGCTTCGACCAGCCTGTACTACTTCACCGGGTTGCGGTGCCGCCCAAGCGAACGCCTGCACGGAGCGATCATTCCGAGGCACGGGCCACTACGCTATATCTGCCCGACATTCGAAATCGAGAAGACCGAAGCCTCCGTCACACTGGATGGTGACATCTGCGGCTGGCAGGAACATGAAGACCCGACCGCGCTGGTCATCGACCTCGCGGGCGCAGATGCCCGTGGTGCTGGCACGCTCGCGATCGATGAGGCGACACCGTTTTTTACGTTCGACGGACTGCGCAAAGCAGGCAACCGCTTCGACTTCGTGAACGCCTCCGACCTTACCGGCGCGTGCCGCATGATCAAGTCTCCGGCCGAACTGGCGCTCATGCAGCGCTCGAAAGACATCACGCTCGAAATCCACAAGGCAGCCGCACGCGGCCTCGAACCGGGGATCACCACCGAAGACGTCAATGCATTCATCGCTGCCGCTCATCGCAAAGCCGGCGCGGACGGACCGATGAGCTTCTCGATCGTCCTGTTCGGGGAAGCTACCGCCTATCCACACGGCGTACCCTACCCGCAGACCCTCACCGAGGGCGATATGGTCCTGATCGACGTAGGGGCCACGGTCGAGGGGTATCACTCAGACATCACCCGCTCCTACGTGTTCGGCGAGCCGAGCGCCAGACAGCGTGAGATCTGGAACCTCGAGCGCGCGGCCCAGCAGGCAGCGTTCGATGCCGCACAGCCCGGCGTTCCGTGTGAGGTGGTAGACGCGGCCTCGCGACAGGTGATCGAAGCAGGCGGCTTCGGCCCCGGCTACGCGGTGCCGGGACTGCCCCACCGTACCGGCCACGGCATTGGTCTTGACGTACACGAATGGACCTACCTGGTCAAAGGCAATCAGACCTTGCTCGCCCCGGGGATGTGCTTTTCAAACGAACCGATGATCTGCATCTACGGTGAGTTCGGCGTGCGCCTGGAAGATCATTTTTGTGTGACGGAAGACGGGCCGCGGTGGTTCACGCAACCCTGCGCGAGTGTTGACGATCCATTTCACACGGCTACATCCCCGTAGAACGATCCGCGATCGCGCGCCGCGGCAGACCACCGGTCCCGGCTCGCACCATCAGGTTCCACAGATCCGTGCGTTAGCGCAGCCCCGTGCACCAGATTGTCACGGTCTTTCGAGCGGCACCCGCACCATCGAAGCGCGTTCTGCGAGCCGCTAAAACGCCCCCCAGAATTTCCGGTTGCTACTCGTCGGTGCTGATGTAAGCTGACGGTCTGCCTGCAAGGTCAAACAAGGATTGGTGTGACCGGCGCGCTGGCCCGTCGATCAGGCATTGGGCCGGCGTGCACCTTCCATGTGAACGGATGGGCAGGAACCAGGGACGACTTCGCCATATCAACTAATTCGAGGAATGCCGGATGAAACTTCGTACGATGCTGCTCGGTGCCACGACTGCCAGCGCGCTGCTGGCCGCCGCAGCAACCGCGCAAGCCGAAACCGTGCTGCGCTGGACCAGCCAGGGTGATGCGCTGACGATGGACCCGATGGGTCAGAACGAAGGGCCTACGTCGACGATGGCCCGCCAGATCTACAATCCGCTGGTCGAGCGCGACGCCGACATGAAGCTTGAACCGTCGCTGGCCGTATCCTGGACCCCAAACGGCAACGTTTGGGAATTCAAACTACGCCAGGGTGTGAAATTCCATGACGGCGCCGATTTCAACGCCGAAGATGTGGTCTTCAGCTTCGCGCGCGCCCAGCACGAAGACTCGGACTTCAAAGGCAACATCACATCGGTCAAATCGGTAAAGGCGGTCGACGACTACACCGTGCATATCGAGACGGATGGCCCGAACCCGATTCTTCCAAACCAGCTGACCAGCATCTTCATGATGGACAAAGGCTGGGCCGAAAAGCACGGTGTAACGAAGCCACAGGACTTCGAGGGCAAAGAAGAAACCTACGCCGTTCGCAACACGAACGGTACCGGGCCGTTCATCCTCGAAAAGCGTCTGCCCGACGAGCTGACGATCCTGGTACGCAACCCCAACTACTGGGGCAAGGATAAAGGCAATGTCGATCGGGTCGAGTACCGGCCGATCAAGAACGCCGCAACGCGCGTTGCCGCCCTGCTGTCTGGCGAAGTCGACTTTGTTCTGGATGCGCCGCTTCAGGACCTGAACCGCATCAAATCCCAGGACGGCCTGCAGGTGGTTACGGTCAACCAGATCCGCACCATCTTCTTCGGGATGGACCAGGGTGCCGCGGAACTTCGTTCGTCCGACGTCAAGGGCAAGAATCCGCTGGCGGACAAGCGCGTGCGCCAGGCCATGTACCAGTCTCTCGATGTCAAAGCCATCCAGCGGGTCGTAATGGAAGGTCTGAGCTTCCCGGCCGGCATCATCACATCACCTGGCGTGCACGGCTTCACGAAGGCACTGGACGAACGCCGCCCGTTCGACGTGGCCGCCGCCAAGAAGCTGATGGCTGATGCAGGGTATGCCGATGGATTTTCGATCCAGCTCGACTGCCCGAACAACCGCTACAACAACGACGAGAAGATCTGCCAGGCGGCGGTCGCGATGCTTGCCAAGATCGGCGTCAAGGTGAAGCTGGACGCTATTCCGAAGAGCCAGCACTTCCCGAAGATCAAGAAGCGGGAAACCGACTTCTACATGCTCGGCTGGGGTGTCCCGACGCTCGATAGCCACTACGTGTTCAGCTTCCTGCATCACTCGAAGGGCAGCTGGAACGGCACCGGCTATACCAACGCGCTGGTCGACACGATGGTCGATGGCATGGCCGCCGAGGTCGACCTCGCGAAGCGCGATGAGATGATCGCAAAAGCGTGGGCTCAGGTGAAAGAGGATGTGGTTTACCTGCCAGTCCATCATCAGGTCATCGCGTGGGGCATGTCCGACAAGCTCACACTGCCGATCGTCCCGAATGACTCGCCGCAGTTCCGCTGGGCACAGTTGAAGTAGACGTCGAGCGCACAGGGGCGCGGGCAACCTGCCCGCGCCTCACCTCCTTACTGTCACTGCGAACGTGACCCACCAGGGAATCCTCTGATAGATGCACGTAGTCGCGTTTGTCCTGGAGCCCGGGCCGGGACGCTCACCAG
Source organism: Pseudomonadota bacterium (assembly GCA_039030335.1). Lineage (GTDB taxonomy): Bacteria > Pseudomonadota > Gammaproteobacteria > HK1 > HK1 > JBCCEJ01. The sequence goes on along the minus strand of JBCCEJ010000002.1, from coordinate 159,808 downwards.
CTGGCCCGCTCGCCCGCATGCAGGCAATGCGCATGCCACGTCCGTCCCGCCCCATTTGCGTATATTCGTCAGAGGATTGCTAGGTGCTCGCGTTTGTACTTCGCCGATTGCTCCAGGCGCTCGGCGTCATGGCGATCGTCTCATTCATCTCGTTCTCCTTGTTCAACTACGTTGGCGACCCGGTCGACAACATGGTTGGACAGGAAGCGACGATGGAAGACCGGCTTCGCATCCGCCAGGAACTCGGGCTCGAAGACCCGTTCGTCCTTCAATATGTGCGCTTTGTCGGCAACGCCCTGCAAGGCGAGTTCGGTATTTCATACCGGATCAAACGCCCGGTCGCGGCGGTGATCCTGGAGCGCATTCCGGCCACGCTGGAGCTCGTGTTCGTTTCGGCGATCATTGCACTCGGCCTCGGCATTCCGCTCGGTGTGCTCACCGGCATCAAGCGTGACAGCTTCGTCAGCAAAGCGGTCTTGACAGTGTCCCTGGTCGGGGTATCGCTGCCAACTTTCATCATCGGCATCGGACTCATCTACCTGTTTGCCGTCTACCTCGGCTGGCTGCCCTCATCCGGACGTGGCGGTGTCGTGCAGTTCGGCTGGTGGAAGACGAGCTTCCTCACCGTGGACGGCTGGCGGAGCATCGTCTTGCCAGCGCTCACACTGAGTCTGTTTCAGCTGACCATGATCCTTCGCCTGGTGCGCGCCGAGATGCTCGAAGTCATGTTGACCGACTACATCAAGTTCTCGCGCGCAAGAGGGTTGCCGGAGCGGATCATCAACTTCAGCCATGCGCTACGCAATACGCTGGTTCCCGTCATCACGATCGTAGGAATTAATATCGGCGGGCTCATTGCGTTCTCCGTGATCACGGAGACGGTATTTCAATGGCCCGGTACCGGGTTGATGTTCATTCAGGCGGTAGATTTTGTCGACATTCCGATCATGGCTGCGTACCTGTGTTTCGTCGCACTGGTGTTCGTCACCATCAACTTCATCGTCGACATCGCATATTTCATGATCGATCCGCGACTGCGCAACGACGGAGGACACTGACATGAGCGTGCCTTCCTCTGATAGCGAAACGCAGACCTGGTGGCAACGCATCGCCGACAGCGATGTCTTCTACTCATTCACGCATTCGCCCCTCGCGCTCGCAGCGGCAGCCGTCACCGTCGTGTTTGTGCTCGCCGCGTTGTGCGCCCCGCTGATCGCACCGTTCGACCCGTTCGATCCTTCGCAGATCTCACTGTGGGATGGCAAGAAGCCACCCGCCTGGGAAGCCGACGGCGACCCTGCCTACCTGCTCGGCACCGACAATCAGGGCCGTGACATGCTCTCGACCATCCTGTACGGGGGGCGTATCTCGCTCGCGGTGGGATTCGCGAGCGTTGCGCTCGGCATGGTCTTGGGCGTCGGGCTCGGTGTCATCAGCGGTTATCTGGGCGGATGGTTCGACGCCGTCATCATGCGTCTCGCCGATGTGCAGCTGACGATCCCTGGCATTCTGACGGCGATCCTGATCAACGGCATCCTCCGCTCCGTGTTGCCTCCCGAACTTCGCGATGAACTCGCGATCTACGTCGTGATCCTGGCGATCGGACTGTCAGACTGGCCGCAGTTCGCGCGCGTCGCGCGCGGGGCCACTCTGGTCGAGGCGCAGCGCGAGTACGTGCAGGCGGCCCGCGTCATTGGACTCGGTCCCGTCACGATCATGCTCCGGCACATATTGCCGAACGTTATGCGTCCCGTGCTGGTACTCGCGACCATCGGTCTTGCGCTCGCGGTGATCGCGGAGGCAACGCTTTCGTTTCTCGGTCAGGGCGTCCCGCCCACGACGCCTTCGCTCGGCACGCTGATCCGCGTCGGCAATGAGTATCTGTTCTCGGGACTCTGGTGGATCACCCTGTTCCCGGCGCTGGCGCTGGTGATACTGGTGCTCGCCGTGAATCTGCTTGGCGACTGGCTCCGCGACGCGCTGAATCCGAAGCTGAGGTAAACGATGAGCCTTCTCGACATCAAGGATCTGCGGGTTGAGTTTCCGACGCGTCGTGGCGTGTTTGTCGCGGTGGAGGACATCACCCTGAGCGTTGCGCCCGGGGAGATCGTCGGCGTGGTCGGCGAGTCCGGCGCCGGGAAGTCTACGATCGGCAATGCGGTGATCGGTCTGCTCGAACCGCCCGGCCATGTCGCGCGGGGCGAACTCACCCTGGAAGGGCAGCGTATCAACGCGCTCGACCGCAGCGGCGTTCGCGAGATGCGCGGTCGCCGCATCGGTATGATCTTTCAGGATCCCCTGACGTCGCTGAACCCGCTTCAGCCGGTTGGCGCACAGCTGATTGAGACGATCACGACGCACCTGTCGCTGGACGCGCGGGCGGCGCGCAGCAAAGCACTGGACCTGCTGACGCGCGTTGGCATCCCAGAACCGGAGGTACGCATGGAGCAGTACCCCCACCAGTTCTCGGGCGGCATGCGCCAGCGCGTCGTCATCGCGCTCGCACTGTGCGCCGACCCGGAAGTGGTGATCGCCGATGAGCCGACCACGGCGCTCGACGTGTCGATTCAGGCGCAGATTCTGGACCTGATGCGCGAGCTTTGCCGTGAACGCTCAGTGGGCATGATTCTCATCACGCACGACATGGGGGTTATCGCTGACGTTACCGACCGGGTCGTGGTGATGTATCGAGGTCGCGTCGTTGAGATGGGCGCTACAGCCGACATTCTCGGCGAACCCGAGCATGCCTACACCAAGAGTCTCATCAGCGCCGTACCGAGACCCGATATCAGATTGCACCGTTTTCCACTCGTGGAGTACATCGAGTCGGCGGGAGACGCGCGCGGGAATCTGGACATCGAGACGCACTGGCTTGGTCAAAACCGGGACTTTGCCGAGCACGACGGACCGCTACTGCAACTCGACGATCTGTGCATGCGCTTCATCACCCGACGCGGCTTCACCGCAGCGACACGGAAGTTTCTCGACGCCGTCAAGGATGTGAGTTTTGCCGTTGAGCCCGGCGAGGTTTTCGGACTGGTCGGCGAAAGCGGCTCCGGTAAGTCAACCGTCGCACGCATGGTGGCGGGCCTGCACCGGCCAACCTCCGGGCGTATCCACTTCGCCGGCGCCGAGTTGACGGCGCTCAAAGCGGAGCGCGAACTCAATCGCTACCGACGCCAGATGCAGATGATCTTCCAGGATCCGTACTCGTCTCTGAACCCCAGGATGCGCGTGCTGGATATCGTCGCCGAGCCGATCAGATTTCACAAACTTGCTGCCGGACGGCAAGCGACCCGGGAGGTGGTGCTCGACCTGCTTGAGCACGTCGGGCTCGGTAAAGCGGCGGCGGTCAAATACCCACATGAATTCTCCGGCGGGCAACGCCAGCGCATTTCCATAGCGCGGGCACTTGCGACCCGACCACGCTTCCTGATCTGCGACGAGCCCACCTCGGCCCTCGATGTTTCCATTCAGGCGCAGATCCTGAATCTGTTGAAAGACCTGCAGGAGGAACTCGGCCTGACGATGCTGTTCATCAGTCACGACCTGCCAGTCATTCGTCAGATGTGCGACAGGGTCGGCGTCATGCGCCACGGACAGCTTTGCGAGGTCGCCGAAACCGAAACGCTGTTCGAGTCTCCATCGCACGAGTATTCCCGGCATCTGCTGGAGTTGATGCCGAAACTCTCCGGGTTGTCTCGTCAGGGGCTGGACGCCGAATAGGCACTTCGCCCATGCGGCGCTATCTGTGGGCCGAGAGAAGCCTACGCTTTCGCACCAGCGCCGCCGTGCAGCACACCAGCCTTCGCCAGCGCGTCGATCGCCTGCTCATCGAGGCCGCATTCGAGTAGCACGTCGCGGTTATGCTGACCTTGCGCGGCGGCGCGCGGCAGCGCCCCGGAGTCGACGCCGTCGAACAACCACGGCGCTTTCGGAAGTTTGATCGCGTGCTCGCCGACATTGACGGCATACGTTGGCTCCGCCGCCTGTGCCCATTCCGTATCCAATACATCGAGTGCACTGCGCAACCGGCCAACCGCCAGACGTCCGCCAGCGGACACCTGGGCTTCGAGTTCCTCGATACTTCTGAACGAGTGGATCCAGGCCTGCACCTCGGCCAGCAGCGCATCGACGTTGGAACGTCTCTTCTCGGCCGTCTCAAAGCGCGGATCGAGCTTCAGATCGTTGCGCCCCATCATCGTGCAGTATCGCTGAAATGCACCGGACCACACCGGCGAGGCCGCGATCGTCACCATGGAGCCGTCGGCGAGGGTGAAGATCGGCGACTCTGGGGCACTGAGAGCGAGCGGCTCGCCATAGCTGTCCATTTCATTCAGCTGCGCGTGCGCCCGCTCGTTGACCGCCAGCATCGTGGCCATCATCGATACGTCAGCGTGCGTACCTCGACCCGTGCGGGCGCGCCGGTTGAGCCCGGCGAGCGCCGCGATCGCGCCCTGGTAGCCCGTGTAGAGGTCTGCGTGGCTGCCTGCATCGGCAGCCGGTTCCGTCAGCTTTTGACCGTAGTGCGCCAGACTGCTCGTCGTCATGCCTGATTCAGCCTGCACCGTTGGCGCGAAAGCCGGGCGACCGCTCCATGGGGACTCCTGTCCGTATCCGGAAATCGACACGTAGACAACGCCCGGATTCGCGGCCGCGACCCGCGCGTACTCGAGCCCGAACGAGCGCATCGTGCCGGGTCTGAAGTTCTCGACTATCACGTCGGCTCGGGCGCAAAGACCGAATACGATGTCGCGTGCCTCCGGGTAGTTGAGATCGATGCTGATATTTCGCTTCCCGCCATTGAGTTGCAGGAAGTAGCCACACTCATCATCCACGAACGGACCGGCATTTCGCGCAACGTCGCCGGCCGGTGGTTCGATCTTGGTCACAGTCGCGCCGAGTTCGACGAGGACACGCGTACACGTCGGCCCAGCCAGCACGCGTGTGAAGTCCACGACCTTGATGCCTTCCAACGGTTTCATCAGTTGCCCTCGAAGATGGCGGTGCCGGGGCCGGTGTCGCGCATCGCTTCGGTGCCCCGCTTCAGGTCTTCGCTCGCCCACATCGGGGCCAGTCGCGTCTGCAGCGCCCGGTCCGCCGCTTCTGTCCCTTCGTGGATGGCGACATGGACGATGTCCTTGATACATCCGAGCGCAACCGTCGGTCCGGCCGCCAGTTGCTTTGCGAGCGACAACGAAGCAGCTGCGAGCTGTTCATCCGCCGTAACCAGATTGATGATGCCCCAGCGCTCCAGCAGTTCTGGCCGATAGCGGCGGCCCAGCATCGTGATCTCCCGGGCGCGCGCCGGACCGGCGCGCGCCACCAGGCGGGGAATGGCGCCCAGCAACGGCACGAGACCAATGCCGACTTCAACGGAGCCGATCTGCGCTGACTCCGCTGCAACGATGAAATCCGATGCCAGTGCCAGTTCGAACCCCCCGCCAAGACAAGCACCGTGCACGGCAGCAACGGTCGGCACGGGTATGCCCTCAAGGCGCGCCAGGGTTTCATGGGCGACGCTGCTGCTACCGTCTGCGCTGAGTGCCCCAACGTCCGCGCCGGCGCAAAAGTGACGCAGGCTGCTGTTGATGAGGATCGCCCGGGCGCCGTCTCCGGCAGCCTTCTCGAGCGCGGCGCAATAACGGTCGATGAACGCACCGCCGATCAGGTTGTGTGGTGGGTGACTCAATGTCACGATGGCGACGGCACCGTCGCGGGAAGTCTGAATCATCTCGGCCATGTTGCCTCCTACCTAGACGGGCCCAGCCCGTGCCAGCCCAGATCTCCGAGCCTGGCCCCGCGCACCGTCGAGGCGCAAAGACGGCTGTACGAAGACGCAGTTGCATGCGCGTCGCGCCCGCCCAGCATACCGAAGCCGAACCTGCCTACGACACCATCCGGGAATCCCGGCGTCAGCCCATGCTGTTCCGAGCGTTTGCCCAAGCTGGCGGGCGAACGGCTAAACTGGAGACTGACAGACGTAGTGAAAGAGCGAACGCATCGTTGACGACATCCGAACCAAAGCCCGTCGAGTCATTGGATGAAGCCGTCGCGCGCGTCATGGGCGAGGCCGATGAGTGGCGGCAGATCATGTCCCAGGACGCCGAGCGCACCATCAAGGTCTATCTGGATATCAAATCGCCGCACGCCTATATCGCCGTACGCCCGTCGCTGGAACTGGCTCGAGACTACGCGGTCAATCTGGACATCTGCCCTTACCTGCTGAGCTACACCAGCATGGGCATCAGCACGAGCGTCGAATCGGATAAACGCAGGCGCCCGCCGTCTGAAGTCGCCGAACGCCGGGCGCGCATGTTCTATGCCGCGGCCCGGCAATATACGGCGCTGCAACAAATCCCGCTGCGAAGCCCATACCGGCTGCTCGACACCGCGCTCGCCTTACGCGTGTTTATCTTTGCGAAACAGCAGTCGTTGGAGGTGCCGTTCTATATGCACGTCAATTTACGCGGATGGGGCAGCGGCTGGCGTGACTTCGAGGTCGAATCCCTGGACCAGCTCCGGAGCGCGTTTGCGGATATCGGTGGAGACGTGACGGGCCTGGAAGATTTCGTGGCGCCGGGCGGCCCAGGTGAACAGGAACTGGCCCGGTATGTCAGCGAAGCGGAGGCCAGCGGCTTTGTAGGCACGCCGCACTACGTGTTCGAAGACACCGGTACGGGTCGGCAGGTCGGGTTGTTCGGCCGCGAACACCTTGCGCTCATCCGATCGAAGCTGGCTGCCGATGGGCTAGCGCGCCGCGATGACGTCGACCCTGCGTTCTCGCACGCCTGGTGTGGACCCGGCACCTAGTCGGCGTCAGCAAGGATGGTGCGAGCGGCATATACCAGCACCATGGCGGCTTTCACGGCACACAGCACCGACGTCGCGCCGACGCGGCTGTATGCCCGCTGATTTCTGATCCCTTTACATTCTTTTGACGCCGGCGCCTGCGAGCCGCTAACGTTTGGCTCATTCGCACCCGGACCTGCGGCGGACTGGCACTCAGACCGCAGCGCCGACGTCCACCACGCTCCGGAGACACGCCCATGGCCGCGCCCTCGTTCGAACACATCGATGCCAAACGCCTCACCGGCACGTTCGGCGCGCGCGTCGAAGGCGTCGACTGCGCGTCGGTAAGCAACGCCGAGTGGAACGATATCCTGAGCGCGTTCCACCGATATCACGTCCTGGTATTTCCCGATCAGACTCTCGAGCCTCAACAACATGCGGCCTTCATGGAACGTTTCGGTGAGCTCGACGTGCACCCGCAGGAACTGTCGGCAAGCAGCACGCTTCCGCTGCCCGGCTTTCCGAAAGTCGAACTGATGGAAAACCGCCCCGGTACTTATGGACCAAGAGCCAGCGCCTGGCATACGGACGTAACGTTTCGTCCGCGCCCCCCAGCGGTTACGAGTCTTTACGGCGTGCAGACGCCGGTCGGCTGCGCGGATACCGTCTGGAGCAATCTGCGACTGGTGCTGGAGCAATGCTCCGACGGCATGCGCGCAACGCTCCGGCAACTGAAAGCCATCCACGCAACGGCATTCGTACGCGGCGCGGCGCAGGCGGGGAGTATCAATTACGACCCGACAAAGGAAGCCGACCCGCGCAAGCACGGCCTCGAGGCCCAGTACCGCGAACCGGTCGCGCACCCGATCGTGCACTGGCACGAGGCTGGATTCGAGACGCTCTACATCAATCCGGCGTTTGTAAGCGGCATAGAAGGCTGGACCGAAGAGGAAAGCAAGGTGCTGCTCGGATGGCTCTACGAACAGGCAATGCATCCGAACTTCACTTACCGGCACCAATGGTCTGCGCGCGACCTCGTTCTCTGGGACAATCGCTGCACGATGCACTACGGTGTCAACGACTACGACGAAGAAGACACCCGGATTCTGCATCGCACGACAGGTGGCCCGTTCGAAGTCCGCGCGAGCGCTTAGACTGCGTCGATCTGAGTTTTTCGCCGCCGCCTGCGTGAAACTTGGCCGGAGTGGCAAAGCGGAAATCCGGTCACGTCACCACCGTGTAAATGCCATCGGCCACCATCAGATCCAGGCTTTGCAACCAAAGACCAGGAGAGCTTTGCTTGAACAACCCTGATCTCAAATCGTGCTGGGGTATCAACAACGATTTCGCGCCGCTCCGGCACGTGCTCCTCGGCAAGCCGGAGTACTACCGGTGGATCGATGCCGGGCCGATCACCCAGCGCACGCTCAATAACCAGATGCACACTGGCGTCGAGTTCAACCTGCAGACCGCCATGGCGCAGCACGCCGAGATGGTCGCGATCTATGAGTCGAATGACGTGCAGTGTCATTACCTCGATGCTGACCCCGTCCTTCACCGCAACTTCTTCGCCCGCGATTCGAGCGCAATGACGCCGTGGGGAGCATTGATCTGCCACATGCAGTTGAAAAGCCGGCGCGCCGACTACGTCACGGCGATTCGGTTCTATCAGCAAAATCAGATTCCCATCTGGCAGTACGCAACGGCCGCCCACTTCGAGGGTGGCGATTTCAACATTCTCGAGCCAGGTCTGGTCCTGCTCGGCTATTGCGGCGAGCGTTCCGAGCAGGCCGGATCGGAGCAGATTGCAGAACACGTTCGCGCGGAAGGCTGGGAAGCTCTGGTCGCACCAATTTCGCGAGAGTTCGTGCATATGGACGGGTTGGTAGTGCCGCTCGCCGCCAAGCTCCTGGTTGCGTGCGTCGATGCTATGGAAACGTGGCTGGTAGCACTGCTCCGTGGCCGCGGTTTCGAATTTGTTGAAGTCAGCTACAGGGAAGCCAAAGAGCTCGGGGCGAACCTCGTCTCGCTCGGCAACGACAAGGTCCTCTCAATGAGCAGCTCGCGTGACTTGAACGAGAAAATGCGCGCACTTGGCTTCGAAGTATTCGACCCGGACATGTCGATGTTCACACTCGGTGGCGGAGGCGTGCACTGCCTTGCGCAGGCACTCAGTCGTGACGACGCCTGAAGTGTTGGAAGCCACGGCCTGTGGACGCACCACCTCCGCGTCAACATGACTCACGCAAGTTCGACTTCGTCTACCGAGACGGCACGCCGCTCGCGCATCGACAGGTAAGCCGCTTCCGCCAGTCTGAGCGCGGCAACTCCGTCGTTCAGACCCACTTCCGGCTCTGTGGAGTCGGCCACACATTGTGCGAAGGCCTCCAGTTCCGCCACGAAGGAATCGTGGTAGCGCTCGATGAAGAAGTGCAGGTACGGCGCCGCGACGCCGGTGGCGCGGGCGCCGTACCGGCGCAGTTCGTGGGGCCGCCGGTTATCGCTTACGAGCATGCCCTCATCACCCAGCAGTTCGACCCGCTGATCGTAGCCGTAAACAGCCGCTCGCGAGTTGTTGATATGACACATACACCCGTCGGCAGTACGGAGGATCAGCATTGCGGAGTCGACCTCGCCGAGCGCCTTGCCCAACGCCGGGTCGACCAGGGCGTCCGCCACGGCGTACACCTCGACCGGTTCGCTCGGTAACAGGAATCGTGCCAGGTCGAAATCATGAATCGTCATGTCGCGCAGCAGTCCTCCGGCACTCATCAGATACTCGCGGGGCGGCAGACCAGGATCGCGAGACGTGATGAGCACCTGATGCAACGCGCCGATCTCGCCGGCGCGAAGTGCTTCTCTCGCGCCGCGGTGGCCAGGGTCAAAGCGCCGGTTGAATCCGATCTGCACGGGCACTCCACGCCCAGCTACTGCGGCGGCGCAGGCTGACGCCCGCCTGAGCGACAAATCGACAGGCTTTTCACAAAACACCGCTTTGCCGCATTCGACCGCACGCTCGATCAGGTCGGCATGCGTATCCGTTGGCGTGGCGATCAACAATGCCTCAGCATCTTCATCGGCAAAAACGGCTTCCAGATGTGCGTACACCTGGGTACTCAGTGTCTCGGCCGCCGCGACGGCCACGTGCCTGTCCAGGTCGTGGACCCCGGCCAGCGCCAGCGTGTGGTGCCGGGCAATATTTCCGGCGTGCATCAGGCCGATGCGGCCGAGTCCGAGGACTGCGATGCGCATGCCCCATACCCTCCAAGTTGCTTTGTTCTGATTAACTTCGCCTCTTCCGGTCGCCATTCCCCCGGTGCCAGTCATGGTCTGGCGAAACGGTCGGCGCGCCACGCATCAAACTAACCCGTCGCGCTCGGGCAAGTGAATCTTGCAGACTTCGGCACGTCGTCCCGATTACGATTACGCACGACTCATCTGGCGTCTGGCGTGGCGCTCGCTGGCTGCGCTGCGCTGCGCAGTCATTGTCACTGACCAGGCGGCCACTTCGCGGACCAACGGTTCTTGAGGATTCTGAGCGCAACTATGAACAATCGCACCGTCAGACTCACGATGGCCCAGGCACTGGTCCGCTACCTCTGCAGTCAGTACACCGAAATCGATGGTCGACAGGAACCGCTCTTCGGCGGCGTCTTCGGCATCTTCGGGCACGGCAACGTGACGTGCCTGGCGGAAGCGCTGGAGACATGCCAGCACCAGCTGCCCACCTGGCGCGGGCAAAACGAGCAGTCGATGGCGCTCGCCGGCATTGCCTACGCCAAAGCCAGGCGGCGGCGCCAGATCATGATCGCAACCAGTTCCATCGGGCCCGGCGCAACCAACATGGTTACGGCCGCGGCGGTCGCGCACGCGAACCGCTTGCCGATACTTCTGTTGAGTGGCGACGTATTCGCCAACCGGCGCCCCGACCCGGTTCTGCAGCAGGTCGAGCACTTCGGTAATCCGACTGTCAGCGTCAACGATGCATTCAAGGCGGTTACACGCTACTGGGACCGCATCACGCATCCGGAGCAGATCCTCTCGTCACTGCCGCAGGCAATCGCGGTCATGCTGGACCCAGCCGACTGTGGCCCGGCATTCCTGGGCCTTTGCCAGGATACTCAGGAGTTGGCCTTCGACTATCCTGAGGCATTCTTCGCGCCCACCGTACACACCCAGCGCCGGCCCAGACCGGACCGTACTGAAATCGCCGATGCGGCGGCACTTCTCGCGACGGCCAGGCGGCCGCTCATCATCTCCGGCGGCGGGGTACGATACTCACAGGCAGAGACTGCGGTGGCAGGTTTTGCGACGGCGCGCGGCATTCCCATGGCGGAGACCATCGCCGGCAAAGGCGCTGTGTCGCACGACCACCCCGCGCACGTCGGCCCAATCGGTGTTGTAGGTTCTACTTCCGCGAACGAACTGGCGGCCGAAGCTGACGTCGTGCTTGCCATCGGTACACGCCTGCAGGATTTCACAACAGGGTCCTGGACCGCTTTTGCGCCCGACGCCCGTTTCATCTCAGTGAACGCAGCCCGATGGGACGCGACCAAACATCGCGCGAGGTCTGTGATCGGTGATGCTCTCGAATCGATCAACGAGCTGGGTCAGGCGCTGGGCGACTGGCGGGCGCCCGACACCTGGATGGCGCAGGCGGCGGCACGGTTTGCGGACTGGAACGCACTCGTGGACGCGCATCAGAAACCTGACAACGCACCGCTACCGACCTACGCGCAGGTCGTCGGCGTGGTCAACCGTATGGCCGGTGATCGGGACCTGATGGTAGCCGCCGCTGGAGGCCTGCCTGGCGAGGTGAGCAAGGGTTGGAAGGTCAAGGCCCCGGGAACCTTCGATTGCGAGTTCGGTTTCTCGTGCATGGGCTACGAACTCGCCGCGGGCTGGGGTGCGGCCATGGCGGACCCATCGCGTACGCCCTACGTGCTGACTGGTGACGGCTCCTATCTGATGATGAACTCGGACATCTATTCGTCGGTCCTGACCGGACACAAGATGATCGTGGTGGTGTGTGACAACGGCGGTTTCGCAGTCATCAATCGTCTGCAGAACTTCAAAGGCAGCGCCTCGTTCAACAATCTGATTTCGGACTGCCGGGTCAAGGAAGCCTTCGCCGTCGATTTCGCCCAACACGCCGCATCGATGGGCGCACTGACCCGTAAGGCCGAAAGTCTCACAGACCTCGAGGCCGCGTTGGAATGGGCGAAGACGACAGATCGCACGACCGTCATCACCATCGTGACAGATGCGTACCAATGGACTCCCGGCGATGCCAGTTGGGACGTCGGCGTTCCGGAGGTCAGCGAACGCGAGACGGTGCGGGAAGCCCGCGCCGAACAGGACGCGATCCGGGCGACGCAACGTGTCGGAGTCTGACCGGTGACGCTCGAAGCCAAACTCGGAATCGCCCCCATCGCCTGGAGCAACGACGACCTGCCGGAACTCGGTGGTGAGACAACGCTCGAAACGTGCCTGAGCGATGCCCGGGCCGCCGGCTTTACCGGCGTGGAGACGGGCGGGAAATTCCCGCGCTCGGCTGAGGCTCTCAGCCGGGTTCTGAAGACCTTCGATCTGAGTCTGGTGTCGGGCTGGTATTCCGGCACCGTCCTCGACAACAACTTCGAATCGGAATGCGCCCGGGCCCGATCACAAATCGATCTCTTTCTGAACGTTGGCGCCGCGTGCCTGGTATACGGCGAAACGGCCGGCACCATCCAGAATGTACGCCACGCCGCGCTGGACACTCGCCGGCGGCTCTCCGACGATGCCCTTCGCCGCTACGCGCAAAAGTTGAACCGGTTCGCCGAATTCTGTCGCGGCGAAGGCTTGCCGCTTGCGTTTCATCACCATATGGGCACGGTGATAGAGACGCAGCGGGAACTGGAACTGCTGCTGGATGAAACTTCAGATGCGGTTGGCTTGACACTCGACAGTGGACATCTTGCGTTTGCCGGCGGCGACGCCGTGGACATCGCCGCACGCTATCCGACGAGAATTGCGCACGTTCATGTCAAGGACATCCGAGCCGAGGTCGTGGCCGGGCTCGACCGCGGCCGCCAGAGTTTTCTCGATGCTGTTTTGCAAGGTGCCTTCACCGTCCCCGGTGACGGCGCACTCGACTTTGCCCGGCTTGCAAAACGTCTCGCCGACATCGGTTACGAAGGATGGTTTGTCGTCGAGGCGGAGCAGGACCCTGCCCTCGCGCCACCTGCCCACTTCGCGCGCATCGGTTTTGACGCCATGCGAACTGCACTGGAGGCCGCGGGCTACGAGCTGAAAGCCTGACCGGTCCACGCAGTCGACAGGCCGCGATGAAGCGAGAGGGCGCAAACTGTTAGACTTGAGCCTGAGTGCCACCAATGCTGGCGCTGGTGGGCAGTTCAACAACGTGATTGACGAACCTTTCGACAGACCCACGACGGACTCGGCACAGTCCATGACGGCGCAAGTGTACGAGCGACTGCGCTCGGACATCATCTGTGGACTACTGCCACCGGGCAGCCGGCTCAAGATTTCCGAACTTAGAGCGCGCCTCGATACCGGGACCAGTCCGATTCGCGAAGCCCTCAGCCTGCTGACCTCAGACCGTCTCGTGGAGCGCATCGACCAGCGCGGTTTTCGCGTCGCCGTGGCGAGCGAAGCCGCGTTTCAGGAACTGTTGACTACCCGCGCCTGGCTGGAAGAGCGCGCGCTCAGAGAGTCGATCGCCAATGGTGGGCCCGACTGGGAAGAAACCATCGTTTTGAGTCATTACCGCTTGTCGCGCATTCCGCGTCACGGAGGCGAAGACGCGACGAACGGCCCGAACGCCTGGGAAGACTGCCACCGAACCTTTCATTTCGCGCTCTTGAGTGCCTGTGGCTCGAGCATCATGCTCCGCTTCTGTACCGAACTCTACGACCAGAACATTCGCTACCGTCACCTCGCTGGACGTCAGGCTTACCCACGCCGCAACATTCAGCGCGAGCATCAGGACATCATGCAGGCCGCATTGGACAGAGACGCCGATGCGGCCGTAGAGGCTCTGTTGTCACACTATCGCCGTACTGGCAGCTTCCTGTCCCCGAAGATCGATTAATCGGCGACCAGGCGTAAATCGAAGTCGACCTGTTCGAAAGCCGTTTCAACCTGCCCACTCAAGACCATGCCATCAGGAAACTCGGCGGCCGCGCGCGCCTGGTAGCGCATCACGAGATCCGAGCGCACGCCAAACACCGTATCTTGATCCAGGTAGGGGTCGTCGTCGGGAAAAATCTCCGTCACCAACGTACGAAACCCCTGCGCTCGCGCAATGACGTGTAGATGCGATGGCCGCCAGGGATGTCGCCCTGTGGCGTCCAGAATTCGGCCAACTGGCCCGTCTGTTGGGACCGTATAGGGAACGGGTTTGACGGTAGTGAATGCGTACCGGCCTGACTCGTCCGTAGTCATCAGGCCGTGGAAATTGAAGGTATCCTGCGCGTCATCCTGACTCGAGTACATACCGTTGGTCGCCGTCTGCCAGATATCCAGCTCCGCGCCGGAGATCGGTTCTCCGGCCGGGCCGACCACACGCCCCTGAACCAATACGAGTTCGCCGTCGTTGTCCCGCTTCAGATCGCCGCCGTAAGGCAACCTGGGTGGATTGGATATGTGGAAGGGTCCCAATACGCTGGACGAAGTGCCGTGCGGATCTGAGTGGATCATATCGACCAGGGACGAAAGTCCGAGCACGTCCGACAACAACACGAACTCGTTTCGTTCTGCGGTCGTGATGTTACCCACCTCCGTCAGGAACTCGATACACGCGCGCCATTCGTCATGTGTGAGTTCGACCTCCTTCGCAAACTCGTGCACATGATGTGCAAGCCTCTCCATCAACTGGTGAGTGCGCGGGTTCACCTCATCGCCAAAGTAGCCGAGAAATGCCTCGGTAATCGTTTCGGCCGTTACTGAACGCATCGTGCGCGTGCCTCGCTATTGCAAAATGCCCAGGCTGATCCAGGGAAAGGCGATCAGTGCCACCAACACGACGAGCATGACGAGAGCAAATGGCAACGCCCCGAGAAATACGTCTTTCAGCTTGATGTCAGGATCATCCAGTGTGGCTTTGATGACGAAACAGGAAATGCCGAGTGGCGGGGTCAGCAGGCCGATCTCCGCGCCCACGACGGTGATGATGCCAAACCACACGAGACTCATCCCGAGCGCTTCCACAATCGGCAGGAACAGCGGCACCACGATCAAAATGATCGACGCCGTATCCAGCAGCGTGCCCAGAAACAGCATCAACAGCACATACACGACCATGATCCCGACAAACCCGAGTTCATAGCTGTTGATGAGATCGCCCAGTTCGTTGGGCAGGGCCGCAAGCCCCAGCATCCGGCTGTAGATAGATGCCGTCGTAATCAGAAAGAGGATCGACGCCGTGATATGTCCGGTTTCAATGAGCGCATCCCAGAAGTCACGCAACGTGAAACGTCCGCGTAACATCGCGATCACCAGCGCCACGGCCGAACCGCCAGCGCCGGCTTCCACGGGGGTCAGCCAACCTGCGTAGATGCCACCCAGCACAATAAAGATGAGCGCGACAATCGGAAACGTCTTCTGCGCAATTTCCGGCAGCGTCAGTTGCGGTGTGTCCGCTTGCTGACCACCACCAACGAATCCCGGTGTCAATCGCCCCATGGCAAAGATTGCGCCGATATAGGCGACCGCCAGCAAGATGCCGGGCCCGATCCCGGCGAGGAACATCTGCCCGACCGACTGTTCGGCCACGAATGAGTAAATGATCAGCATCGCGGACGGCGGAATGATCATGCCGAGAACGGAGGAACCGGCCACGACCCCTACGGCAAACCGTTTGTTGTAGCGCAGACGACGCATCTCCGGTACGGCGACGCGGGTAAACACCGAAGCGGACGCGATCGAAGACCCGGTTACGGCGGCAAACACGGCGTTCGCGCCAACCGTTGCCATACCGACACCACCGCGCACCTTTCGAAACAGGTCGTTCATGACGGCGTAGACATCGGTGCCGAGGCCAGCCTTGGAAACGACCAGACCCATGAACGTAAACAGGGGGACAGTTGCAAAAGCGTACTCCATCACGCTGTCGCCCACTGCCACCTTGAGCAGATTCATCGCCAGGTCGAAGTTGTCTCGCATAAGCCAGATCGAAACGAACGAAACCACACCCAACGCGACTGGTATGTAAACGCCGATATAGATGAGACAGACGATCGCGACGACCGAGATGAGACCGATCTCGAGAGGTGACATGCTCAGGTCTCCCCAGCCGCCGACGTGTCGTCAGGCACGTGGGGTCCGAGCAAGACGTGCAATGCGAACAACGCACTACACATCGACGCGCTGAAGAAAATGGCGAGCTTGACCGGCCACCACGGTGCCGTGAACACACCAGGCGTGCCGAAATAGTCCCGGGTCTCCCAGGCGTCCAGCACCTCGGGCCATGTCGTCACTGCGATCAACATCATCAGGACCGCGGAAAGCGCATCGATGCCGCCTTGCAGGAGGCGGCGAAACGCAGGGTAGGACGCGCCGAGAACGGTCAGCAGTCCATCTGACCGCGTCAGCCTGCCAACACGCACGACGTCGGGAAGTTGCAGGAAGACGATGAGCACCATCGAAAACTGAACGACCTCGACCGCGCCTCGAAAAGGTGCGTTGAACGCACCGCGCGCGACGACATCAAAGTTGACGACTGCGACGAGCACCAGTACGACCAGGGTTCCGGCGGCGTTGGCAACCGTTGCCACCCGATAGAGCAGACGCCGTATTGCGAATAGAACCGTCATGACATGTCGAGTCGTCGTTCGGTGCCGTCGGTCGTTTCACGCAGACCCTTGCAAGCAACCGGCGGGGTCGACTGGGAATTTGCGCTGGTGCCCTGGCTCCTGGGGTAAGCGCGATGTTGGACAGGCGGCGGGCGGCCAGGCGGCCGCCCCCGGACACTGCGTTAGAGTTCGGCGGCCCAGTCCCGCACCGGCTGTTGACCAGCCGCTTTCAGCTTCGCGATGTAGGCCTTCAACATATCTGAGCCCGGCGCGCCCTTGCCATCGAGTTGCCTGGCCCACTGGACCGCGATATTCGGCATCGAACCTGCCCACGACGCGCGATCGGCAGCACTCATAGCCGCCACCGATCCACCGGAGGACTTGAACTGCTTCAGGCTGGAGGCGGCCCGACCCATCGCGGTCTCGGCTACGTGATCTCTATAGGCCACCGCAACTTCTTTGAGTACCGACTTGACCTCGCCAGGGAGTTTCTTCCAGTAGTCCTTGTTGACGGTGACGGTCTTTGAGTTAACGGCACCGAGGTTGGCCTGCAACATATGCGGAGCCACTTCAGCGATCTTGAACGTCTTGGCCGCTTCCGGCCAAAGGATCGCATGGTCGACCACACCGGTTTGCAGCATGTTGTAGAAGTCCGTCAATCCGCCGCGGACACCAGCCGCACCCTTGATCCCTTCGAGCCAGCGCAGGTTGAACCCGGCACCGGCAACCTTGCCCCCTTCGAGGTCGGCGAGACTGCTAATGGGCTTGCGGCTGAAGACCTGATAGGTATCGAGCACCACGCCCGTGGCGAGGTACACCTGATTCTGCTTGTCGAGTTCCTGACCCATCTGCGGAAACTCGCGAGCAATCTCATCGACGGCCTTGGCGACAATCCGTGCGTCAGTGCTGATAAACGGTGTCACGAAAGCGATCGCCTGACTCGGCAGTTTCGAGTTGTGGAACACAGTGGTGACGATGCCAATATCGCCGAGCCCCAGCTTGATTCCTTCGAGCACGCCCTTCGGCTTCACGATCGTGCCGCCGTAGGCTTCCTGCCAGTCGATCTTGTAGTTACCAGTCTTGGCGAGACGCTTGTCGACCTCCGGGATGAAGAAGTTGCTGAACTCCTTCACCCACATTGCCTTCGCCGGATATCCGTCGATCGCCACCATCTTGATGGTCTTCGTGGCGTGCACGACGGATGCTCCGAACGACAGCGAAAGCCCCAGTGCAGCGGCCAGGATTGTGGTTGTGCTCTTCATTGCTTGCCTCCTGCCCGAAACGGGCGATCTGGTATGACGCGGGTTGTTATTGGTCTTCGACCTCACGTTCGGCAGGCGCCAGCCCCAGCGTTGCTTGCCGCGGCTGCCCTTTGACCGAAGCCGGAACCGGTCCAGCTGGCATGGCGTTCACGCCTTGCGCCAGACTTCGACGACCTCGGTGCCTGCCTGCCGGAACAGCATCGACACGGGGCAGAACTTCGCCACCTCCGCAGCGACTGCATCGAGTTCCTCCTGACTAGCAGATCCGTCCGCCGTGACCGTGAGTTCGAGGCGCGGAAACGGGACAGAGATCTCCTCCTGCTAGGTCACGCCGCGCCGGTCAAAATCAGCGACGACTTCGATACTCAGATGGCCGATGTCGACTCCCAAAGAGTCCGCACACTTGTTGCCGATCACATTCGTACAACCGATTAGCGATGCCAGTGCGGTCTCCGTTGGCGAGGCGCCGGCATTCGTCCCGCCCCGTTCAGCCGGCTCATCGATGACGGTTGTCAGTTCCCGAACCTTCACATCGCTTCGCGAATGCGACTCACACTCCGCGCTGGCCCTCAGTTTGACCACCGTCTTCATGCGTACCTGACCCATGCTGAATTCTCCTCCATCCGCGCGCCGGCCCCATCGCCGGGCGCGCCGGTCGGCGTGGTGTGCTACGACACCGCTCGGCTGACCTACTCCGCCACTATCGGGCTACGGCACACGCCGATGCCCTCCACCTCAACCTCGATAACATCACCAGGGCCCATCCACACCGGGGGCGTGCGCGCGTGGCCGACACCCTCGGGCGTGCCCATCGCGATCATGTCGCCAGGTTCCAAGGTACAGAACTCGGAGAGCAGCGTGAGCGTCGGCGCCACCTTGAACAGCATGTCGGACGTTGTCGCGCTCTGCATGACCTGACCGTTGAGCCGGGACTCCACGTGTAGTCCGTCTGCTCCGGGCGGCAATTCATCGGCTGTGACGACTACCGGCCCGACCGGTCCAGTCGCGTCGAAGTTCTTTCCGGGTGTCCACTGAGCTGTCTTGCGCTGAAAGTCGCGCACGGAGCCGTCGTTGAACACCGTGTAACCGAACACGTGAGAGAGCGCTTCGGCCTCCTGAATGTGACGGCCTCGCTTGCCGACGATCACCATCAGCTCGACCTCGTAATCGAGCCGCTCCGAACAGGCAGGACGCACCATCGGCGCTCCCGCTGGGATGAGAGACGTCATTCCACGCATGAACAGCGAGGGGTAATCGGGCACTTCATGCCCACCTTCTTTAGCGTGGTCAGCGTAGTTGAGCCCCAGACAGATGACCTTGCCCGGGGCCTCGAGGGGTAGCGCCGGTGTCAAGCTCTCGACCGGAACCGCCGGGCCTTTCGCCGCGGCCTGCGCAGCCGCCGCCAGTCCATCCGGGCCGCGGCTGATAATTGTTGCGAGATCGCTCCCCAGGGTAGCGTCGACGCTGCTCACGTTGACCGCGCCATCTCCGTCGGCGACGTAGACAGCCGTCCCACCTTCAACTTGAGCCACGATGAAACGCATCGTCCGGATCTCCTTAGCAAGTCATTCTGGAATGGCTAAAGCGTGCCGACTATAGTGACGCCAGTCAAATAAAATCGATTTTTTGGAGAGAAGTCCATGCCGAGCTGGAACGAGTACAAAACCATGGCGCAAGCCCGCGGAGCTCTGGCCATGGAACTCTACGTCGTCCAGAGCCGTCCAGGCG
This sequence comes from Pseudomonadota bacterium, assembly GCA_039030335.1. GTDB lineage: Bacteria > Pseudomonadota > Gammaproteobacteria > HK1 > HK1 > JBCCEJ01. The sequence goes on along the minus strand of JBCCEJ010000002.1, from coordinate 140,229 downwards.
GCGCGCCCGAGGCGGTCAAAGGCAACCTGCCAGACCATCTCGACTACCAGGCCAGGATGGAAGCGGCCGGCCATCTGGTCATGGCGGGTCCTGTCTCAGACCAAACCGGCGAGCTCATGGAAGGAGCTGGGATGATCGTCTACCGAGCCGAATCGTTGGAGGCGGCCAGGGCCCTGGCGGAGGCCGATCCGATGCATCTCAGCGGCGCGCGCACCTTCGAAATCCGTCGCTGGCTCGTAAACGAGGGGCGGCTGACTCTTGACGTCGCCCTGTCGTCGCAGTCCGTACGGGTAACGTGACAGGTGCCGTCGTGAGCGAATCTGAGTGCCACGGCACGACCAGACGAATGGCGCCGGAGAGCTGGTGCCTGCGAAGTTGGTACACTCTGGACATTGGCCCAATCTGCTGAGGGACGCCAGATGTCAGCACACGACTCCGACGCCGTTGCCGCCATTCACCGCGAATTGCACTCTCACCTGCCCCCGGAACCGGCGCTGCGCCTGAAAGCGCTCGAAAGCCTGCTGGCCGAAAAGGGCATCGTCGACACCGCCGTGATCGACGCGTGGGTTGAAGTGTATGCCGACAGCGTTGGTCCGAAGCGCGGCGCCGCACTGGTGGCGCGCGCCTGGACGGACACTGAATTCAAGACCCGACTGCTCGAAGACGGCACCGCCGCGCTGACCGAGTTCGGTTTCGAAGGTCAGGGCGGCGGACATTTGAAGGTGCTCGAAAATACGCCCGAGGTGCACCACCTCGTCGTCTGCACACTGTGCTCGTGTTACCCGATCACGGTGCTCGGAATTCCGCCCGCGTGGTACAAAGAAGCGGCTTACCGGGCGCGCGCCGTGCGCGAGCCGCGCACCGTGTTGAGAGAGTTCGGGGTCGAACTCGACGCCGACGTGGCAGTACAGGTCTGGGACAGTACCTCCGAACTTCGCTACATGGTCCTGCCGGAGCGCCCGGCCGGAACCGACGAATTCTCTGAAGAACAGCTCGCGAACCTCGTGACGCGCAATTCCATGATCGGCACCGACCGCACGCTGGGGGCCTCGTAGACCATGGATGGAATACACGATCTGGGTGGGCGCGAGGGCTTTGGACCGGTCGAGGTCAGCGCTGACTACGAAGGCTTCCACGCCGACTGGGAAGAGCGCGTGTTCGCCATCGTTCGCACGATGGGGCGCCCGTCAGACTGGAGCCTGGACTGGTTCCGGCACTGCCGCGAATTGATCGACCCGGTCGACTACCTCACGCGCCCGTACTACGACCAGTGGCTGCAGACTTACGCGGCCATGCTGGTCAATTCCGGCCTGCTATCCATCGAAGAGATTGCGCAACAAAAGGCCGGAGGGCCATCGCCCACGGCGTTTGCCCCGCCACTGACTCTCGAACAGATCCCCGCCAACGTTCGTGCAGCGCAGACGTTCGACGGCGACGCCGGTCAGGCGCCGCAGTTCGCGGTTGGAGACCGTGTACAAACCTCAGCCCACGGTATCCCAGGCCACACGCGACTGCCGGCGTACATCCGGGGCGTCGCCGGCACCGTCACGCATTACCGTGGCGACCACGTCATGCCAGACGACAACTCGGCCGGAACCAAGCGCGCCGAGGCGCTGTACACCGTCGGGTTTGCGGCGCGCGACATCTGGCCGGACGCGGAAGGCGCGAACGACCGGGTGCAGGTGGATCTGTGGGAAAGCTACCTGGAGCCTGCGTAAACGCGGGCGCCGCGGGTGACCGACCAGCCTGACGTGATGCCAGCCGCGCGGCACGACGAAGACGGGCCCGTGTTTGAGTCCTCGTGGCACGCCCAGGCGCTCGCGACGGCCAATGTGCTGATCGATGCCGGCGTGCTCGACCGCGACGCGTGGTCGCAAGCGCTGGGGGCTGCGCTGAGACGACGCCCGGAGCCTCCGGGAGACGCGCAGAACTTCTACTACGAGTGCGTTATCGAGGCTCTCGAGGCGTTGCTAGCGCAGTCAGGCCAGATCGTTCAGCCCGAAGTCGACGCCCGCGAACATGCGTGGAGAAACGCCTACCATCGCACCCCGCATGGCGCACCGGTTGAACTCAGGCCGGAAGATCTGTCACGCGAGGACGGCAACTGAGGAGTGCCTCGGCTAAGCAACGCCGGCCTTACTGATAGCCGACGTGGTCGATCGTCGCGTCATTCACCATCTTCCCGTCGCTGCTTCTCAGCATGACGAACTGTCGTGGTGAACCAGCCGTTTCGTTGAGCTTGAGTTCGTCGTCCCAGAACATCGGCCGCCGGAACCTGACCGACATCCTGAGTTCGTTCACGACGCCCTTGCTGTGCAACTCGGCCAGCATGTAGCGCACCGCCATCAGCCCGCCGGCGATCGGCGCCTTGAATCCGAACTGCCTGGCGACCTCTGGCTCGGAGTGGATCAGGTTTTCCGCTTCGTTCGAATAGCGGGCGACCTTTTCGGGTTCCAGCTGATGCGTGGACAAGAGCGTCAGCGCCGGCAGCTCCTGCGGTTTGGATCTTGCGCGCGGCGTACCGTCCATCCGATCCGGATCGGCTTGCAGTGAGCTTCTCTCCAGCACCAGCGGCACCGATCCGTCGGGTCGCTTCAGCTGGAAACTGCAGGTCACCATCTTGCCGCGCGCGGCTGGCTCGGCGCCGGTGACCGCACCACTTAACTCGAGCTCTTCGCCGAGGCGAATCGGGTCCCGAAGGTCGAACACCTGCGACACGTGCACGCTGCCGTTGATCGAGGCGCCGCCGCGGCGACCGGCCAGAATCGTTTCCATCGCGAGGTGCGTGACGTCGACGTGATCGCCGAACGTCGCCGGGTCGATACCACAGCAGTCGAGCTTCTCAGCCTGGGTTTCACGATCGATACACACCGTATAGGTCGGGTACTCAAACCCGAGGTCAATGCGCGCTGCAGACATGATCGATTCCTCCTGTTCGCCCGCACCCCGGCGCTACGACGCTGTGGTGCAGTATCCATCGGACCCGCCTCCGCCATCAGAGAAACAGGCTCCTGCTATTGATGAGGCCCCAGAATATACCGGTTCCACAGGTTCTCGTCGGCGCGCTCCCGCGCTTCCAGTCGGAATACCGTACGGTTGTGCACCTCGTCCGGACCATCGTAGACGCGAAATGCGCGTGCCTGTGCCAGCGCCGAAGCGAACGGGGCGTCGTCGGTCAGCCCCATGGCGCCGAATATCTGGATACCGCGGTTGGCAATGTTGTAGTACGCCCGCGCGACGGCCACCTTGATGAGCGAAATATCACGCCGCGCCGCGTGGTTGCCTGACCGGTCCAACATCCAGGCCGTGCGCTGCACCAGCAGGCGCGCCTGCTCCAGTTCGAGGCGCGACTCGGCGATCGCATCCTGAACCGAACTGTATTCGGTCAGTTGCTTACCGAAGGTGCGCCGCTGTCCGGCGCGCTCCAGCATCAGGCCAAGCAGCACTTCGCAACGCCCGATCGCGCGCATGCAGTGGTGTACGCGCGCCGGGCCAAGCCGCTCCTGCCCGATCAGAAAACCGCCGCCCTCATCACCCAGCCGATTAGAAACGGGCACTCGCACGTCTTCCAGCACCAGTTCGGTGTGCGGCGCCACCGTGTCGACGTGGTGTAGTACGGGCAGGTTGCGCACGATGCGAAGCCCGGGCGTGGAGGTTGGCACGATGACCATCGAATGGCGTTTGCCACGCGCGGCGTCCGGATCGGTGACACCCACCACGATCAGGAACGCGCAGCGCGGGTTCCCGGCGCCAGTCGCGAACCACTTGTGCCCGTTCAGCACGTACTCATCGCCGACCCGCTCGATGCGGGTCGCGATGTTCGTGGCATCCGACGACGCCACGCCCGGTTCGGTCATCGCAAATGCGGATCGGGTGCGCGCATGTAACAGCGGTTCGAGAAATTCGGCTTTCTGCTCTGGAGTGCCGAACATCTGCAGGATTTCCATGTTCGGTACGTCTGGCGCGTGGCAGTTGAAGACCTGCGACCCCCACGACAGCTTGCCCAGCACCTCGGCCACCGCGGCGAACTCCAGATTGCTGAGGCGCGTGCCAGGTTCATCATCGGCCAACGCAGGTAGCGCCATATTCCACAGACCAAGCTCGAACGCATCTCGTTGTAGCACCTGCAGGAACTCCGGATGCGGATTGCCTGCAACTTCGACTTCCCGATGCCAGTCCGCGTCACGTGGCAGGACTCGCTCGTCGAAAAACGTCTCGACCTGCTCGCGGATCTCGAGCGCCCGCTCCGACCATGAAAAATCCACCGCTGTTTGCCTCCTCGCCGGCCGCGTCAGCGCCGCCGTGCCACTGAAAGGATCATGCGTGTTTGGCACCGTGCGCAAACAGCGGCATGACTTCGTTTACAAAGGTCAGCAACTGATCTTGCTGCAAAGCCGCGTCGTTGCCGATGTATCGCACGATCACATGTGAGAACCCGAGTTCCGCCAGACGCGCAACGTCGTCTTGTACCTCAGCCAGGCTGCCGGTACCCGGTTCGCGTCCGCCGTGCACACTCTCGCGGCGCTCGCCGATGTTGATAAACAGCTTGTGGTGTAGCGCCAGCTCACGCCAATCACGGCTACCGGCATCGCAAGCCCGCTCGAGCACGGCGAGGCGATCGGGCATCGCGGCCATCGGTACGGCGACTGACAGCCAACCGTCTCCAATACGCGCAACGCGCCGCAATGCGACATTCGTCGTACCGCCGATCATGACCGGGATGTGCGGTCGCTGGACGGAGCCGGGTACAAGAGCCGCCGGCGCGAGCTGGTAGAACTCGCCATCACTCTCAATGGTCCCGCCTGCGCAGGCACGCTTGAAGAAGTCGAGGTACTCGTCGGTCACCCGACCGCGCGACGCGAACGGTGCGGTATCGAGCGCCGCGAACTCTTCTTCCAGCCATCCGACGCCGGCACCCAGCACGATGCGTCCACCCGAGAGCTGATCGAGCGTCGTCAGCATCTTCGCGAGCAACAGCGGGTGACGGTACGGCATCACCAGCACGGCCGTACCGATCCGCACGCGCCGCGTGGCGCCGACCAGCACGCCCATGGTGGCCAGCGGTTCCAGTAGCTGTTGATCGGGGTCGACCGGAAAGGCACCACTTGGGCTGTACGGGTAACGCGACTGGATCTCGCGCGGAAACACGATGTGATCGGCGAGCCACACCGATGCGAATTGGTAGTGCTCGGCGAATTCCGCCAGCGCCAGAATGTGCGTGCGCGTCGCGAGTGCGCCGTAAGTGCCTACGTCCAGTCCGAATTGCATTGTTGTGAAACCGCCTGCAGCTTGAGCCCCGTGGCTACCCCCACTATCGTGACACTGCCAGAACCAATTCCGCCAATGTGAAGACTGACGATGAGCGAAGAACACGCTGAGGCCGTTGCCGCCGCGATGGCCGTGCTGGATGCCCACATGGGCGCGTTGAATGCCCGCGACGCGGACGCGCTGAACGCGACGCTACACTTCCCGCACTACCGGCTCGCGAGCGATCGCCTGAAGGTCTGGGAAGACGGCGACGAGTATCTCGCGGACTTCCGTGCCCGCACTACGGACGACTGGGATCACAGCGAGTGGGACTTCCGCGACGTGGTGGCTGCCAGTGCGACCAAAGTGCACCTGAGCGTACAGTTCACACGCTACCGCTCTGACGGCTCCGTGATCGGCCACTACCGCTCGCTCTGGGTCGTGACCGAACTGAACGGACGCTGGGCGGCGCAGCTGCGCTCGAGTTTCGCGGCCTGATCAGTTCCTCACCCTTAAGCCACATCCAATGCCGAGTCTCGACGCCATTCAGTCGGTCGCCGATGCCCGCAAGCACGCGCAGCGCCGGCTGCCGTGGATGATCTTTGACTTCATCGACGGCGGCGCTGGCGAAGAGCGCACCGATCGGCGCAATCAGTCTGCACTGGAAGCCGTGGAGCTGATGCCACGCGTGTTCCGTAACGTCGAACAACGGCGGTTGGGCGTCACGCTGCTCGGACACGACTACGGACTGCCGTTTGGAATCGCGCCGATGGGCATGTGCAATCTGTCGTGGCCGGGCGCCGATGCCGCCTTTGCGGCGTCAGCGATTCGCCACAACTTGCCCCATTGCCTGTCGACCGCTGCGTCTACGTCGCTGGAAGACGCGTTCGCACACTGCGGTGAGCGCGCCTGGTTCCAGCTCTATGTCAGCGATGCAGATGCGGCCTGGCACCTGGTCCAACGCGCTCAGGACGCCGGCTACAAGCATCTGATTCTGACCGTGGACACTCCGGTCATCTCGCGCCGGCGCCGGGAACTCAGACGCGGCTTCAAGGTGCCGTTTCGGATCGGTCCATCGCAGTTTGTCGACTTCGCGCTGCACCCGCGCTGGTCGCTGTCGACACTTTGGAACGGTCCGCCAACGTTTGGGAACAATGCCGCGCCGGACGGCAAACCGGCGTTCAACCGGGCGCAGAGCCGCAGTGGGGTCGACTGGCGATTCCTCGACAAGCTCCGCGCCGCCTGGCCGCATCTGCTGATCGTGAAAGGTGTACTGCATCCCGACGACGCCCGCCGGATCGCGGGCGCCGGTGTCGATGCCATCTACGTGTCGAACCACGGAGGCCGGCAGCTCGACAGCGCGCCGGCTGCGCTCAGCCGTCTGCGGGTGTTGCGCGAGACGCTGGGCCCCGAGTACCCGCTCATCTTCGACAGTGGCATTCGCAGTGGCGAAGACATCGTCAAGGCCTACGCGCTGGGCGCCGACTACGTCATGCTCGGTCGACCATTTCTCTACGCCGTGGCGGCAGCCGGACGGCCAGGTGTCGCCCATATCGTAGACCTGTTGGCTGAGGAGGTTTCGACAACACTTGCGCAGCTCGGCCAGCAGTCGCTGCTGGACGTGGACGGCGCGTGCCTCGCCTCGGCAAAATAGCGAGACGCGCCAAGCCCCGGAGTTCTGCTGATGGCCACCATTTCCTCTCACGTCTTGAATGCCGTTGACGGCTCGCATGCCGCCGGTATTCAGGTCGATTGTTTCAAGCGCGCGGCCGATGGGTCGCTAGAACCGGTGTTCAGCATCACCAGTGAAGCGGACGGACGTATCGCCGCAGAGGTCCCGATGAGCGCCGCAGACGCCGGACAGGAATACGAGCTCGTGTTTCATACTGGTGTGTACTTCGATGCACGCGGACCCGCTGAAGCAAACCGGCTGATTCGAACGGCCGTCTACCGGCTACATCTGCACGACCCCGACGCGCGCTACCACGTCCCCATCATCGCGTCGCCGCACGGCTATTCGACGTGGTGGTCGACCTGAGCAGGTAACTGTGACGGCGTGCAAAGGCGCGCCGCTTACGCGCACACTTCGAGAGTCAGCCCGCTTTCAGGGCCTCCAACTGCGCGTGCAGGTGGGCGGGCAGCGTAATGCCATCGCGCTCCGCTTCCGCCCGGCTTTCGAGACGCCGGTAGCCCGGTAACCGCGCCCCCGGCTGCGTTTCAATGGCTTCGAGAAGGGTTTCGAGACGCGCGCCGAAGCGCTGCTCGGAATACGGGCCAGGATTGATACCGAGCAGAAATTGACCAGCCCGCGGCGGCTCGCCTTCGGCTTCAAAGTACGAGCTCGACTCGAAGCCAAAACACGACGCGCTCAAGGCGCCGGAAAGAATTTCCACCATCAGCACGAGCTGGGCGCCCTTGGCATCCCCCATCGGTGCCATCGTGCCGGCCATCGCGGCCCGCGCGTCGGTGGTAGGTTGCCCTTCGGCGTCGAAGGCCCAGCCCTCAGGGATAGTGTCGCCCGCCTGCGCCGCCACGTTGATGCGCCCCCTGGCTACTTTGCTGAGCGACATGTCGATGACGAGCGGCGGCTCGTGCTCGCGCGGCGCCGCAAACGCGATTGGATTGGTACCAAAGAGACCCCGGTTGCCGCCCCAGGGTGCAATGGCCTGCGGACCGTTACCCATGCTGATGCCAATACACCCCGCCGCCGCCAACGGCTCCACATGATGCGCGACCACGCCGGAGTGATGGGTGTTACGGATAGAGACTGCCGCGACGGGCGAGTGCTGTAGCCGCTCGATCAGTGTGTGCTGTGCCAGCTCGATCGCAGGGTAGGCAAACCCGTCGCACGCATCGACAATCGCAGCGGCGACGCCAAGATCGAGAACCTCGGGTTCCACGTTTCCGTTGACCTTACCGCTACGCGCCTGACCGGCGTAAGACGGCACGCGCGACGCGCCATGTCCTTTCTGCCCGTCAGCTTCTGCAGACGCCAGCGCGGCAGCCACTTTCCTCGCGATATCGGCGCGCGTATTGTGCGCGACCAGGATGGTTTCGATGAGCGCCCGAAGTTCTGCGAGCGTCATACGCACGGCGTCAGACATGCTCGAAGCCTCAGACTGACGGGCCGAACCGGCTGACGGACAGTTGCTGCTCCTGGAGCGCCTCGCAGCAGGTCAGCATGCCACCCGCTACCTGCATGACGCACCGCCAGACCTGCTCGCCAGCGTCTTCCAACGCAACCCCTTCGGTCAGAATGCCGCTGACATCGACATCGATGTTCTCCGCCATGCTCGTGGCGGTGTGCGGGTTGCCCGTGACCTTGACGGTCGGTGCGATCGGCGCCCCTATCGCGTTTCCGCGGCCCGTCGAAAAGATGATGATCTGGGCGCTACCCGCGGCCAGACCGGTCATCGACTCGCACGCCGCCGACGGCGTGTTCATGACGATCAGACCACGTTTTTCAGGCGGTTCTGAGTAATCGATAACTTCGACAATCGGCCGCGTACCCCCTTTCGCGATCGCGCCGAGCGACTTCTCTTCGAGAGTCGACAATCCGCCTTCGATGTTGTCGGGAGTGGGGTTGGTACCGCGCATATCGACGCCGTTTCGCATCGCCTCTTCTTCGAACCAGCGAACCATGTCGAAGATCTTCTGCCCGTCTTCCGGATCGACCGCGCGGGCGGCCAGCAGATGTTCCGCACCCATGAACTCAGCCGGTTCAGACAGGATAATCGTGCCGCCGGCGTCGACGAGACGATCCGAGAAACGCCCTACAGCAGGGTTGGACGCGAGTCCTGAAGTCGTGTCGGATCCGCCGCACTCGACACCCACGATCAACTCTTCAACCTGGCAGTCTTCGCGCTGTTGGGCTGATGCCTCGATGACCATGCGCGCGGCGAGACGCACGCCTTCCATGGTCAGCGCCATCGCACTGCCCATCTCCTGTAGCCCGAGCACCTCGACGGACTTACCTACCTTGCGCAAGCGCTCGGCCAGGTCGCGACCAGACGCCAGGCTGAGACTCAGCACCAGCACCGATGCAACGTTCGGATGGCCGGCGATGCCAGCCAGCGTGCGGAGCGTGACTTCGAAGTCGGCACCTATCTGCCCGCGCCCGAATGGCGTGGAAACAACCGTGGTTCCGGTCACCATGGAAGCGATGCGCTCGGCACTCGGGTTGGTGTTGTCCATGGCCGACAAAATGGCGACGACGTTGCGCACGCCAACACGGCCGTCGGCACGCCGGTATCCCTTGAACGTGGTCATGACTGCACGTCCCCGCGCGCCCGGACGGATTCGATGTTGTGGATGTGCACCCAGTCGCCCGGCTCGATATCCGTGCTGGCACGGCCGATCACTTCGCCGTACTTGAGAATCTCATCACCCGAAGGGATCGGGCGAATAGCTACCTTATGACCAAACTCGATGTTGTCGCGTACCGTTATGGCCAACTGCTCTGCGCCGACCGGCACTTCGATCTGCATCGCACTTTGCAGTTCCATCAGACTGGTCGCGACGTTATCGCGGTCATTTAATACGACGATCTTATTCATACGCTTTCTCGGTTGCGAGACGGCCTCTATTCCGAGGCTTCCGAACGACGGTCTTCCAGTAGCGTGGACAACCAGTCCGGATCCATCTCGGGGACGGAAGACAGCAGCAGCTTCGTGTAATCGGGGTACGGTGGGTTCAGGATGTCAGTCTTCGCGCCCTGCTCCACCACCTGTCCCTGATACATGACAACGATCTCGTCGGAGATGGCCCGCACCGTGGCGATATCGTGCGTGATGAACATGTAGCTGATACCAAGTTCTTCCTGCAGTCTCAGCAACAGTTCCAGAATGCCTTTTTGTACGATCTGATCGAGTGCCGACGTCACCTCATCGCAGATGATCATGTCCGGTTCGGCGGCGAGTGCCCGTGCGATGCAGATTCGCTGCTTCTGGCCACCCGAGAGTTCGGATGGCAGGCGATCGATGAACGACTCGTTCAGTTCGATGAGGCCCAGCAGTTCGACCACCCGCGCATCGACCGCGGCGGTCGACATCCCGAAGTAAAACTCAAGCGGCCGGCCGATGATGTCGCGTACGGTATGCCGCGGATTCATCGCCGTATCCGCCATCTGGTAGATCATCTGGATGCGGCGCAACTGCTCGACGTTGCGCTGCTTCATCGCGCGCGGCAGCGCAGAGCCATCAAACTCCACGGTGCCTGACGACGGCGGGAGCAGGCCGGTGATGACGCGCGCGGCCGTCGATTTACCGGATCCCGACTCACCGACCACGGCTACCGTGCGGCCGCGCGGTACGGCAATGCTGACGTCATCGAGTACTTTGATGCCACCGCCGTAGCTGGCTGAAATGCCGTCCATGCGCAGGATCGCATCGGGGGCCGCTTTCTCAGGCTTCTCGATCGAACGCACGGCCCAGAGCGACTGTGTGTACTCCTCCTCGGGCGCGCTCAGCATCTTACGCGTATCCGCTTCTTCGACCGTCTCGCCGTAGCGCAGTACCTTGATGACGTCGGCCATTTGGGCAACTACGGCGAGATCGTGCGTGATGTAGATAGCCGCCGTATCGAACTGCTCCACGACGGCGCGCATTGCGGCCAGTACCTCGACCTGCGTGGTGACGTCGAGCGCGGTGGTAGGCTCGTCGAAAATAATGAGATCGGGGCGTGCCGACATCGCCATCGCGGTCATCACGCGCTGAAGCTGGCCGCCGGAGACCTGGTGCGGATAGCGTTCACCGATGGTATCGGGATTTGGCAGCTGCAGGTCTTTATAGAGACGCGTCGCGTCGTCGCGCGCTTCTTCTTCAGGGCGAATCGAATGCCTTACGGTCGCCTCGATGGTTTGACTGATGAGACGGTGCGCCGGGTTGAACGACGCCGCTGCAGACTGTGCCACGTACGCGATGCGCGCCCCGCGGAGCCTGCGCAGTTCCGCGATGGTGAGTTCGGTCAGTTCCAGACCGTCGAAGGTGATCGTGCCGCCGGTAATCTTGCAGCCAGGCCGGGCAAACCCCATCGCGGCCAGTCCGAGCGTGGATTTGCCGGCACCAGACTCGCCGATAAGTCCCATGACCTCGCCACGGCGAAGCGTGAGGTCGACGCCTTTTATGATCGGGTGCCAGCGATCGTCACTGTAGCCGTCGATCGTGACGTTCTTCATGTCGAGCAGAACGTCACCGCGCCCGGAACCGCCGCCAGTGTCGTGTCCCATGCCTTACACCTCGTCCCGCAGGCCGCTGGTCTTGTGCAGGAACCAGTCGACGACAAAATTCACCGCGATGGTCAGGAGCGCGATTGCACTCGCCGGCAGCATCGGCGTCAGCGCCGCGGTGAGATCGTATTCCGCAAACTGAATGAGGCCGGCCGTCTCGCGCACCATCGTGCCCCAGTCTGCATTCGGTGGTTGAATCCCCACGCCGAGAAACGACAGCGCGGCGATCGACAGGAACACGAAACAAAAGCGCAGACCGAACTCCGCGACCAGAGGCGGCATGATGTTTGGCAGGATCTCGCGGCGCATCACGTAGCCGAGCTTTTCACCGCGCAGCGTCGCCGCTTCGACAAAGTCCATGACGACGACGTTCAGCGACACGGCGCGCGTGAGACGAAACACGCGCGTCGAATCCAGCACGCCGATGATGATGATCAGGTTCAGCCACGAGGCACCGAAGATCGAGAGCAACACGAGCGCGAAGATAAGGCTCGGAATGGCCATCAGAACATCGACCGCCCGGCTCAGCACCTGGTCCAGCCAGGTGTTGCGATTGATCGCCGCTGCGAGGCCCAGGCCACCACCGATCACGAACGCGAGCAGCGTGGTTGCGACCGCCAGGCCAATGGTATTGCGAGCACCGTAGATGAGGCGCGACAACACGTCGTAGCCAATCTTGTCGGTGCCGAACACGTGATCATCACTCCAGGGCAGGAACTGCTGATCGAAGACTTCGGCCTCACCGTAAGGTGCCAGCAGCGGCGCGAAGATCGCGACGAGAATGTAGACGGTGATAACCAGCATGCCGATGAGGGCGGTCGGCGGTGCCGACTTCAATCCTCTGACGAGGTTCTCACCCAACGTGCGACGCTGCCGGACCTGGGCAACTTCACCAGCCGCAGAATAGTTTCCGGGTTGCTCACTCATCGGCTCACCTCGGATGTAGCAGGCGCGGATTCGTGATGATCGAGATCACGTCCGCAAACAGATTCAGCAAAATGTACGTGGCGGCGAAAATCAGCGCGCAGCCCTGTACCACCGGAATGTCGCGGGTCGTCACCGCATCGACCATCAGCTGACCGATACCCGGATAGACGAACACGACCTCGACGACGACCACGCCGACGACCAGGTACGCCAGATTGAACGCGATCACGTTGACAATTGGTGCCCACGCGTTCGGCAGCGCGTGGCGCATGATCACGGTGGCCTTGGACAAACCCTTGAGCTCGGCCATTTCAATGTACGGTGAAGCCAGCAGATTGATGATTGCAGCACGTGTCATGCGCATCATGTGCGCCACGATCACCAGTGTCAGCGTGATCGACGGCAACGCCGTGCGGTAAACGCGTTCGCCGAACGTCAGGTCTGCGGTGACGTTCGCGAGCGTCGGAAAGACTTTGGTCAGCGTGGCAAGTAACAGGATCAGGATATAGGCGACAAAAAACTCGGGCATCGAGATGGTCGTCAGCGTGACCGAGTTGACCGCGCGGTCGTAGAGCGAATTCCGATAGAGGGCAGCTGTGATGCCCAGCATCAGCGACAACGGCACCGCGATAAGCGCCGCCATCGCGGCCAGAAACAAGGTGTTTTCGAGCCGTGGTGCGATCAGTTCCACCACGGGTCGCGAACGATCGACGCCCGACGCACCGCGTCCCGAGAACGACGTCCCGAAGTCACCCTGCAAAACGCCGGTTATCCAGTCGTAGTACCGGACTGGCGCGGGCTTATCGAGCCCGAGCTCCTGGCGGAATGCGGCGACGTTATCCTTAGTAGCCGCCTGACCGAGGATCGCCTGCGCGAAGTCCCCCGGTAGAAACTGCAGCGAGCTGAAGATGATCACTGACACCACGAACAGCGTCGCGAATCCCAGTGCAAGGCGCTGCAGCACCGTGCTCAGAATTGGATGCATGCGCCTGCCTCCCGTTGCGCCACCTCGGTGCCGCGGCAATGCGTCTTGGATGAGACCCGGCGACCAGGACGGCCGCCGGCGAATCAACGTCTTCTTATAATCGGACCCGGTGTGGCACGTCCTCGCGGCTACACCGGGACCTCAGCCGGTCCGCGCTTACGCGAACCACCAACGCTCGGTCATCTTGCCGCCGTCACTACCCCAGTTGCCGGCCACGTCGCCGTGCGCGAGTTTCTTCGTATGCGCATGGATATAGTTGGCGAACATGGGTACGACTGCACCGCCGTCATTGGCGATCAGCGCCTGGCACTCGGCGTAGATTTCCTTGCGCTTGGCGTTGTCGAGTTCGGAACGACCCTGTTTTACCAGTGCATTGAAGCGGTCGGCCGCTTCACCGGTTTTCCAGGCCGTATCGTTCCACTCGGTATCGGCCGTATACGCGCTCGCGAACATCCAGTCGGGCGTCGGGCGGCCGCCCCAGTAGCACGCACACCAGGCTTTCTTGTTCCACACGTTCGACCAGTAGCCATCCTTCGGCTCTTTCTTGACATTGATCTTGAGACCAGCCTTGGCAGCCGAGGCCTTGATCAACAGCGCGGCGTCCACGGCGCCGGAGAATGCGGCATCTGCCGCGGACAGCTCGAGAGAGGCGCCTTCCATGCCAGCCTTCTTCAGGTGAGCGCGGGCTTTGTCCGGATCGTACTCACGCTGCGGCAGCTCGCTCGCGTGGAACTGGTCGGAAGTCGAGATCGGATGGTCATTACCGAGCGCACCGTGACCGGAAAGGATCTTCTTGACCAGCTCGTTGCGGTCGATCGACAGCTTGACGGCCATGCGCAGGTCCCAGTTGTCGAACGGCTTCTGATCGACGCGCATCGGGAAGGTGTAGTGCAGCGTGCCGGTCGTCTCGAGGATCGACACCGTCGGCACGCGGCCGATGAGGTGCACGGTCTTCGTATCCACGCGGTCGATGAAGTGAACGTCACCGTTCATGACTGCATTCTGACGCGCTGTGGTGTCGAGCAGCGACAGGATTTCGACTTCGTCGAAGTGACCGCGGCCTTCTTTCCAGTAGTTCGGATTGCGCTTGAACTGCGCGCGCACACCCGGCTCGTATTTGACGATCGAATATGCGCCCGTGCCCACGCCGGCCTGCCAATCAGGCTTGCCGTCCTTGGAGGGCATGATCGGGAAGTGGTAGTCGCTCATGATGAACGGGAAGTCAGCGTTGCCTTCCTTCAGCGTGATGACAACGTTCTGACCATCTACCTTGATGCTCTCAACCGCGGTCAGCAGGCCCTTGCCTGCTGATTTCGAGTCTTCCGCCCGGTGGAAGTTGAGCGAATCGACGACGTCTTGCGGCATCATGGTCTTGCCGTTGTGGAACTCGACGCCTTTGCGAATGGCGAACGTCCAGACTCGTGCGTCAGTCGACGCGTCGTAGCTCGCCGCCAGTTCCGGAACCAGCTTGCCAGTGTTGTCGACCTCCGTCAGGTGGTTCGTATAGCTGAACACGACCATCTGACTCATGCCGTTTTCGTGCGTACCCGGGTCCAGCGAGTCGGTCGTCGACCCGTGACCGAGGCCCACCTTCAGAGAACCGCCCTTCTTCGGGGTTGCCGCGTAGGCGGACCCGGACACCAGTGCCCCAGGTACACCAGCGGCAATACCGAGAGCGCTGGCGCGGCTCAGGAATTCGCGGCGGGAAATGGCGCCCGTGCGAACCAGAAATTCCAGGGAGTTCTTGTCTGACATAACGCTCCTCCACGTGTTTTTAAAAAATTCTTCGCATTGCATGTGGTCGAGCCCCGGCCGGGCTGACCCTTGACCAGTCTGGCCGCGCGCAATGGCATCGAACACGCCGGCCAGGCGACGCGAGCAACGTGCGCCGTGCCGGAGGCCTAAGGGTGCCACATTCGCGCGGTGATGTGGCAGGCTGATGTAAAGCCAGCACAATCCCCGGCGGTCGGCGCGGCACCGGGCCAACCCCATTCAACCTCTGGAGTGACGCGCTGATGGCCAGCTGCCTGAACCCGAGCGACCGCGACATCGTGCGGGATGACGATTTGCGCATTCCACTGCCGGACGGCACGGCCCTGTCTGTCCGGCTCTGGCGACCGGCCGACGCCGACTTCGAACCGGTGCCGGCGATCGTCGAGTACCTGCCGTACCGGAAACGCGACGGGACCGCCGCCCGGGACACGCTGAACCACCCGTATTTCGCCCGCCACGGCTACGCCTGCGTGCGCATCGACATGCGCGGCAGCGGCGATTCCGACGGCCAGCTGCTCGATGAGTACACCGAAACAGAGCTCGCCGACGGCGAAGCAGCGCTCGCGTGGCTCGCAGCGCAACCCTGGTGCACGGGCGCGATCGGCATGATCGGCATCTCCTGGGGCGGCTTCAACGGCCTGCAGATGGCCTACCGCCAGCCGCCGGAACTGCGCGCGGTCGTCAGTA
The DNA here is from genome assembly GCA_039030335.1 of Pseudomonadota bacterium. Taxonomy (GTDB): domain Bacteria; phylum Pseudomonadota; class Gammaproteobacteria; order HK1; family HK1; genus JBCCEJ01. Next base: position 124,384 of record JBCCEJ010000002.1, on the reverse strand, counting down.
TCGCCGCCACGGTGGACCGCTACGCCGACGATATTCACTATAAGGGCGGTGCCCTGCTGACCGCCAACGTCGCCTGGTCGGCGCAGATGCTGTCGTACATGTCGCGTCCGCCGGACCCGGCCGTTCGGGGTGACGCCTGGCGCGGTCTCTGGGAGGCGCGGCTCGCGTCGCAACCGTTACTGGCCGCCACCTGGCTCGCGCATCCGCGCCGCGACCCATACTGGGCACACGGCTCCGTTTGCGAGGACTTTGGCCGCATCCGTGCACCCGTGCTGACCGTTGGCGGCCAGGCTGACGGGTACATGAACGCCGTGCCGGCACTGCTCGAACATCTGCAGATCCCGGTGCGCGGGATCCTGGGTCCGTGGGTGCATCTGTATCCGCATGTCGCGATACCAGGCCCGCAGATCGGCTTTCTGCAAGAGTGCCTGCGCTGGTGGGACCGATGGCTCAAGGACGTGCCAAACGAGGTGGAAAACGCGCCCCGCGTCAATGTGTTCCGGCGGCGCTTCGACCCACCGTCGGCGACGGCCACCACGCGGAGCGGCAACTGGATGTCTGAGCCTGCCTGGCCAAGCCCCAACGTCGCCGCGGGCAGCTGGCACCTGCGCCCCGGCACGCTTACGGCCAACCCGGGCAACCACGATCGCGGCGCGGAGGTATGGCTGGACATCCGCTCGCCGGCCGACACGGGTTTATGCGCAGGTGAGTACTTTGCCTGGCAAGGTCCCGATCAGCCGGGCGACCAGCGCGACGATGACGCGCGCTCACTCAATTTTGACCTGCCGATCGCAGCACCGCTGACCATCATGGGGCGCGCGCGCCTGCATCTGCGAATGATGGTCGACCAACCCAAAGCGCAGCTTGCAGTGCGGCTGAACGAGGTCGCGCCGGACGGCACGTCGCTGCGCGTCGCTTACGGTGTCCTGAACGTTACCCAGACCGGTGCCGCCGGAGCGGATGGCCGCCTACCCGTCGACAAGCCGTTCGACGCCACTGTCGAACTCGACATGACTTGTCACGAGTTCAGCGCCGGCAACCGCCTGAGGGTGTCGATATCGACGGTCTACTGGCCACTACTCTGGCCTGCTCCGACGCTCGTCACGGCCCGGGTGCTTTGCGGGCAAAGCTACCTGGTCTTGCCGGTTCATCAGGCCACTGAACAACCGGTACCACAATGGGAACCACCCGAGAGCGCGCCGGCGCTGGCACTCGAGACGCTGCGCTCACGCGCGCTTGACCGTCGCGTCGTGAGGGACCTGGGCACTGGTTCGGCCACGGTCGAACTGGACTACGACTACGGCTGTTACCGGGATCCCGAGCACGGTCTGGTCACGGGCTCACACCAGCGCGAACGTTACGATATCGATCCGCAAGACCCGGGGTCAGCGCGGATGCAGTGCGACTGGACGCAGACGCTGGAGCGCGACGGGTGGTGGGTTCGCACAGAGACGTCGACGTCGCTGACGAGCGATGCGGACAACTTTTACCTGAAGGCGAGCATCCGCGCCTGGCTGAACGACGAGCCTGTTTTCACGCGAACCTTCGACGAGAGCTTGCCGCGCGACTGCCATTGACGCTACGACCGGGTAACCCGCCGATGGTGCGCGGGTTCGACTCAGCAATGCGGCAGCGACCGCCACAGAGCGTACTGCTCGGGCGAAAAGCGCCGGCGCTTGAACCGGAGCCGGCGCGTATCCCGTAAGGCCGCATAGTGGCCCCGAATCTGCCCGAGACGACGGGTCCTGAGTGCGTGGACGAGCGTAGCCGCGCAGCGCCGTACATGGCGCACCACCTGCCAGCGTGACGGCACGTACCAATCCGCCCACAGCAGCGTGTTGCGCCCGCCAAAGTAATCCATCCTGTCCCAGTTGCGGTACTCGAGCGTCTCGGTGTGGTGCACCAACAAATCGGGGAACTGGTGAATCACCAACCCGGCGCCGAGGGCGCGTGCGGCCACCTCTTCCTCCTCTCCCTGGTGCACGATCTCCGGCTCGTACCCGCCGATGGCCAGAAACCGTTCCCGGTGCATCAGATGCGCGCAGCCGATAAAACTACGGACGCGTCCGGGCCCATCGCCTAGAGGCAGGCTCTGGAACCGGTCCAGACGCGGATTGAAGACCGGGAAACTGAGCGCCAGCAGGTCGGGTACCGACGCGGCATAGTCCAGTGCGGCCGCAAGGTCGCCAGACACGACGTACGAATCGTCGTCGAGACTCAACAACCACGTCGTATCGCAAAGGCGCGCCAGTTCGTTGCGCCGCTCGACGATACCAGCCGATGTTTCGCGCCGCTCCAGCTGGAGCCGCGGGTGCAGCGCATGTGCATCGAACGGGCAGCCAGTGGCCGAGCCGTCATCGATGATGACGATCGGTACCGGTAGCGGCGCCATCCGCGACAGTGTGTCAGCGACGGTCTGCCATCGGTCCTTAGTGCTGATGACAGCCGTAATGTCAGCGATCCGGGCCCCAGCTTGCAGTTCGGGCGGCACGCGTTTTCAGCCCCTTCTCACGTCGACCGCGGGGTGCCCGCCGCTAGTGCGAATAGCGGGCATCCAGCTCCATGTAGTGCGTTGTATTCACTGCCGCCTCGCGATCGTCGAACGTCGCCATCATGTGGCTGAGCGATTCCGTGTGACCTTCGCGCAGAATCGCTTTGGCGGCTTCCTGCATCGCAAATATCGCCGTGCGCTGAAGATCGCCCGGGACGATGACGAGGTTGTACCCCATCCGTTCGAGGTCGGACAGCGGCACGACCGGTGTCTTGCCGCTCCAGAACATGTTAAGCAGCTTCGGATACGGCAGCTCGCGCGCGATCCGCTCGATGTCTTCGACCGTGCGCGGCGCCTCGATGAAGGCGATATCGGCGCCGGCATCCATGTAGTTGTGCATGCGTTCGATCGCCGCATCCAGGCCTTCCACCGCAACGGCATCAGTGCGCGCGATGATCACGAGGTCGTCGTCGGTGGCCGCGTCGCGTACGGCTTTCAGCTTTGCGCAGAGTTCCTCCGTGCTGACGACCGCCTTGCCGTCGAGATGGCCGCAGCGTTTCGGAAACACCTGGTCTTCCAGGTGAAATCCGGCCACGCCGACCCGTTCGAAACCGCGCACCGCGCGGCGCGCGTTCAAAGCGTTTCCGTAACCGGTATCCATATCGGCGATCACCGGCAGATCGACGGCGTCGACGATCTGTTCAAGGCGGTCGGTAATCTCCTTGACCGTCATGAGACCCATGTCGGGGATCCCGGTGCTTCGCGCGATTCCCCCACCCGTCGCGTAGATCAGTTCGGCGCCGGCGTTCTGCACGATTCGGGCTGACAGGCCGTCGTAAGCACCTGGCGCCACGAGAGTGCGGCCGGAGGCCAGGAGGGCTTTCAGGCGGGTTGATGCGCGCATCTCATCTCCGTTATCCAATCTGCAATTAGCATCGACAACGTGATTATGCCGTCAACGCGGTCGACCTGCCGCAGTGGTCCCCCGCCCAGGGGTAAAACCGTCCCGTGGGTTGATTTCGGTCAGCAGCTGACGCCAAAGTAGACGCACGAACCGCTTCATGCACCGAGGCCGCCATGGCAGCCGTAGCGCCGCTCACTTCGCTCCACCACTCCGACGACGACCTGTTGCACCCGGACCGCCGGCGGTTGAGCGCGGTGGAGATCGAGCAGTTCGCTCGCGACGGTTACGTCAAGAACCTGCCGGTGTTCAGCGCGGCCGGCGTCGCCGGATTGCAACGTGGGTTCGAATCTCTCGCTTCGAGGCTGCCAGCGGATATCGATATCAGCCGCGTCAATATGTGGCACAAGTGCAGCCGCTGGTTCTACGATCTCTGCCGCACACCTGCCATCCTCGATTACGTCGAAGATCTACTCGGACCCAATTTCTATCAGTGGGGCGGCCAGTTCTTCGTGAAGTACCCGGGAGACGGCACCGTCGTGCCCTGGCATCAGGATGCGCAATACTGGCCGCTTGCGCCGCGAAGAACGGTCACGGTGTGGCTCGCGCTGTTCGATACCGACACCGACAATGCCGCTATGCAGGTCGTGCGCGGTTCGCACCGCGAGGGCGAATTCGAGCACACCACCAACGATGCGCCGCATCTGACGCTGGATCAGGAAGTTGCGCAGAGCGCGGTGGATCCGGAACGGGTCGTCACGTTGAGCCTCCGTGCCGGCGAGATCTCGCTGCACGACGACGGGCTCCTGCACGGCTCAGGTCCGAACGATTCAAACCGCGTAAGAGCCGGCATTACGATGCGCTACTGCCCGACCCACGTGCGCTGTGACCGGCGGGTGTGGCCAACCTTCGAGTGCTATATGGCGCGGGGTAGCGACGCGTTTCGCCTGAACCCGCACGGCGTGGCGCCAGACGCCGAGGGTTTCCCCGTCCGAAGATTCCAGCATTCCTCTGAGTTCACCGGGCAGGCAATGTAATCCACCGCTTCGCGGCGTCGCGCGGCCTCCGCGTGACGGGCCGCACCCAGGGCGTCCAACCGAGCACATGACAGACAACCGGACCAACCCGAACGCCCGCATATTGCAGGGCTTGACGGTACTCGACTTCACGCGCGTCATGGCGGGGCCGCTCTGTACGCGCCTGATGGCCGATCTGGGCGCCCGCGTCATCAAGATCGAGCGGCCCGGCGAAGGGGATGAGATGCGTCGCGCGCCGGCCCCGCTGCCTGGCGAAGGCGACCACAGCACGTACTTCGCGCGCCGCAATGCCGGCAAGCAAAGTGTCGCTATCAATCTGGCTGCGGACGCAGGACGGGCACTCGCGCTCGATCTGGTAGCGCGCTCAGACATTGTCGTCGAGAACTTCGCGCCCGGCGTCATGACCCGGCTCGGCTGCGATTACGCGGCGTGTCGAGCGGTCAATCCGAGCGTGCTCTACTGCTCGATTTCAGGCTACGGTCAGACCGGCCCGGACGCCCGGCAGGGTGCGTTCGCGCACGTCGTCGCAGCCAGTTCCGGCGTGATGCATCTGGATGCCGGCGACCTCGAGCCACGCACCTCCCACCTGCAGGCCGCGGATGCACTGGCCGGTGCCTATGGATTCGGCGCCCTCATGGCAGCGCTGTGGCGGCGGGAACGCACCGGCGAGGGCGCGCAGATCGACGTCTCCATGCTCGAAGCCATGTTGAGCGGCGAAGACCTGGCGTTCGGTACCGTACCAAACGGCGTTCCGGCGGAACCGGGGCCGCGCGCCGGCATGGGTCTGTCGCCGGTTCACGGGCGCTGGGTCGCGTGGCAGTCGGGCGGCTCGCCAGCCCTGTTTCCGCGCTTGTGTGAAGCCATGGGGGCACCCGAGATGCAACACGACCCACGCTTCGCGACCGGGCCCGACAGGCGCGATAACTGGGCTTTGCTGCAAGAACTCGTCAGCGCCTGGCTGGCGACCTTCGTGGATGTCGACGCCGCGCTGGCTGCGCTGCGGGCCGCCCGCATTCCCTGCGCGCTACTGCGCACCCCGGACGAAGTGGTCAACTCCGCGCAACTGCAGCACCGGGAAGCTTTTGTGCCGGTTTCCCACGGTGACCACGGCGACGTACTGGTAACCACCAGTCCGTATCGGATAGACGGCTTGCCAGTACTACCATCGGGTCCGGCCCCCTACGCCATTGGCGCCGACACACAGGCCGTGCTCCATGATCTGGCCGGTCTTGACGACGCGGCTATCCGGGCGCTCGAGGATAGCGGCGCCATAGTCCGAGGTGATTCATGACCGCATCTGCATCCGCCCCAGTACTGCGCATCTTTTCCTACCTGCCGAACCCGCGCGTGTGGAAAGCCCTTTTTGCGGCCAGGCTCGGCGGCGTCGAGATCGAGACCGTGGGAGACAAACCTGGTGAACTCGGCAACTGGCTATGGGACACCGCACCGCGTCCACTAAACGACGACGAACGTAACCCCGACGGCCCCCTGGCACGCCGCAGCCGGCGCGGTTTTGGCGGCGTCTTGTACAAGACCGACGCGTTCCTGGAAGCCCACCCGTTCGGCACCGTGCCGGCCGCCTTCGGCGGCGATGAAAATGTTGGCATCTTTGAATCGAACAGCATTTTGAGGGCCGTCGCGCGCAGTATCGCCGAGCCGCCGCTATACGGCACCACGCCGATCGCGGCGTCACGTATCGACAGCTTCCTGGACGCCAATCTCGTGTTCGCGCGCGAGGCACAGGTCTACCTGCTGGCCCTACAGGCGAAAACCGCCGACACGTCGCACTGGGAGCGTATGCAGTCAGCCTACGAGTTCTACCTGGCCGGTATCGAGGCACAGCTTGGCCGTACACCGTACTTGGCAGGCGACGCCGTCTCGATCGCAGACCTGTCATTCGTCTGCGATCTGGCGCAGTTCCTGCGTGAAGGTCACTATCCCGAGTATGTGCAGGAAACGCTTGGCAAAACGCTCGTAAGCGCGGCTATCCGCAGTGACTATCCCCGAGCGGTAGCTCACATGCTCGCGTTCACGGACCGTGACATATGCGTGGAGCTGAAGCGTTACCTGCGCTGGTGGATAGAAGCTACGTCCAACAATTAGCGCAACGGCGTCAGCGCCTGCCAGGCTTCACCGGTCCCGATGATCGCGCTCTTGCCCGGGCTCCACCGGGTGCGCATAAGAATGGTGGTAGTCGCGGTTGAACTGGCGCACCGCCGCCATGGCCGCATCCGCGTCCTCGACGATATCGGCAAGCGCGTCTTCCGTGGCGTAGTGCGCGGCCAGCTCCTCGCGAAACGCCTCGTCCTCTTCCGGCGGATGGTCGCGGTACCAGGCCACCGTCTCGGCAACCGCATCCGGCACCGCGGTCACATCCTCGTAGCCGAGCTCTGCGCGCACCTTGAACGTATCGAGAAGCTGATGATGCGCGCTCGCGCGAAGCGGTATGAGGTCCCGCGCAGGTCCGGCGTAAGCGTCGGGTACCGATACGATGGGGAGCCTGTAGTCCATGTTGGCGGCAATACTCTCCACCCACTGTGCGAGGGAAAGCTGCACGGTGTCGGCTGCGTTGTAGATCTGGCCGGCGGCGGCGTCTGGCCGGTCGACTGCGAGCAACAGCATCTCAGCCATGTTGCGCTCGAAGCCTCGCGATAGAACCGTCAAACCGGCATCGGGTAGCACCATGAAGGGCCGGCCATCCAGGCAACGACGCATGACCAGCCAGACGATTGCGGGCCGTATCTGACCCGGCCCATAAACCACCGGGTAGCGGAAATGGGTCGCACTGCTCCGGCCTGACCGATGCACTTCCATGACCGTTTCTTCAGCCTGGCGCACCAGGTATCCGAAGCGGTGTTCAGCTTCCGTAGTAACTTTGGGTGCTGACTCCGCGGTCGGGACCGTGAGTCCGGCCGGCATCAGGTCGGATGGTCTGAACATGCCGCGGTATCCGGGCGGACCACCGACCGTTACCAGCTGCCCGACTTTGCCGGCCAGTACGTTGGCAACGATGCGAAGCCGCCCATACGTTGCGATCGCAACGTCGAAGGTTCTTCCCGTGAGCGCCGACTCCAGCGTCTCTTCAAAGTGCGGGTCAGCGACGATGCGTTCGACGCTATCCGGAATCCGGGCGGTATCGCGGGAGCCGCGGTTGAGCATCGAGACCTGGAACTGGCGTGCGAGCAGACCGTCGATGATGTGTGGGCCGGTCGGGCCGGTGCCGCCGATGATCAATGCTCGCATGGTTGCTGTGGGACCTCTCCAAACAGAAGTCGACGGCATGCCGCCAACCGAACTTCCGCGAGGCTACCCAACAATCGAGGTATACGCGAACGATTCGGTGAACTCGGAGCGGCCGGTGTTACGGCCCAGGCCTTCTTTCAGTTAGCAGCTTCTCAGCGAAAGAGCGCCTGGTCCCGTGTGTCTCAAGTATGCTGTCCCAATGCAGCCAACCAACCGGCGCGCAGTTCTCTCGCGTCGGTCGTTTCTGGCGCTGGCGCGACGGCAGTCTTCACACTGTACTCGTCGACGCCGTTACGGAGACGGCGGCGTTACCGAGACGACGATATTGCCGACGTGGACCTTGGCAATGAAGGCCTCCTGGGCCGTCTTCAATTGCTCCAGCGGATATGTCGCGGCCAGCAGCGGCCGCACCTCGGCACGCTCTATGTAGCCGACCAGATCGGCGAACAGCCCGGGCGGAACCACCGTCGCACCAGTCATCACCAGATCTCTCAGGTAAAAGGTCCGCAGGTCGAACTCGACCATCGGTCCTGCGATCGCGCCCGCGCAGGTGTAGCGGCCACCGCGTTCGATGACGTCCAACATCTGCGGCCACAACGCGCCGCCAACGACATCCGCAACCACATTCACGGCGTCGAGCTCTGCGACATCCCGGAGTGCGGCGCGCAGGTTGCCCGGACTGCGAGGCAGCACCGCGGCAGCGCCGACCTCAGCGACGGCGGCCGCTTTGTCTTCCCCACACATCGCGATCGCGGTAGCACCGCGCCGGTTGGTCAGTTGAATCAGCGCCGAGCCGACACCACCCGACGCGCCGGGGATCAATACCGTGTCACCAGCCGCGACCGCTGCTCTGCGCAACATGTTCTCGGCGGTGATGTACGCCGTCGCAAACGTCGCCAGCTCCGGGTCCGTAAAATCCGAATCGATCGGATGAACCTGCCGGTGATCAACGACCGTGTACTCCGCGTAACCACCGTCGCATTCGCTACCGAAATAGCCGGTTCGAGCCAGGTCCAGCGGTGCATCCCAGTCGCGCAGCCACGTATCCACCAATACGCGCCGCCCGACCAGCGAATCTGGTGCGCCATTCACAGCCACGACGGTGCCGACCACGTCAGCGCCCTGTATCCGTGGAAATACGATAGAACGCCCGCCCCACGACGCATCTTCGGCATCCGCGTCGGCGAACCCCGCGCCCGTCGTCGCTTCGTCAACGCTCTTTGAGTACCACGCACTGCGGGTATTGACGTCGGTGTTATTCAACCCGCACGCGCCTACGGCGATCAGCACCTGACCGGGAGCCGGCGCCGGTACCGGCCAGTCATCGTGGTAGGCGAGCTGGTCCAGATCGCCGTGGCCTTGCAGGACGAACGCACGCATGGTTGCAGAAGCCGGCATGTCCACGAAACTCCACAGTTTTGGTCACAGCGCCGGTGAGAATTGTCACATGCACGCGGCACACCCGTCGGCATAGTAGGTTCACGGCTCCTATCCGAAAACGGCGGGAACAGAGTTATGGACGACGCTACCGTTCTGAGACGCGGGCCCCAGAAGACGCGTACTACGGCAACCTGGCGGGTCATAGTGTTCATGAGCGCGCTGGCCATGGCCGTGCCCGCGGACGCAAGACTGCCGTCCGCTTACCAGTCATTGTTGACCCGGGTAGCCGAACTGGACGAGACCGAGCGCGTGAGAGCTATCCACCGCTGGGTGAATGACCGGATCCGCTTCGCCTCCGACGCCGAACTCTGGGGCCAGCGCGACTACTGGGCGACGCCGTACGAAACCGCATTGCGCAGTCAGGGTGATTGCGAGGACATCGCGTTGCTCAAGGCCTACCTGCTGACACGCGCACGGATTGCCGCCACGCGGCTCGAACTTGTGCTCATGACCGCGACGACAAGACATTGGAGCCACATGGTGCTCGTCTATCGCGGTCGCGATGGCGCAACCCTGGTGCTCGACAATTTGCCGCAAACGCTGCGTGGGACGCGCGCCGTCGCAATGCTACGACCCGCATACAGCTTTGGCCCGGGCGGCGCGCGACACTACCGAGGCGCGGCGCCCAAGCGCTTCCCGCTTCGGCGCGTGGATGCGTGGCGCGACTTCGAGTCGCGTCTGGCGGCGGCCGGGGCGGCGCTCTGGAACGCCTGAAGCGACGGCTTTGCGCGCAGCCTCGCGGGATCAGCCGGCGGCGGCTTGCCGCGCCGCCATGAGATCGCCCGTGGTCTCGCCTTCCTGCCACTGTGCGAGCAGGTGTTGCAGCCGCTGGCGTGTCTCGCGCTGCGTAACTTCGCTGTCGCCCTCCAAGTTCATCTCGAGGCGCGTCGTCAAAGTGCGCAGTTGCCACGACTTCGCCTGCTGAGACAACGCCACGGCAAAGGCCTCATCCAACAGCGGGCCTACTTCATGGCGAACGCCGCGGGCACCCTGGATACGCGATCGCAGCCGCAGCAACTCGGGGTGGTAGTAAGCTTCACGCGTTGCTTCGACATGCCCGAGACCCCGGTCGACAGCCGCGAGCGCGGCATCGGCGTTACCATGCGCGAGCTCGGCCTCGGCCAACAGCGTGACAAACCACGACAGACCCAGGCGCGACCCTGCCGCCAGATACGCATCCAGACCCCGCTGAATCCGTTGAACCCCATCTGCGTCACCCTGCGTCGCCTCCGCCCATCCGCGCAGCATGTGCGCGTGCGAATTCCAGTAGGAGATGTCGAATGTGCCCGACAGCTCCATCGCTTCGCAGGCGTACCGGTACGTGCCTTCGACGTCGCGACGCGCCTGGCTGATGCCGGCCATCATGCCGAGAGCCTGCGTGACGTCGACGTTGGACCCTCTACTGCGCGCGAAGGTGAGCCCTTCCTCCGCCATGGCCAACGCCCGATCCATAAGGCCCTGCAACCAGTAGATCCGCGCTCCGTATGCATGGCAGATGAGATTCGGATGCATCGGATAGGCGAGGTCAGGTTCGTCGTCGGGCACTTCACGCCAGTGCGCAATGCCCGCATCAAACTGCTCTCTGGCACTGGGTATCAGCGCCATGAAAGTCCGCGTAACCCCAGCCAGACAAGCCGCTACCGACCGGTCGCGTGGAGAACTATCCAACGGCAGACTCGCGATAAGCTCATCGCTGTGCCGCAAGGCTTCGTCGTAGCGGGCGCGCAGCAAGAAGAAGCCGTGGCGGCCGATCGCTGCCGTTATCCAGTTTTCGCTCCAACCGTGTTGCCTGACCAGATCTGAGGCACGGTCAAAGGCAACTTCGACTTCCGCGCTGCTGTACCCCTTGAACGCCACCCAGGCGCTGCCAACGCTTATTTGCAGACCGAGTTCACGTTTATTGCGCCCGTCGCCCGAGGGGCAACGGTCGAGTTGCTTCAACGCCTGTGTGAACTGCTCCGAGGCTTCCTGGTAGGCGCTACGGCGCATCGCCTGGGCGCCCGCGAGTTCCCAATACCTGGCTGCGTTGTCTGGGTCTTCCGCTTCCGAGAAATGATAAGCCGCTGTCTGCGGCTCTCTGGCGATGACGTGCGGGAACTGGTCTTCTAGAGCGCTGCCCACGCGTTGATGCAGATGCTGGCGTGTACGCTTCAGCAGGCTCTCGTACGCGACATCGCGAATCAGCGCATGGTGAAACGAGTACGTCCGGGTCGCCGGATCGTCCAGGTGAATGATCACGGCCTGTTCCAGCTCGCGCAGCGCATCGACGACCTCGGACGCTGGCTGATCGAGGATTGCAAACAGCAGGTCGTAGGTGAAATGCCGTCCGATCACGGACGCTGACTGCGCAATGGATCGCACGGGCAATAGCCGATCGAGCCGGCCCATCAGTGAGTCCTTCAGCGTGCCGGGGACCTCAAAGGCGTCACGGTCCTGCGCTCCGTCATGGCGCTCGTGCGCGCCGTTGGCCACGTTGCGGGTGATCTCTTCCAGGAAGAGCGGCACCCCATCGCCGTGCGCGAGCACGTCATCTAGCATCGTGTGCGGAATGCTCGTCGCCGATACGCCGCTCGCCTCCAGGGCCCGCGCTATCAGCGCCTGCGCGGCAAATTCGTTGAGGCGCCTCAGCTTGAGCCATGATCTGCGATCATTGGGCGCCCACGGGTGTTCGAACTCCGGGCGGCACGTTCCGATGACCAGCTTTCCGGTCGGGGTTGACTCGTCAAGCCGCGCGATGAGTTGCAACGTCGACGGGTCGGCCCAGTGCAGATCTTCGAAGATCAGCACGCCAGCATTCCCCTGCAGTTCCGACTGAAGACAAGCGACGAGTGCGTCGAAGGTGCAGGCGCGGCGTTGCTCCGGCGTCAGCGCTCGGGCAGCGTCGCCCCCGTCGACGGGGTCGGGTAGCCCGAGCAACGAGGCCAGCACGGCGGTTTGCACGTCTGACTTGCAGCTCGCTTCCAGCAATTCCACCTGCTCGGGCGGCGTCACGCCGGCACGGTTCAGCTTCCGACCGACAAACTGGAGCGCAGGATAAAACGCGGTCGAGTCCGCGTGCGGAACGCATTGCAATCGCGCGACGGGCACCGCGTCTCTCACGAGCGGCTGCACGAAGGCCTCGATCAGGCGCGACTTGCCGATGCCGGCCTCGCCTTCGATCATCAGGAACTCGTTGGCCGGCCGTTGCGCCCGCAGCCAGCATGCTTCAACTCTTTCGAGTTCCTGGTCGCGGCCGAGTAGCGGCAACATTTCCCGACCGGTCTGCCGGGCTCGAAAGCGCTGCACTTCCTCCGACGCGCGCCTTACGGCCCACACCGCAACCGGCTCCGGGAATCCCTTGACCGCGTGTTCCCCACGCCACTCGCAGTCAAACAGGCCTCCCAGGTTCTGGCGTGAGCGGTCGGAGATCAGGATATCGCCCGGTCCGGCCAGGGCCTGGAGCCGTGCCGCCAGGTTGGGCGTTTCACCGACTACACTGCGCTCGCGGCTGTCGCCTTCGCCGATCACCTCGCCTGCCAGCACCACCCCAGTTGCGATCCCAACGCGGGTTTCGCAGGTCCGGCCATGCAACGCCTGCATCTTCAGCCGATTGACGACTTCGACTGCACAGTAGACGGCTCGCTCGGTGTCGGTCTCGCTGGCACTCGGATAGCCGAAGTAAGCCAGCACGCCATCACCCAGGTATTGCGACAGGTACCCGCCATTGCGCTCGATCGCGTCTCGGCACACCGTGTGGAACTGCCGCAGGACTTCGTGCCAGTCCTCCACATCCAGCGTCCGGGCGAGGTCGGTGGAACCGACCATGTCGCAGAAGACGACCGTCAACTGCCGGCGATCCGGCGCCCCGTCGTCGCGCCCCGCCTCAGCGGTTGAGGCCCCCCGTTCAGCGAGCGCCCTGGCGAGGCGCTTACGATCGCCGATCGGCACACCGAGTTCGCGAAAGTCATCGTTGGTAAGTTCCGCCAGCAGATCGAGATCGAGCTGCTCGCGCGCGAAGGTCGTTGCGTATTTCTCCAGGCCCGCCGCCAGCAGGAAGGCTTGAAGTTGCTGTTGCCCTGCCATCAGCCGCGACTCATCCGCAATGCGCCCCGGCCGGCTTTACCGCCAGCGGCGACATCAGGGGTAGTTGTGCATACGGCTGGCGCGCCCCGCGCGGCGCCTGGCGGCACCGCTGTCGACGAGCGCCGCTGACGTCTCCATCCAGTCAGCAGCCATTCCGAAGGCTACGCTCGCCATCCCGGCGGCGAACTTCAAGGCGTGACCGGCGCTGGGGTCTTCTCTCAGTGACCCCGCTTCGGCCAGCCACTTGGCGCAATAAGCGGCCGGCATCCCGGCGAGCTTCGCCATCAGCAGTTCCTGCTGCGTCGGAACCTCCGGCTCGAGGAGCGGCACGGCGCTACCGAGTGGTTCCGCCTGCCAGACGGCGGCGGCCGCCCGGACGCCACTGCGTATCGCCCCTTCGACCGTGCTCATGTCATCAGCGGTCTGCACGAAGTCCCCCGCCAGCAGGACGCGCGGAAGCGCGGCGTAGTGTCCTTCAGGACGCCACGCTTCACTCCCTACCGAATCGATGAAGAGCTTGTGGTCATCGTTACTCGTGTAAAACGACCGCTGCCAGTCGATGTCGCTCTGCGGGTCGCCCCAGTAGGCTCCGGTTTCGAACTGCGGCAGGTACTCGTGCAGCCGCAGCACCATCTCGAACGCCGTATCGCCATCGGGCTGACCCGCCGGGTAGGCCCGGAAATTCGACGATGCGAGCGCGAGCAACGTGCCGTCTTCCTGATCGCCGGCCGCGCGCCAGAGCGGCGTCAGATCCAGAAAGGTCAGATCTTCGCGCGTGCCTTCAAGCCCGACGTTTTCTACCGGCAGGTCGGCCAGATTGCGCTTGAACCGCAGGTACGTCACCGGAATTGGTTCCGCGCGCAGCCGCGCAGTTTCGGTAAGTTCGGGTACCGCGGAAACCAGGGTTGGCCTGCCTTCGGCGGCCGCCGTTGCGGCCAGTACGGTCAGAGCATCGGGTGGCACGGCGAGCACGGCGTAGTCACTCGTCACGAGGCGCTCGCCAGACGGGCCGGACAATCGGACGCTGACCTCACCGTCATCGGCCGCGCTGATACCCAGCGCACGTTGGTTGTTTTCCACGGTCGCACCGAACGAGCGCAGCCTCTCGACAAGCGGCGCTATCAGCGTCGACTGTAGCGGACCTTGCAACAGCCACAGCATCGGCGTTTCCTGGCGCTTCAACACGTTGTAACGCAGGTAGTCCCGATACGCTGAGGCGGATGTCTGGTCCGAGTACGCCGACCACACCTGCATGATGTAGCGATCGTTTAGCTCGGCGCTTGCCAACGTCGCGTAGGGCCGGGTACTCAAAAAGCCGTTGACGCTGAAACGGTCCAGCAAGGTGTTGCTGAACTCGCGCGATGCGAGGTCGATCCAACCATAGCCGAACAGGTACATATCGGGCGGCGGCTCGACACCGGAGAACAGATTTTGCATCGCGAGCTTCGGGCTGCTGGCATTGGTCAAAGCCTTGTAGCCGTGCGTATCGAGATACAGGAATTTTACGGACGTACGCGCGGCGAAGTGCCGCCTGCGCGCAAGCCCGAGATCGTGCTCGACCAACCCCCAGAAATTGGCGTAGCCAGGACTGAACATGTGGGGATAGACATCGAACTCACGGCCCGAGACCATCGTTGACGACAGGTTGCCGCCACAGCGTTCAGAAGATTCGTAAACCGCGACGCGGTATCCGCGTTCGGCCAGTCTCAACGCTGCACTGAGGCCCGCGATACCGCCGCCCACAACGACGACCGACGGCGCGTTCTCTGTGCGCTGCACGACAATTTTCCCTCCAAAGTCTGTGCGAACGCGGCGCCGGTGCTCTGGCTTCAGCGCCAGAATTGTTCTCTTGCCGCTTCGCACTCACATCACGGCAGCTGCCACGATGTGCCCGATCTGCCGCCAGTGTAGCATCTGACCTGGAACTCTTGAGGTCGAGCGATCCTGCGGAGTGTTTACACCGCTACTTTGCAACCGACCGGCAGGCGGTCCGCACGTCCAGAGCCGGGAGTGAGGCAATGACGACAGAATCAACGGTCGCACACTATGCGCGCGGCGATTTGATGGCCCAAATCGAGCGGGCCGTGGCGAGCACCGGCAAGCGGCCGGAAACGCTCACCATCGACGACCTGGGCGCGCTGGATGAATTTCATATCGGCGCACGTGCAGCCACGGTGCGCATGCAAGAGCAGCTCGCCTTCGATGCCGGCTCCGAGGTAGTGGATGTCGGGTGCGGGCTGGGCGGCCCCGCCCGGTATTTTGCGCAAGCCGCCGGCGCGCGGGTCACTGGCGTCGACCTGACGCCCGAATTCGTCGACGCGGGCACGACTCTGACTCGCTGGGTCGGGCTTCAAGGTCAGGTCACGCTGATGCATCAGGACGCGATGCAGCTGCCGTTTCCGGACGGTTCATTCAACGGCGCCTACATGTTTCACGTCGGAATGAACATCGCCGATAAGGCATCGCTCCTGGTCGAAGTCGCGCGCGTTTTGCGGCCCGGAGCGCGCTTCGGTATTTACGACATCATGCGAGTAGGGAGCGGCGAAATCTGCTATCCGGCGCCGTGGTCGCGATCGCCGGAGACCAGCTTTGTCGCAACGCCCGACCAGTATGTGGAGGCGCTACGGACGGCTGACTTTGAAACCCTGAAGCCGGTCAACCGTCGCGATTTCGCGCGCGAGTTCTTCGCTGCTACGCGGGCCGCCGCGGCCGAGGCCGGCGGACCGCCGGCACTCGGGCTGCAGCTCGTACTCGGGCCGGAGGCCGGTACACGACTCGGCAATATGGTTTACGGTGTCATGCAGGGCATCATCGCGCCGGTCGAAATCATCGCGACCCGGCAATGAGGTAACGTCATGAGCCTGTTCGACGCCCAAGCCGCCACCAGCCCGGAAGCGGTGAACCAGATCCCCGTCATCGATTTCGGCGCTTATCTGGACGGTGACGACAAGGCGCTCGCGCCGCTCGCCGAAACGGTCCGCGAAGCATGCGAGCGCATCGGTTTTTTCTATCTGCGCGGGCACGGCGTGGAACAACAACTCATCGACGATACGTTCGAGGCCAGCCGGACCTTTCATGCGTTGCCGCTGGCCCGCAAGCAGGCGCTCAGCCTGGACGCCTACAACGTCGGCTACCTCGCCATGAACGCCAGCACGCAAAGGCATTCAACCGTGCACGCGGCAACGCGACCGAACGAAAACGAATCGTTTTTCGTGACGCACGACCGGGCCGCGGATCATCCTGATGTCATGGCAGGAAAACCTTTGCGCGGGCGCAATCAGTGGCCCGACCAGATGCCCGGGTTCAGGCGTCAGGTCATGGCGTATTTCGCTGCGCTGAATAAGCTCGGACAGCGGCTGCTGCCGGTCTTTGCCACCGCGCTGGACATGCCGTCGAACACTTTCGACTCACTCTTTTCCGACGAGAATCACGCCACGCTGCGCATGCTCCACTACCCGCCGACCTCCGGCGCAGACAACGCTTTCGGTCAGGGCCCGCATACGGACAACAGCTTTATCACAATACTCGCGCGAACCGAGGTTCCGGGTCTGGGTGTGCGGCTGCCCGACGGCGGATGGGTAAAACCGCCGCTCATCCCCGGCACGTTTCTCGTCAATCTGGGCAATATCATGCGCCGTCTGTCGAACGACCGGTTCTTGTCGACGCCGCATGGTGTCGTCGTGGAAGGCTCGCGCGATCGTTACGCGCTCGCCTACTTCCACAGCCCGAATCCTTACCGACAACTCGCGCCGCTGCCTTCCTGCGTCAGCGAAAGCAAGCCCGCCGCCTACCCGACGGCGCTCTACGCCGACCTCATCATGGAGTTCTTCCGGGCCAACTACGCTCACCAGAAAGGGCACGATCGCGCCAAAATGCCGAATCGCTATCAGGACCGATAACCACCGCGTTGCGCCGGCCGCTACGGTAAACCCATGCAGTTCGCATAGAACGTGACGGGCGCCGGCCAGTCGGAGAATACGCCGCGCACGCCGACGTCTTTCGCCAGCACGTGCAGCACCTCGAAGAACTGGCCGTCTGAACGGATGGCATCGCGAACGCTCTGAAAGTACCAGCCGCCGCCTCGCCCGAGTGGTCCCGACCGCTCCATCGTCCATGCGACAAGTTCGAGGCCAGCATCCTTCGCGGCGCGCGCGTACGCGGACGGGACGATGCGATCTGCCTCCAGCGTCAGCAG
Source organism: Pseudomonadota bacterium (assembly GCA_039030335.1). Taxonomy (GTDB): domain Bacteria; phylum Pseudomonadota; class Gammaproteobacteria; order HK1; family HK1; genus JBCCEJ01. The sequence continues at coordinate 107,015 of JBCCEJ010000002.1, read as the reverse complement.
AACCCACAGCGGCGGCGCGAGAAAGTTGACACCTTCTGCCTTCAGCGCCGCCATGCTAGGAGTGAGTCGATCCGGGCGCCCCGCATTGAAGTCGGAGTTCCGGTAGCGACCGTCCAGATAGATCGCCTGACGACCGAAGTCGGGCTCTTCGGCGATCCAGTAGCGCACGTCAGCGAGGCGGAAGGATTGCGGCCAGACCCGTTCCGGCGAAATGCCGAGCGCCTTGTAGTCGTCGATCAGCGCTTGCGCATAGCCGGCCAGGGTCAAGCCGTCGAACGGCATTGGGACGCTCGGCCGTTTGAGTTCCGGCGTGAAATCCCGGCCCAGTTCATCGATCAGACGAATCGCGTCGCGATGCGTCATCACGCGCGTACCGGCCGCCGGCGCCAGCGCCGGATGTTGGCCCCGCGAGTCCATTCTTGCTTCGAGGCTCAATAATTCCTTCAAAGTCAGGTCCGCCGTGCTGCACCGGGCTGTACCCGGGGCTTCCCAGGACGCGCCGGATGGACGACTTGCGCAGCGCTGCGCAAACGGCGTTTCGAGTACGTTCGTGGTCCTCGCAAGGTCGTCTTGCGCGTGCCGGCACACGAGCGCCTTATCGCGCGTGAACGTGACATCGCACTCAACGATACCCGCACCCTGTGCGGCGCCCGCGCGGTAGGACGCAGCCGTGTGCTCGGCGTACCTGGCAGGCGCGCCGCGGTGGCTTATCGAAAAATTGCGCGGCGTCATGCGCGCGTCTCTACAGGCGTCGAGCGTGCGTTTGAGCGGGCTGTCCGACATGGCGTCCAGCAGGTAGAGGGTTCGCTCATCCGGCTTTAGTCCCGTCGCCGTCACCGACGTTGGCAGCGCCAGCGCCAGCGCCAGCGCCAGCGCCGCGAGAATGCCGAGATACCGCATATCGTCAAATCTCCTGCCTGAGAGACCATCCTGGGGTCCGGACTCCGCCGCCGCCCGTCAGAGCAATTCACATGAGCGCCGCAGCAGTCGAGCGCTTAGACTGGCGAAGCTACCGAACATTTGAACGTGATTTGGGAATTCGTATGCACCGCAGCCCCCGTTCCGTCGCCGAGGCGTTTCTCTACGGGCTCAAGTCCCGCGGAGTCGACTGGATATTTGGCAATGCCGGCACCGACTTTGCACCCATCATCGAAGCGATGGCCGCAGCGGAAGACGATCCGCTGCCGATGCCGCGCGCGGTCGAGATAATCCACGAGACCGTCGCGGTCGCGATGGCGCACGGCTACTACCTGATGACCGGCAAGCCGCAGTGCGCGATGGTGCATGTGAACGTGGGGGTAGCCAACGGGCTGATGGGTATTATCAACGCGTCGCGCGGCAACGTGCCCGTCATGTTTGCCTCCGGGCGCACACCGATCACCGAAGATGGGCGGCTCGGCAGTCGCAATGCCCCGATCCACTGGGGCCAGGAAATGTTTGACCAGGGCGGCATCCTGCGCGAGTTCGTGAAGTGGGACAACGAGCTTCGCGCCGGCGAGCAGGTCGTCGACATGGTCGATCGGGCCCTCGCCATCAGTCAGGCCGACCCAAAAGGCCCGGTATACCTCAGTTTGCCGCGCGAGGTGCTGGCCGAGCGCTTGCCGGGGCGCTTCGACTGCGCCGCGCAGAGCACACAGGCGGTCCCGTCATCACCGCATCCCGACCCGGCCGCCGTCACCCAGGTACGCGCATGGCTCGAAGCGGCTGAACGCCCGCTCGTCATCACATCCGACGGCAACCAAGCCCTGTTCGACGTGCTCGGTCCGTTCGCGGAACGGGCCGCGATCCCAGTCGCACAGTTCTGGCGCACGAGCCCGGCTATCTCCACCCGACATCCAATGTACGCTGGCGAAACGCCACGGCCGCACCTCGCTGACGCCGATCTGGTGCTGGTACTCGATGCCATGGTGCCCTGGATGCCCGGGCGCATGCCGGTAGCGGAAGGCGCGCGCATCGTGCAGGTTGCCGCCGATCCGATGTACTCGGGTTTGCCGGTACGCTCCTTCCCGGCCGATCTGGCTGTGACGGCGACCGCGGCAAGCTTCGTCGCAGCGCTGGATGCAGAACTTGCTGCGACCGATCACGCCACGCGCGGTGCCACCGTGGCGCGCCGGGTGGCGCTCACGACGCGTCTTGCCCGCCGACGCGAGGAAGAACTCGCGGGCGCTGGCAAACTGGCACCCGGTGAACCGATTTCGCCCGAGTTCATGACCCGCGCACTCAGCGAGGTGGTTGGCGACGACGCGGTTATCGTCAACGAACTCGGGCTCGCGCCGGGAGTGCTGGACATCACGCGGGCCGACGGATTCTTCGGCTTGCCCACCTCCGGAGGACTTGGCTGGGCTGGCGGGACGGCGCTCGGTGCCAAGCTCGCCTGTCCCGAACGCACGGTGGTCTGGGCGACGGGCGACGGTTCTTACACGTTCTCGAACCCTGGTGCCTGCCATCATGCGGCGGCATCGCTCGGTCTCGGATTGCTGACCGTTATCGCGGACAACCGGGTCTGGAACGCGGTACGTCGATCGACCATCGCCGTTTATCCGCAAGGGGCTGCTGCTCAAACTGACGTGATGCCGCTCACCTCGCTGGAGCCGGCACCCGACTACACGCATTTCGTGAAGGCTTTCGGCGGGCACGGCGAAACCGTGGAGAAACCGGAAGCCCTGCACGATGCCTTTGCCCGGGCACTCGCGATCACCCGCTCGGGGCGTCAGGCCGTGGTCGCCGTGCGCTGTACTTACCCGGATGCGCTGAAGCTCTAGCCCACGCGTTGCTCAGCAAGCCCGTTGCCAGCAGCGCCGCGGTCGGCGACAGGGCGACGTGCGTCGCCCCCGACCGACGTTTATGCTGTTAAGCGAGCGATTCAGGAGATCGGGCAACGATGAGCGCAGCAGCAGACACCATCGGTAACGGCGCGCAGGGTCCCAGCGCATCGGCGCATGCGGCCGGGCTTGCGGAATATCAGCGGGCTGGCGCCGAACGGGCGCTGGCTCTTGGCAATCGCGGCCCGTTAAAACTCGATGGGGCCGGCCGGCTCGATGCCGCCATCCACGAGGCGTTCCTGGAGCACGGCTTCTACGTCTTCGAACAGGTCATCGACGCTGACGAGATCGCCGCGCTGCAGGCCGATGCGCTGAACATGATCGAACGGGCGCCCGTGCGTCCCGGAGCCGAAGTGGATGCCGCTGGCCGGCCCGCGCTCGGTCTCGACTACCAGCGGTGTCCCTACCGGCTGGCCCGGCCATTATCCGATCCGTGGGGCGGAACCAACCTGCTCGGCGGCCGGCATCCACACCAGATGACGCAACCTCGCGCCGCCGACAGCGCGCCGGAGTACGTGGTGTTCGTCATGTACGCGATGTGCGAAGCGATGCCCTCGGGCCTGCGCCTCTACGGGCACCACGATCTGCTGTCCGTTGCACAATCGATCAACGGTACCGACTTCGTCCCATTCAACGACGCGATCTTCGTCAAACAGCCCGGGCTCGGCGCTTCCGTCTCATGGCATCAGGACGGCGTCACGCACTGGCAGTCACCGAACTGGGATCCGGGCATTCACGGCTTCAACTTTCAGGTGCAGCTGTTCGGCGCATCGCTGGGCAACTGCCTGTGGGTCGTACCCGGCACCCACAAACTGGGTCGGATCGACATCAAGGCCATGATCGCCGAACACGGCGGCTCCGATATGTTGCCGACGGCCGTGCCGCTGCAGTGCGCGCCGGGGGATGTCACGATCGTGAACCGGCAGCTTTTGCACGGTTCTTTCGCCAACAGTTCCGCTGACCTGCGGGTCTCGCTGACGTTCGGATTTCACCGGCGCACTTCGGTGCTGGGCGCCAGGGCGGCCCTCGCCGTAGAGTCAGACGAAATCTACGGCGAGGAGCGGGTCTTCCGCCGTTCGACCGTGATCCCGGTTGCGATCGATGCGCGGGCGCAGCAGTTCCCCGACGAGCAGCGTTTCCAATACGCACCGTTTGCAGGCCGGGAGCATGAGTTCCGCTTCGACGCCGGCAACTTCGACCGCTACATCCACGATTACAACGTACACGACCTGGCCATCTGAAGCCCACATCCGGTATTGCGGCCGGGGCACGCGCCAGGCGCCAGCGGGCTGCTGGAAAACAGCCTGCGATACGGTACACGGCGATATCGCCGCAGACATGGGCGCGCAAGCGCTTGTTTCCCGTCAGCCGGTTGCAGATGTGGCGCAATCGATATGCTGAACCAGTACCGGATTTACTTTTTCAGGATCCGGTTAGGGGTCGACAGGATACGGTCCTTCCTCGAAGGTCTGCGCGTGATAAGGCTTCTTGCCGACCGCAAGCGACAACGCGCTCCGGTAGTCGCACCCAGCGCGTAGTCGTGCCACGGCCGACTCGAACGAATACGCCGGTGCCCATCCGAGCGCACGCCGCGCGTGCGCGTTGTCATAGACCCGCCCGATACGGTTCGGCATCCGCCATCCGCGCGCCGCGAACAGACGCTCATAGCCAGGTGACCGGCGACTCACGACCTCGGCGGCGCGGCCGTTCAAGGCGCTCGTGTCGTCCGGTTCGAATGGTGTTGTCGCGCTGATGATACAACGTGTGAAACCGAGACCCGCGGCGCGTTCGTAGGCGCATATGTTGGCACGCACCGCATCTTCGATATCTACCCTTCTGTAGAGCATCTCGACCAGCTTCAGGTTGTCACTTTCAAACGCCTCGCGCGCAGTTCGGTCGTCGTCATCTTCGAGAAAAAAGCGCGATAACCGCAGCACAACCGTCGGCAACTGATACCGCTGCCAGTAGAGTTCGCAGAGATTCTCGGCGGCCAACTTCGTCACGCCGTAGATGTTCCTGGGGATCGGCTGCAACGCTTCGGTGACCCATTGCGCGGGCGCGTCGTCCGCCGGGACCATCGCACGACCGAACACGCTCGTCGTACTACTGAATACGAACGCATTGACGCCGTTCGCCACGGCCGCTTCCAGCAGCGTCAGGGTGCCGCTGATATTCACGTCTACAAACGCCTGCGCCGGGTGCGTGGCGACGTGGGGTTTGTGCAGCGTCGCCGTATGCAACACGACCTCCACGCCGCGCATGACATCACCAACAAACCCGGCATCCGTCACGGATCCAACACGCGTGGTAAAAGGCGAGTGCAGCACGTCGATGCCGACGACTTCGTGGCCGAGGCCGGGCAATTCCCGCATCAGTGCCTCGCCGAGGTGGCCGCTGCTGCCGGTCACTAAAATCTTCATGCCAAAGCCGTATTCGGTTTGCCTGACCTCATTGCGCGACTGAGTGCGGAGCCAGGGGTGTGGTGAAGCCTGCCGAACAGCTGCCGGCGTGTGTTTTGCGTCTGCAACCGATGGCTTGCAAGATCGCGGTTCTCGGAGATCATCTGGAATCGCTAAACCAACACTGGCGCCGGCCTACGCGCCGGAGTCTCGCGCCCATCGCGCGACTGATATGGACCGAAATCAAATCACACAGGAACACGGCTCGTGAGCGAACGCAATGCCTGGATCGAGATTATTGAACCGCCCGTCGCCGGCGGTCGCCTGAAAGAACTGTACGACGTCGTCAAAACACCGCACGGCACTGTCGACAACGTCATGAAGGTGCACAGCCTCCGCCCCGAAACGATGCACGGGCACGTTGTGCTGTACCGCAGTATTTTGCACCACGAAGACGTGGAACAACCGCTCGCCTTCCTCGAATGTGTGGCCGCCTACGTCAGCATGCTCAATGGATGCGAATATTCTCTGACTCATCACTTCATGAATGCGCGCCGGCTGATGGCCGATGACGCCCGGGCTGACGCGGTTTATGCGGCGTTCGAGGCGCGCGCGCCGGAGCGCGAATTCGGCGGTAAGGAACTCGGTTTGCTGCGCTATGCAGCCAAGCTGACAACCGCGCCTGGCGACATGGCGGAGGCCGATCTGGCCGAGGCGCGCGAGGGTGGTGCCAGCGATGCCGACATTCTCGAAGTCAATCAGGTCTGTGCCTATTTCAACTACTCGAACCGGCTCTTGAACGGCCTCGGTGTGACACTGGCGGGTGACACGATCGGTTACTACTCCGAATAAGAACTCCGTTCTGAACGCGGTGCAGCCGGCGAAAGCGTAAGGTATCCGCCGTGCCGAGCGGACACCGCTACTGGCCCGGGCGCGCGGCCGCGGCTGGATCGTGCTCGTCGGCGCCGAGTTTCCGTTCCACCCAACGCACCAGGGCGGACAATGCCAGCACCAGCACCAGGTATTCCAATACCAGGAATGTGTATATTTCGAGCGGACGGTATTCCGTCACAGCGAGTTCATTGGCCCGGCGCACCACCTCGCTCAAGCCAATGACAGACACCAGCGATGACATCTTCAGCATGATGACGAACTGGTTGCCCATCGCCGGCAACGATCGACGCAGCGCCTGCGGCAAGATCACATAGCGCAACTTGTCGATGGTCGACAGCGCCAGGCTGTCAGCCGCCTCGAACTGTCCGCGCTCGATCGACTGCACGCCGCCGCGATAGATCTCCGCCATGAAAGCGGCGCCGTAGAGCGACAACGCCACGGTGCCTGACACAAACGGATTGAAGTCGACACCGGCCAGGACGGGGAGGCCGTAATATACCCACAGGATCGAGACGAGTGGTGGGATCGACCGCAACACTTCGACGATGCCGCGGTATAGAAAACTCAACCAGCGGTTGCCGCTCAGGTGCAGCGAATAAAGCACAAAACCGAGTACCACCGACAGGATCACGCAGCAGATGGTGATTCCGATGGTCCAGCCCACACCGGAAAGTAGAAACTCGATGTTGATGCGCCCGCGCTTGGTCGCCGGGCTGATGACGTACCAGCCCCATTTGTCGGAGCTCGCGCAGCCGGCCAAGAGCAGGCTCAGCCCGACAGCGAGAAGCAGTTTCATCCAACGCATGGCCTACGTCTCTCGTTATCAGTGCGCCAGAATCTGGCTCAGAAACGTGCGGGTACGCTCGCTGCGAGGGGTTGAAAAGAACTCTCCTGGCGGCGCACTTTCGACGATTGAACCTTCGTCCATGAACACCACCTGATCAGCGACCCGGCGTGCGAATCCCATTTCATGCGTCACGCATACCATCGTCATACCGTTCTCGGCGAGTTCGATCATGGTGTCCAGCACTTCCGAGATCATCTCGGGGTCCAGCGCCGAGGTTGGCTCATCGAACAGCATGATGCTCGGTTCCATGCAGAGGCTACGCGCGATCGCGACACGCTGCTGCTGCCCGCCAGAGAGCTGGCGCGGAAACTTGTGCGCCTGTTCGGGAATGCGCACGCGTTCCAGATACGCCATCGCACGCTCTTCGGCCGCTGCCTTCGACAGCTTCAGCGTGCGCATCGGCGCGAGTGTCAGATTGCGTAGCACGCTCAGGTGCGGGAACAGATTGAACTGCTGAAAGACCATCCCGACACCACGCCGGACGGTCTGGATATTGCGCGTCGATTCGTCGAGGTCTACGCCGTTCACCGCCACCCGGCCAGAATCGTGCCGCTCCAGCCGGTTGATGCAACGGATCATCGTCGACTTGCCAGACCCTGACGGCCCGCAGACCACGACACGTTCGCCGGACTGCACGCTCAAGCTCACGTCTCGCAGTACGTGCAGATCTCCGAACCACTTGTTGACGGCCTCCAGACAGATGGCCGCGTTGCCACTCCGCTCTTCGACCACGATGGTCGCATCACCTCCGGCTTACGCCGCCAGCTACGCCCCAAGTCAGCCAGCCGCTCTGGTTTCGTATCCGATTCTGGCAGAATTCGATCGAGTCTGCCGGGCTCCTCAGACGAATGCAGGGGTGCATTCCAGCCTGGCCGCGACTGCGGAGAGAGAGCTGATGTCACTTCCGAACCGGCCGCCCGGGTTTCAGGGTTACTATCGCCAGCCCATAGGGTCAGAAGATCCCGAACTCACGCACGTGCTGCCCGGCACGCCGTGCGGCGAATATCTGCGCCGCTACTGGCAACCGGTCGCCATGACTGCGGAACTCGGTGAGTTGCCGCTGCTGGTCAAGATACTCGGCGAAGAGCTCGTACTGTTTCGCGATCAGGCGAACCGCGTGGGTCTGCTGCATCGACACTGCGCGCACCGCGGCGCATCGCTCGAATACGGGATTCCGGCCGAGCGCGGTATTGTCTGCTGCTACCACGGATGGCACTTCGATATCGATGGCACGATCATCCGCGCCGGTTCGGAACCGGAGAACAGCCCGATCTGCAAACGCGTGGTGCAGGGTGCCTACCCGGTGCGCGAACGCAACGGTTTGCTGTTCGCCTACCTAGGGCCGCCAGAGCTGACGCCCGAGCTGCCGACGTTCGACACGGAGTACATGCCGGGCACGGTTTCCAAACCTTTTTCCATTATGACGCCGTGTAACTGGTTGCAGGTGTACGAAAACACGCAGGACCCGATCCACGTATTGCATCTACATGCAAGGTCGAGCGGGGTGCAGTTCGGTGCGGCGTCGGGTGTCGACCAGGTCATCGACTACCGCCGCACGCCGCTCGGCATGTTCAATGTACAAACACGCCATATTGGTGCACGGCTGTGGACGCGGACAACCGACTCTATCTTGCCGAACGGCAACCAGACCGGCGCCATTTGGGAGGAAGCCGATACCGACAAGAGCTTCCAGCGCGTGGCGATCCTGCGTTGGATGGTGCCGGTAGACAACACCCATACGATCACTATCGGGTGGCGGTTCTTCTCCACAGCCCTGGATCCGCAGGGTAAAGACCGGCCGGATGAAGTCGGCAAGGAGTCGATCGACTTCGTCGGTCAAACCGCCGTCGAACGCAGTTACGAAGAATCACAGCGGTTTCCGGGTGACTACGAGGCGCAGGTATCGCAACGGCCGATCGCTATCCATGCGCTCGAGAACCGGGCTTCGTCCGACGCCGGTGTCGCACGGCTTCGGGCACTGTTGCGCGAGCACGTGCGCGCTCTGGAAGCCGGCAACGAACCGCCACAGCCGGACTATCACGGCCTGCCGCACGTCCCGACGTACTGCCAGGACACGGTAACGCCGTGGACGCATGACGACGCGCCGTCGCTGGAGACGATGCGCGAACACGGCTTGCGGGTAGCCGATGTCATCCTGGAATCCGATCGCCTATCTCAGGCGGAACGCGAGCGGTTCATCTGGGACCGCGTGACCGGGGAGCCGGCCTGAGGCGGTCCGGTTTGACGCTCGCTCGACGCCAACACGGCCCGCGGGCTATCTTTGCGCACACGTACCGGCCTCTTCGGATCGGACGAACAACTGGGGAATGAGCTGACGATGAAAAGACTACTTGCGGTTGCCGCACTGGCGACCATGATGATGGCGAATGCAGCGGTATCGGCCGCCGACCGATCGATCCTGCACCGCGTGCTGGACGACGGCAAAGTACGGGTCGGCACCACGGGCGACTTCAACCCGATGTCGTTCAAGGACCCGGAAACCAAAGAGTACCGAGGGCACCAGATCGATGCGGCGAGACAGCTCGCTAAAGACATGGGCGTCGAAATCGAATTCGTGCCCACGGACTGGAAAACGCTTATCAACGGCGTCGTCGCTGGCAAATACGACATCGTCATGACGGGCACATCCATGACCGTATCGCGCGCCAAGGCGGCCGGCTATACGATTCCGTGGGGCCGCACCGGTTACCTGCCGCTCACGAACAAAAAGCACGCTGGCAAATTCAATACTTGGGAAGACCTCAACAACCCCGACGTGACGATCGGTTACAACCTCGGTACGTCGTTCGCCGACTTCGTGAAGCTGCGCCTGCCGAAAGCTACTGTGAAAGAAGTCGAGTCGCCGGCGCGCGACTGGCAGGAACTGCTCGCGGGCCGCGTCGATGTGACAATCTCCAGCAGCCTTGAGGCCGGCAAACTGTCGAGTACACACGAGCAGCTGATCATCCCGTTTCAGGAAGTCGCGAACAGCCTGCCGCTGTCGTTCATTGCACCGCAGAACGACTACGTGTGGATGAGCTTCCTGAACAACTGGATGCGGATGAAGCACGAGGCCGGCTTCTTCAAGGAGCTGAACAAGAAATGGGGCATTCAAGGTCAGGACTGACACGGTCCTCCTGTGATGCCATGCCCATCATCAGGCCGGTCGCTAACGACCGGCCTGACTCGCACATATCGTCAGCCGCACGCCTTCAGCTTCGACACCGTCGGAGCCGCGCACCCGCCAGCGTGAACGCGCCCGCGAGGAGCCGATTTTCCGAATGACCACCGCACACTTCGCACCGCCAGACTTCGTGCCGCGAAATTTTGTACCACCGCGCCTGTTCGTGACACAGAGTTTCCGTCTCGAAGTTCTGCACCCTCGCCATAACCTGCTCGACTACGACGCGGTCATGAGCAGCGAGGCGAGTCTGCACAGCGTGTTTGCCGACCATCACGACTGGCCGTCACCGCGCATGACGCTCGCCGAAAACGGGAACGACCTGAGAGAACACTACGCGGAATTCGAACTTCGCCAGGGGTTTACCTACACCATCCTGACACTTGCGGCTAGCCGCTGCATCGGTTGCCTGTACATTTACCCGCCGCGCATCGAGCCCTTCGACGCCGAGGTGTTCTTCTGGCTGCGTAGCGGTGCCGAAGTGAGCGATCAGGCGGTGTGGGTCACGCTGGGTCATTGGCTCAAGCACGCGTGGCCATTCAGCAAAGTGGTCTGGCCCGGGCGCGAGATTCCGTGGTCCGACTGGCGGTCAGGCCCGCGTCGCGAGGTAGGCAAAGAATTGCCAGACTCCGTACTCACGTCTGGGTAAACACCACCCTGGTGCACCCAGGTCGTCCGATGCCGGCGGTACCCCTATAATCGGGTCGTGCGCGCAGTCAGGATTTGCGACAGCGGGCCGGGCGGCCTTGACGCCGCGGAACGCAACCAGGTCGAAACACCGGGTTGAGCGCTCTACAACAACGCAGGACTCGCAGAGTCCGTACGAAGCAACGGGAGGAACAGAACCCATGCCATTCACCGCAACCCCACGTACCAGCGCACTCAGCGTCCTGTTCGGTGCGGCACTGACATTCGGCGCAACCACCGCCGCCGCGGACGAAGTGACGCTTCGTGGCGCCAGCTGCTTCCCGATCGGCTCACCGCCTGGCAAACCGTTCGAGGCGCTGGTCGCGGCCGTTAACGAGAAAGGTAAGGGCACGGTGCAGATCGACCTCGTCGGCGGCGCCCCGGCGATCGGCTCTCCGTTTACGTTGACCCAGAAGATGGCCAAAGGCGCTTACGACATGGTCGGCTGCACGGAGGCCTACTTCGGCAACGTGCTGCCCGAAGCGCCGGTCCTGCGCCTGCAGGAATACACCTTTGCCGAACTGCGCAAGAACGGCGGCTTTGATTACATCCAGAAGTTGCTGAATGCCAAGAATCTCCATTTGTTGGCACGCCATCATGACTTCGGACCGTTTCATCTGTGGCTCAGCAAGCCCATCGACAAACCTGATCTCTCAGGTTTGAACCTGCGCGTGTCTCCCGTCTACACCGCCTTCTTCAAGTCACTCGGCGCCACGGTGCAGCGTTCGAACATCCAGCAGGTGTACACCTATATGGAAAACGGCACGGTGCAGGGTTACGGCTGGCCAGCTCTCGGGTGGGTGCCTTCGTGGGTTAAGGTCACGAAATATCGCGTCGACCCGGGCTTCTATCAGTCCTCACTGCACACCGTTGTCAACAACAAGAAATGGAACACGCTGACAGATGCGCAAAAGGCGGTGTTGAATGAAGTTGGCCTCGCGTTCGAAGCCAAAGCGGAAACCGGCTCAGCTGGTTTTCAGGCAGCGCTCAAGAAACAGGCCGACTGGGTTGCCGAACGCGGGATGCAGACCGTCACATTCAGCGGTGCCGATCGGGACACATGGGTCAAGGCGGCGAAAGATGCAGCCTGGGCAGAAGTGCTTGACAGAAGCCCGGAACACGGCGCCAGGCTGAAAGCCTTGTTCACCCGCAACTAAGCGATCGTCGGCGCGGGCCTCCGGCGGGCTCGCGTCGCATCTCACCGTGACTTTTTTTGAACGGCGGTTTCATCAGCTGCTCTACGGCCTGATGATGCTGGTCGCCGCATCGATCGCGTCGATCGCTTTGCTGATTCCCCTGAACCTGCTGCTGGTCAAGATGCAGTGGGGCAATCTGTGGTGGCTGCACGAGGCTGTTGAGTACGCTCTATACGTCGGTGTGTTTCTCGGTGCTCCGTGGGTATTGCACCAGGGTGCGCACGTGCGCGTCGACGTGCTGACCTCAGCATTGCCGACAGGCGCAGCGATTCGCCTCGAGCAGTTTGTTGACGGTGCCGCGACGCTACTCTGTACAGCCCTGGCGGTCTACGGAACGCGCATGGCTATCTCCGAATTCGAAGATGGCACGCTGCCGGATAAGGATTTGCGCATTCCAACCTGGTACATGATGGTGGTTTTCGCGTTCGCCTTCGCGCTACTCGCCGTGGAGTTTGTACTGCGCGCCTGGCGCGCACCTGAGATTGTCGCCCGCGAGCGCTCTGGCGACGTCGGCGCCAGTTTGTAGCGAGAGCCGTTCAGACAATGGAATGGTACTTCGCGTTTGCGCTTCTGCTCGGCACGGTTTGCGTGGCCATGTTTCTCGGCATGCCGGTCGCGTTTGCGTTCTTCGGCGCCAACGTCCTCGGCACGGCGCTGTTCATCTATGGCGACATCGGCCTCGTCCTGATGCCGATGGAGTTTCACAACGCCATCAAGTTCACGCTCGCACCCATTCCGCTGTTCCTGCTGATGGGTGAAATCCTGTTGCAGACCGGCGTTGCCTTCAAAGCGATCGGCGCGATCGATCGCCTGATCGCGCGCGTACCCGGACGACTTAGCGTCGTGTCCATCGCTGGCGGAACGATCTTCTCGTCACTGTCAGGTTCGACGATCGCCAATACCGCCATACTCGGTTCCGTGCTGCTGCCGGACATGACGCGGCGGGGCTATCAGCCATCGATATCGATGGGGCCGATCATGGCGGTCGGCGGCATCGCGATGCTGATCCCGCCGTCAGCGCTCGCCGTGCTGCTGGCGTCACTGGCCGAGCAGTCGGTCGCGCAGCTGCTGATAGCCGGCATCGTCCCTGGCGTCTTGATGGCTCTGCTGTTTGTGGGCTACGTGGTTGTTCGGTGCGTCCTCGACCCGACGTTAGCACCTGCCTATACGCCGGATGAGGCTGAGCTTCACGAGCCATTCCGGGTAAGCGTGCATCTGGGTGCGCGGCAACTCGGTCACTTCGCCTATGCCGGGCGGGGCAGTACTTTGCTGAACCGGGTTGCGCCGTTTGTCGTCTACATCGCGCCGTTGATGCTGATCTTCGTCGTCGTCGTGGGGAGTATCTTCTTCAAGATCGCTTCGCCAACGGAAGCGGCCGCGCTCGGCTGCGTCGCATCCCTGCTCGCCTGTTGGTTCTTCCGGCTGTTTGCCCGGGTCGTACGGATTTCAGGCGTGGAAGGCGCCGATTTCGGCTGGCGCGATGTCGGGCGGGCACTTCTGGAAACGGCCAAAATCAACACGATGATCCTGTTCATCATCGCGGGCTCGCTGGTCTTCTCGCAGGCGCTTGCGAACAGCGGCGCAACCGACGGCATGCTGCAGGCGATCACCTCGCTCGACCTGACGCCGCTCACGGTCGTCATCATGATGATGGCGGTATTGCTGTTCCTGGGCGCCTTCATGGACCAGGTTTCGATGCTGCTGCTGACGTTGCCGTTCTTCCTGCTGGGCGCGAACTCACTGCAAATTGCGTTCAACATCGACGTTATCTGGCTGATGGTGTTGATGCTGATCACGATGGAGATAAGTCTCCTCACACCGCCCTTCGGTCTTCTGCTCTACGTCATGAAAGGGGTTGCACCGTTCGATGTGTCGCTGGGCGCCGTGGTCCGCTCAGCGGTGCCGTTCATCATCATCGAACTGCTGGTATTGGCCTTGCTGATCTCCTGGCCAGACCTCGCGACATGGTTACCCAAACAGCTTCGCTGAGCGCACCGTCTCACGCGAACGCCGTCAAGCGACCCGCCGTCCGCAGATTGCGAAGACCGGATCGGCGTTTGGGATCTGGCCGAAGTAATCATCATCCGGCGGACGCGGCGCACCATGAATGGTCACGGTGTCAATGGACTCAAACAGCCCGCAGCGGTGATAGCTCGCACCCAGGAACCCCAGCCGTTCAAATGGATGCAATACCGCCCAGAGCGCAATTGCCTTGGTCGGAAAACAACGGTCCGAGAAGGTATTGACGAACCGGCCGCCCGGCTTCAGCACGCGCGCGACTTCTGTGAGGATCGCGGACGGATCGCGCAGGTACTCGAACGACACCGTACACGTCACGGCATCGAATGACGCGGCATCGAACGGCAGCACTGGATCGCGGTTGAGGTCGTGGGCCACCCAGGTATCGAGCTGCGGATTGACCGCCAGCTCGCGCGCGTTCATACCGAGCCCGGTTACGCTACGAAACGGACTTGCCCCGCCTGCGTAGTGCGAAACCCAGCTGGAGCACAAGTCGAGTACAGCTGCATCGGCATCGATCCAATGGGCGTACAAGGCAGCGATGCGGGTGCGTGCGTCGCTGTCGATATGGTGCACCATCCGCGGCGCGGCGTAGAACAGTGCGTCATCCGTTTCGTCTTGCCGCGCCAGGTGCGTGGCACCCGGTTCAAATGCGGCCGCGATGTCGTCGACAGCCTCCAACCCCGGACCAAACCCGAGCCATTCGCGTACGCGCGGCTCGTCCGGAGGCGGCCGGCTGGCAACGACCTCAGCACCGGCCAATGGAGGATTCGCGTCCAGCGTCAGTTCGCCGCCGTCGAGCGCAACCACACGAACGGCGGCGGCCGCAGCCAGGGTGCCGAGCGGCCCCTGTGCGGCGGCGACCAGGCGCCCCGGGTACCAGCCGCCGACACGGAGGCCGGCGCGCGCGAGCCAGTCCTGCGACAGACCAAGGTCGGCGATGGCGCCAGTGCGACGAGCGTCAGACTGCCGCGGCGGCATCACCACCACATGCTCATTGGACACAGGTTCCTCATCGCCCAGAACAAAGCGGTTCTCGTGGTTTGCGAAAGATGAACGCCAGCGCAGGCAAAGCTCCGACATCAGCAGATGGCCTTCTTCAGGTGGCGGTCGACGGCGGGAAGCGCTGTTCGAGTCTTCCCAGGTGCCGCTCGACCTCGACGACTACGCGTTTGTGCGAACCGTGCCCGGCGATACCGAATCGGTCGTGGATCTGGGTCGTAAAGCTGACCTGGCGTCCTTCGACCGCGGCGATGGTAGCCGTCACGGTTACTTGCTGGCCAAGTGGTGTTCCCGTCAGATGATGCCACTCGACATAGACACCAACGGACGACTCGTCCGGGCGCAGGTACATATTCAGCAGATACCAGCAGCACCACTCCATGTCCATGACCATCGACGGAGAGCTGTAGACCCGACCGCGGGGGCCCAGAAAATCGATGACGCGCCCGGCATCCACGACCAGCTGTTCCGTTCGACCGACCCCGACGTCAAGCTGCTCCAGCATCGTCATTCCCATTCAACAGGTCGCGGAACGGGACGCAAAAGCCTCGTTCTCTACCCACATAGTGCATTCGTAACCCGTGTGGCGCCGCACGTTGAAGACACCGGTATCCAACAGAAGATACTGGCCCTTGATGCCATCGAGCCGACCGGAGACTTCCGGCATCTTTTCGGCTGTCAGCGCACGGACCTTGTCCGGATACCGGCTGACCGGATAACGCAAGGTCAGAACTTCAGCGTCGTCGACGGCCACGGCACCCGGCACTTGCGCAAGTGCGTCGCGACATTCGGCCAGCAACTTGTCCCGGGCCTCGTGCAGATCGACTCCCGGAGGGTCGCCTTTCAACATGGCGCGCCAATTGGTCTTGTCCGCCACGTGCTGCTTCATCGCCGACTCGACGCGCCCGGATGCCAGACGGTCGGGCACCGTTACGATCGGCAACGCCGCACGTGCGCCCTGATCGATCCAGCGCGTCGGAGTCTGCGTAGAACGCGTGATTCCCACCTTCAGCCCCGACGAGTTCGCGAGGTACACAACGTGCGGTGCGAAGCACGTGCGCAAGCCCCATTCCGGGTCCCGGCACGTTCCAGCCGCGTAATGACAGAGCTCTGGACTGACGATGCACCGATCGCAAGAGGGCAGCGAGCGAAAACACTGGAAACAGTACCCCTGGCTGAAGCTCTTGTTCGTGCGGCGGCCGCAGGCGACGCAATGGATCACACCGCTGAAGCGCAACACGACGCGGCCCCCCAGCAGTTGATGCATCGCGACCGGCTCGTCGCCCGCATCGAGCACGTAGCGCACCGTGGAGGCAGCGTCGACGCGCATCTTGCGCAGGTTGAACCGAACGCCGCCGTTAACGGGTCGCAAGTGCCAGCTCTCCCAGCCGTTTGCTACGATCGGCGCGAACTCGAAGGAGGCGCGCGTCCGCGAATGTCCGCAGATTCCCACAGACCCGATTCCGACCTCAAGTCGGCCGCGACCGACACACAGACGGTGGTCGCCGCACTGTATTGTTTCGTGGAGTTACCGGACTTCGAAGACCTCAGGGCACCGTTGCTCGATACCTGCCAGCAGCTCGACCTCCGCGGCACGCTGCTACTCGCTGACGAGGGCATCAACGGCACGGTGGCCGGCACGCGCGAGGCCATCGACCAGTTGCGTCAGTCGTTCCTGACGCGCGATCGCTTTCCGGGGCTGACTTACAAGGAGTCATTCGCCGACGCACCGCCATTCAAACGCATGAAGGTCAAGCTCAAGCGGGAAATCGTGACGATGGGGGTCGAGGGCGTGAACCCCAATGCGCGCTCGGGTGAACGCGTCGACGCGGTTCGATGGAACGCCCTGCTGGCCGACCCCGACGTGCTGGTCATCGATACGCGCAACGCTTACGAACATGCGATCGGCACCTTTCCCGGTGCCATCTCGCCCGACACAACGACGTTCCGGGAGTTTCCCGAATTCGCCGCACGATCGCTGGACCCGGCCCGCCATCGACAGGTCGCCATGTTCTGCACCGGCGGCATCCGCTGCGAAAAAGCCACCCACCTGTTGCTGACGCAGGGCTTCGAACAGGTCTTCCACCTCGACGGCGGCATCCTGCGCTACCTGGAGGATGTGCCGGCGGACGACAATCGGTGGCAAGGCGAGTGCTTTGTGTTCGATGACCGCGTCGCGGTCGACGCCCGTCTGGCGCCGGGTTCGTACACACAGTGTTCCGCGTGTCGGCACCCGCTGTCAGCCGCCGACCGCGCGGACGCCCGCTACGAGCCCGGTGTGTCGTGTCCGCACTGCCTGGATTCGGTATCGGATGACAAGCGTCGGCGACTGCGAGAGCGAAAGCGTCAGGAGGAACTGGTCTTGCAGCGCACGGATGTAATGGGCACGCAAAGCGAATTGCAAACGAAATGAAGCCTGCCCACCCGATCCTCTACAGCTTCCGGCGCTGCCCCTACGCGATGCGGGCGCGCATGGCGCTGCTCACCGCGCGGATCGAGTGCGAACTTCGTGAAGTGGTGTTGCGCGACAAACCGCCGGAGTTCGTCGCGCTGTCGCCCAAAGCGACCGTGCCAGTCATGCAACTCGCCGACGGCTCGGTGTTGGAAGAGAGTCTGGAGGTCATGCTCTGGGCGCTGCGGCAAAACGATCCGCACGCGTGGCTCACCGACCGCGCGGATGAAGACCTCGCCCTGGTGCGTGACTGCGACCTGTCATTCAAGCCAAAGCTCGATCGGTACAAGTATCACGTGCGCTTTCCGCAACGCACTCAGATCGAATACCGCCAGTGCGGCGAGGTGTTCCTCGCCGCACTGGAACAGCGGCTCACCAGGCACGGTGACGCCCTGACCGGACCCGAGACGTCTGTGGCCGACATCGGCATCTTTCCGTTTGTCCGCCAGTTCGCGCGCGTCGACTGGCAATGGTTCTCGTCGGCCCCATACCCGAGGCTGCTGACCTGGCTCGTGAAGCACGAAGAGAGCACTCTGTTTTCCGCGGTCATGCGGAAATATTCCGCGTGGCGGGCTGGCGACACGCCGGTCTGGTTCGGCCCGTCTTAGGGCCCTTATCGAGGGCTTGCGGTGCAGGCAACCGCTAAGCGCCGGTCAGGATTTGATCGGCGATTTTCTCGGCTGTCATCAGCGTCGGCAGGTTCGTATTGGCCGATGGCACGATCGGGAAAACCGACGCGTCGCAAACCCGCAGCCCACCCACGCCCCTGACCTGCCCGGCCGAGTTCGTAACCGCGTCCGGATCGTCGTCGGCACCCATCCTGCACGTGCACGACGCATGCCACACGCCCACTGCCGAACGCCGCACGAAAGCCTCGAGGGCCTCGTCGTTCGTCATGACATCGGCAAAACTGAAGCCATCGAGCACGAAGCGATTCATCAACCATCGACGAAGCGGTGCCGGACCATCCAGTAGTTTTGCGAACACCCCGGTCAGCAGGCGATTGCGCGCGTTGACCTCACTCACCTGGCGCACCTTGTCGCCAAAGCTCGCCGGAAACGGATCGGCCGTCGCGGCCAGCATCGCGGGATGCTCATGCAAACCGGCCAGCATCCTGAAACCCGCCATCAGCCGGTCGAGGTCGCGGCGGTCGGAGAGCAGATTGAATTCCACGATCGGCTCGTCGCGCCAGTTCGCCGTTGCGAGTCTGACCTGTCCGGATTCTGAGTAGGTCCGGTTCACGAACGTCAGCATCGAGGCTATCTGGGCGCCCACGGCATGCCAGGATGACTTCTGCACGACCGCTACGAACATATCACCGAGCGGGACGTCGGGAATGTCCGAGGTGTAGCGCAACCCGACGAGAATGTGCCGGCGTGTATACGGATTGATCCGCGCCTGCGGGAGAATGAATGACGAACACGAGATCGACGGATGGTCCATCAGCCGTTGTCCTACACCTTGCAGGTTCACGCGCGGCTCAATACCCAGGTCCTTGAGCGCCAGTGCGGGGCCGATCCCGGCGCGTAGTAGATGCGCCGGTGAGTGAATGGCGCCGGAAGACAGGATCACTTCGTTGGCATGAAACGTCCGCTCGGCGCCGTTCACGAATGCTTTGACACCGCAGCACCTGAGGCCTTCGAACACCAGCTCGCTAACGACCGTGTTGGTCGACAATTCGAGATTGGGCCGCTGCCGCGTGGTGGGGTCGAGATATCCGATGGCCGCGGATACGCGCCGTTCGTAGACGTTCGAGATCGTGATCGGGAAGTAACCTTCGCGAAACTCACCATTCTGATCGGGCAGATACTCAAAGCCCGCTGACTCGAGTGCTTTGGCTACCGCATGCGCGTGCGCAGACCAGGACTCCGGGAAGATGCGGCGCACCGGTATGCGGCCGCTTTGTCCATGGAATTCATCGTCGAAATCCATGTCGCGTTCGAGTTTCTTGAAATACGGCAGAACGTCATCCCATCCCCAGCCGGTCGCGCCGCGGGCCTCCCACTCGGCGTAGTCAGTAGGCGCACCGCGGTTCGCCATCTGCCCGTTGATCGACGACCCACCCCCCAGCACGCGGGCCTGCTCGTACTTGCGCAACGGCGGACGCGGCGCATCGGGCGGTGCGTTCCCGGAGATGACTTCGGTCGTCACCTTGAGATCGTTCCAGTGGAAACGCTTGTTCAGATAAGCGGTACCCGGATAGCTGTCGAGGATCTCTTCTGGCACCGCGCCGTGCGGCGTGTCTTCGCCCGCTTCCAACAGCAGGACGCGGTTGGCGCTGCGTGCCGACAGCCGGTTGGCCAGTACCGAGCCCGCCGAGCCGCCGCCGACGATGATGTAGTCGTAGTGCACGCCACGCCTCCCGCAAGCGCTTGTATGAGTGTCAATCTGACGCTATCTGCCCCACGCCGGAGCGGCGCAGCATGGGGAACCTTAACAGCAACACGCCGAGCAGCAACAAACCCTCCAGCGCCATGACGCGTACGGCGAGTGCCGGCGTCAACCACTCGGCCATCAGGCCGAGATGCAAAATCCCGATCGGCCCGGTGCCAATACAGACCGTCACGAGCCCCATAACCCGGCCCCGCAACGCCGGCGCGCTGAACGACATGATGAGCGTCGGCTGCATCGCGGCAAACCCGGCGACACCAAGACCGCCCGCGACCAGCAGGGTCCACCCGGGCCACAGGCCGGAGGCCGTCGAAAACAGGGTGACCGCAGACAGAAACACCGCGCTACCGGCGACGTATGCGCGGATGTAGTAGGTCGGTTTGATGAGCCAGGAGAGAACCAACGCACCCACGAACGCGCCAGCGCCCTCACCGGAGGCCAGCAGCCCCACTGCCGCCGGACTCAGGGCGAAGTCCTCGCGCCCGATCACTGGCACCATCGACGCAACCGGAAACGCGAACATGTTGATGACAACCGTGACGGCGAGCGTCGCCTGGATTTCCGGGCGCCCGCGCACGTAGTCAACGGCATCGCGAAGTGCCTGTGTAAACGCGGTCGTGGATGTGGACGGCCCGGGCGCTGATGCATCCAGCCGCCCGAGCGCAACGGCGAGCACGGCGAAACAGCCGGCCGCGATGCCGTAGACGCCGACCAGGCCAAGCGTCTCATAAGCCAGGCCGCCGAGCAGCGGGCCGATCATGCGCGTTGCGTTACTCGTCGCGGAATCGAGAGCCAGCCCCTGCCCGAGCCGGGCCGGGCCCGCCGCCTCTCCCAGGAGCATGCGCCGCAAGGTCAGGTCGGCGCTGAATACACTGCCGCTCGCGAAGACCGCGACGGCCAGCTGCCAGAGTGCGAGTTGACCCGAGAAGGCCAGCGCGGCAACGCACGCCGACGTGATGATCAGCAGCACGAACCCGGCCTGCAACAGACGCAGCCGGTTGAACCGGTCGGCAGCCGCACCCAGCACGCTGCCGAACAGGATCATCGGCAGCATGCGCAGAAACATCATGCCTGCGACGCTGAGCGGCGAAGCCGTCAACTCGAATGTATAGAGCGCGATGACGAGCACTTCCAACCAGCGCATCGTGCCGTAGAGCACACCGGTCAACCACAGCGTCGCGAAGCCGGGCTGGCGGAATAGAGTGAACGCGGACACTGTCACATGAGCACGGGACTGACACCCCGCGCCTTTGGCCTCACGACGATGATGCCGCTCAGCGTCGCGCCGCCCAGTCCTGCTCTTTCTCTCGCAGGAAGCGGAAGTCGTAGGCGCGCGCATACTGAGGCGGCGTCGCGACCTTGACATCCAGCACGGCGGCCGCGCGTACGGCCCAGTGAGGGTCGAACAGCAGGCCGCGCGCCAGCGCCACCATGTCAGCCTGCCCGTCGGCGACGATCCGCTCAGCGTGGTGCGGGTCGTAGATCATGCCGACGGCCATGACCGGCACCCCGGCCTGCGCGCGGATCTGTTCCGCAAACCTTACCTGGTAGCCCTCACCGAGTTCGATCTTCTGCTCGTCCGACGCGCCGCCCGACGACGCGCAGATGTAGTCGCAACCGAGCGCACGCAGTTCTTTGGCAAACTCGACCGCATCGCCCGGTCCCCAGCTGCCGTCCATCCAGTCGGTAGCCGAGAGGCGCAACCCCATGGGCTTCCACTCAGGCCACGCCGCGCGCATCGCCTGAAACACCTCGAGCGGATAGCGCATCCGGTTCGCGAGTGAACCGCCGTACTCGTCGTCCCGCGTGTTGGCGATAGGCGACAGGAACTGATGGAGCAGATAGCCGTGGGCGCCGTGCACTTCGATGAGGTCGAAGCCGATCCGCTCCGCGCGCGCGGTGGCGTCTACAAACGCCTGCTTCACGGTGGCGAGCTCCACGGCGTCCATGCTCGCCGGGGTATGCCAGTCTTGCGCATGCGGGTTGGCGGCACTGCTGATCGTCGGCCAGGCGCCCTCGTCCGCGCTGAGCGGCTGGCGCCCTTCCCATGGCCGGTGCGTGGACGCCTTGCGCCCGGCGTGCGCGAGCTGTATGCCAAGTGCCGACTGGCCGGCACCACGGCAGAAATCCACCACGCGCTTCAGCGCAGCCTCGTTGTCATCCGACCACAGGCCAAGGCACTGCTGCGTGATGCGGCCGCGCGGTTCCACGGCGGCCGCCTCGGTGATGACGAGGCCGATGCCAGAGGTCGCGAACTGACCCAGATGCATCAGGTGCCAGTCCTGCGCATTGCCATCGATCGCGCTGTATTCGCACATCGGGGACACGACGACCCGGTTGGCGAGGTTCAGCCCGCGGAGCGCGACACTCGAGAAAAGTTTGCTCACTTATGGATTCTCCAAGGATCGGATAAGGCAACGGGCGGCGGCCGGAACAGGCAGCCACGCGTCGCCAGCCCCTGACGCTGGCCGCAGCGAGCGAGCTGTAGAGCCGGAAGACGTCGCTACCAGTGTTCGCCGAACGGGCGCAGTTCAACCAGGAACGAGCGCGCCGAACGCGGCTGATGCGCCACGTGAAAAATCTCGGCGGCGAGGTCATCGGGCTTCGCGAAGAAATCTTCCGGCCGGTCGGTCCAGCGCCGGCGTGCAAATGGCATATCGATGACCGCGTCGATGACCACATAGCTTACCTGGATCCCGCGCGGACCGAGGTCACGGGCCAGCCCCTCAGCCAGAATTCGCTGGGCCGCCTTGGTCGGCGCCCAGCCGATGTAGTCTGGCTTGCCGCGCAGTGCAGCGGTATTGCCGGTCACGATGATCGCACCGCCGCCCTCGGCCTCCATAGACGGCGCCAGCGCCTGCGCGGTCACCATCAAAGATGCTGTGTTGACACGAAAATTGCGTTCGAACTTGTCGACCGCCACGTCTTCGAACCTTCCGAAGGTCGCCTGCGTCGCGTTCTGGATAACAACTTTAGGAGTGCCCTGCTCGGCGCGCACCCGCTCGAGTACGGCGCGATAGCCGTCGAGGTCGGCCAGGTCTGCAACGAACGGGGTCGTATGGGGAATCTCCCGCTGGAAAGCCTCCAGGCGCTCTGCGCTGCGTGCCAGCATCGACACCCGGTAGCCCTCGGCGACGAACTTACGTGCACACGCGGCCCCGGTACCCGGGCCAATGCCGACCAGCAGGCAGTGAGGTCTATCACTCATCAATCCACACTCCGGTAATCAGCGCGCGCCGAATACGCGCTGCAGCAACTCGGTACTGCGCTTCACGGGGTTATTGCGTATCGCGGCTTCTTCTTTGGCAAGGTAATGGAACACGCCGCTCAGACCTTTTTCGATGACGTATTCCGTCAGGTCTGCTTTTGCGTCGGGTACAAACGGGAGCTTGGCGTACTCGCCGAGTGCGTTGTCGTAGGCTTGCACGGCCCCGACATCCGCCAGCGACCGATCGACGACCGGTCGCCAAGCGCTCGCGAGCGGGTTCGACATCTTGGATTGGAAATAGCGCGTAGCTGCATCGTCCGGACCATCGTAGATGCGCCGGGCATCGTCCAGCGTCATCGCCGCAATGGCGTCCCAGAACACCTGCTTCGCTCGTGGAGTCGCATCTTCGGCCGCCCGGTTGAGCCGCGTCTCAAGATCGGTCAACAAACCGTCCATACCAAACGGCTTCAACGCCTTGCGCACGCTCTTCAGACTGTCGGGAAGTGGGATCCGAATGGCCGGGTCACCGTTGAAACCGTCCTGCGCCCCCAACTGCCCGGTGACGCTGCCAGTACCAACCTTCAAGGCTTCCTTCAGTCCGGCGATGATGTCGTCGTCGGCGAGCGCGGACGCCGTGCCGATGCCACCTCCACCGGTCAGACCCTTCAGCAGGTCGCTGCCTTGCTGCAGTAGATTCTGCGCCACCGCCGGCATGGCGACGGGGCTCAGGGCCAGGGCGAGCGCAACGAGCAGTACGCGGCGGTAAGGTGCGGACATGGCAATCGTATTCCGGGTTTCGTACGGTGCAACTCAGTGTAACCCGGCACCAACCTGAAACTGCGCCGTACGCCGACACAGCCAGTGGCGGCGCGGGCGTCGACGCAGCCTCCCAGGCTTGCGCGTAATCGGCCGGATCAGGCCTTGATCCGGGCCGCTTGCGGCAACATACCTGAGCGTTGGGCCGGCAACTGCCGGCAACCGCCAGATGACGCATTTGGACGCGGCCGCAGCGGCGGTCGGATCCGTGACCGACGGGAGTCAAGCGATGAGCGACGCAACCATCAATTCGAACGCTGGGGAAGACGCCCTGGCACGCCTGCGTGCAGGTAATCTGCGCTTCGTCGAGGGGGTGCGCAGGGCGGACACGTCTCTCGATCGGAACCGTCGGGCAGAGCTGGTGGCGGGGCAGGCTCCGTTCGCGATCGTCCTCGGGTGCTCCGACTCACGCGTTCCGGTCGAGATGGTCTTCGATCAAGGGTTGGGCGACCTGTTCGTGATCCGGGTGGCCGGCAACGTCGTGGCCTCGTCCCAGATGGGCAGCATCGAGTTTGCCGTCGATCAGTTCAATCCGGGCCTGGTGTTGGTGCTCGGCCATTCACAGTGCGGTGCGATCAAGGCGACGCTCTCGGAGCTGCAACAGCCGCGGGAAGCGCGCTCCGACAGCGTCGGCACCATCGTCGACCGCATCCGGCCGGCCGTGCAAACGCTGCTGGAGACGGAACTGGCCCGCGACGAAGCCACGCTGTTACATCATGCGGTCAGGGCCAACGTGCGGGCCGCGGTCAACCAGCTGAAGCACGGGTCAGCGCTTCTGGAGCAGCGCATCGAATCGGGTCGCCTGCTGGTGATCGGTGCCGAATACGCTCTCGACACGGGGGTCGTCGACTTCTTCGAAGGCGTACCGCCCGGCAGCCTGGGCTGATGTACGCCCGGCCCCACGCCGCGCTTTCCAGCTGATCAACGAAACCGAAGACGGGCCACGGTGACACCGCAGACCGCGACGCGACTGGGTCGTATACCAAACCCGTACACGCTGCCTCCCCGGGCCGTGGTTTAGCATGGTGGCAGAGTTTTCGAGCGAGAATGCCAACATGGCGATGCCATTCGCGGGAATCCGTGTCATCGACTTCACCCAGGTCCTGGCCGGGCCCTATTCGACCTACCAACTCGCCAGCCTCGGCGCGGACGTCATCAAGATCGAACACCCGAAGGGCGGCGACCAGGGCCGCTCACTGCAGACGCCGACGCCAGAGAGTGCGGCTGCCGGCATGTCGGCGCTGGCATCGGCCGTCAACGGCGGCAAGCGGAGCTTGAGCCTCGACCTGAAACATCCATCGGCAACGGCTGTCATCGATCGACTGGTAGCAGGGGCGGACGTGCTGGTCGAGAATTTCAAAGCCGGCACGATGGACAAACTGGGCCTTGGGGCAGACCGGCTGCGGGCCCTGAACCCGCGACTGGTGTACTGCTCGATTTCAGGGTTCGGACAATCCGGTCCGCGCTCTGCGGCGGCCGCCTACGATCCGGTCATACAGGCATCGTCGGGCATCATGTCGGTCACCGGGTTCCCGGATACCGGTCCGACCAAGGTCGGCTTCTGGGTCTGTGACATGACGACCGGCATGAACGCCGCCTTCGCGATAAGCACCGCACTGTTCCGGCGGGCGCAGACCGGCATGGGCGACCGCGTCGACGTCAGCATGCTCGATACCGCGGTCTCCCTGATGAGTCCCATGGTGGGCATGCCGCTCAACTACGACTGGGATCCGAGTATGTCCGGTAACGGCTCGCCCGGCGCCGGCGGGCCATCGTCGGTATTCGCGACCGCGGACGGCACCATCACGATCGCCGCTGTCACGCCAACCCAGTTTGCAGCCATGGCGCGGGAGCTGGGCCTCGATGACGTGGCTGACGATCCGCGCTTTGGCACCGCGGCGAGCCGTCTGACGCATGCCGAAGCGTACCGCGCCGCCCTGGAACCGGCGTTTGCGGCCGATTCAGCCAGCAACCTCGAAGCGCGTCTCAATGGCGCAGGCGTCCCCGCGAGCAAGAACAAGACCGTGCGCGAACTCCGCGACGATGCTCAGCTCAATCATCGGGAGATGTTCATCGATCTGCCGACGCCCCCGGGGATCAAAGGCCCGTTCCACGCCGTCAACCTCGGCTTCAAGCTGGATCGTGACGGACCAGGGGTGGACCGCGAACCGCCGACCGTGGGCCAACATACCGACGAGATCCTGTCCGAGGCGGGATTTGCTGAAACGGAGGTCGCCGACCTGCGGGCGAGCGGTGCGATCGCGGTCAGGAGCGCGGCATAGCTGCGCTGACGTCGACATGGAGCACGCACACCAAGGCCAGGCCGACCCGCAGCGGCACCCGGCCGACCGGGAGCAGGAACGGCCGGGGCGGGTTCCGAACGGCTAGCGGCCGTCCGCGAGCGGCTGGCACGCTTCGATCAACGCGTCCCCTATGACGCCCCAGTCATAGTGCGCCATCGCCGTCGCGCGGCACGCCGCGCGCATCGCATCGAAGCGCTCACGATCTTCCAGCAGTTCGCAGATCCGTTCTGCAATCATCGCGTTGTCGTCAGCGATCACGATGTCTTCGCCATCGGTGTAGTCGATGCCTTCAGCACCAATTCGCGTCGAAACGGTTGGCAGCCCACTCGCAAAAGCCTGTGGGACCTTGAGACGCGTACCGGCGCCGTAGCGAAGTGGCACGACAAAGATCTTCGCCTTATCCACATATGGCGCGACACTGTCGACAAAACCGGTGACCTCCACGTCGTCGCGTCCGGCCGCCGCGGCGAGAAGGTCTTCCGCCGGTGCCCGGCCAACGACCGTCAGATGCGCGCCCGGCACCCGGTCGCGGACGGTCGGCATCACCTCAGCGATGAATTCCATGACCCCGTCGTGGTTCGGTGCGTAGCCCATGTCGCCCACGAAGATCAGTTCCGGAGGGTTGTCGAAGGCGTCATGCGAAGACGGCCGATGCTCATCGCAGTCGACGCCGTTCGGTATCACCGTGACCGGCAACCCGGTCGCGATCGCGTCGATACTGCGCCGCTCATCGTCGGAACAGACCAACACGCGCGAAGCGTGGCGGAACGCCTGCAATTCGTAGTCGCGCAGAAGGCGTCCATCCCGCCCGTACAAAGCGGACATGGCCGGGTTCGACTCGCGCTCGGCGCGCCGCTCGTAGTAGGCCCAGTGCAGGTTGTGCGTATCGAGCACCAGAGGGGTCGTCTGCTCGCCCCGAAAGTAGTGGTAGGTATCGACCTGATTCAGGTGGAACCACGCGAACGGCGTATCTTGCCGAAGTGCCGCGATGCAGGTTTCGAGGTTGGGGTTCAGATTGTGTTCGATAAAGGCCGGACGGCCGTGCGCGACGCTACGCGCCAGCGCGCCGACCCGCGCGAGACCGCTCGTCTTGACATCATCGACCATATGCACCGCCGTGCAGAACTCCTCGAGTGCGGCTTGTGCCTCGGCCGCACCAGATTCCGGTCGGGTGGTGACGAGCGTGACGGCAGCCAGCCGCGCCAGATGCCGGGCGATAAAATAGGTGCGTATGTTGCCGCCCGAATTCTTGGGCCACGGGCATTGCTGGGTCACGAACAATACGCTCGGTCTGGTCATGGTTCTCGCTTCGCTCGGCGTGCTGAAAGGGCGTCTCGCAGACGGCGGGTTGGACGTCGTCGGAAGGCGGAAGCCCCGGCGGTTCACGGGCGCCAGCACCGGGGGCACCACAAGGTCACGTGCTAGAATGAGCGAGTTGCAAGACACGCGCAAATGCGGGCGCAAACGGCATCTGCCACTGCCGCCCAGACGCCTGTATGGCAGCGATTTCGTGACGCGGGTCCTGACTTCAAGCGTTCTGCGCTGGTACCGTCCGGACATCAGCCGCCACGCTGTCTAACGTTGCCGCGCGCACCAGATTGATGAATATGGCCAACGCAGAGCGCTTACCCTGTTTTAAGGCGTACGACATTCGAGGGCGCGTTCCCGACGAACTCGACGGCAAGCTCGCCTATGCGATCGGGCGCGCCTTCGTGGAGGTCACCGGGGCCCGGTCGGTAGCCATTGCGCGAGATGCGCGACTGAGCGGCCCGGAACTGGCGGGCCGGCTGGCGGCTGGCCTTAGCGACGCTGGCGCCAAGGTCTTCGATCTGGGACTGGCCGGCACCGAGGAAATCTACTTCGCGACGGCCCACTACGAACTGGACGGCGGCATCGCTGTGACGGCCAGCCATAATCCCGAAGACTACAACGGCATGAAACTGGTGACGCGCGGCGCACGGCCAGTGAGCTCCGATTCTGGTCTGGACGCGATCGAGGCGCTCGCCAGAGGTTCGGACTGGTCAAGCCGGGTCGATCGTCTGGGTGAGACAGAGATTCTCGATCATCGCGACAGCTACTGTCGTCACCTGCTTGCGCAAGTTGACCTCAGCAAGCTGCGCCCGCTCAAGATCGTGTGCAACGCCGGGAATGGCATGGCCGGCCCCACTGTGGATCAGCTTGCGCCGCAGCTGCCATTCGAACTGATCCGGACGCAATGGGAGCCCGACGGTCATTTTCCAAACGGAGTGCCGAACCCACTCTTGCCCGAATGCCGCGACGTGACAGCAGACGCGGTGCGAATGCATGGCGCAGATCTCGGCATCGCATGGGATGGCGATTTCGACCGCTGTTTCTTCTTCGATGCCAACGGACGCTTCATCGAGGGTTACTACATCGTAGGTCTGATCGCCAAGGCGATGCTGCAGCGCCAGCCGGGCGCGCGCATCATCCACGACCCCAGACTGACATGGAACACCGTGGCGACCGTGACCGCCGCGGGCGGTGATCCGGTGGTCACGAAAACCGGACACGCTTTCATCAAGGAGCGGATGCGTCAGGAGGACGCCATCTACGGCGGTGAGATGTCCGCCCATCACTATTTTCGTGACTTCTTCTACTGTGACAGCGGCATGCTGCCGTGGCTGCTGGTCACGCAATTGATGTGCGCGGAAAACACGAGTCTCGCTGAGATGGTCGACGATGCGATGGCCGCTTACCCCTGCAGCGGCGAGCTGAACTTCAAAGTGCAAAGTGCCACTGACGTTCTCGACGCGATCCGCGCTGAATACGTCACACCAACCGCATCCGTAGATACAACTGACGGACTGAGTGTCGACTTTGAACACTGGCGCTTCAACGTCCGCGCCTCCAATACCGAACCGCTGTTGCGCCTGAATGTGGAGAGCCGTGCGGATGCGGTGCTGATGCGAGAACGCACTGCCGACCTGAGCGCGCTCATCCAACGAACCGGCCGTGCGTGACCGGCAATGCGCCAGGCAACCCGATCGAGCACTGACCTGACCGGCCTCGCCCGCCACGCCTTAGAGGAAACCGCACGATGGACACGCTGAAAATACAGCCAGTAGTTCTGGCCGGGGGCTCCGGGACGCGGCTCTGGCCCATTTCGCGAGGAGACTATCCGAAACAGCTGTTGCAGTTGGACGACGAGCTGACCATGTTGCAGCGCACCGCCGTGCGATTGAATGACACGCGGGCCGACGATGTGGAAATCCAGGTCCGCACACCGATCGTGGTCTGTGGTGAAGATCTCCGCTTTCTCGTCGCGCAGCAGCTGAATGACATCTCCCATGCGCCGTCGATCCTGCTCGAACCGGTCGCGCGCAACACCGCACCGGCCATCGCTGCGGCCGCACAGCTGGTGGGGACAGACGACCCGGATACGGTTCTGGTCGTGATGCCGTCCGACCACATCATCGCCGACAGCGCCAGGTTCTGCCGCGCCGCCGCGGTGGCTGCACGCGCGTGTGCCGCAGCTGAGATCATCGCGACATTCGGTGTAAGGCCGACGCGCGCTGAAACCGGCTTCGGCTACATCCAACGCGGTGCCGAACGTTCTGGTGAAGTCTTCGAACTGGCGCGATTCGTCGAGAAACCTGATGCCGGGACGGCCGAGCATCTGGTTGCTGACGGGCAGCATTTCTGGAACGCCGGTATCTTCGTCGCCCGCGCCGGAACGCTTACCCGGGCAGTCGCGGCACTGGCCCCCGACATTCACCGCGCCGTCGAAGGCGCCGTGGCCGCACGCACCGCCGACGGTCAGTTCCTGCGTCTGGGGAAAGACGAGTTCGCGGCGTCACCAAGCGACTCCATCGACTTTGCGGTCATGGAAAAGCTCCGTGACGCAGCCTGCGGTATCGAGGCCGTGGTCGTACCGCTGGACGCCGAGTGGTCTGACGTCGGCTCGTGGGAAGCGTTGCTCGACGTGCTGGAACGCGACGACGCGGGGAACGTCTCGCGCGGCGACGTGGTTGCGATCGATTCGCGCGACTGCGTACATTTATCAACGTCACGACTGGTAACGACGCTGGGGGCGGAGGGACTGGTCGTCGTGGAAACCCCCGATGCAGTATTCGTCGCGCCCAAATCGCAGAGTCAGCGGGTGCGCGATGTGGTTGCCGAACTGAATGCCCAACAGCGCACCGAGGCGTCCAGCCACCGCAAGGTATACCGCCCATGGGGCACCTTCGAGAGTCTCGATACTGGGGAGCGTTATCAGGTCAAGCGCCTTACCGTAAACCCGGGCGCAACGCTGTCGCTGCAACTGCACTACCACCGCGCTGAACACTGGGTCGTCGTGCGTGGAACGGCCAAGGTAACCCGTGACGAAGAAACGTTCCTGCTGAGTGAGAACGAGTCCACATACCTGCCGCTCGGCGCGACGCACCGCCTCGAAAATCCGGGTAAGGTGCCATTGGAAGTGATCGAGGTGCAGTCGGGTAGCTATCTGGGCGAAGACGACATCGTGCGGTTTGAAGATGTCTACAAACGCGAATGACGGTAATACACTCGAGGCTGCGCGACGTAAGCGGTTCCACGCAGGCGGGTAACGTGTGCCCGAACCGCGTTCGACGCACGCGTCGACGCATCCGTCGGCACGTGGGGCTCGCGCTGCTGCTCGGGCTGCTGGGTGCCGTCACGACGCCCGCGAGCCTCGCCGCCGACCCGCCAACACTCTACCAGCAAGCTGTCCACATACTGGGCGGCAACGGCAACGTCGTCAGCCGCTGGCACGATGCGCTGCGCGTTGCGATCGTTGGTCTCGCTTCGCCCGAAGAAGCCATCGGCATCGTCGCATCCGCCGCCGGGTTAGCGCGCCTCTCCTACTCGGTAACGAAGGCACCGGCCGGCGACGCCGCTGCTTACAATACCCTGCTTCAGGATACCCCTGCTTACGCCCTCGGAGCAGACTGCGCGGCGAAGCCATCGCACGGGCAGTGCCCCAATCTCGTGATCATCGAAACCGACAATCCGACGATGCAGGCGTTGAGTACAACCATTCCAATGCCTGGCGTGCACCTGCAGGCGTTGCGGCGTGACCCGGACCTGGAGTGCTTCTTCTACGCATTCCGGGACGGCCGTCTGCGCATTCGTCAGGCCGTGGTGTACGTACGTTCCGGACTCTCAGACGCCATGCGCAAAACCTGCTTGAACGAAGAAATTTACCAGGCCTTCGGAATGTTCGGCGACTACACCAACTCCGTGGACTTCTCGTTCAACAACGTCGTCGCGCCCAAGGCGTTGACGCGGTTCGACCAGCTGTTGCTTCAGGCCCTGTATGACGATCGGGTAAAGGCGGGATACCCTGTCCACCACGTCGCCACGGTATTTCTGGACTACGTGCGCAATGCCGGTCTCGAAGTTCGCTGAAGGTAAATTGTCACCGCCGTGGGGACCTGACTGCGAGACGCCGGTGTCACGAGTATTCCCGACTTTCATACCTGTGTATCCGTCCAATGGCACGGCGCGTTGACCATCACCGGGGCCGCACCTGCCCGCAAGGCCAGGGCGCGCACCGCGGCGTTCTCGATACTCACCGGACTGTTCGTTTACGTTTTCGCCGAATTCCTGTTCAGCACGGCGTTCATCGTCGGGTGGCTGTATCCACCGCCGAGCACGTGGTTCTTCGAGACCAGCGGGAAAACGCTTCGCTTCGATGCCCGGGCCGGCTACAAGCTCACGTCGACGCCGTCGCGCTTTACTCGCATCACCTTCGGCGAGCCTGAGTACACTGGAATCCTGCGCGGCAACAATCGCGGGTATCCGGATCAACACGATTTCATACCCGAACGGGAGGCCGACGGGCGCCAGCGCGTCGCCGTGTTCGGCGACTCGTTCACCGCCGCTCAATATCTCGACAAGAACTGGCCCGATCGCGTTGAAGAACTCGACGCCGGGCTCCAGTTGCTCAACTTCTCGCAGGACGGTGTTGGCCTCGCCAACTGGTGGAGCATCCTCAAACGCGAGGTTGAAGCAGAGAACTTCGAACTGGACGCCGTGGTATTCGCCGTGTACCGCGGCAACCTTCAGCGCCGGTTTGCGGTGGCGGATCATCGAGACCAGAACTTTCACATGTTTGGCCGCACCCACAGCTGGGACCCGGCCACGTGGCCCGGCACGCGCGCCGAGGCACAGAAGTTCATGCGTCCGCTGAATGGCTACATCGTTGCGGCTGATGCGTATGAAGCCGCCCTTTCGGGCCGCTGGCACCCCGAGTTGCCAAGGCCGATCCGTCCCTACCTGCTAGCGTGGATCAAATTGCAGATGGAAGACCTGCTCGATAGCGGCGACTCGAGGTCGCCGGGTGCGGCATCGGCCGGCCAGTCCGAAACGGACCGGGCCCGGCTGGTCGCCGAGATCGCCGCCATCCTGAAACGGCGCGGCGTGCCCGTGCTGGTCGCACACGTGCCGGAACGGGCACGACTGCTGGCGAATGACTGGGAGATTCCCGCAGAGACGCTGGCGTTCGCGGAGCGGCTCGACGCGGCCATATTCGATGGGTCACACGCCTTGCGCTCGGAAACTGAACGCTCGCTGCGGCAACAATGGTTTCCGTACGACGCGCACTGGAACCAGCGCGGCTCCGACCGCTTCGCGGCGTCGATCCAGGCCGCTATCGCCAGGCTCTGACGCGCCCCCCGGCAGGCAGGTTCGCACGGGTGCGCTGTCGGCGGCCCGCGAACAGGCATACAGTGTGCAGGTCGAATACGTGGCGGAGTGCGAGTCGATGGCGGCAGAATCCAAACTCAGAACACTGCACCAGGCGATCGAAAATGCCTGCCTCGCGCTGCCCGAAACCAGTGTCTCCGAAGGTCATGGTATGCCGAACTACAAGGTTCGCGGCAAAGTCTTTGCAACCTGGTCTTTGAATCACCATGGCGACGGAATCGCGGCATTGTGGCTGAAACTACCCGGTGACAGCCGCGACAGCTGTCTGCTCTCCGATCCCGAAGACTATTTCGTGCCGCCTTACGTGGGGCCTCGCGGCTGGCTGGGCATGCGCCTGAACGAGGTGCCCGAAGCCGGGCTCACCTGGCGGAGCGTCTGTGCGCGAATCTACGAAGCGTATCGACACATGGCACCGGCGGGGCTCGCTGCTTCCGTTGATGGTTTGGCCGATATTGCGCCGCCAACGCGTGCGATGCTCCCCGAGGAGATCGACCCGTGGCTGGCCCCGGCAGCGCGGGCGCTCTTGGCGGCGGTAGCCGATCTGACGTCGCAGTGGCCTGAAGTCACCGAGACCCGGCACTTTGGCGCGCCGGCATTCAAAGCCGGCAAGAAAACCTTCTGTACCGTGCACTGGCGGTCACCGCCGTCGATCAATTTCTGGGTCGGCGCCGACCAACAGGTATTGTTAACGCTGGACCCGCGGTTTCGGATTCCGGCCTACACCGGCGTCAACGGCTGGATCGCCCACGATCTCGCCGACCCGACCGACCTTGGCGGCGTCGAGACGTTACTGCTCGACAGCTACCGGCACTTCGCCTTGAAACGTATGTTGAAAGCGCTCGACGGCGCCAGCTGAACAGCCGCGGAATTCATCCCCAAACCGCCGCCGCCAGCCGGGCGAAACTTCGCCCCATCACGTCTTCAACCTGATCGGCTGAGAAACCGCGGCACCGAAGCTCCGTGCCTAACGCCGAGAGCTGGCGGGGGTGGGCGCAGCGAATCGCCCCATCCGGGTATTGGTCTTCAGGCCAGTAGTGCGCGTTCGCTTCCAGCACATCGGTGAAGTGTGCGCCGCTACCGTCGTCTTCGAAGAAATAGTCCAGGCCGATGCCGACATGGTCGGAACCGACGAGTTCGATCCAATGTGCTGCGTGGTCGGCGATCGCGGCCGTCGTGACGTTGTCATCGCCGAGGAAGAGATTGATGCCGTTGACGCCGACGACGCCGCCCTTTGCCGCGCATGCGATCGCCTGCTCATCGCTGATATTGCGTTCATGGTCGTGTAGCGCGCGGGCGTTGGAATGAGAGAACACAACCGGCGCGGTGGACATTTCGATCGCCTCCAGCGTCGAGCGAAATCCGCAGTGCGAGCAGTCCACGACGATCCCGAGCTCGTTCATCAGCGCGATGGCGTCGCGTCCGAACGGCGTCAGTCCGGTGTCATCATCGTGGCACCCGCCAGCTGCATCACTGTTGCGATTGTAGGCGAGCGCGATCTGACGAACACCGAGTTCGTGACTGAGGCGCAACATGTCCAGCGACTGCTCCAGTACGTTGACACCTTCGAGGTCAAACGCCACCGCTGTCTGACCGAGCCGCCGGGCTTCGTCGAACTCGGCCTGCGTTCCGACCAGTGCATAGTTATCCGAGGCTCGCAGGAACCGCCGGAAGTTCGCCAGTGCACGCACCATGTCGGGCATGCTCTGCACGTCATAGCCGACGTTCACGGATACGAAGTCGACGCCGGCGTCACGCCACGGCGCAAGCTTCGCCAGGTCGGTATGCGGCCACGCTTCGAAGCCCGAGTGGGCGTCCCAGATAAGTGTCGGGCCGCGGCTGGTGTCCAATGGCGTGTCCTCGTTACCGGCGCCTGGCAACCACCAGCCAGCCCGGACGCTCGATCTTATCCATGTAGTTGGACTGCTCCACGCGCAGGAGCGTACAGATTCCGTCACGCTCGAGTGCCGCCAGGTGGCTCTGATACTGGTCCTGTACAAAAGGAATACCGTTGGCATAGAGCACCACTACACCGCCCGCCGCAACCGGCGCGAAGAAGCACATCAGATGCTCGGGACCAATATGACCGGCGCCGAACACGCCGACTGCGACGGCGGCGTCGTACGCAGCTGCTGGCAGTCCGTCTTCGACGGTCAGATCCACTTCGTGCAAAGTGTTGTAGCACTGTTTGCCGCGCGCCTTAGCCAGCATATTGGCCGACGCATCGAATCCATCGATATGGGTAAAACCGTTCTCCGCCAGCACGGCCCCGACGAGGCCCGTACCACAGCCGAGATCGGCGATACGCGCATGCATCGAAACGCCGTGCGCGGCCAGCGCGCTCGCCGCGATCTGATGGGCGCGGTACCCGTAGCCATCCACCAGGTCGGCCTCGTAACACGTTGCCCAGGCTTCGTAGGTGCTGTGCGCGCTGTCACCCTCGCGCATGGCCGTCAACCGGGCAACCATGCCATCGAGTTCCGATACCGGCGTACCGATCGGCTTCTCGTCACTCATCAACGTTCACTCCGGCGTATCTGTGGTCTTGACGTAGACTGGCTGTTTTCGGACCTTCCGGGCCTGAGTTTCTCCGCGTGGTGCTCATGACACAAGTGCAGACGTTTGAGCTCGGCGACTTCGAGCTTCAGCGTGGGCGCGTGCTGCCTGAGGCGCGCCTGACGTTCGCGACATACGGCGAACTGGCGCCCGATCGTGCAAACGTCATCCTGTATCCGACCTCGTACGGTGCCCAGCATACGGACACGAGCTGGCTGATCGGCGAAGACCGCATCCTCGATCCGTCGCGTTGGTTCATCGTGATTCCAAACATGTTCACGAACGGGCTGTCCACCAGTCCCAGCAACTGCGTGCCAGCATTACGCGGGGGGCGCTGGCCCGACGTGACGCACGTCGACAACGCGCGGGCGCAACACCGGCTGCTGCTGGAGCACTTCGGCGTCGAGCGCGTTGCCATGGTCTACGGCTGGTCGATGGGCGCGCAGCAGGCGTTGCACTGGGGTGCGCTCTATCCTGACGCCGTCGAGCGCATCGTTGCGGTGTGCGGCACGGCCCGTACCTCACCCCATAATCTTAGGTTTATCGACGGGGTCAAGGCTGCGCTGCAAGGTGATCCAACCTGGCGCAATGGTTATTTCGATGGTCCTGCCGGGCAAGGCCTCCGCGCGATGGGCCGGGTGTACGCAAGCTGGGCCATGTCGCAGGCGTTCTACCGCGACGAACGCTGGCGTGCCTTCGGCGCCATGTCTGTCGAGGACTTTGTCGTGCGGTTCTGGGAGGCGAATTTCCTGCGTCGCGACGCCAACGACCTGCTGGCTCAATTCCGAACCTGGGAACTCTCCGATGTCAGTGCCAACGACCGGTTCAATGGCGATCTGGATGCGGCATTGGCAGCCATCAAAGCGCCAACTCTGATGATGCCGGGCCGCACGGATCTCTATTTCACGCCGGGAGATATCGCGTCCGAATGTGAGCGCATGCCAAACGCGCGGCTGGTGCCG
The DNA here is from genome assembly GCA_039030335.1 of Pseudomonadota bacterium. GTDB lineage: Bacteria > Pseudomonadota > Gammaproteobacteria > HK1 > HK1 > JBCCEJ01. The sequence continues at coordinate 70,596 of JBCCEJ010000002.1, read as the reverse complement.
CTCGAATCAGACTTCGGGCACCGGGCAGGTAACCCGACACACAATCCGCTCGACGAGGCGGTACTGCGTGATGCCGTACGCGGTCTGCTGAACGACGCCACCGTGTGAACGTTTCGGCCAGACCGTTTCGGCCAGACCGTTTCGGCCCCGGGCACGGCAACCGGTTACGCCGGAGCCGGCTGCCCGCCACTGCGGTCGCGCGACTGCGCGATCTCGGCTGCGGCCGCGCCTATAGACTGTGCATCTTCCGGCCCGAGGGGTACATCACGGTCCAGCCCCGGAATGTGCACCATGACCTGCTTGCGGGCGAACGGAATACCGTTTTCCTCGAACGCCTTCTGCACGCGCACATAGATCTCTTTGCGGATCATGAACTGCGTGCCGGGTTTCGCCATGAACTTCCCGCGCACGACGATGCCATCGTCATCCACGTCAGCGACGCCCTGTGATTTGAACGGCTGCAAGAAGTCGTCGCCGAGCATCGGGTCTTCCAGCATTTCCTTGCCGATCTGCTTGAAGATTTTCTTTACCTTGTTGATATCGGCATCAAACGGCACGCGAAACCTAAGCTTCATGATCACCCAGTCGCGGCTGTAATTGGTGAGTTTTGGAATCTCGCCGTAGGGAATTGTGTGAACCAGACCCTTGTGGTGTCTGAGCCGCAAGGAACGCAGCGAGATCTTCTCAACCGAGCCCATGGTGCCATTGACGTCGATGTACTCACCAACCCGGAAAGCATCATCGAACAGGAAGAACATGCCCGACACGATATCCTTGACGAGCGTTTGAGCGCCAAACCCTATTGCCAGGCCCACAACTCCGGCACCAGCCAGTATCGGACCGATGTTGATGCCCCAGTTGCTGAGCACCATCATGATCGAGATGACAACGATCATGGCCTGAGCGGTACGCTTGATGATCGGCAGCAACGTCGCGACGCGCGACAACCCGACGCCGCCGCCGTCGCCACCACTGCCGGGTTCCGGCGGTTGGTCGTCGGGGTCGCCGCCTTCCGCTGCCAGCCACAGGCTGCAGAAGATCGATACGAGTTCGAGCAGCAGATAGGCGACCAACGCGACGAGCAGCGCCTCGAGCAGGCGCCCGGCCACCTTCGCGCCGAACCCGGCCTCCGCAAGCGACAGCACGTTGACGCCCCAGAGCCATGCCAGTGCGTAGAGCACCACACCGACGACGACGACCCGACCCACGCGTAGCAGACTCTGCTGCATACGGCGCCGGGCGCGCGCGGCCGCCTCGGTTTCGTCAGCGTTGTAGTGAATTCCCTTGCCAACCAACAGCGCTACATTGGCGTCGATGGAAGGCCAGAGGAACACGACGATAAACGTGATGTACACGGCGGCTGTCGAATAGACCGCAACATCCGTCGAATTGACGACGATCTCGACCAACAGATATTTGAAGACCACCAGAGAGACAGCAATGAACGGCCAGTTGGCGGCGAACCAGGTTGTCTCGACGGGCGCCTCCTCGCCGATCACGGCATACACCCGGCGCTTGTTCTCCAGGAGCACATCGCTCAATCCGTGCCGGTTCCACCACAGCACGGCCGCCGCGCCAATATAGAGTGAGATATTCATCGTGAAGCCGAGCGGCACGAAATTATCCCAACCGCCGAAACGGTCCAGCCCAACCAGCAGCAAGAGCGTGAACACGTTGTGCATCAGCACGATGTACGCAGCCAGCACCGCGTAGGTGATGTTCAGCCGGCGTGCGAACACGTCATTGGTCTTGCAGATGCGCAGGTCGGGCCGGTCGGGCGCAAAGTAAAACCGGCCGACCACCCAGGCGAGCCAACCCGCGCCGAGGGTCGCGATCACGGTATAGCCGAGTTGCCCGGGCAGTGTCCCCGCGCCGTACTTCGACACAACGATGCTGTAACTCACGACCGCAAACGCGGCGACGCCGAGGATGTCGAAAACGAGCCGCGTATAGACCGTGCTGAGGATGCCCCACAACGTGGTGTCCACGCGGTCGATGAGGCGCTGCTTACGTCGCTTCAGCAGTCTCGCTACCACCCGCTCGACCACCAGGCCGCAGATCAGCCCGAGCACCAGTCGCAGCAGCAGGTCGCCGAACCCCTCCGGGGCAAGCGCTGCATTCAAGTCTGTCGTCGTGATGTCCAGGATGGTCGGGATACGCCAGAGTCCGCCCAGAGCAACGAGAGCATTGCTCGTGTAAGTCGAGAACCCGGACCCGATCGCAGACCAGGCCGACACCGCGTTCGCATCCGCGTCGGCGTCGGCCACGGCATCCAGACGCTGGATGAGGAATGCCCGCACGGCGTCATCGCTCATGCGTGACACCATCTCGCGTACAGCCTCCTTTGTGAGCGTCGCATCCAGTTCCGGCAGCGCAGCGTCGGGCTCGGTGCTCTGCAACCCGAGTTGCTGCGCAACGCTCACGTTCGCCAGCGCGCCGAGCAACAGGCACAACACGAGGGCGGGCGCCCGGGGCGCGAGGGCTAACAACGTCGATTTCATGATCCAACTCAGCGTTCGGCCAGGCGATTGCCGGGAATTCTAGCGCTTCAGCATCAAAATCCTGAGAATCTTCCGCCGAGTCGTCTATCGGGCCCGAACCGCAGCCCGCGGGTTGAGGTCCAAATAGTGCGTAGGACGTCGCCTGACCGGCGCCCGGTTGCACGCCGCACGGATCGAAAAATTGCTCTATATCCTAGCTACTCTTCTGGTGCTCGCAGCGGTGTTCGGACCGTCGATCTGGGTACGGGCCGTCGTCAGGCGCTACAGTGTGGAACGTCCGGACCTGCCGGGCACCGGCGGGGAACTGGCCGTCCATCTCGTACAGCGCATGGGGCTGGAAGGAGTTGGGGTAGAGCGAACCGATCCGAATATGGATCACTACAGTCCGGATGAGCGCGTGGTACGACTGAGCCCGGAGGTCTATGACGGCAAATCACTGTCAGCCGTGGCCATCGCAACGCACGAAGTCGGCCATGCGGTCCAACACTTCAGGGGTGATACGCACCTCGCACTCCGCACCCGGCTCGCTCCCACCGTGGATCAACTGGGACGCCTCAGCATCTTCGCGATAAGCGTCGCCCCCATCCTTGGGCTGCTGACCCGTCACCCGGTGCCGATGTCGATCACCATCGGCATTGGGCTGGTCGGCATGCTGGCCCGAACGCTGCTGCATCTGGTGACCTTGCCGACGGAAATCGACGCCAGTTTCGGCAAGGCAATGCCCATCCTGAAAGGCGGGGAGTACATCGATGATGCCGACCTCCCGGCAGTTCGGCGCGTGCTGCAGGCAGCGGCCATGACCTATCTCGCGTCGGCACTCGCGGACGTCCTTAACCTGTGGCGCTGGATCGCGATCCTGCTCAGGCGCTGAGTGACCGCTTACGCGGCGAGTCCGCCATGCCCCGCCCCGCCCTTCCCGTCGGGAGTGTGTTGCCTGCGCACGCCGGCAGCACTCACGTTGCGCTAGACTGACAGGCGTTTCCGGCTCCAGCGACGCAGGGTTCACCTACGCTACGTCAGCTCTTCCGAGGATACCCGGCTATGCAACAGAACAAGGTGGTGCTCTGGCGCCCGATGTACCACCCCGTCGGTGAAGCCCTGCTGGCGGAGGCTGGAGCGGATGTCGTGGTGGTAGACAGTTCGGCCACGGATGAACTGAAGCAGGTACTGCACGGCGCCAAAGCCCTGTGGGTGCGCACGCCTGAGCGGGTCACTGCCGACATATTGGACGCCGCACCCGATCTGGTCGTTGTCTCCACCTCAGGCTTCGGCACGGATAATATCGACATCGCCGCCGCCACCGAGCGCGGCATACTCGTGGTCAATCACTGTGGATTTGGTCGGGTGCCGGTCGCGGAGCACACGATCATGATGATTCTCGCTTGCGCCAAGCGGCTCGTCTGGGGCGACGCTGCAACGCGCGACGCGAGCGCCTGGGCCAGCCGCTCTGCGATGCCCTTTATCGAGCTGGATGGCAAGACCGTCGGCGTGGTCGGCGTCGGCTATATCGGCTCCGAGATAGCGCGGAAACTGCGCTACGGATTTCGGTGCCGGGTACTGGGCTTCGACCCTTATGTGGACGCGCGGCTGGCGCGGCTCGCCGACATCGAAATGTACGCGAACCTCCACGCCATGCTCACCGAGTCAGAAATCCTGGTGCTGGTCCCGGAACTCACCGACGAGACGCGACTGATGATCGGAGCCGACGAGCTGGCCGCACTCCCGAGCGGAGCCATCGTCATCAACACCGGCCGGGGACACGTACTCGACCTCGACGCGTTGCAGACGGCGCTACGAAGCGGTCACCTGTTCGGCGCCGGCCTCGATGTGGTTTATCCCGAACCACTGCCAGACGACCATCCGCTGCTGACCAATGAGAACGTCACTTTCTCGCCGCACATCGCAGGAGGCACGGTCGAGACGACGGATAAACTGTCGCGCTCGGCCGCCGAGCAAATCCTGACCGTGCTGGCAGGTGATCGGCCGACGTTCCCGGTCAACCCGGAGGTCTGGGACACCGGGCAGTCGCGGCAACCTGCCTCGAGGTAGACGCGCGCGGTAGTTACCACGGCCTGCGCCACGCGCAGGCGAGGCGGTTACTGGCGTTACACTGTGCCGCCACCACGTCAACCCGCTCAACCAACACATTGTCGGAGCCAGCTATGCAACTCTACGAATCGCCGAGCCCCAACGCGCGCCGCGTCCATATATTCATGGCCGAGAAAGGCATCGAGATGGCGCGCGTCAAGATCGATATCCGGGCTGGCGACAACCTGTCCGCGGACTATCTCGAGAAGAACCCGGCCGGCCGGGTACCCGTGCTGGAACTCGACGACGGCACATTTCTCGCCGAGTCGGTAGCTATTTGCCGCTATCTGGAAGGGCTCCACGCGGCGCCGAACCTGTTCGGTGCAACACCGCTCCAACAGGCGACTATCGAGATGTGGAACCGACGCGCCGAAATCAACTTCATGGCCAATGTAGCCGGCGCCTTCCGAAACATCACCGGTTTCTTCAAAGACCGGGAAACTCCGGTCAAGGAGTGGGGTGAGGTCTGTGCCACGGTAGCGCCAAAAGCGCTCAGCATGTTCGACGCCGCGCTCGCGAAGTCCGAGTACGTGGCCGGCGATACGTTCAGCATCGCGGACATCACGCTCGGTATTGCGCTCGACTTCGCCGATATGGTGAAAGTTGTGCCGTTGCCAGAACTGGAACATCTGAACCGCTGGCGCGCTGCGGTCGCCGCACGCCCGAGCTGGCAGGCGAAGTAGCCTCACCCGGCGGGCCCGCCGACCAGCGGGGCCGTCACGATCCAAGGTGGTCGGCAACATCTGCCGGCATCACGGCAAGACACGAGCCCCGGAGCGCTCCAGCGATGTCGATTCTCGAGCAATTCAAGGTACCGCACGACGAAGCGGTACGCGTTGATGCTAACCTGCTGAGAGCGGTCAGTGCCGCCCTGCTTCAACACGAATCAGTGCCTGAGGCAGACGCGACGCTGGCGGCAGATGTGCTGGTGAGTGCCGACCTTCGCGGCGCCGAGAGCCACGGCGTATCGAACAAGCTGCGTACCTATATCGCCGATCTGCGCCGCGGCCACATCAACCCGGTGCCACACATGGCGACACTGCGCGAAACACCGTCGTGCCTGACGCTGGACTGTGACCGCGGCCTCGGTATCGTCGTGGCACCTCGCGCCATGCATATCGCCATGGACAAGGCGGCCGCAACCGGGGCGGGACACGTCAGCGTCAGCAACGGTCGCCACCTGGGCATGGCCGCCTATCACGCCATGCAGGCACTTGAACAGGACATGATCGGGCAGTGCATGACCGCCTGCGGCCCACGCATGGTGCCAACCTTCGCCGCTGAGCGCGCGATCGGCACCAACCCGATCGCGGTTGCCGCCCCCTCCGGAACCGAACCGCCGTTTGTGTTCGACGCCGCTACCACCGTCATCGCGGAAAACAAGGTCGGGCTTGCAAAGCGGGTTGGCGCGCCGCTGGAAGGCGGCTGGATTTCACACGATGGCACACCGCTGATGACGGCCGAGCCGGTACCGGAAAGCTACATGCTGCTCCCGCTTGGCAGCACACGCGAGACCGGGTCTCACAAGGGCTACTCGTTGGGCGTGGTCGTCGATATCCTCGGCGGCTTGCTGAACGGCAGCCCGGCTGGGGCATTGGCGACACGCGGCAAGAACAATCACTACCTGAGCGCGCTGTCCGTGGAAGCGTTCATGGACGTCGCCGAATTCAAACGCGGCATGGACGACTATCTAGGCGCACTGCGCAAGCTGCCGCCGGCGCCCGGCCACGCACGCGTCGTCTACGCGGGGCTGCAGTCGCACGAAGAAGCTGCCCGGCGAGGCACGGACGGCATCCCGTTGCACCCCGAAGTCATCAGGTGGTTCACCGACGCCTGTGAAGAGGCGGGAATCGAGTGGCCCTACCACGGGTAAACGACCTGGCGGTGCCGGCGTAAACCGGGGAGCAGAGGATGAGCGAAACATCGGGGTCCGCGCCGCGCGGCGGCACCGGCATCAGACCGGAAGACCTCGACATGACCGGGAAGCATGTGCTCGTGACGGGCGCCGCTGGCGGCATCGGCAGCGCCATGGCGCGCGCGTTCAGCGCGCACGGCGCCACGCTGGTCCTGGCCGACCGCGATGCCGAAGGCCTCGCACGCGTGTCCAGGGAACTGACAACATCCACGACCGGACCCCAGATCTGTCGCTACGATCAGGCCGACGCCGAATCCATTCAACGGCTCGCGGACGCTGCCGGGCCTGTCGACATCCTGCTCAACAATGCGGGCATCCTGCGCACCGGCGCGCTGCTCGAAGCACCCGCTGCTGAAGCCGATGAGATCTTGCGCACGAACCTTACGGGGCCGGTGCAGCTTGCGATGGCGATCGCACCGGGCATGGTTGAGCGTGGCGCGGGCGTGATCATCAACACCGCTTCACAGCTCGCCTTCACCGGCGCGGCCACGCGGGCGCTGTACGCCACCGCCAAAGCCGGCCTGGTGCAGTTCACGCGCTCCGCTGCCGCAGAACTCGGCCCGGCGGGCGTACGCGTATGCGCGCTGGCGCCCGGTCGCACCCGCACGCCGTTGAACGCACATCTCCTGGCCGACGCGGGTGAACTGGCGGCGAGCCTTCAGCGCATCCCTGCGCGTCGTATCGGCGACGCCGATGAAATGGCCCGTCTGGCGCTGTTCCTGGCCTGCCCGCTCGCCGCGTACATCGTCGGTGAGACACTGATAGCGGACGGCGGTTACATCCTCGAATAGCCGCGGAGGTCGCTGCGGCCCTGCCGTTCAAGACGGTAACCGAGCCCCGTACCGGTTCGTTGCAATGATGCCTGGCGGCGCGGTGACCGCCGATCCTGCACAAGGGGCGGCCAGCGCGGGTTGACGCGTTTCAGCCCACCTCGTAAAAACACAGGCCGTGAAGGCTAGGTTACGGTAGGGGCATCGATGTACAAACTGCTGGAAGGCATGCGGGTTGTCGAGGGATCGGCGTTCATCGCCGCACCGTTAGGCGGCATGACGTTGTCACAGCTCGGCGCCGACGTGATCCGTTTCGACGATGTGCGAGGCGGCATCGACTACGGACGCTGGCCGCTGGCGCCGAGTGGTCGCAGCATCTACTGGGCGAGTTTGAACAAAGGCAAACGGTCTGTTGCAGTGAATCTGCGCGAACCCGAAGCCCGCGAGCTGGTGGCCGAGTTGATCGTCGCTGGCGGCTCGGGTGGCGGCTTTTTCCTGACGAATCTCCCGATGCGCCGTGAACTGGCGTTCGATGCCCTGAAAGCGCGACGCGAAGATGTGGTGGCGCTGCAGGTGCAAGGACACCGGGACAGCGCCACCGCCGTCGACTACACCGTGCACGCTGCGGTCGGTTTCCCGGTAGTGACCGGCGAGGGTCGCGCTGACGCGCCGGTCAACGCAGTGCTGCCGGCATGGGACATCATCGCCGCCATGAACGCAGCGCTCGGCATCCTCGGTGCCGAGCGCCATCGACGCGACACCGGAGAAGGACAACTCATCACCCTCGCACTGTCCGACATTGCCTACGCGATGGTCGCCAACTTGGGCTTCGTTGGTGAGGCGACTCTGAACGACACCGAACGGGCACCGCACGGTAATGACATCTACGGCGCGTTCGGTCGCGATTTTCCCACCAGCGACGGACGTCGGGTGATGGTCGCGGCCATTTCACTACGGCAATGGCACGGACTCGTCAAAGCGACCGAGAACGAAGCCCGGATGCATGGTCTCGCCGAGATGTTGGAGGTGAATTTTGAGGACGAGGGTGTCCGCTTCGAGTGGCGCGACATGATTTCGCCATTGATAGAACGCTGGACCAGTCAGCACACACTCGACGAATGCCGCGCGGCGTTTGACGCAAACGGTGTCTGCTGGGGCCCTTATCAGAGCTTCGGGCAGATGCTGGCCGAAGATCGCCGTTGTTCCCTGGACAACCCGCTGTTCGAGATGCTCGAACACCCGGGCGTCGGCGCCTTTCTGACACCGGGTTCACCGTTGTGGATGGGCGGGCTGGACCGGGCCGCCGTACGGCCGGCATCCGTGCTCGGCCAGGATACCGATGCGGTGTTGGCGGATGTGCTGGGGCTCGATGCCCATCAGATCGGAGCCCTGCACGACCGCGGGATCGTATCCGGTCCGCCACGTTGAACCGGGGTCGTCGGATCGTCACCTCAGGTTGGCACCGCCTTCGATCGTCCGGCCAGGAACGCTTCACGCCGGATAATGTAGAGCCCGCTGCACGTCACGATGACGGCGCCAAGCGTCGTTGGTCCGTCGGGCAGTTCCTGCCAGATGAGCCAGCCTAGCAGTACTCCCCACAACAACGCCGTGTAGTCGATCGGCGCCAACACCGTCGGCGAGGCGAAACGGTATCCCTGCACGAAGCAGAAGTGTCCGATCCCCGTTATGAGTCCTGCCGCGAGCATCAGCATGACATCGAACGGCGCCGGCTCCACCCAGACGGCCGGCGCCGTGAGCCCGCTGACGACCAGTACGGTCGCAGCCGCGTAGAACATCAAGGCGCCGTTGCCCTCAGTAGCGGTCAACCTGCGCGTCTGGATCATCATCAACGAATAGGTCACCGCCGCGGAAATGGCGGCCGCACCTCCGAGGTTGAATGCACCACCTGTCGGCCGGAGCATGATCAGAACGCCAACAAATCCGACCGCACAGGCGCTCCACCGTCTGACGCCGACGACTTCTTTCAAGATCAACGTAGAGAGCGCCAGCGTAAACAGCGGAGAGGCCATGACGATGGCCATGACGTCGGCTAGCGGCAGACGCGCGACGGCGGTCACAAACAACCAGACCGTCACGACGTTCAGCACACACCGGATGCCATGACCAACCGGTCGTTCCGTCGCCAGTTCCCGGAATCCACCTTCGCGCTGCAGAACGAACCACGCGATGGCGAACACGACGAGCGCCCGAACGACCAGGATCTGCATCGTGGCGTAGCCACCCGTCAGCCACTTCAAAATGGCGTCCTGGCCCGACATCAGTGCCATCGCCGCGGCGGCGTAGGCAATGCCGGCGAGCGGCCGATGAACCTGACGGTGAGACATGGTGCTCCTGGCGCGCAGAAAACGTTCACGACCTGAATGCCACGGGCAGGTCCCCTGCGCTGACGCTGCCCCGGCAGTATGGCCGTTGGCATCCGGCTGCGCTGCTACGCGATACATGCCGTTGTGACATGCCCGCGTCCGGCTGCGACAGCTTTGGGACGCGACCCGGTAGAATCAGGCGCTGGTCACTACAGCCCCGCACTACTCCGGATATACCGCCATGTCAGACAGGTTTGCCATCAGGCCGGGGCAGCCCACGATGAAAGCCGTCGTCACAACCGGTAACGGGGGTTATGACAAGCTCGAATTTCGCGACGTCCCGCGCCCTCGCGCGGGTCCTGGAGAGGTTGTGCTGCGCGTGCTCGCCGCTGGCGTCAACAACACCGAGATCAACACCCGCCTCGGCTGGTATTCAGGCAATGTCACGACGGCCACGTCCGAAGCCGCCGACAACGAGCAGGTGCGCGCGGCCGTGCAGGGCGATGGTGGTTGGAACGAAGCCACGCCGTTCCCGTTCATTCAGGGCACCGACTGCTGTGGTGTCGTTGCCGAGGCGTTCGACGCGGTCCACGAACATCTGCTCGGTAAACGCTGCATCGTGCGCGCCTGCATGCGCCCGAACGGATTTGCCTCCCCCGAGAACATCTGGATGGCATCCGACTTCGACGGCGCTTTTGCTGAGTTCGTCAAGGTGCCTGCCAGCGAAGTTTTCCCAATTGAATGCAGCTGGTCCGACGCGGAGTTGGCGACCTTACCCTGCGCCTACGGTACTGCCGAAAACATGTTGGAGCGCGTGCGGCTCGTCGCCGGTGAACACGTGCTCATCTCTGGTGCCTCCGGGGGCGTCGGCTCGGCGGCGGTACAACTCGCGCGGCGGCGCGGAGCCCACGTCACGGCGATCACCGGACAGGCCAAGGCGGCGCACGTGCGGGAGTTGGGCGCCGACCGGGTGGTGCTTCGCGGCGACGACGTCGTCGACCGGCTGGGTGAAAACGCGGTCGACGTCGTCGTGGACAATGTCGCCGGGCCGGGCTTCGGCGCGATGCTCAAAGTGCTGAAGCGTGGTGGCAGGTATACCTCGTCGGGTGCGATCGCCGGGCCCCTGGTCGAACTCGATATGCGTGATTTCTACCTGAAGGACATCACGATGGTCGGCTGCACCGGCTGGGACGAGCCGGTGTTCCCGAATCTGGTCTCATACGTCGAGCGCGGCGAACTCAAGCCGCTGCTGGCCAAGGTGTTCGCCCTGGCTGACATCGCCGATGCGCAAGCCGAGTTCCTGACCAAACAACATGTCGGCAACTTCGTGCTGCTGCCGCCGGAGAATCAGACCAGCGCCTGAATCGGTCCCGTGTTGCTGACCAGTCTCGCGTCAGACCGGCACGTTGTACAAAATGAAATCCGTCTTCGGCGCGTAGGTGTCGTAAAGCCGCCGCCCGGCGTAGTTGAAATCCTGCGTCAGCCAGCGCACCCCCGGAAGTCCGCGTGCACGTGCAAAGGCCAGCACATGGTCGATGAGCGCTCTGCCGACCCCGCCGCCGCGAATTGAAGGCTCCACATACAGGTCGCTCAGGTAACAGACCATGGTGCCGCCAAGCGACCGGTGCATGAGCTGGTATTGGGTCATACCGATCACCTGTCCGTCAGCGTCTTCGGCGACGTCGCACCAGAAGTCGTTGCCAGGGTCGTGAATCCATCCCCAGACAGCGTCAAACCCGCCTTCGGGCACCGACGTCTTATAGAACTCGGCGTAGGCCTGAAACAGCGCTTCCCACCGCGCGCGATCAGGCGCGGCTACTGGACGAATCTGCACGCTCATTTGGGCGACTCCCCTGACTGACTCCGTTCTTCGCGAGGACCCAGAGTCATCGCGATCGAGAGCACGACCATAGCGAGCGCTAAGCCCTTTTGCCAGGTGGGCGGGTCGGTCAGCAACACGATCGATGATCCGACCCCAACCACCGGGGCCGTCAGCGTCGAGATTGCCGCCACGGTGGCCGGCAGTCTGGCAACGATCAGCGTCCATAGCAGGTAGCAGGTAACCATCGGTCCAAGGACGTGAAAAGCGAAGGCCAGAATGGTCGCGACCTGGGGTAACGCCTGATAGTCGGGCGGCTCGAAGACCAAGACCAGCGGCCAGACCAGCACGGTCGAAACGACAAACAACCAGACCGTCAGCACAACCGGGGGGGTCTGCCAGACCCGGGCCTTGAGCAAGACATTGCCGATCGCCCACGACAATGCTGACAGCCCCATGACGACCGGACCTAGCGGCGTGGATCTGAGCGCAGCCAGATCCTCCGACAACAGAACCACCATCCCGCCCATGCCGATGGCGAGGGCCATCCACTGGCGAAGCCGCAAACGCTCGTGCAAGAACAGAGCGGCCAGCACGGCTGTCATCGCAGGCATCGTGTAAGCAATGATCGCAGCCCGCGAGGTCTGCACCAGTGTCTGACCGAGCACGGTCAGCACATTGAATCCGAAGATCAGAAACAGTCCCGTAACTGCCGCGGGCCATATCTCCTCGCGCTGAATGGCCAGCGGCTGGCGCATCGCACGGGCTGCCAGCGCCAGCAGCAGCGCGGCGCACGGGAAGGCTGCAGCCCGGATCGTAAGTGGCGGAATCTCGTGCAGCAGAAACTTGACGGTCGGCCAGTTGAGCCCCCAGAGCACGCCTACAGCGAGCACCGCGAGCAAAGCGAACACGCGGGCGGCACCCATCTGGTGGCGTTTCCTCAACGGATCCGTCGGCGTCAGCGGAGCGATCGCGGTGGTACGTTGGATGAGTCGAAGATGACGGGTTCCGGGAACTCTGCGCAAAGCCAGAGCCGATAACGGCTGATGCGCGCGTCGCGGAGTTCGAAGAAGCTGAAGACGGTTGCCGAAACGGGCTGCCCGCTCGGGCTTCTGCCGAGCCACGGCCCGACATGGGTACCGGTGAAAGACCACCAGGCCATGACGGCATCGTCAGCGCCAACGATGCGCTGAATTTCCAGCGACAGGTCACTGATGTGGCGGCGAAACCCGACCACATGCTGGCGAAGGCCGGCGCGACCTGGCGGTCCGCCGAACGCCGCGTTTGCCTCGTCGACCATGTCTTCATGAGCCATGTCATCGAGCAGACCAAGCTCGCCCTTCTGCGCCACGTCGACCAGATAGGTGCGCATCAATTCGCAGGCGGTTCGTTCCATTTGGCAGCTCGTTGGGTACAGATCGGAAAAGGACTCGCGGGGCGCAACCTCACACGCCTATCTTGCCATGACAGACCCGCCTGCGCGGTAGATTCAGCAGGAACTCGCGGGGCGGCACCCACCAACGATCACGATCGACGGTGATATATCTCGTCAGCGCCCAGGTACTCGATGAGATCGTAGCCACGAGCCTCCATCAGCGCGGGGATCTCCTGTCGGTGCTCTGCGTTTTCGATCGACCAACAGGTAACGTCGAACTCGGTGAACGGAAACGATTGCAGAATATCCAACTCGCTGCCCTCGACATCGACAGAAACATAGTCAACCCGGGACAAGCCGGCCGCACGCAACAACGCCTCGAGCGGCTGGATCTCGACTTCAATGATCTCTTCGCGATGCTCCGATGCCATACGCACCCGCTTCAACACGCCCGCATCGTACGTCGAGACCAGGCCCGACATCTGCGTCAAACCATCCGTGACGTGCATGAATTCTGCGGTACCTGGCTCTGCGCCAATCGCCATCTGCAGACAATTACAGCGGCGAAACGAACTCGCCATCCGGTACGGTTGAGGTGCCGGCTCGATCAACAGCCCCCGCCAACCCCGGAATACTTCGAAGAACAAAGAGTTCGAGTTCGTGAAGCCGTCGAAGCCTCCGATATCGACAAACACGCCGCCGCTCTTGAAGTCGAACACCGAGCGGTCCAGAAACCAGTCCTGGCCGGCCTGGCTGAAGAAAGGCTGCAGTTCTCCGAGACGCTTTTGCGCTATCCACCAGCGCCAGTTGAGCTCGCCGCGCTCCGTCGAAGCATTGTGTTGGAGTTCTGCTTCGATTGCTGCGCTCGCTTCGCGCAGCAGTTCATCAGCCCGGCTCACCTTCTGCGCAGCGTTCATGTCCAAGCCCCGATATGACCGCCACAACCGTCGCAGCGCGAGCGGCACCCATGGCGAGCCACCTTAGCGCGCCTGCGTCCGTCACTGAAGAGTGCGCGCACCGGCGCGTAACTTGAACGAGCGGGCACGCGCCAGCAGGACCACCCGGCGGCGCGAGCCTGGTCGGACAAGGTTGATAGTCAAGACTGCGAACCCGCGTCTTCGCCTCGTCAACCCAACATGGAACGGAGCATCCAGGCAGTCTTCTCGTGTAGGTGCATGCGCTGAGTCAACAGGTCTGCCGTCGGCTCATCATTCGCCTCTCCAGCCAATGGGAATACGCTACGCGCCGTGCGGACTACGGTCTCCTGGTCCCGCACCAGCTCTGCGATCATCGCATCGGCAGCAGGCACCGCGGTCTGCTCGGCAATGCGTGTCAACTCAGCGAACTGCGCATAAGAACCCGGGGCATGGAATCCGAGCGCGCGGATGCGCTCGGCTATCTCGTCAACCGCGGTCGCGAGCTCTGTGTACTGCTGTTCGAACATCTGGTGGAGGGCATTGAACATGGGTCCTGTGACATTCCAGTGGAAGTTGTGCGTTTTGAGATAAAGCGTGTAGGTATCGGCCAACAAGCGGGACAGCCCTTCCGCAATTTCGTGCCGGCTTTGTTCCGCGATTCCGATATCGATGTTCTGCTGCATGCGGGTCTCCTGCGCCATCGGGCGACGTTGCGAGTTCCAGATGCGTTGATCCTGAGGCCAGCGCCGAGGTGAGTACATCGACTTTAGTTGAACGTGCCGTTCGAGCTTATGGAACTTCGCAGACCGGTCGGAGACGGTGCCTGGGGCGTCGCCGTGCTGCCGCCCGCTGAGGCGTATGCTGATGCACTATCGGGCCGAACCTTGGGACCATGGCCGGATGCACCACGACATCGGGGAGACTACATGTACATCAACGTGAACGGGGTGAGATTGTATTTTGACGTCGACGGCGAGGGACTGACGCCAGACGGGTCCGGAATGCGGCAAAAGCCTACCGTCATCATGGTCCACGGCGGGCCGGGCGCAGACCATGCGATCTACAAACCGTACTACTCTCAACTAACTGATATCGCTCAGGTTATCTATTACGACCATCGAGGCAATGGCCGCAGCGACAGCGGCTCGGAGAAGACCTGGAACCTGGCCCAGTGGGCTGACGACCTCAAGGGCTTGTGCGACGCACTCGGCATTGAGCGTCCGGTGGTCATCGGTACCTCGTTCGGCGGCTTCGTCGCCATCGCTTACGCCGTGAAGTATCCCGGGCACGCTGCGGCACTCACGCTCATAAGCAGCGCTGCGCGAATGGATTTTCAGACCGTCTACGATGCGTTCGAGCGCCTCGGAGGGCCGGACGTCCGCGCCATCGCCGAAGACTACTGGAACAACCCTTCCGACGAGACCCGGGCACGCTACCGGGAGAGATGTCTGCCTCTCTACACGCGAGACAGCGACGCGCTGCCCGACTGGGTGTCGCGGGTCCTCTGGCGCAACGAAACCGCACTCCGGTTCAACGGTCCGCGCAACGAACACGGCCAAATGGACTTCCGATCTGAAATGACCAGGATCCAGTGCCCTGTCCTGGTCATGGTGGGAGACGAGGATCCGATAACGCCGCCAGACTTCAGCGAGGAGGTGGTGAGCCTTCTGCCTGCCCGACAGGTGACCTACAGGAGGTTCGCAAACTGCGGTCATGGCGTGGTGGCGGACCGGCCGGTCGAAGCTCTCCGTGAGATTCGGCAGTTCATCATCGACGTCAGCGGATAAGCGCCTGCGCATTGCGCGAAACATCGCGGCATACCTCGGGCTGGAGGTCGGCGCTGCACCTTCGCGATCGGCGGCCGATAGACCGGACGACCGGCCGCATGCCATGCTCGTGCGATAGTAGTCATCGTCCATCACCCATCGGAGGGCGGCCGTGAAGTCACTGATCGTCATCATCGCGCTGGTAGCCGGGTCCTGGTACTACATAGACCTCGGTTCCGATAGCGCATTTCAAAGCGTGGTAGCGCCCATCATATTCGTGCTGGCGCTAATCTGGTTCACGTTGTGGCTGGTGATCGTGGCAGGGGTGAAACGGCGCGCGACATTGTCGGAGCGGTTCAACGTCGACTAAGCGGGTCGCGCGTTCCGCGACGTCTATTGTCGCGAACTCAATAGTGCCCCCCCGCGACACGGCCGGGCACCTGGTGCCATGCCACCGCCGTCGCCTGAGGATGCCGTGCGCGCTTGCCTTTTGGCTCCGAATGCGCCGAGGCGGACTTCAGCGTCAGACCGGTGTTTTGCATCGGCACCACGGCCGCCCCGGATATCGGTGTCGCACAAGTGGCATCGCAAGACCATGGACCGACCACTTCAGGACGGCGGGTTGAGCAACAGCGACTCATCAACCGGGTAGAACACGCTGGCTGCCTCGATCAGCGAGTTCGCCGTCAGACGCGGGACTCCGTAAACTTCGGTGCGCGTTGCGTGCCGCGCGGCTACCGTCTCCAACAGGAGATCGAAGTCACCGTCCCCGGACAACAGCACCACGGTATCCACCGATGGCGCGATGGTGAGCACGTCGATGGCTATGCCGACATCCCAATCACCTTTCGCCGACCCGTCTGAACGCTGGATGAAAGGCTTCAACCTGACTTCGAATCCAATTCGGGCGAGTGCACTCTGAAATCGACGCTGGCCGCTGTCGTTCCGCGCGATCGCATACGCGGTCGCGGCAACGATTTCCCCTCGGCTACTCAGTTGCTGCCACAGCGCACGGTAGTCGAACTGGCGCCCGTAGGCGTCCCTGGTTGTGTAGTAGATGTTCTGGACATCGACGAACACCGCCATCGTATTCATGCGCCCGCCCCCTGCTTCAGAGCCCCCGCTCTGCTTGCTGCCAGGCACATCCCGCGGCTCGCCAGTATCGCGCCTCATGACCGTGCAATTAACTCGCCCGTGCGAGTCACTACCCGCTCACCGTCTGCCACCGACAACTCTTCGATGTGCAACAACTCGTACGCGTCGTAGCCACCCACGCGACGTTGAAACACAAGGCAACGGTCGTTCACACCGAATAAGCCGGAGCTTACGTGAATGACACTGCCCGCCCAGGCACCTTTCAAGCAGCGCACAATGCGAATCTCGAGACGTTCCGACTCCTGCCCTTCGCAATCCGTGTCGATGCCGTTCAGTGCCAGGCCCGGCTGGGCCCCGAGGCAAGCCGTTATGATGACGACCGCCACGGCATCGCTCTCCGTGACCAGTTCCACCAGTCTGACATCCGCGACCATCTCTCAAGATTCGCCTTGGATACCCTGGCTAACGGTTCCGATACCCGACGGTCCACCCGCGAAGGCGTATCGATTCTTACCGCCTTCTTTGGCCTCGTACATCGCTTCGTCAGCAGCCTTCATCAACGTCGCTACGGACGTTGCATCCGTCGGGAAGGTTGCCACGCCAATGCTGACCCCCACTTCGTATTTCGAATCCGATGTAACGAACGACTTCTGCAGACTCGACAGCAAGCGCTCGGCAATTCGTTCGCATTCTGCACGTTCCGACGTCTCCGGCAACACAATCAGGAACTCGTCACCGCCAAGGCGCGCCAACATGTCCTCCGGCCGCAGACAGTAGGCAAACCGCGAGGCGATTTCCTTCAACAACTGATCGCCGGCCTGGTGACCGTAGGTATCATTCACCATCTTGAAGCCGTCGAGGTCGGCGAACATAAGCGTTACCGGATGCGCCTGATTGTCGGCGGGGTACAGCATCTCCTCGAGACTTCGCATGGCGAACTCACGGTTGGGCAAGCCGGTCAGCGCGTCGTGCTGCGCCATATAGCTCAACCGTTCGCGCAGTCGTTCGCGCTCGATCGCGAAGTCTTTGAATCGAATAATGGCGCGCGCCATACCGCCTACCTCGTCGCGTCGCTCCGAGACAGATATATTGACGGTCAGGTCGTTGTTGGAAAGGCGCGACATCGCCTTGGTCATCGTGATGATCGGTTGTGCCAGGTCGATCGCAAGCAGGTAGCCGAGTAGCGTAATGGCGAGCGCGATGACGACCCCGCTGATGGTCAGCAGACGGTTCAGCCGATAGACCGGCGCCAACACCTCTGCTTCATCGATCTCTGCCAGCAATGCCCAACGGGTGTCGAGAAACTGAAAAGGTTTGAAGGCCGAGTACACGGGTTGCTCGCGATAGTCGGCCGCGACCAGCACACCTTCTTCCCCCGCCAGGGCCGCCCGAACCTGTTCCGTGTCGACATCGCGGACGAGGATGCTGCGACCTGCGTAGAAGCGCGAATCGCTACGCATTTTGCGGTCGCTCCCGACCAGGTAGGTCTCACCCGTGTCTCCCAGACCGGCCGTGACCTGCATGACCTCATTCATCGCGTCGATTGGCATCTGAAAGGCCAGGACGCCCAGGTACTTAAGCGATGGATCGAAAACCGGTGCGGCAATGAAGCTGGCCGGCGCGCCGGCACTTGGCGCATAGGCGGAAAAATCGGCAAACGCAACCGCATCCACCGTCGGAGTTTGAGCGATCGCCCGGAACACCCGCGCCAGCGATGAGGTGCGCCACCGCCCGTCTTCCAGGTTGGTGCCAAAGTCACGTTCTTTGACGGCTGTATAGAGCACATTGCCGTCAGGATCGATAAGGAATATGTCATGGAAGTCACGGGCCGCACGGAGATTGCTGAACAACGTGTGAAATCGTTTGTGCACGTTGGAATAGTGCGAGTCGTCAGCGGCGCGCAGCAGATTGGCTTTCAACCCGACCCCATACGGATTGAGATCGATGTAGTGACGCTGCAGATAATCTGCACGCGGGTCTGGTAGAGACGACCACGCATCTGCGAACGCGCTGAACGCCTCCACGATCAGAGGGCTCTGCGCGTGATAGCGCACGTCTTTCCTAATCGTATTGAAATAGAGTGCTAGCGCGGCTTCACGCGACTCCAGTACCGCGAAGAGTTTGGCCTTCGCTTCATCGCGCATGGCACTGGCAGCCTGCTGATACGCGACAATTCCTGTGACCAGCGCAGACACCAGCGCAAGCGAGATCATCAGCAATGGAAACTTTCGTGTAATCCGGACGTTCTGGAGCACGACAACAATCTGACGAAACCGTTAGCAGGCCCACAGTTTAGCGAAAGTGCCGCGGGGCGTTCGATCCCGCGGGCAAGGAAGCCTGGATCGGGCTGCCCGGTCAGGCTCAGCCAAAGCGGTCGCGCGCCTGGCGTAGGCTCAGGAGCGACGAATCAGGCGCTTCAGCTTCGATTTGACCGGTGAAGGAAGGCGTCGCCCCAGCGCGCGTAGCAGACTTTGCCGTTTGCTGATGGGGCGAGCGATGGGAGGTCTGAGATCAAACTGCTCCCACTCGATAACGCCGTCCATCTCCGAAGTCTTGTACCAGAGATTGCCGTAGAGTTGCGTCCGCTGACCACCCAGGTGGTCATAGGAAGCACGCACCGCGTGCATGGTTTCGTTCGACGGTGCGAACACCACGATCGAATTGTTGCGCCGCTGTACTGATACGGTCTCACACCAGTCCCAGGGTACCCAGCACCGGTCGATGGCAGGGTTGCCATCCCAAAATGCCTTGACGTAGGCGCGCTGCGTTCGAAACCGCATGTAGTGGGTGTGATGGTCAAGCTGCTCCGAATTCTCGTGCGGATTGATGTTGACCATGAATGTCAACGCCTTGCGCCGGACGTCCGGATGCGGACTGATCTCATACCCGTCCAGGTACTTTTGAATCCCGGTGTCGAACGTGCAGTCGTCTACAGTCACGGCAAACTTGGCAGCCAACGCCGCCCCGAGAGCTTCGCTCTCCAGAAAACTCTTCAATTCGGTCAGAATCGGTGAGTGCGGACGGGTCAGACGAAGCGTCATCCCGAATCCTTCGCAAGCCGTGTGTGCCTGTACGTCACCCGCGCCGCGATGGCGCCATTCCAGGTAGGCGTTCTTGTCGGTAATGCAGCCGGGGAATTCGATGATCTGATAGCCGGATTCAAACATCGAGTCGAGGAGCGCCGCATCATCCGCAGCTGGCGGCAGTGCATTCTCCTTCGCGGCGCACACCTCAGTGAAATCCTGTTCGGTGAAGAAATCCTCGAGGTAGATATGCCTGAACGGCTCTTCGGTGAAGTCCGCGCGCACGATTTTTTCGATCAGATATCCGAATCGGTCAGACGACATCGGCCTTCACTCCAGCCCGCGTTCGACGCTCGGGCCAATCACCGGACATTGCAGGCTATTGCCACCAGCGGCTCGAGCGATATGGCGCGCATTGCCAGGCCCCATAACCGAGATGCTGCGCAGATTGGACTGCAGCCCTCCAGCTTGAAATCGCGAGTTCACGCTACGCCATGCCAACAGGCTCATGGAGCGGCCCTACGTCGTTGGGACGCCGCGTAATAAAGCTCAGTAACTCGTCTTTCAATGCAGCGTAAGCCGGATCGTGAAACCGGTTGCTCATTTCATTCGGGTCCTCGCTCAGCACGTATAGCTCGCCCTCCCCGGAACGCTGGTCTACGGTCATCTTCGCGGTTTCAGTGCGCACCGTGCGCAGGCTGAGCGCGACGCCTGCGCGATTGGAATGCAGCTCCCACTCGCTCAGAGCGAACTCACGCGTCGCCGTATCGGACTCGAACAGCGGCCGCAAAGACTGTCCGTGTTGGGTTTGCAGTGGCGCGACGTCGGCGTAGTCGAAGAAGGTCGGACCTACATCGATAGTGCTGGTCGGGGCGCGAACGGTTTTCCCCGCCGGAATTCCGGGGCCGCGGGCGATCATCCCAACGCGATGCAACCCCTCGTAGTGCATGGGACCCTTGAGAATCAAACCGTGGTCACCGAGCCAGTCACCGTGGTCCGCTGTGTAGATAACGATGGTGTTATCGCTGAGGCCGGCTTCGTCCAACGCCATCAGAATGCGTCCAACCTGATGATCGATCAACGCGATCTGACCGTAGGTATTAGCGATGATCTCGCGCAGCTGCTGGTCGGTCTGCGGCTGAATACGACTATAAGCCTTGCGCGTCTCGGCATTCTCTTTGGAGCCGGTCGGTTCGTTTTCGAGCACGGCCCGGTGCCACCAGGGCCGGTCCGCCAGGTCACGCTCACGGTGCTCCGGCAGGTCGACATCCTGAGGGGCATGCAAACGCGACCACGGTTCCGGACAATCAAACGGATGATGGGGGTCAGGGAAGCTCACCCAGGTCATGAATGGCTTGTCGTGATCGCGCCTTAGCCAATCGATCGCACGGTCGGCCGTCCAGGTCGAGTTGTGCCAGGCGACTGGCAGCATCGAGTGCCAGGTTTGCGCGGCACCGTGCGTATCACCTCCATTTTTCCGATACAGCGCGTTTTTCTCATGGCCCCGCCCGTCCGCATAAAACCAACGCTCGTAGTGCTGCCCGGCGGGCGGTTCTTCCGGAAGGAACCAGTTGTGCCCAACGAGCATCATTTCGACGTGCCCGAAACCCATGTACGGTCCGAACCAATCCGGGCCGTAGTTAGCAGATGATCTGAGGCACTCAGGCGTGCCAGTCGGTGCGAACGTGTGGTAGGTGGAGAAATGGGCCTTGCCGAAGAACGCCGTATCATACCCGCCAGCCGCCAACGAGCCTGCCATACCCCGCGCTCCTACGGCCGGGTCGAGGTCGATGCCGTTGTCGTGCACGCCATGGGTCAACGGCAGCTGGCCAGTCAGAATCGAGGCACGCGCCGGCTGACAAACCACGCAGGGCGTCACATTGCTCTCGAGCCAGGCACCTTCGCTCCGCAACTGGTCGAGGTGCGGGGTCTTGATGCTGCGCCCCATGAATCCGTAGCAGTCGCCACGCTGCTGGTCAGATGTGATGAAGACGAAGTTTGGTCGTGCCATAGAAGATTAATCCCGAGATTCGGCTGAGTTTGCGTGCCGGAGCATGGCCAGTTGCTGGGCGCGCCCCAGCACACACAATAGTGCATCAAAGCGCCCGCCGCGAAGCGGCACATCCGCTGCGGATCCGCGCGGGCTGCTCGGGGAGTGCACTAAACACCATGCCTCAGATGTCAGGCGTTGAATTTGCAGTTGCCGATCTCAAGCGTCGCGAGCCTCGTGCAGACCCACAAAAAAAGGCGCCCCGAAGGGCGCCTTTCAAACCGTGCAGCGGCTAACAGGTCTTAGTGGATCGCGATCGGCGCCCCCATCGATCCCGTGGCTCCCGCGATCGGGGCCGGCGAGTACATGTACGTGAAGACGTAGACGCCATCGGCGGCCAATTCACTCAACTTCATATTTTCCTGGTTCACAATCCCATGGCGGGTTTGCAGGAACGTGTGTACACAGAACACGCAGGCGCCGTCGGGGTTCGGCACCGCGTCACCGGGCCACGTGTCAAAGCCAGTCACACCAGCCTGCACTTCTTCCGCGATCCAGCGGGCAACTTCCATGCCGATCCCCGGAGCCCCGGCATTGAAGGTCGCCGGGTCCTTCCAGTGCTTTTCCCAACCGGTGCGGATGATGACCGCGTCGCCCGCGGCGAACTTGAAGTCAGCCATGCCCTGCTTGGCGAGAGCAGCTTTGACATGCTCCATCGTGATCAGGTCGCCAGCCTTCATGTCTTTGCCCCATACGGCGGACACGTCGATCAGGATGCCGCGGGCAACGATCGGGTGCAGCTTTTCGGTACCGAGTTTCTTCAACCCGTAGGCATTGGCCATCTGCGCGGCGGTGAAGCCGTTGTACCAGCGCATTTTACCTTCTTCACCCGCCGCACCCATCGTGACACCGATGTGGCCGAGGCCGTCGAACTGCGTGCCTACCTGACCGACCTCGGTCGCGAGGAATTCATCGTTCCACGTGATCTTGTTGCCGCCCAGGCCATCCAGCACACCGGTGGGAACCGGCGTGCGCAAGCTGAACTTGCGCGCCCCGAACAGCGGCATGTCTGCGGTGTACGGGTGCCCTAGTTTGTATACTTTGCCTTTGCCAGCGTTCGCTGACAGCGCACGCGCGATAACTTCAGGCTTCTTGTACCAGTTGGTAGAGCCCGCTTCGTCACCTGCGCCCCAAAGCGCATTTGGCCACCACTTGGAACCGAGAGGGGTATCCATTACGTCGCCATCAACCCATGGCTTACCCTTGCAGTCTTTCCAATTGTCTGCCGAGCATTCCGCGCTTGCCGGCGCGGACATGGCCAGAAGCCCAACCATTCCAATAGTCGCGGCGGCCGTCTTATATAAATGCTTATTCAACTCAAGATTCCTCCATATCAAAAGGCATCGAAGGTCTGTTGCCTACGGCACCGCCCCCAAGGTCTCATAACTTGTTGGAGGTTGGAAGTTATTCAACAGGTGTTTCGCGTTGCAACCGGCCCAAGTGCGCAAAACAGGCGCAATCGGTGGGTATAGAGGGTATTTTTCGTTACGTTATAACGTACCCTATGCACACTACACACGGCCGATCATTGCCTGGTCGACGGTCCGATCGAAAGGACGATACGCAAGCGCGACGACCGGCAGCCTGAAGGTGCTGAATTGTCCATCGGGCGGACCGCAATACGTTCAGCTGCAACGATCGGACCTCGCCTCTCTCTTACGTGCCGAACATTCGCCAACAGGCGTGGTTTGATGCAAACGTATCGAGTAACGATTCACGAGTAACGGGCCTTCGGGTTACTGAGATTTAACAAATGTCCAAGACTGTCACGCGCCTGCTCATCACCAACCGCGGTGAAATTGCCATTCGAATTGCCCGCACCGCCGCTGACATGGGGATCGCCGCGCATACCGTTTATTCAGCTGACGACGCTCACTCGCTACACGTGACCGCCGCCGACGTTGCCCACCCGCTTTCGGGTACCGGTCCAGCCGCGTATCTCGACGCCGCACAACTTATCGACACGGCACTCCGAGCGGGTTGTGACGCCATTCACCCGGGCTACGGTTTCTTGAGCGAGAACGCCGGGTTTGCGCGACGCTGCAAAGCAGCGGGCATCGAGTTCGTGGGCCCACCGCCAGAAGTTCTCGATCTGTTCGGTGACAAGTCGGCGGCGCGACAATTTGCGATGCAGCATGACGTTGCGGTTCTGGATGGCACGCACGGACCGACGACCCTCGAAGAAGCGCAGGCTTTCCTCGGCACTCTCAGCCCTGGCAGCGCCGTCATGGTGAAAGCGCTGGCGGGCGGAGGCGGCCGCGGCATGCGCACCGCCGCCAGCCCGGCGGAGCTTGCGACGGTGTATGAACGATGCGCCGCCGAGGCGCTCGCTGCGTTCGGGGCCGCGGATCTTTACGTCGAACGGCTGCTCGACAGGCCTCGTCATATCGAAGTGCAGATTCTTGGCGACGGCACTGGTGACATCTGTCATCTGTGGGACCGTGAATGCTCTGTTCAACGCGAACGACAAAAGCTGCTGGAGATTGCGCCAGCGCCGACACTGCATCCGGACGTTCGCAGCCGGCTCCTGGGTGCCGCGGTAAAGCTCGCCCGCGCCGCACGCTACCGCGGTGCCGGTACATTCGAATTCCTGGTTGACACCTCGACAGACGGGGCCGCGGCCGGTATCGCTTTCATCGAAGCCAATGCGCGACTACAGGTCGAGCACACCGTCACCGAGGAGATCACGGGAGTTGATCTGGTGGCGGCTCAGATCGCGATCGCCAACGGCGCAACCCTCACATCGCTTGGCCTCGAACAGTCGCAGGTCGCGGAACCTCGGGGCGCTGCACTCCAGGCACGCGTAAATCTCGAGACGATGCAACCAGACGGCAGCGTACATCCCACTGGCGGCGTGCTGTCGACCTACGAACCGCCGAGCGGCCCTGGTGTGCGGGTAGACGGCTACGGCTATGCAGGCTATCGAACCAATCCTCGATTCGACTCGCTGCTCGCGAAGGTGATCGTGCACACGAAGACAGACGACCTGACCCGGCTAGCCGCCAAGGCGGCGCGCGTGCTCGCAGAATTTCGGCTGACCGGCGTGCGCTCGAACATCGCGTTTTTGCAATCCGTGCTCGGTTGTCCCGAGCTATCTACAGGTGGGGTCCACACGAATTTCGTAACCGACAATATCGAGGCGCTGCTTGCCAGGGACCCAGGTCCCACAAAGTGGTTCGAACCGATACCGCCGGGAGATGCGCGACGCGAGTTGCCCGCGATCGACAAAGCAGACCCGCTTGCGATCGTCACGCTGGGAAAACACCCACCGGGCGCGTCAGATGCGGCCGCCGCAACGAACGCCGATGCTCCCGATGGCACGCTCGCCCTCAACGCACCGATGCAGGGTACGGTCGTTGCGCTGATGGTCGCACAAGGCGCAGCGGTGCACCCTGGCGATGAAGTGATGGTACTCGAAGCCATGAAGATGCAGCACAGCATCTCAACGGAGGTTGCAGGTATCGTCAGCGCGTTCGCCGTTGCGGAAGGCGAAACCGTGTTCGAGGGAGAGCCGCTCGCATTCCTTGAGCCGAGGGATGACCTGGGCGAAGCCACCCGCGAAGTGGTTGAAGTCGACCTGGACCACATCCGACCCGACCTTGCGGAAGTATTGGAGCGCCACTACGCCACCCGTGACGAAGCACGTCCGAAGGCCGTCGCACGCCGCCGGGCCACGGGTCAACGGACCGCGCGCGAGAACATCGCCGACCTCGTGGATGCTGACAGCTTTGTCGAGTATGGCGCGCTTGCGTTGGCCGCGCGGCGCAGAACCAGCACGGTTCAGGAATTGATCGAGAGTTCACCAGCCGACGGCATCATTCTTGGCCTTGCAACCGTCAACGGCACTGAGTTTGGCGAGGAACTTGGCCGGGCGGCAGTCGCTTCCTACGACTATACGGTGATGGCTGGCACCCAAGGCCGTAACGGCCACCGGAAGCAGGACCGCTTCTTTGAGCTCTGCGCTGACTTGCACATCCCGTTGATCCTGTTTGCCGAGGGCGGTGGCGGACGCGGCAGCGACAGCGATTCCATCGGAGTGAGCGAGACCGACACCTTCTACCGTTTCGCTGCGCTTTCCGGCGGGGCACCGCTCATCGGCATAGCTTCGGGGCGCTGTTTTGCGGGCAACGCAGTCCTGCTCGGATGCTGCGACGTCATCATTGCGACCCGCAATGCCAACATCGGGATGGCTGGCCCGGCGATGATCGAAGGCGGTGGTCTCGGTGCCTACCGGCCGGAGGACATCGGACCGATGTCGATCCAGGTTGCATCAGGGGTCGTCGATATCGCGGTGGAAGACGAAGCGGAAGCGGTCAGCGTCGCCCAACGTTACCTCGCCTACTTTCAGGGGCCGCTGCCCGACTGGTCCGTGCCCGACCAGCGCAAGCTCCGGCACGTGGTGCCGGAGAACCGGCTGCGGGGCTACGACATGCGGGAACTGATCGCAACGCTTGCAGACGAAGGCTCAGTACTCGAGATTCGCGCAGGTTGGGGACTCGGGATGATCACGGCGTTCATTCGTGTCGAAGGACGGCCGATGGGGGTCATCGCAAATAACCCGATGCATCTCGGCGGCGCTGTGGACAGTGATGCCGCAGACAAAGCCGCCCGCTTCATGCAGATGTGCGATGCGCACGAACTGCCGATCCTGTCGCTGAACGACAATCCCGGCAACATGGTTGGCCCCGAGGCTGAGAAGACCGCCCTCGTACGCCATTGCTGCAGGAGTTATCTCATCGGCGCCAACATCAGCGTGCCGCTTTTCTTCGTCATCATTCGCAAAGCGATCGGGCTCGGGAAACTCGCCATGACCGGCGGCGGTATGAAGAAGGGCGTGTTCGCGGTCGCCTGGCCAACTGGCGAATTCGCAGGCATGGGCATCGAAGGACAGGTAAAGCTCGGACGTCAGAAGGAACTCGCTGCCATCGAAGATCCCGAGAAGAGGGTCGCGGCCTACGAGCAGTGGGTTGCGGAACTCTACGAAGTCGGGAAAGCGCTCAACACGGGCTCGCATTTCCAGGTCGACGACGTCATCGACCCGGCGGATACGCGGCGTTGGATCTCGCGCGGTCTGAATGCCCTCGGGCCGCCAAAACCACGCAAAGGAAAGAAACGACCCTGGGTCGATGGCTGGTAGTCGCGGCGCGTCAGGTAATGTTCGGCGTCCGTGCGGCCCGCCTCGCAAGTCGGTTATGATGTCAGGCTGAATCGTTTCCGAAACGGCCCATGGATGCCTACCCTCGGAGTATACCCAGATGTTTATTCGAACCGCCCAAGACGACCCTTCCCTCGATGCGTTCCGTGCTCAGGTGCGCGCGTTTTGCGAAGACAACCTTCCCGAGGATCTCCGCAGAAAACAGGAACTCGGCCAACACCTCGACCGGGAAGAGTACGGTGACTGGCTGCGACAACTGGGTCAGAAAGGATGGTTGACCGGTAAGTGGCCGAAGGCACATGGGGGCCTCGAGTGGGGCCCCGAACAATCGGCCATCTTCAGCGAAGAGTTGGGGCGCGCGTCTGCTCCGCCAATCGTACCGTTTGGCGTGACCATGGTCGGCCCGGTTATCTATACCTTCGGAAATGATGAACAGCGCCAACGCTACCTCCCCGGAATCACCCGTCATGACACATGGTGGTGTCAGGGCTACTCGGAACCGGGAGCGGGCTCGGACCTTGCGAGTCTGCGCACGCGCGCGGTGCGCGACGGCGACCACTACGTCGTAAACGGGCAGAAGATCTGGACGTCTTACGCGCACTGGGCAGACATGATGTTCTGTCTGGTACGAACCGATCCCGACGTCAAGAAGCAGGAAGGCATTTCGTTTCTGCTGATCGACATGAACACACCCGGCATCACGGTACGCCCGATCATCGGCATCACGAAGGGGCACCATCTAAACGAAGTATTCTTCGAGGATGTGCGCGTACCGGTAGAAAACCTCATCGGCGAAGAAGGGCGAGGCTGGACGTACGCGAAATTCCTGCTCGGTAACGAGCGCGTAGGTGTCGCAGATATCGGCAAGTTCGAGCGCTACCTCGAACACTTGCGTTACCTGCTTGGCGAGACCCGGGAAGATGGTCGTCCGCTCAGCGAAGAATCCGAGTTCCAGCGCAAGGTAGCGGACCTGGAAGTCACCCTGGAGACAGTCAAGGCGCTGATGGCCGACCAGCTGGCCGCTGCTCAGACAGACGGTTCCCCGTCGCTCATGGGCGCGGCTGCACTGAAGATACGAAGTTCTGAGTTTCAGCAGGCGACGCTGCAGACCATTGTCGATGTGCTGGGCCGGCACGGATTGCTCTACCAGACAGACGCGCTGCATCCAGGCTGGAACGGTGACGTCGTTGGGCCGGACGAGATGGCCGGACTGATCTACGAGCATCTTTACCGGCGCGCAGCTACCATCTACGGCGGTTCCACCGAAGTACAAAAGAACATTATCGCGAAAGGCGCTCTCGGCCTCTGAAGCCGGCCAACAACTTCAAACGGAACACCAGTCATGCCAGCTTTTTCGACCGATGAGCGAACGCTTCTACAACAGAGCCTGGAAGAGTTCTTCTCCGCGCAATACGGGTTCGATCAATTTCGCGCCTTCAACGACCCCGCACACCAGCAGGGGTATGGCACGACACACTGGCGAAACTACGCTGACCTCGGCTGGCTCGGTGTCGCATTACCTGAGTCAGTAGGCGGCATGGGCGGCGGTACGACGGAACTTGGCATCGTCATGGCCGCGGCCGGCAGCGCGCTGGCCCAGGAGCCGCTACTGGCGACGATCGTGCTGTCGGCCAGTGCCATTGCCAAAGCGGGTACCGTGGAGCAGCAGCAAGTTCTCGAGGGCGTGATGTCAGGCGAACACACGCTGGCGTTTTGTCATGCAGAGCCCGACGGTGGTTACTCCCGCACCTACATCAAGACAGTTGCAGAGCCAATCGACGACGGTTATCGCCTGACGGGTGACAAGAGCTTTGCGCTGCACGCCCAAGGGGCAGATACCTTGGTGGTCTCGGCAAGACTGGGCGCAGCAGACGGGCCGCTCGCGCTGTTCCTGGTGCCCTCTTCAAGTTCAGGCATCAAGGTAAGACCGGCGCCGGGTCTCGATGGGCGTCGCGGAGCGGCTGTCTCCCTTGACGGTGTAGCCATTGGGCCAGACGCACGACTGGGGGATGCATCAGACCGTGCAGGGCTTGTGGACGAACTCATCGATCTCGGCGTTCTGGCCGTTTGCGCCGAGGCCGCCGGCGCCATGGCCACCGTAACCGACCAGACGGTTGAGTACCTGAAGACACGTAAACAGTTCGACCAGCCATTGGCGAAGTTTCAGGTGTTGCAGCACCGCCTGGTCGATATGAGCGTAGCGGCGGAAGAAGCGCGCGCGGCGACTCATGGCGCGCTGACCGCCTACGACACTGGCGATGCTGACGCACAGACGCGAATCTGGCGTGCCAAGGTCCAGACCGCGCGCTCCGCGCGCTTTGTCGGCGGTCAGGCCATTCAACTGCACGGCGGCATGGGTATGACGGATGAACTCGCCATCGGTCACTACTACAAGCGCCTCTCGATGTGCGAGTCCTTGTTTGGTGACGGCGAATGGTATTTGAAGCGCCTCGCGGAGCGCGGGTTTGCGGCTTAGCTTGCGTTGCGCACCACAGAGCATCACGTTCCTGCGCGTTGAATTGAGGCCGGATAAGTTGCCGACTCAAGGCGGAACCATCTGAGATCACGCCAACTTCGCCATCCGCTCCTTCAGTGTCCGGAGTGCACGCTTGTTCGCGGCCTTGATCGTGTCCATGTCAGGCGGCTCACCGCTGATGTCACCCAGTTCCGCCAATACGACGTGCACATCGTCGTGACCATCTACCTCGCGCATGTCCGCCATCCAGCGGCAGACATTCGGGTACGCCCGGAAGTCGAAGACGTTCGTGAAGCCGACCTGCATCTGCCCGAGTTCCACATACGCCGCGAAATCGGCGAGCGTCAACCCGTCGCCCGCCAGATACCGTGACGACTTCAGCCATCCTGTATCCAGGGCGGACAGCGCTTTCTCCAACGCCGCCCCGGCTTCGTTCTGGCGAGCCTCGGAGATGTCGAGATCTTTGCGAATCCGCGGCGCTACCAGGCCGACGGACGCTTCGCGCACGTTGCGATGATGGTAGTGCAGGTACCAGTCGACTCTGGCGCGCTGTCGAAGGTCATCGGGGTAAAGGTCGTTCCACCGATGCTTCTGCGCGAGATAGGTCATGATCGCGTGCGCTTCGCCCAGGGCGAAGTCCGTGTCCGGCTCTACAATGCAAGGGATCGTTCCACCCGGATTCATGGCCAGGTAGTTCGGATTGCGGCTGCCGTTGTCGCCGCTCGAACCGGGGTTTATGAGGACCATCTCGAACCGGACATGTTTGTAGAACAAAAGCCACATCACGGCCCGGACAGGCTGCGAAAACGGCACACCGTAGAGTTTCAGGACCGGGTCAGACATATCGTAGGCCGTGTTGGTTGAGTGGTTGGATGGCAGTGTTTCGAATCGGCTATGCGTCCGCCGATGTTGCGCGCGCCGACACGTAGACCGGTCTTGGGTTCAGCCGCCCTTACGTAGCGGCTGCCACTTCGCCAGCGTGATCAAAGCGTGGCGCCAGCCGGCCAGAACCGGCTGCATGCCGCACCCGTCGTCGCTGTTATCCTTGGGTATCGACGCACCCCCACTCTGCCAAACGTCGCTTGCGGCGAGCAAGCGGTTTTGCCGCCGCAGGGTGTAAACGAGAAGCTCGCGGGCTGGCGTAGTCTCGCGCTCGGGCCACCTCTCATCCGCTGAAGCCAGGCCTGGTCGGGTAAGACTTCCCCACGCCGCAGTCCACCAATCACTTTGAACTGTCGAAACCGTCGTCGGCAACGTTGCTAAAATGGCGGTAGCCGTCGCGTGAGCTGCGGAAGAACAGCGCGGCACTCATCCCGGCCCGGTAGTGCAGCAGACCCGACTTGAGGCAATCCGAACCCCCAATGATTGAGCGTGAATCTCGAATACTGGTGCAGTATCAGCTTGACGGCACGGCCGCTCCGTCGGCAGATGACGCTCGAGAACTGGCTCGAATCATCGCGCTCGAACAAACCGTGGAGCTGCCCGACCGCCTCGTGACCGACGCAAGAATTCGCGAGGATATCGTTGGCCGGGTCGAACGGCTAACTCCAGGGCAGGACGGTACGACGCTCGCAACGATCAGCTTCAGCACCGACCTTGGGCAACTTCATTTGAGTGCGCTCATCAATTTGCTCTATGGCAACGTGTCCATTTTCGAAGGCGTACGGCTGACCGACTTGCACTTGCCGCCGGCACTTCTCGACCGCTTTCGCGGCCCGACGTACGGCATCCACGGCATTCGTGCGCTAACGGGTGTGTACGGCCGCCCGCTGCTCGCAACGGCCCTCAAGCCGAACGGCGCCAGCGCGCAGACACTGGCCACGATGGCCGCCGATTTTGCCCGCGGAGGCGGCGACATCGTCAAGGACGACCAGAATCTCATCGATGACCTCGAGACATTCAAGCGGCGGGTCAGCCTGATCGCCGAGCGGGTCGAAGCCGTCAACCAAAGCACCGGCCGGCGCTGCCTCTACCTGCCCCATGTGGCGGCAGGCGCTGCCGGGATCCGCCACTTCATGGAATTTGTGCGCGATCTCGGCTTGCCCGGCGTACTCGTCTGTCCGCTGATCGCCGGGCTCGATACGTGTCGCGAACTCTGCGCCGAGCTGGATCTCGTGCAGATGGCGCATCCGTCCTTGACCGGAACGTTCACCAATCCTAAGACGAGCGGCATCGACCACGGCGTGCTGCTTGGCACGCTGTTCCGATTGGGCGGCGCTGACATCTCCATCTTTCCGAACGCCGGCGGTCGATTCACATTCTCGCATCAAACCTGCGCCGCCATCGCACAGCGTCTGCAGGAACCATTGGGTGACCTCGCGCCGGTATTTCCGAGTCCTGGTGGTGGCATGCATTTCGATAACCTGCCGCAAATGTTCGATGCTTACGGCGAAGACGCCGTGCTACTGGTCGGTGGCGGACTTCTCGGTCTAGACCCGGATCTGACGACGGGCACCCGCGCATTCGCTGAACGGATTGCGGACTATTTTCCAGACCATCGCCAGACGCCGCCCACGAACACCCGTCGGCCCCTGCATCAGCCGGTGGAGCAACGTCACCACGAATTCCTTGGCGACTACGCGTGGCACGAGCGGCCGAGTTCCGAGTACAAGAGCGCGAGTGACTCAAGCTTCAAAGACGTGCGCCGCGTTGAACTGGTGGGCCGGTACGGCGAACGCACCCACAGCGACCTGCGCTACTTCGAGGTAGCACCGGGCGGGTATTCGAGCCGCGAATTCCACCAGCACACGCACATCGTGATCGGCGCCCGCGGCGAAGGCGTGTTGGTGCGCGGTAACGATCGCAGGCCACTACGGGAGCACGACATTGCCTACATCGAGCCCCTCGAAGTGCACCAGTTACTGAACGAGACCGATGAACCGTTTGGCTTCTACTGCATCGTGGACCACGAACGCGACCGCCCAGAGCGCGTTTGAACGCACGTACACCACTTCTACAGACCAGCCGATACGCGGATGCACAGGCGCACTGCGCGCGGCGAGGCAATGGCTTATACGGGCCAGATATTCGCGGTCGAAGACCTCATCGTCGTGTTCGAGCCGGGCCGCCACTTTCCGGTAGTCCCGGATATCCTCTCCTGCGACGGCAGTCGCGGGCGCACTGCCCGCGAACCAGACCATGACCAACCAAGTGACCAGACGGGAGCCCTGGCCCATCGTCGCATGCCTTCAACCCAGCACCGAGAAACTCGACTCCTGATTGATCTCTCGCTTGCGGGAGAAAAAGCCGACGTTCAGTTCGCGCTGAATGTAGGGAAGCTGAAACTGCAGCGGCTTCGAGTCGTGATCATTGCCGTTCTCACAATATTCGATCAGTGCCGCCATCATCTTGCCGGCGATCGGAGCATTCTTGTACTGGTTGCCGCTGGTACCGCACGCCATGTAGTAGCCACCTAATGAGGCCTTGTCGTAGATCGGAATCCAGTCTGTCGAGGCGTCGTAGAGATCGACGACGCCCCGGGTACGCGACGGAATGCCCAGTGAAGGAACGCGCTGTGCATAGCGCATGGCCTGAGTAGTCCATTGCTCGGAAAAGTTCCGATCGTACTCCTTGTCATCGGCCGCCCAGTCGTGCGGATCGCATTCCGGATCTTCCGACCCGATGAGAATGTGGTTGCCATGTTCCGGGCGCACATAACAGCCGATGTCATTATCGGAAACCACCGGCGCGGTCCCCTCGAAGTCGAATCCCTCAGGTGATGGCACGTGCACTACTTCCTGCCTGAGTGGACGAGTCTGGATGGTCATCTCTCCCACAACGCCGGCCATCTCGTTAACGATGGCCGAACCAGGACCCGCGACGTTTACGACGACCGGGGCATGCAGTTCTTCACCCGAGGCGAGCTTCACACCGCTGACACGCCCGTTCGACTGGATGATCGAAGCGACCTCAGCTCCGAGACGTACTTCGGCACCATGGAGCTTCGCAGCGTCCATCAGGTTTTGTGCCGACAATGCCGGATCGGTCACGTATCCGCCGTTTGGCCAGTACACCGCGCCATGCAGCTTTGCACCGTTAGTCTGCCCGAACTCATCATCGGCGCGGGCTTTGGGCGGGTAGAAACTATCGAGCGCATAGATCGGCAGCCGTTCGAGAATCTGTGCTTCGTCCCACTCCTCGATCGGAATGCCGAGATCGCGCGAGTGCTTGATGTGCGTCGCCATGTAGTCGTTACCCGGTGTCTTCATGACCATGCAACCGCACTGGCGGAAACGTGCCAGGGCCGCGGCATCTGGCAGACCCAGGTAGTCGGCCCAGTCGCGCCAGTAGTGATAACCCTCCCAGGCAAAGGCCGTACCGTCGAGCGTCGAATAGTGCATGCGAATGATGGCGCATGAGCCGGCGGTCGAACCGTGTCCAACCTGCGTATTGCGGTCAAGGGAGAGAGTCTTATGGCCGAGCTTGGCGAGTTCAAACGCCGTGGCGGCACCGATCACACCAGTGCCGATAATGATCACGTCAGGGTTGTGGCTCATGGATTCTGCTCTTCCAGGGCTTGATGTACGTGGGCGCGGAACGTGGCGATCTCGACGTCGCTCGGCATGCGCCCCGTAAACGCATAAACATAGTGAGGATGGAGACTCATTCGAACATCCATCGGTTCGCGCAGGTCGGCGTCGTTATAGCCGATCTGCATGTAATAAAGAGTGCGCGCCCGAACCAGCGCCTCAACGGGCTCGTAGTCGAACCGCTCGAACATCGCCTGCAGCGCGTTCAGGCGCCGGGCGACCGAGTTATCGAGACTATGCCGCACTTCAGCCGAGCGGCGCGCCCAGTCGCGAATCGTGAAGTCCAATGCGTTGTCGAACGTGCCAGGCGTAACGAAGCAGCGGAACACGTTGCAACACGCCTCCGTAATGGTCTGGGCCGGCATCTCGGCGTGGCGGATCAACGCCGCCGTGTTGGTGCTGTGCCAGTATTCGAGCAGCGCATCCAGAATGTCTTTACGATCCTTGAAGTACCAGTAGAAGCTCGAGCGCGACACATCGAGGCGCCTGGCCAATGTCAGGACCTTGACGTTTTCTACGCCATCGTGGATCAACGTATCCAGCGCCGCGTTCAACCAGTCCTGACGGGTAACTTTCGTGTTACCGACCAGTTGCTCGGCTGCGGTTTGGTCGTTGATGCGTTGCGACTGGGCCATCGTTCAACTTACCGGGTGCGCGCCACCAGCTTCGCTCCGGCGGGCGATGTAAGCCTTCAACGCACCGTCGCGGTCGGCGTCGATCGGTGGCGGCGCCTCTTCGGCGAGGATACGCTGCCAGATGCCGGTGGCGCGGGTGGTCGCATCCACCGAGCCCGCTTCGGTCCAGGTCCCAAAGTTCGACCAGTCTGCGACCAGCGGGTCGTAGAACTCTGTCTGGTACCGGGCCATCGTCTGAGCGGCGGAGAAGAAGTGGCCGCCCGGTTGGACCTCGGCCAGCGCATCGAGACCAATCTCCGCATCACCCGCCGGCGTCGCAGTGCAAAGCTCGGCGACCATCTGCAACACCTCGACGTCAGTCACGAGCTTTTCGTAACTAACCGTCAAACCGCCTTCCAGCCAGCCCGCCGCATGAATCACGATAGTGGCGCCCGCAAGCAGGCAGCCCCACATGCCGAACTGGGTTTCATTGGCCGCCTGCGCATCGCCGAGGTTCGCCGCCGAGCCTGACGCCGAACGCCAGGGCAGATCGATGAAGCGCGCGAGCTGGCCTGCGGCGAGCGACGCCTTGAAATGTTCGGGCGTACCGAAGGCTGGCGCGCCGGAGCGCATATCGACGTTTGACGTGAAGGTCCCGTACGTGACCGGGGCCCCCGGGCGGGCGAGCTGGGTCAATGCGATGGCGGCGAGCGCCTCAGCATGTGACAGCGTCAGTGCGCCAGCCACGGTAATGGGTGCCATCGCGCCCATCAGTGTAAAGGGCGTGACGATCGAGACTTGCCCTGCACGCGCGAAATCGATCAGGCCCTGTGCCATCGGAATGTCGAGCTGGCGCGGCGAGTTCGTATTGATAATCGTGTAGCAGTACACGTTGTCCCGAAACTCGGTATCGCTCACGCCGCGAAAATCGCGCAGCATCTCGAAGCTCTCTTCGACCTGCGGCGTGCCGCGGGAGAAAACGAACGGAAATTTGTCCGACAGCGTCAGTTGAGCGTCCATCGTAAAATAGTGGCGCAGATTGGTCGGTACATCCTGCGGCTCGATAAGGGGTGGCACCATCTGCAGCACGTCGAAATGCTGGGTGAGCCGAACCAGATCGCGGAAATCCCCGGCGGTGCCCGGGCGACGCCCCTTGATCAGATCGGTCGCGTGCGGCGCGCCGGCGCCCGGTTGAAAAACAAGACTGCCCGGTTCCAGCAACACGTCACGCGTAGGGGCACCTGCGCGGGCAAGGATCGAACGCGGCGCCGAATCGATCGCCGCGCTCACGATGTCCCGCCCGATATGCACCATATCGTCAGCTTTGAGCGTAGCGCCGCCCGCGACGAACAGGTCGCGCGCTTCGGGCAGCAGCACCTTGATGCCGAGGTCTTCAAGGACTGTCAGCGCCGCTTCATGGATGGCGGCGATGCGATCGTCGGAGAAGACCTTCATCGGCGGGAACGGGTTCTTCAACGCGTGATAGTTGATCTCGCGCTTGGCAGTAGCTGGTGCCGAGCCCCGTCGCCGGTTACGCCGGGCCGCGCGGGTTTCGCTCATGCGCGCATCGCCGCGCCCTTGCTGTCGTAGGGCGAGGGCGCGATTACCCGGGCCGCTCGTTCCTTGCCGACCACGTGGACCTTCAAGTCCTGCCCAACCGTTGCGAGGTCAGTATTGACGAGCGCCATTGCGAGTGACTTGTCGACCGTGTGGCCGTATCCGCCCGAGGTCACGAAGCCGACCAGTTCGTCGTCTGACCAGACCGGCTCGTAGCCACTCGCGTCTGCGTCGTCGGCGTCCACTTCGAGGGTGACCAGCTTGCGTCGCGGACCGTTGCCATCACGCTCAGCCATCGCAGCCGCCTTGCCGATGAATTCGCCTTTGTCCCATGCGATCCAACGGTCCATCCCCGTCTCGCCCGGTGTGTAGAGCTGCGTGAATTCCGCCGACCAGATGCCGAAGCTCTTTTCGAGCCGCATCGACAGCATGGCGTTGAAGCCGTATTCCTGGATGCCGAACTCGGCCCCCGCTTCCAGCAGCACCCGCCGCAGCTTCACGTGGTCACCAAATCGGCAGTTCAGCTCATAACCGAGTTCACCAGCGACCGACATACGTCCGACGCGCGTGCGTACGAGGCCAATATCAAACGTTGCACAGCCCATGAACGGCAGCGATGCGATATCCCCGTCAGTCACCTTTTCAACAACCTTGCGCGAATTCGGCCCGGTCAAGCCAAAACCGCAAATCTCCTCGCCGAGGTCACGCACATTGACGCCGTCGGTCAGGTGGTCGTTGAACCAGCGCATGTGCCAGGCCCGCAGGTAGTAAGAGCCCATGATCCACCAACGGCCATCGCCCCAGTTGAAGATGGTCAAGTCACCTTTCAGACGGCCGTTCTCCGCGAGCATCGGGGCAAGGCGCGCACGCCCTGGCCCCGGCAGCTTTGAAGCCATCATCCGGTCCAGCCAGGCATGCGCATTCGGTCCGGTCACCTCATAACGCGCGAAACCCGTGATATCGACCATGCCAACATTGTGCCGCGCGTTGCGGCATTCGGCCGCGACGATGTCATGTGCATTGGAACGGTTGAGCGTCAGGTTCTCTACGAAGTCTTCCGATGGTGCGAAGTAAAGCGGTACTTCCAGATCCCACGACACGCCCCAACGACAACCAGCCGCGGTCATCCCATCATGCGCGGGAGCCATCTTGAGCGGCCGGCCCGCTGGCAATTGCTCGTTCGGATAGGACATCACGAACCGGCGCGAATAGAACTGCCCGGTCGTCTCCTTGATGTACTGCTTGTTCTGCGCGAACTGACCGAAGCGCGCAATGTCCATCGGCCATGCATCGGCTTCCGGTTCGCCGTGGATCATCCATTCAGCCAGTGTCTTGCCAACACCACCGCCCTGCAGGAACCCGGCCATGACCGCGCATGCCGACCAGTAGCCGCGCTTACCAGGTACCGGGCCAACCAGCGGATTGCCGTCCGGGGCAAACGTGAATGCGCCATTGACCCACGTCTTGACCCCGACGTCTTGCAAGACCGGATAGCGCTCGTAGCCAAGGATCAGTTCCTTCTCGATACGGTCGGTCTGCTCCTGGAACAACTCCATACCGTAGTCCCACGGCGCCCCATCCATGGCCCAATGCTCGTGGTTGATCTCGTAGATGCCGAGCAGCACGCCGTGCTGGTCCTGACGAAGGTAGGTAAATCCTTCGAGGTCGACCGTCATCGGTACTTCGAAGTCGAGTTCCGCCACCAACGGGATGCTGTCGGAGACGAGATAGTGGTGCTTCAGCGGTGACATCGGCAATTCGATGCCGGCCATACGCCCCACCTGTTTGGCCCAGAGTCCGGCGGCGTTGATCACGTGTTCGCAAGTGACGGTGCCCTTGTCCGTGTGCACCTGCCAGCCCTCACCTGTCTGCGTGAGCGCCTCGACCTTGGTGTGCTCGTAGTACTCAGCACCGCGCTTCTTCGCCGCGATCGCGTAGGCGTGCACCGTGCCGGTCGTATCGAGATAGCCTTCGCGGTCTGCCCACATCGCGCCCAGCACGCCATCGGTCGACATGATCGGGCAGCGTTTCTGCGCTTCTTCCGGCGAGATGAGTTCACAGTCGTGAATCCCGATGGACTGGAAGATCCGATAGTTCGCCTGCAGCCACTCCCAGCGCTCCGGCGTGCCTGCGAGCGTGAGACCACCGGTCATGTGCAGGCCGATGTCGTGCCCCGATTCTCTTTCGACTTCGGACAGCAAGTCGATCGTATAAGCCTGCAGAGCGGCCATGTTCGGATCTGCGTTCAGCGCGTGAATGCCGCCGGCCGCGTGCCAGGACGAACCGGCCGTCAACACAGAGCGCTCCAGCATGACGACATCGGTCCAACCGAACTTAGCGAGGTGATACAACACCGATGACCCGACCACACCGCCACCAATAACCACAACCCGATAATGCGATTTCATCTTTGTTCTCTCAGTTGCCGGACATTCTGACCGGGCGCCTGCTGACCGTTGCCCGGGCCAGCGCTGTACAGAGCTGTCCACTACTCTGCTGGACACGCCTGTCCATTACTGTTCTGGATGCGACACAGGACCGGGGCTGGGGCGCATCGCGCCGGGCCGAATAACACTCAGGCTTCGGCGCGCGTTTGCCGGGGTGCTGATGACGCGGCCGTCGCGAACATTGCCAAGGCCCCCAAACTCTTCGAGAATCGAACGCGAGCATCAGATTTGCCCGTGCGCGAGGTCCCATGTCCGAACCAAAGCTCGAAGACTGCATCAACGAACTTTGCCCCTGGTCCGGTAAACCGGTATCGCCAGATTCGCTGACGACGTGGGAAGGTCACGTGGTCGGGTTTTGCAATCCCGGGTGCAGAGACAAGTTCGACACCGCGGTAACGCTGTTCGCCAACAGCCGGGAAAACGCCGCGTCGTAGCCATCCGACGGCCTGCATCAGGCCGCCACGATGCCAGTGCCGCGCACCGGTGTGGTCAGGGTGACCAGGGCCCGTTCGAAACGGCGGGCGAAGCTTCAGCGCTTCGCTTCAAAGACGAACCCCTCGAAGTCACGTTCCGCAACCTCGGATAATCGGTCGAAAAACTTTGAGCCTCTGAGATGGGCCAGGAATTGGCGTGGCTTGCCTGGGATGTTCGCTCCAACGTACCAGGAGTTGGTCTTCGGGTAGAGCGTCTTGTCAGCCATCTCATTGATCTCACGGTCCCACGCTGTCGCGGCCGCTTGGGTCGCTTCGATAGTGCCGAGGCCATGCTCTCTCAGATGGCTGACGCAGCGTGCGATCCATTGGGTAGTGCGCTCGCCGCCAAGCGGCATCGTATACAGCACCCCAGGCGATGTGGGACCGTGAATCATGAATAGGTTCGGGAAGCCTGGAATCATCGTCCCGAGATAGGTTTCGAACCGGCTCGCCCATTTCTGTTCCAGGCTGATACCGCCGCGCCCTTTGGGATTCAGGTTGAGCATGGAACCGGTTACGGCATCAAAGCCTGTCGCGAGCACCAGCATGTCTATGGTGTGCTGACCGCTCTTCGTGCGAACGCTGGTCGGCGTGAATGATTCGATCGGGTCGTCACGCAAATCCACGAGCGATACATTGGCGCGGTTATAGGTTTCGAAATAGCCGTTGTCGAGGATGAGGCGCTTCGTGGCGAAATGGTAATCCGGCATCAGCTTCCGTGCAGTTTCAGGATCTGCCACCGTGTCGCGAATCTTCGCCCGCACGAACTCGGATACTTCCTCGTTGACCTGTTCGTCCGTGAGAACTGAAATGAAGCTGTTGATGGCGAGGTGCATGCCGCCCTCTTCCCATAACGCTTCATAGATCGCATGCCGCTCCGGCGCGGTGTAATCGTCCGCATGCCTGCGCATCACTTTGAACGGCCAACCGCCGCGCCGGTACATGGAATCGCGCAGCGTGTCCCAGTCTTCGCGGTACCCCGCCAGCTCCGGCGGCGTCAGCGGACGGTTGCGCGCGGGCAACGAATACTGCGGAGTGCGCTGCAGAACAGTGACGTGAAGCGCCTCTCTGGCGATCTCTGGAATCGACTGGATGCCTGACGAACCGGTGCCGATCACGGCGACGCGTTTGCCTTCGAAAACAACCCCTTCGTGCGGCCACCGCCCGGTGTGATAGACCTCGCCAGAGAAATCCTGAATGCCCGGGTATTCGGGGATGTTGGCTACGAACAGAGCCCCAACCGCGCACACCAGCACTGGCGCGGTTGCCGACTCACCTCGATCGGTTTCGATTGTCCACCGCTGGCTCGCATCATCCCAACGCGCGTCAGTGACCCACGCTTCGAACTGAATGTCCTTATTGAGATCAAAGCGTTCGGCGAAGTGCTCGAGATAGGCGAGCACCGCCGCTTGTGACGTCTGGGTCTCCGTCCACTCCCAATCGTTGACAAGGTCTTTGGAAAACGTATAGGCGTAGAACGGACTGCTCGGCGCATCGACCCGTGCGCCGGGGTAGCGGTTGTACCACCACGTGCCTCCGACGCCACCAGCGCCGTCGAAAGCGCGCACGCGGAGACCCAACTCATCGCGCAGATGGTGCAACGCGTAGAGGCCGCCAAAACCTGCCCCAATGACGATCGCGTCAAGTGTTTCGGTGTTCTCGCTCATGGATGACAAGGATCGCAGAGAGCGGCTGCCACTGTCACGCCGGATCGCCATCCTCGTCGATGACCTTTGATATTGTAGGGTTCATGCCGCGATTCCTGAACACCATTGACCGCACGCTGCGACCCGAAGGCCACGTCTTCTACGGCTGGTGGATAGCTGTTGCAACTGGCGGAATCCACCTGCTTTCGAGCCTGCTGTGGATGCAATCGTACGGAGCGTACGTCGTGCTACTGCAACAGGAGTTCGGCTGGAGCAAGACCATCGTCGCTGGGGCCTTTGCGCTGACGCGCATCGAATCCGGCCTGCTCGGCCCGATCCAGGGTTGGCTGGTCGATCGCCTCGGCCCGCGCATCATCCTGCAGGTGGGCATGGTGCTCTACGGTATCGGCTTCATGCTGTTCAGTCAGGTGGAGTCCGTTCTGACCTTTTACCTGACTTTTGCGTTGATGGCCGTCGGCAGCAGCCTCGGCGGGTTCGCGACAGTCATGGTCGCCGTCGTCAGCTGGTTCCGGCGGCACCGTTCGAAGGCAGTGGCCATTTCTTCCCTCGGTTTCTCACTCGGCGGGCTGTGCGTGCCCATCGTCGTGTTTGCACTGGAAGGATGGGGGTGGCGCACAACAGCATTCGTATCCGGCGTGATCATCCTGGTCGTCGGCCTGCCGCTCGCACACATGATCCGCC
Source organism: Pseudomonadota bacterium (assembly GCA_039030335.1). Lineage (GTDB taxonomy): Bacteria > Pseudomonadota > Gammaproteobacteria > HK1 > HK1 > JBCCEJ01. The sequence goes on along the minus strand of JBCCEJ010000002.1, from coordinate 29,354 downwards.
ACCGGCCGGAGACCTACGGAGAGGTCGTGGACGGCATTCGCGAGCCCGATGCCGGAACCGAACGCGACGGCGCCAGCAGACCCGCGCTGCGGCGCGATCTCACGGCCAGGGAAGCCATGCGCACCAGTTCGTTCTGGCTCATTTCGGCCGGACATGGCATTGCGCTGCTGTCGGTCTCTTCCCTGATGGTGCATCTCATCCCGCATCTGACCGCGTCACCGATGGCGTTCACGCTCGCGGCCGCGGGCGGTGTGGTTGCACTGATGACGGGGTCGCAGGTCATCGGCCAGCTGCTGGGCGGCTTCCTCGGCGACCGTTTCAACAAACGTCTGATGTGTACCGGCTGCCTCATCGGGCACGGCGCGGGCGTTGCGATGCTGACGTTCGCCGCCACCCCCTGGGTAGCGATGTTCGCAGTTGTCGTGCACGGTCTCGCGTGGGGTGTCCGAGGGCCGTTGATGACCGCAATCCGGGCCGACTACTTCGGCTCGGCTTCGTTCGGCACCATCATGGGCTTCTCCTCTCTCATCGTCATGTTCGGCATGACGTTGGGCCCGATCTTCTCGGGCCTCATCGCCGACCGATACGGCGACTACGACATCGCCTTTCTGTCCCTCGCGCTGGTATCGATGCTGGGCGCAGTCTGTTTCTTTGCATCACGCCCGCCGGCCGTGCCGACATGACACGCCGCCGCATCCTCAGCTTGACGCACCTGCCATCCGGTTGCCGCCTACCGGGTCTCGGCTGGGGCACCCGATAGGCCCGCGCGATGGCCGCTGACTCTCGTCTGGTCGCCATTGGTCTCGCGTGCACGGCATTCGCACTGTTTGCGTCGATGAGCGCACTCGCCAAACACCTGGGCGAGGTCTTTACGACCGTTCAAATCGTATTCTTCCGCAGTGTGTTCGCGCTCCTGCCCCTGGTGGTGCTGATACATGGGACGGGGCTGGCTGACATCCTGCGCGTCGAGCGGCCCTGGTTGCTCGCTCTTCGCTGCCTGGTCGGGCTGCTCGCAATGTTGCTGTTCTTCGGCGCCGTCACGGTCCTGCCGCTCGCGGAAGTCGTGGCCCTCGCATTCGCGGCACCGATCTTCACAACGATATTCGGCCGCTTTCTGCTCCGTGAGCAGGTCGGACTCCACCGTTGGGCCGCGGTCATTGTCGGGCTGGTCGGCGTCATGATCATGGTGCGGCCCGGCACTGCGATGTTTTCGCCCTGGTCACTGCTGCCGCTCGGTTCAGCCTTGTTCTATTCGTTGGGCGTCATTCTCGTGCGCACGCTGTCACGCACGGAAACGGCGCCTTCCATGGTGCTCTACTTCAGTCTTTTCGCCGCCACCGTGACCGGGTTGGGTGTGTCGATCGATTGGCGCACACCCGGTGTTATGGAACTCGTCCTGCTGGTGCTGATGGGGCTGTTCGGAGGAGTCATGCAGCTTTGCAGCATCAGTGCGCTGAAGCGTGCAGAGGTGACCGTGCTGGCACCGTTCGAGTACACGTCGTTGCTGTGGTCGACGCTGCTCGGATATGCGTTCTGGAACGAGTTTCCGGGCAACCATCTCTGGTTGGGCGCCGCCCTGGTGTGCGGCTCTGCATTGTATATTGTGTACCGCGAAGCCCGGGCGCGCGCCGGCTGATCGGGTCCTGACTCGAGGCCGGAGCGTGCTGGCCGGGAAAATTGCCGTGCGCTGGCAGCGTTGAATGTCGCGCCGCGCAAACGCGGCGGCAGTGTCCGCCTGGGAGCGCCGGCTATGGAAATCATCAGGTCATTGGGCCCAACCACGGGCTGCAACTTCATAAGGTACACCACATGAAACGTGTACAACTCACCGGCCTTGGCAAACCTGAAGAGGTCTGCACCGTGGCGCGGGTCGAAGCGGCCGGCGCACCGGCCGCAAACGAGGTAGTAGTGGCCATCAAGGCAGCGGCCATCAATCCGGCCGACCGTCAGATCATGGAAGGACGCTACCCCGGACCAACGGCTTTTCCGGCTAACCTCGGCATTGAAGGCGCCGGCGAGGTCGTGGCGGTTGGTGACGAGGTCAGCAACCTCATGGTTGGTGATCGGGTCATGAGCTTGGGCCGCGAAAACTGGGTGGAACGGGTGCGCGGCGACGCGGCGATGTTCGTCAAGCTGCCACCTGCGATCGCCTGGGAGGACGCAGCGCAGCTCAAGGCCAACCCGCCGTCTGCCCATTTGATGATCAACAACTACGTCGACCTCGAGGCTGGCGATTGGATCGTTCAGAACGCTGCCAACTCGGCGGTCGGCCGGCACGTCATAAGGCTCGCCCGAACCCGAGGTCTCAAGACCGTCAACGTCGTGCGTCGGGATAGCCTGATTCCGGAACTCGAGGCCATCGGTGCCGACCTGGTGCTCGTCGACGGAGACGATCTGGGTAAACGCGTTCGCGATGTGCTGGGTGCCGACGCGAAAGTGCGTCTCGCTATCGATGCGGTCGCAGGTGCGGCGACCATGCGGCTGGCCGATACGCTCAGTAACGGCGGCACCGTTGTGAACTATGGCTTCCTCGACGGCAATCCGTGCTTGTTGTCACCGCATCAGGCTGTGTTCCAGGGGATCTCACTGACCGGGTTCTGGCTCGCCGGCTATCTCCCGCATGCGGAACGCAGCGAAGTCGAAGCGCTGTACGCAAAGATGGCGCAGCACTTCATCGATGGCGAACTCGACGTGCCAGTCGAGGCGCAATATGCGCTCGACGATGTGCAAAAAGCTGTTGCGCACGCCAACGCCGAGGCTCGATCGGGCAAGATCCTGCTTCGGACCTAGACGTTCCCAGCGGCGCAATGGGCACTCCAGTGCCGGACTTTCGCCCCGAAAGTTCTGTCAGGCCGGACATCCTGGAGACAGCTGGGTACACACTACAACCCGGCTCTTCCAGATACGCACTGAGCAACCAGCGTGGCGCGTCCGCGTCATCGACCACCGCAAACTCTCGTGCGGCAGAGCGCAGCGGCTCAGCCGACTGCGTGTCGACCGCACTTTCGGACCCGGTGTGGACCAGCGGCACAAGCAACAACGTCGTGCCTTCGCCAACCCGGCATTGAAGCTCGACCCGAACGGCGAGCGCTTCACTGCGGTAGGCTATTCGACTGAACTTCGACACGAACGAGCCCGATCATGAACTCAGCCCTGCTATCCGATGCGAAGTTTGACCCCTGGTGGTGGGAATGGGCACCGCGCGCTGAGCCCCTGGAAATGCCGCTGCCCAATCGGGCTGACGTCGTGGTCGTCGGTTCAGGCTACACCGGCCTGATGGCTGCACTCACGCTTGCCCGCGCCGGACGCGAAGTCCTCGTCTGCGAAGCCGACCGAATCGGCTTTGGAGCATCAACCCGCAATGGCGGTCAGGTAGGCTCTGGCAATCAACGCTTCACGGTGCAGGCACTGATCAATCGCTATGGGCGCGAACAGGCCCATGCACTGATTCGCGAAGGCATTGCCGCGCTCGACTACGTCCGGTCGTTTATTCAGACCGAAAAAATCCAGTGTCACCTCCGTACTAACGGGCGATTTCGCGGTGCGTCCCGTCCGGAGCACTACGAAGCCATGGCGAAGGACATGGCTGACCTGAAAGCCATCGGGGATGTCGACTACGAGATGGTGTCCGCTTCGGAGTTGGCGAATGAGATCGATTCCCGCCTGTTCCACGGCGGTGCGGTACTGCCGAACGACCTGTCTGTCCATCCAGCGCTCTATCACGAAGGTCTGATGCAGCGGGCGTTGGAAGCAGGTGCGGCGCTACATTCCCTCACACGCGTTACGTCCATCGAACAATCTGCTGGCGGAGCACAGGTGGTAACTGAACGCGGGCGCGTGCAGTGCGACCAGGTGCTGGTGGCGACCAACGGCTATACCTCACCGGTAAGCGGTGACCTCTACGAGCGGTTCGTACCGGTGGCGGCGGCCATGATCGCAACCGCTGAACTGTCGCCAAACCTGATCACGCACCTCATGCCGAAAGCGCGAGTGTACGGGGACACGCTACGCGTACATCACTACTTTCAACCGAGCCCTGACAACAAGCGCCTGCTGTTCGGGGGACGCCTCGCCGGACCGGCCGGCAGCACGAATCCGGCCCACTTTGCTCCGCTACATGTCGATATGCTCCGTGTGTTCCCAGCCCTCGCGGACGTGCCCATTTCGCACTGCTGGTCGGGCAATGTCGCGATCACCAGAGACGGGCTCCCGCACATCGGTGTCTCCGGTTGCGTCTACCACGCGATGGGCTACAACGGCTCTGGCGTTGCACGCGCATCGCATGGCGGTCATCAGGTTGCACTGCAGATGCTCGGGCAGTCCGACGACCTGACAGCCTGGAACGCGCTGGCATTCGAGCGATTTCCGTTCCGGCCGTTCGCACGACTCGGCGTCTCATTGGCGATTACCTGGAAGCGTTGGCAGGACCGGCGAAGTTGATGGTGGTCGCTATGCCGCGCCAGCTCTTGCAATCGGGTAGTCACACCGAGCGTTCCTGGCTATCCAGCCAGGTCTTTAGGCACAGGATTCGTTCGGAGTGGCCCTATCCGGTGATCGGGTGCGCCGCGCAGGCGAGTTACAACGAACAGGGCCATACGACACACAGCGTCGCGACGGGTAAGCGACACCAACGGGCAGGACAACCCGCTCGCCCGAGTGTATGTTGGCGGCGGCTCGGGCAATACCATAGCGCGCATGCTCATCATTCGAGCGCATTCGGGCAGGCTCCGACACGTCGTGTCGAATCAGTTATTTCCGTAGGTTTGCAGATCAGCTGAATCCGGGAGACGAAGCCATGTTGAAAACGCAACAGCTTGGGCATAGCGGCCTGCGCGTATCGCGGCTGTGCCTGGGAACTATGAACTTCGGCGAACCTGGACGGGGTCATCAGGCCGACTGGACGCTGACGGCCGACGAAGCGCGTCCGATATTCGAGTGCGCACTCGATCGAGGTCTCTTCTATTTCGACTGCGCAAACGTTTACGGCATTGGTGCTTGTGAGAAAGTGGTCGGGCGCCTGCTACGGGAACTTGCGCCGCGCGACGAATACGTCTTAACGACCAAGGTGTCGGGCCTCATGGGCAAGGGCGCCAATCAGTCAGGCCTGTCTCGAAAACATATCATGGAGTCCATTGACGCATCGTTGACCCGCCTGGGGCTCGACTACGTCGACCAGCTCATCATTCACCGTCACCCGCATGCACGTGCCGACACCGCGCACGCCCCGATCGAAGAGACACTGGAAGCTCTGCACGATGTCGTGAAGGCAGGCAAAGCGCTCTACATCGGTGGTTCATCGATGTTCGCCTGGCAGTTCGCGGAATTGCAGATGACAGCAGAGCGCCATGGCTGGACACAGTTCGTATCCATGCAGAACCACTACAACCTCATCTACCGGGAAGAAGAGCGGGAGATGAATCCTTACTGCGTCAAGACCGGTATCGGACTCACGCCGTGGTCTCCGCTTGCCCGCGGTATTCTCACCGGTGCCTATCAGGGCAGCTTCAACGCCGGCAGCACCCGTCGCTCAAAAGGCATGGACCGCAAGCGCACCGAAGGTCTCTACAGAGGCGAGATGGACTTCGAGATCGCTGCCCGAGTTGTAGAAGTAGCAAAGCGCACGGGCCATACCCCCGCCCAGATCGCGGTCGCCTGGTTACTTAGCAAACCGGGAGTCATCGCCCCGGTAGTGGGCGTATCTCGGGTCGAACAGCTCGACCAACTCGTCGCCGCGACTGAAATCGAGCTCGATGATGATGACATCACATTCCTGGAGGAACTCTATAAGCCGGTGGTCAACCTGCTGAGCGTCGGCACTTCGTGACGACTGCACCAGCTGAGCGGACCTGAGCCGCAAAAGAGCCGTGCGTAACCCCTGCCTGGACCGCGAGTCTCGACTGAGACCGGGGCCAAATCGGAATCCAGTGGTTCAACACGCCCATTCGCGGCCAGCGTGGAAACAGCACCAGCGCGGCGCATACCATCCAACGCTAACGGCAACGCGCGGATGCGCATTGATGCCAAGGCAACGCAGCGCACACGCACGGCGGCTCTGTCCGCAACAATTTGTGCAATATCGCCGTGTAGCGTCCGCTAATCGTAGTTCGATTCAGCAACTCTTCCTCCCATGAGCCGAGATGAGCACACCATAATCATCGGAGCCGGCCAGTCCGGCCTGGTCATGAGTCACTTCCTGCAGCTGAAGGATATCCCGCACACTCTGATCGAACGCGCGCGGGTGGCGGAGCGCTGGCGCAGCGAGCGCTGGGATTCACTGTACTTTCAGTTTCCGAACAGATTTCTGCGATTGCCGGGTATGAGTCATCAAAGCGAGGCACCAGACGCCTTCACCCATCGCGATGGCGTGGTGGACTTTCTGGAGCGCTATGCCGCACAGATCGCCGCGCCCGTCCGTTGCGGAGTCGCAGTTGAGGCGCTTGCGACCCACGCTTCCGGAGGATTTCGACTGGAGACCAGCATGGGACCAATGAGGGCAGACAATGTCGTAGTTGCGACCGGTCCCTATCAGAGTCCAGCGATTCCGCCCTTTGCGTCGGGCCTGACGAGCGACATCGCCCAGTTGCCAGCCAGTCGATACACCAACCCCGGGGCGTTACCACCCGGCAACGTGCTCGTCGTGGGCTCAGGTGCATCCGGCGTGCAGATCGCCGACGACCTCATTTCCCATGGCCGCACCGTATACCTTTCCGTTGGACGACATCGCCGGATACCCCGCAGGTACAACGGCAAGGATGCGGCTGAGTGGAGCGAAGCGCTGGGATTGTTCGACGTGAATGCAGCCAACCTGCCTGCCGGCTGGCGTGCACCCCTGATAACGGGCGTGAACGGCGGCTACGACGTCGACCTGCGGGCCATGGCCAGGCGCGGACTGGTGTTGCTTGGACGGGTGCAGGACGGAGCGGACAACCAGCTCACCATTTCTGACGATCTGGATCAGCACCTGGACGCAGGCGATGCGACATACGACGACGCGGTCGCGCGCATCGAAGCCTTCATCAGAGGCACGCCCCCGCCGACGCCCGTCGCGCCGGGGCATCTGGACACGGCTATCGCAGAGCAGTCGTTCGACCTCGCCGCCGAGGGTGTTTCAAGCATCATCTGGGCCACGGGATACAAGTACGACTTCGGCTGGCTGCCGGATGAAGCCGTAAACGATGCGGGAGCGCCACTTCACGAACGCGGCGTAGCCTCGCTTCCAGGTCTCTACTTTCTCGGTCTGTTCGGCCTGAGCGCCATTCGCTCCTCTCTGTTCTGGGGCGTCGCGGACGACGCCGCCCGTCTGGCAGACGTAATCGCTGACGCGCGGTAGTGCTGATGCACCAATCCGATAGTACCTGTCTGGCTGTGGCCTCCCGCGACCGCTGGACTTATCACGTCTACTCAGATCGCAGTCAAGGCGGCCAGACAACGGACAGGAACAGCCCGGCCTCAGAGTGGACTCACTCGCTTCACCAGGCGAGTACCTGCCTGACGTTCAGGCCATGCCTGCGAGTGACAGACCCGGGGTCTGGTCACCATCGTTGCGGTTCTCACTCAACCACATCGCGAAGTCTTCGGACGCCAGCGGCTTGCTGAACAAATAGCCCTGGCACTCATCGCAGCCTTGTCCCTGCAGGAAATCGTGCTGCGCCTGCGTCTCAACGCCTTCGGCCACAACCTGCAGACGCAGCGCCCGCCCCAACATCAGGGTTGCGGAGACGATCGCCGCGTCATCATCGCCGGTGGTGACATCGCTGATAAATGAGCGATCGATCTTCAGGATGTCGATCGGAAAACGCTTCAGATAAGCGAGAGAGGAGTAACCCGTCCCGAAGTCATCGATAGCAATAGCGGTACCGAGCGACTTAAGCTTATCGAGCAGGTAGGTGCTTTGATGAGTGTCCTCCATCAGCATGCTCTCGGTCAGCTCTAGCTGCAGCCGGTCTGGAGAGAGCCCGCTGGTGCGCAGCGCAGTTTCAACGTTGTGCACCAAATCCGGATGCTTGAACTGCCCGGCAGACAGGTTGACGGAAATGCGTCCCGAGAACACGCCGTCGCGCTCCCATCGCACAGCTTCACGACAGGCTTCATTCAAGACCCAACGGCCGAGAGGCACGATGAGACCCGTTTCCTCAGCGACAGAAATGAATTCGGCGGGCGAGACGAGTCGATCGCCTGATTGCCACCGAACCAGGGCTTCGGCAGCACAAACGCGGCCGGTCTCCAATTCAACGATGGGCTGATAGTGCAATACGAACTGCTTCAGTTCGAGCGCTTCGCGCAGACTAATCTCCAGTGACACCCGCTGGCGAACCTGGATATCGATAGCCTTGGTGAAGAACTGAAAGCGATTGCGACCCTCTGCCTTGGCCTGGTACATCGCCGCATCAGCGTGCTTCAGCAGCGTCATCACGTCTGCACCATCATTCGGAAAACAGCTGATTCCAATACTGCCCGTCATCTGCAGTTCGCGACCTTCCAGCGCAACGGGTTGCTCGATCACCGCACAGATTCGCCTGGCGACCTGCGCGGCGTCCTCCGGCGCATTCACTTCGGGCAACAGGATAACAAACTCGTCGCCGCCGAGACGCGCAACGGTTTCCTCGACGTCCCCGTCGACAGACTCAACTATGGTCGAGCGGACGAGACAGTCGCATTCGCGAACGCACTCCCGCAGACGCTTCGCGACTTCACGCAGCAGGTCATCACCAACGCCGTGTCCAAACGTATCGTTCACGCGTTTGAACTGATCGAGATCGAGAAACAGGATGGAAGCGACTCGGTTGTGGCGACGCGCGAGCGCGATTACGCGCGTTAATAGTTCGGACAGGAACGTACGGTTGGGCAGGTTGGTAACAGGGTCGAAGTAGGCAAGGCTGCGGATCCGGCGCTCAGCCTCACGATGTGCGCTGATATCTTGAATGGCACCTACGAGCCGCTGAACCTCACCGGCCGCATCAGTGTTCGGATCGATAGCGTGATTAACGATGCGCTGACTGCCATCGTGCGCTTTCAGGTTGTGCTCGATGCTGGTGGGCGCGAGGGTCGTGCGTACCGATTGGAGCGCTCTTTTGAGCCTTGCGGCGTCGTCGCCATTCACGAACGGTTGCAAAGCACCCAACACCCCTTCATCGGTAGACAATGTCGTACCCAACATCTGCTCGATGTCCTCAGACCACTGCACCGACCCGGTATCAGCGCGCCACTCCCAATGTCCGAGCTTGGCCAGTCGCTGCGCGCGTGCGAGCTTGGCTTCGCTTCTGCGCAGTTCGTCTGCGGTCGTCTTCGCGCGCATCAGATAACGCATCCGGTGCTGCAGCATCGCGGTATTCATCGGCTTCGTAATGAAGTCGGTCGCGCCTTCGTTGTACGCACGGTGGATAGAGTCGTTATCGTCCAGCCCCGTTACCATGACAATGGGCGTGTGCTCACCTTCCGGCAGCTGCCTTAGCCGTGCACAAACCTCAAACCCGTCGAGCCCGGGCATCCCGACGTCCAGCAGAACGAGCTCCGGCTTGCGCTCACGAAACAGCGCAATGCCGGCTTCACCATCCTCTGCTTCTATGACGATGAACCCGTCGTGTTCCAGAGCTTCGCGCGCCATGAACCGCTCGATCGGGCTGTCGTCGACGACCAGAACCAGAGGCATCTCAATCGAAATGTCGCATGTTCTCATGCCACTTCCTCGTGTCTACACAGCTCATCCAGCTCCGCACAGGCGTGCGCGTACAGGCTTTCGATATCGGCTATTTCGGTCACTAATTCAGCGTCCGTCATGTCCGCAGCGACTCGTTCAAGATGAGCGCAACGCTGCGTCAGCGCCGTCGCGCCAACATTGGCCCCACACGACTTGAAAGAATGCGCAACGGCTCTGAGTTCGTCACGGTCGGCTTCATCAACGACGAGGCGCAGGCGTGCTATGAGCGCGTCGCCAGTCGCGCGGAATATTTTGCTGAAGCGCACGATGGCGCTGGCCCTGCCTGGCCGCTGCAACGAGCGAATATTGGCAAGCGCTTTCGGATCGAGCCCTTGACTCGGGGCTAGTTCCGCTGACCGAACACGCGACCGCGCGACGCCCGTTGAACCTTCCGCGGGCCTGCGTCGCAGCCAACGCTCGAACAGTTCGCGCAGGTCGTCCAGCTCAAAAGGTTTCGCCAGATAATCGTCCATGTCGGCGTCAAGGCAACGACGTCGCGTCCCTTCAAACGCGTTTGCGGTCAAAGCCACGATCGGCACCCGCTCTGCGGGTGACCTCGCTTCATCGATACTACGTATCTTCGCTGTCGCCTCAAATCCATCCATGATGGGCATCTGGCAATCCATCAAAACGAGATCGAAAGCCCCCCCGGCCAGCGCAGCGACAGCCGCCTGACCGTCAGCCACAACAACCGCGGTCGGGCCCAGGAGTTGAACCATCTCTTCTGCCATCATGCAGTTGACCGCATTGTCGTCCGCGATCAAGACGCGACCCTCGTAAATGCCGTGAAGGCACGTGAGTTCGTCATATGCACCCGTGCGAACTGTCGATGCGCTTTCGCCACAAAGTCGTTCGAGACACCCACGCAGCTCGTCCCGGCGGATGGGTTTGGCGAGAAAGGCATTTACGCAAGTCCCCCCAACCGTCTCGCGGATGTCGTGCATCACTGACCCCATCAGCACGATGCTGACTTGCGCGAGCGCAGTATCGGCGCCGATGGCATTGGCAATGTCCAACCCCACACCATCGGGGAACTGAGTATCGAGCAACACGATGTCGAATGGCCGACTGTCGAGCGCGGCGCGCAGGCACTCCAGCGCCCGCACGCCATTGTCCGCAGACGAATTCTCGATGCTCCACGCATCTAGTTGAGCGCTCAGTAGCGCACCATGAGTAGCGTTGTCATCAACCACGAGGATGCGTGCAGCCTGTAACGCTTCAGATACAGGCCGTTGGGCCGGGGAATCGGCGGAATTGAAGCCGAGCTCGACGTTGAATTGAAACGTAGAGCCTTCGCCCGGTTGGCTCGCGACGGTGAGCTGACCATCCATCAACTGCACGAGCTTCTTACAGATACCAAGCCCAAGTCCCGTTCCACCGAAACGACGTGTGGTCGAGCCGTCTGCCTGCGAGAACGCATCGAAAATGCGGGCCTGCATGTCCGCAGGTATGCCGACACCGCTATCCCGTACCTCTATGGATACGCGCGCGGTGTCGGTTCCGGGGATCACATTGGTTACGGCAACGACCACTTCGCCGTGCTCGGTGAACTTCACGGCGTTACCAACCAGGTTGGTCAGTATCTGGCGAAGTCTGCCCGGATCACCACAGAAGTTGAGCGGGGTATCTGCCGCGGCTGCAAACAACAGCTCTACGCCTTTGCTCTGGGTCGCTTCGGCGAACATTTCCAACAACTCCTGAATCAGGTCGCGAAGGTCAAAAGGCTCGCACTCGAGCTCGAGTTTGCCGGCCTCAATCTTCGAAAAATCCAGCACGTCGTTGACTATGTTGAGTAGTCCCTGACCGGAGCGTCTGGCCGTTCGCGTTAGTCGCTGTTGATTGCGATCGAGGTCAGTATGGAGCAGCAGCTCAGTCATACCGAGCACGCCGTTGATCGGCGTGCGTATCTCGTGACTCATCGTAGCCAGAAACTCGCCCTTGGCCCTGTCAGCTGCTTCGGCTGCCTCGCGCGCTTGCAACAATTCGTCTGCATAGACCTTGAGTTCGCGCTCAGCGCGTTTGCGCTCGGCAACTTCGCGCGTCAGCGTATCCACCGATGCGTCGCGGGCCGAGATGGACTCCCGGAGTTCCTGCGTCATCGTGTTGAAGCTCGACACCAGAGTCTGCACTTCTCCGGTCGTACGAATGGCCACGGCCGCATCCAGGTCTCCCCGGGCCATGCGGGACGCAGCGGCGGCCAGCTGAACGATGGGGCCGGACAGGTAGCGCGATATGTAAAGCGATACCAGCAGCACAACGATGAAAGAGATGAGCAGTACCAATGAGAAGAAGCCCATCGATGAAGACAGGTCCTTTACCAGAAGGCTGGATGGCACGCTGACCGCCATCCGCATGAAAGGCTGGCCCGGATCAACTGAGAAGTCCTGGTATGCAACAATGCCCTCGTCGGTGTGAACCATCTGCAGCTGACCCGCGAATTCAGCGCCGAGCGATGAACGCGGGTCGAACGTCGCGTCCCGGTCACGAGGTGCGAGAAGTACCTCGCCACCACGCCCCAGCACCCAGATGGAGTTCGCGTCGAAGAACTTCACGCGCCCCAGATAATCAAAGAAACTGTTCAGGGACACGGATACGAATACCACGCCCCCGAAGGTACCGGTGTCGAGGTCAAGCTTAGCCAGCGCAGCGAACGCACTGACACCGCGCTCATCGGCAATCGGGTCGCTTATCCACATCTGCCGCGGAGGCATGAACCACTCCATGTTTCCGGACGACAGCAGAAGCGGTGTTGTTTCAATCTGCGCGTACAAACCTATTTGCGCAGCCTCACGAGCGTTTCGGGCAGTGTGTTGTTTCAGGTTAACGATGCCGTCTTGCCTGGGATGGGGCGCGCGTGCTGCGAGTTCGCCGTCAGCATCCACGAAGGTCACACCGACGTAGCTGCTCGAATCCTTGATCGCGCGACGAAACAAGTGCTCGAGCTTCTTGGTCGTTATCAGCCGCTCGGTGTGTGAGGCGAAGAGATAATCATCGATGTGCGAACTTGCGGTCAGCCAGCGAAGTGTCCGGTCGAGGTCGGTGCGAAATTCTTTTTCGAATTGCGCTCGAATGACGGCGACCTGCTGCGAGATACTCTCTTTGGCGCGGTGTTCGAGCGAACCTTTGCTGAAAACATACGCAGCCGCAATCAAGATGCTACTGGTAGCTACATTGACCAGCGCAAAAGCCGTCAACAGCCGCCAGAAAATCGATACGCCGTGGCCATTACCAAGACCCATGCGGGGTCAGTCCTGGAGTGCCAATGCCTCATCAACGAACTCGTCGATGATGTCATTGAATGGTTCGAGCGCAATACCCAGCATCCTGGCTCGCTTTCGATTGACCATCAGCGGCCCACGCGCCGGGGTGGTGGTACGAATGCGGCCGGGATTGAGTCCTTGTTCGAGGATGTCATATGCCATTTCGAACGCAGTGTAGCTTTGGTTGAAGCCGGAGTCGTTGGCGGACAGGAGCAGACCCTCCTTGACGAACTGTCCTTCATTCGACGCCTCGGGTTTATGAATATGGGTCAGATACCAGCGCCCGACTTGCAACATATCGACATGATTGCCGTCGTCGTCGGTCAGCGTGTCATGATTCAGAACGAAGAACGCGTCGACAGATTCAGCAAGTTCCAGTGCGCGACTCTTGAATTCTGAATAGGAATTCGTCTGAACGATCTCGACCAGCTTTAGTGGGAGCTTGCCGGCTCGGGAGAGAGCACGAATCTGTTTCACCTTGGGGCGGGTCGACACGGAATCACATGATAGAATCGCGAAGGTCTCGGCTTCCGGCACGAGCTTTTTCAGCAGCTCAATGCTCTCCTTGTGGTACCCCGCCTGCCATACCCCGGTGACGTTGTGGCCCGGCGCATCCATGCTCTCAACAAGTCCGTATTTCAACGGTAATCCGTTCACGCCCCAGAACACCACCGGAGTGTTGGAGCCAAATAGCTGATTGCCTATATAGTTGGTCGCGTGATCGTCACCGAGCAGCACAAGGTCTGGTTTAAACCGGGCGATTTCCTGCGTTATGCGCTTTGTCGCCTGAGCGAGCTGCTTCGGACTGTAGTGCCGCTTCGTGTTCATCCATGCTTTACGGATAACGGCTTTCGAGCTCTCAATCGAGTTGCTACGCGTGAAAGTCTCGCCCTGGCTCTCGGTGTCCAGGTAACCATAATCCAGCATGGCCTTGACCAGCCCCCGTTGGGTCTGCTGTGACCACAGGTACTCAGGGTGATAGCTGCTAACGACGAATATGCGCCGTTTTGCGTCCGCGCTGGCGGGAGCCGCACAGGCGAGCGCTCCCAGCACAACGAGTACGAAGCCGGCTATGCGCAAGGGACTCCGCATCCAGCCCGGCTCGACATTTGACCCGCCTTTCGGAACTGCCATTACACCAGGCCCGCCGCCCGCCATTTGGCGAAGACCCGCTTCACTTCACTGTCGGCCGCGTTCACTGCGTCCTGCGGACTCATACGTCCGGCGGCGGCCTGCGCGAACATGTTCGAGATGGTCCAGTTGGTAAAGATTTCGTCGGTGGCGGCATTGGCGTAGCCGGGGTGACCTACATTGGTGGTCCATTTCGCAACATCCACGAAAACGTTGTACTTATCGGCCGGCTTGGCTTTCGAGTCGCGCTCGATAAGTGCCGGCAGGTCGGGAACCGTATTGGGGAAAGATGGGAAGTTGTAGAACTCGCTCGCCACGAATGCGCGGCGGAACTCGCCTGTATAGTCGATGAGGAACTGTTTGGCTCCTTCGATATTCTCGGCGAACTTCCAGACTACGTAGACATTGACCAGGTGTTGCAACCCTACCCGGCCGGCTGGACCCTCCGCGGCTTTCGCAAGCCAGATTCGGTCCGACACCGGGATGCGCTTGTTCTCGCCAGTACGGGTAATCGATATCGCGTTGAGAGCCAGGGACCCGCGACCCGCAAGCAACAATCGGTTGTTTGACGACGGGTCCCACGTGAAGACTTCGTCGGTCATTGCTTCGCGGTATAGCGCGTTCGAGAACTCGACCGCTGCCAGCGTTTCACGTGACTTGAGCGAGGGAACACCGTCTGCATTCTGCACGGATGCGCCGAACGCAGACAGGAGTGACCGTAACGCCATGTTCGAGTCGAGTTCCGGCGCGAGTCCCAGACCGACCGGCACGCGGTGACGCTCGAACACCTTGCGTCCCCCAGTGCGTATGTCATCCCACGTATCGGGAAACACGCCGACATCATCCCAGAGATCGCGCCGGTAATTGATCGGGTCGGGTGTGAAGCTGTCTGAGAACCCGTAGTAGCGGTCGGTCTTGGGATTATAGGTACTCTTGAGCGCGAGTTCCGACGGCGCACCGTGCCGCTGCTGGCACTCTTCCCAGATTTCCCGATGGTCGATCGCGTGTTGTTCGAAGCTCGGCGGCGGACTGAGGAACAGCACCATGTCATGGCCACGCCCGGCCGCCACCTCGGCTTTCGCACGAGAGTTGATGCTGCTCATACCGACGTTGTCGACAATGACTTCGGTGCCGTATTTCTCACCCCAGGCTTTGATGTACTTGTTGTTGAACCACTCATCGAAACCTGGAACGAAATGATTCCACTGGAGGATCTTGAGCGTCTTGCGTGACCGCTGCGCCTTTGCGGTCCCGATTATCGCAGGAGCCGCACCCACGAGTGCCGTGCCGGCCGCCGTGCGTATGAACTTGCGGCGACTCTGGCGAGTAACGGTAGAGTTCGAAGGCGTCAAACCTTTGCGCATGGATTTTCTCCTCGGGCCCGCTGTCAACCCGCCGTTCAGCGGTGCATTCCCGGTCCGGCGGCATTACGTTGGCTATCGGCGAATTGGGTCGGAGCTTAAAGTCCTCTGCAGCCGTAGCGACGGCGACCGCCTCAAGGCGCGAGATTTAGGAATCAAGGTCATAATTTTCGCCGTTATCGGCCTATGTGATGCCACGAACGGGACCTACCAGCAGTCATTCGGTGCGCGCGCTGCACGCTGTTGAATTCCACCGCGCATGGGGATTTTCGAGTCCGAATCCGGAGGGCCTGAACTACACTGGAAATATCCTTACTGGACAGGTCGCTCGGCGCGGTCGATTGAACACGCGTTGCCAACGCACCAGATGCGCGGCGTTCGATATGATTCAAGAGACGACCGCACGTCCTCGTAGTCTCGGTGTTCGGCACCGGTACAGCGGTCACAACCCGGCAACACGCGCCGCGAAGAAAGGCGATACCGTGCAACAGAACAACGCCGCTGAGAGGGTATTCCTCACCCGGTGGGCTGCGGCCACCCGGGCTACTCCGAACGATCCAATGGCGCTTGCGAAAGCTGGTGGTCGCATCGCCGATCGACTCGCCTGGGTATTCGCGAGCGGCTACCAGGCCGCCGTGCGATGTTGTTTCCCTGAATTCACCCCACTGCCCGGAAGCTGGACCTGTTTTGCCACCGCCGAGCCGCGTGCACTGCCGGGATGCGCACTGGAAGAGACTGCCGATGGATACAGGTTGGAAGGAAACAAGTCGTGGGTGGCGGGGGCGAGCGTCGTCGAGCGCATGGTCGTTACGATCGGTGACGGTGAATCGAGGCGGTTCGTGGACGTGCCACGCAATGCGCAGGGAGTGGAGATTGTTCTACCGCGAAAGCCCGAGTTTCTCACTGAACTGACCCAGGGCACGGTGCATTTTTCGCACGTGGCGGTTGCGAGCGAGTCCGTTGTCAGTGGCTTCGCGCGCACGCAGCGCTTCAGGGGCGCGGAACCACTGTTCGTCCTGTCTGCACTCACAGCCTGTCTCGCGGCGCACGCCAAATGCGTCAATCCGCAACATCCACTGCTCGAAACCGCTGACGTGGTGGAGGCTCGGGCATCGGAGCTCGTGGATGTGCTCGACCACAAAGAGGAGATCGTGCCAGGACTGAAGGCGCTACGTGCCGATGTCAGGGCACTCCTGGATGGCGCTGATTCGCTGATCGCAAAAGCACCAGTGCTCGCAGACTCATGGAGTCGAGACCAGCGTTTGCTGCAGATGTTTGGTATATCGCCACAACCGCGCCAATAGGGCCCGCCCGCTCAGCGCGGCGCGTTCACCTGTCTCGATCTCCCTACCGCTCACGCGCACGGCCAGGTCTGCGGCGGCTTGGGAGGTACTGGCACGCGCGATGTCGGCGCCCAGCCTCGGGACACTTCGGTCCGAAACGGAGCAGCGGAGCTGTCGTCGCTTCGGTTTGCAGCGCAGTCCTCGGACGCATTCCGGCAATGCGAGCCACAACCGCGCGGCCGCCCGTCGTAGCCGCCCTTTCCGATCCTTCGGTGACACACCGAGTGACCTACGCAAAGCGGTGCCACTTTCCCTGCAACATGTCGGGCGATCTGCAGTGACCGAGGATTTACAACAGATTGTCATGCGCCAGAGGTTTCTACCGATCCACCTCCTCGCGGTGATGTTGATTACGTCGGTCGAACCGCAGACCAGCGTCTCTCGCAATCGCCATGCCGGTCCTGAAGGTACGGACCCCGCCGAATGATCGTGCGATGGGTAACATCAGCCACCGCGGTACGGGACGCCCCGGCCAGGAGAGCCCCTGCTCGCCAGTATTTGAGAACGTCATGTCGAGGCCTTCTGCCGCGCGGCTTCGCGTCCCGCTGATAACCCGCCGGTACAGCTTGCTCCGCGGGTCTCGCGCTCAGGCGATCGACAACTCTACCCACGGGTGCCTTTCGAATTGCTGGTCGCCGGTGTAGGAGCATTCATGTTGTTCAAACTCACGCTGATCTTGTTCGGCGTTGGACGCGGCATCTACCTGATTGCAAGGAACGACCTTCGGCGACGACGGCCCGCCCGACTACGAGTGCATCATCAATCCGTCCGATGAATTCCGTTTCCTCTTGGGTCATGCATCGGCGTCGGCACCGGGATGGCTACCTGCAGAGGGCCACTGTCGCATGGGTCTTCGTCTCGATGGCCGTGTTACCTTGCAACCTACCGTGCAACTTGAAGCACATCCCCGGGCGGTGCATCCGTATGCCCTTCGACCTGGTCAGGCCACATCTTCATACGGGACCTGGCCGATGCCGGTTGTGATCGCTCGTCAGCTAACGGGAGCAACGCCACCATGGTCAGACTGGTCGACATGCCAGCTGTTGGACGCGGGTTCATTGCGCGCCTTGGGATGCCGGAGCGAAGATCGCAACCGTGGACCAGACCGGTTGACGCGAGTCGCCGACGCGTCGCGGTGGTGTCGACCGCAGCGGTATCGCGCCGCGGTGAGAAACCCTTTACCTGGCACGCGCGGGACTATCGCAGTTTCCTGAAAGATGAACGCGATCTGGTCATGACCCACGTTGCGGTGGAATACGACCGTACCGCCTGGCAACAGGATATGAACGCCATTATTCCATTGGACCGCCTTATAGAAATGGCCGATGCCGGAGAGATTGAATCGGTCGCTGAAGAGCACTTTGCGTTTCTGGGATCGTCTGACCCGAAGCAGATGCAACGGTCTGCCATGGATGTTGCCGAACGGCTGCGGACTGACGGCGTGAACACGGTATTTCTGATTCCAGTGTGACCGTTTTGTACGCGCGCCGTGTGCGCGCTTGCTCATCTGTTCGAGGCGGCCGGATTCGCCACCGTTCTGGTTGGGTTCGTGCGCGAGCACATGGAAGCGATTGCCCCGCCGCGAGCGCTGTGGCTGGATTTCCCGATGGGGCGGCCGATGGGCAAGCCGAACGACGCGCGCTACCAGGTGAGTGTCATTCGTGCGGCATTCAAACTGTTGGATGCGCCGGAGGGGCCGATACTCGAAGACTTCCCGGATGTTATTGCCGTGCGCGACGGACGAATGGGCTATGCGTTGCCGGTCGAGCTGGTACTGACGGGCGCGGACGTCGGTGATGTCGACGCACACGCTCAAGCAGCAAGCGCGGAACTGGAACAATTGCGCCCGGCCTATCGTGCGGCTCAGCTCGCGCGCGGTCGAACCACGGTCGGTGCCAGTGAACTTCCGGTCGATCAGCTGGTTCCCTACATCGCCGAATTTCTGCGCGGTCGCAAGCCACGCAGTCCACGTTCGGGGGTTCCGCCCATCCCTCTGTTGAAACTCGCCGTCGAGGATCTGCAAGCCTTTTATACTGAGGCACGGACACATCGAGACCAGATCGATGATTTCGAGCTGATGGGCCAGTGGTTTTGGGAAGAGACCAAAGCGGGCTATCTGCTGTTGCTGCTGGAAGCGGTGGCACTGGAAAGTGACGACCGGGTGCTGCGCCAGATCGCTGACATGTCACTCATCACGCCACGATTCTGGTCGGAAGGCCCACTGCCAGGCAGCTCTGGCTCAGCCTGGTAGAGACTTCTGGCGCCGGGATGGCACCGCTGCCCGTGTCGACCGTGCCGCGAAGACGAAAATCCATCTGGCTGGGTACCTCTCGCGCCACCACAATGCCGAAAACCGGGCTCTGAATCCGAAGGTCACAATCCATCGGCCCTGTCGCCGGTACCAGAAACGGCTGAATGCTGTTTCGTTGCAGCTGTCAACGAACGCAGCCGTGGGCGCAAGTTATGTTCAGCGCCGAGTTGCGCTAATGTATGGCGCTGGCGACAGACACAAGAAGCTGTCGATTCGATTAACGCTGGAGGAAGTTATGAAGTTGAAAGCAATGGTGCTTGCGGCAACAGTCGCGGCAGCCACGAGCATGTCCGTTTGGGCAGATTCGGACAAGCCGATCAAGATATCCGTCAATGAGTGGACCGGGCAGCACGTTTCAGCCCACATGACGGGCCAGCTGCTGCGCAAGGCCGGCTATACCGTTGAGTACGTAACGGCCGGTGCGGTTCCGCAGTTTGCCGCGATTGCCCAGGGCGACCTGCACGTGCAGCCGGAAACGTGGGGCAACAACGTCGGAGAAATCTATCCGAAGTCTGTCGCAAAGGGCGATATTGTCATTGCCGGGCCGCTTGGGCTGAAACCTCAGGAAGGCTGGATCTTTCCGCCGTACATGAAAGAGAAGTGCCCCGGCCTGCCGGACTACAAGGCACTGTGGGACTGCGCTCAGGCGTTTGCGACGGCCGAGTCGTTCCCGAATGGGCGCCTCATTACCTATCCGGCCGACTGGGGCACACGTTCTAAAGATCTGGTGGAACTCCTCGGCATCCCGCTGCAGCCGGTTGCTGGCGGCAGTGAAGGCGCCATGATCGCGGAGCTGAAGAGTGCGTTGAGCGCCAAGAAGCCGTTCCTGATGATGTTCTGGCAACCCCACTGGGTCTTCGCCGAATACGAAATGGACTGGGTCGCATGGGATGCCACACCGGCCGGCCAGGAGTGCCATGAAGAGAAAGGCCAGTCCAAAGGCAATGCCTGCGGCTTCAAGCAGGCCGACATCAAGAAGATCGTCAGTAAGAACTTCTCCTCCGACTGGCCCGGTGCCTTCAAACTGATGCAGATGCTGACGATCGACAACCAGACGCAGAACACGCTGATACATGCCATAGACCAGAAGAAGGGCAAGGTCGAAGACGTGATCGCCAAGTGGGTCGCTGACAACGAATCGACGTGGACACCCTGGGTTGAAGCAGCCAAGGCGGCCAAAAAGTAGCCGGCCCCGCGTCAACTCCAGGTCGACTGGCGAATGGCGGCGCAACCGCGCCGCCAGTTTGTCCCGGTTGGTGCGCCTCCGCCAGCGCCGCCACGGCGGTTGAACTTCGCGTGATTCTGCAATGAACGACGCCTTGGCCAACACGAAGCTCTCGTGTCGGCATGTCTGGAAAGTCTATAACGTCGACGCGGCACCTCAATTCCAACACGAGGTCGCCAACGCCGATCCTGAGGATTTGGCCAACCGGATGCGCGCCGAAGGCGCGATCCCCGCCGCGGTGGACGTAAGCTTCGACGTCGGAGCTGGTGAGATCTTCGTGATCATGGGTCTGTCCGGTTCCGGTAAATCGACCGTAGTGCGCTGTCTGTCACGGCTGGTCGAACCGAGCTTCGGTGAAATCCTGTTGGATGGCGAAGATCTGCTGAAACGCTCCAGCAAGGAACTGATCGAGATCCGACGCCATAAGATGGGCATGGTGTTTCAGAGCTTTGGTCTGATGCCGCACCTTAGCGTGGCGGAAAACGTGGCGTTTCCATTACGGCTGCAAGGTCTGTCAGAACCGGAGCAGCGCGAGCGGGCTGCGCGCGTGATCGAACTGGTCGGACTGCAGGGTCGGGAAAGCAGCTTCCCACGCCAGCTCTCAGGAGGACAGCAACAGAGGGTGGGCATCGCGCGATCGCTCGCGGTAGAGCCGGAAATGTGGTTTCTGGATGAGCCGTTCTCGGCCCTGGACCCACTGATAAGACGCCAGATGCAAGACGAGTTCTTGCGTATTCAATCGGCGTTGAAGAAGTCGATCGTCTTCATCACCCACGACTTCCAGGAAGCCCTGCGGATCGCAGACCGTATGATGATCATGCGCGACGGACTGGTCGTACAGATGGGTACTCCGGCGGAGCTCGTACTGAATCCCATCGACGACTATGTCGCCGAATTCACCTCCGACGTGCCCCTGGCACGCGTCCTTTGCGCCAGAGACATCATGCAGCGAGACGCTGAAGATGGGGCGCTCCCAGCCACGCGCGTGGCAGCCAGCACAATTATCGAAGAACTGTTGCCGTCGCTGTCTTCAGTCGATGCGGTGAGCGTGGTCGAAGACGACCAGCCCGTAGGCGTGATTACCCAGCAATGTGTGATCGCCGCGCTGGCGCGCGGCGGGCACCCCGGCAAGCAATGAGCCCGCGTACTTGAGCAACGGTGCGCAGGTTAGTCTGATGGGGCGGGTCGACCGGTCAGTCAACGGGCACCACTGGGGCTGGTTGGCGCTCATCATAGCCACATTACTCATGCTGTCAGTACGCGACGGCGCGCCATGGATGATGGCGTTTCCAGCCGCTTGGGCCATCCCGATTGCACCAGCGATCGATACCGGCATGGCGTGGTTGGTAGAGACCGCCGGAGGGTTCTTTCGTGGCGTTACGGCTGCGCTGGATATACCAATGCGCGCTGTGCGCGAGACCCTGAACTGGCTGCCATGGTCGGTCATCATGTTCGTCGTGGTCGCGGTGACCTGGGCTGTTGCCGGCTGGAAACTGTCCCTGTTCGCCGCTCTGGCGCTCGGTTACATGCTGGCCGTTGGCCTGTGGACCGAGTCGATGAACTCGCTGGCTCTGGTCGCTATGTCGGTACCTCTCGCGATTGCGGTTGGCTTTGCGTTCGGAGCATTGGGGTTTCTCCAACCGCGACTTGAGCGCGTCATCCTGCGCATGCTGGATTTGCTGCAGACGGTACCGGCATTCGCGTACCTGTTGCCGATTCTGCTGCTCTTTGGTCTGGGCCCGGTTGTTGGCCTGATCGCCAGCGTGCTCTACGCGTTCCCACCAATGGTGCGCAACACGTTGCTCGGTTTACGCAACGTACCGCCAGAGGTAGTGGAATCGGGTCTGATGTCTGGTGCCACCAATGCGCAGTTGTTCTGGCTCGTTCGCGTGCCGAGTGCATTACGTCAAATTCTGCTCGGTATCAATCAGACCACGATGGCCGCGTTTTCGATGGTTATTATCGCGTCCATTATCGGCGGTTCAGCCGATATCGGCTGGGAAGTGTTGTTGGCTATCCGCAAAGCCCTGTTCGGCGAAAGTCTGGTCGCGGGCCTCGTGATCGCGCTGATGGCGATGGTGATGGACCGGGTGACGTCTGCGCTGGCGCACAAAGATGGTGACCGCGCCGGTGCCGGCGATGTCTCCTTCTACGCACGCCACAAGACTCTGGTGGTGACTGCAGCTGGCGGGCTGTTGATTTATGGCCTGTCGCTGGCGCTGCCCGTCTTGGCGGTATTTCCCGAACACTGGCAGCTCGATATTGCCGGGGTTCTGAACCAGGGACTGGAAACGTTCATGGCGGCGCCCGTACCGCTATCCGAGGCCGCCACGGTGGGCTCGGTGCTGGGTGAAGTGAAAACCAACCTGCTGTTCTTTCTGATGCTGCCGCTAAAACTTGGGCTGGAGAAAGTGGTTACGCCGTTCTCCTGGGGCTTCGAATTCACAATGGAGCGCAAACTCATCTATCTGGCGCTCGCCGTTTCCGCCACTGGTTTGACGTGGTGGCGCACCGGCGTAGGTACGGCGATCGTCGTTACGCTGTTTGCGATTGTTTTCTACTTTGGTCTTACCCGTCTGCCGTGGCCCGCGGTTGTGGCGATGCTGACCCTCGTTGGCTGGCAGCTAGGCGGTGTGCGACTCGCCATGACCGTGCTGTCCGGCCTGGCCTTTCTGCTGTTGGCCGGCATCTGGCCACAAACCATGCTCAGCATCTACCTGTGCGGCCTGGCGGTCGTTCTGTCGTTCTTGCTCGGCACTACACTTGGAGTTCTGGCTGCGGAGTTTGCCGCCGTTTCCAGACTTCTGCGGCCATTCAATGACACGCTGCAGACCATGCCGCTGTTCGTGATCCTCATTCCGTTTGTGATGATCTTCAAGATTGGCGAATTCACCGCACTGCTGGCCGTCATGGCGTACGCAACGGTGCCCGCTATTCGGTACGCGGAGCACGGCCTGCGCAACGTTCCGGAGAGTGTTATAGAAGCGGCTACGTCGCTCGGCTGTACACGTTGGCAACTGCTTTGGCGCGTGCGGATGCCGCTGGCGCTGCCCGTCATCATGCTGGGTCTCAACCAGACCATCATGTTCGGGATTGCGATGCTGGTGATTGCGGCGCTCGTGGGAACCAACGGACTGGGGCAACTGGTTTATATCGGGCTGGCTGATGGCGAAGCGGGCCTGGGTATTGTGGCGGGACTCGGCATGGCCTTGGTCGCCATCGTTGCCGACCGGCTGACACAGGCCTGGAGTAAACGCAAGCAGACCGAACTCGGTTTGAATGCTTGAGCAGCACGAGCGGACGACGGCATACGCCCTCCTGATAATCGATGAACGGACCTGACCTATCGCCAGAAGCGCAGGCATTCCTGCAAGCGTTTGTGGTCGATCACACGCCTACCGACTTTGCACGAATCGCCGAGGTGCGCAATGACATCATTGCGTCGCAGACTCCCAACGCAGAGCGGGCGATCGAACGTCATCAACTGGCGTCGGACACCGTTCAGATCGGCGGCGTTAAATGCGAGCGGGTGACATCAGCCGCTAACGATGCGCCGCAAGGAGTGCTGTTCTACGTGTTCGGCGGTGGATTCGTTTCCGGTTCGCCCTACTGTGATCTGCCGATCATCGGCGCGCTGGCCGAACATTGTCAGGTTGAGGTCATCGCACCGTGGTACCGCCTGGCGCCCGAGCATCCGGCGCCGGCTGCCATCGAAGACTGCTTTGCGGCGTGGCGAGCCGTTGCCGCGGCGTACCAAGGTCCACTGCTGCTGGCCGGTGAGTCTGCGGGCGGCAACCTCGCGTTGTTGGTCGCGCAGAAGGCCAGAGCGGCGGGAATTCGTGAAGCGCGGGCGATGGCGCTGCTGTCACCCGCGGTGGATCTGCGTACCGATCCCACACTGTTCGAGCCTACGAGAAACGCGGATCCGACGCTCGCGCCCGCGCGGGTGAACGAGATAAGCGCTGTATACGCGCAGGACTACGACGCGACCGACCCGACCATCTCTCCACTGTTCGGCCGCCTCGCAAGACTCCCGCCAACGATCATCACCACGGGAACAAGAGATCTGTTAATGCCCATGTGCCTACGCCTGGAGCGCCAGATGCGCCGGCACGGCACGGAGGTAGAGTCGCGCGTGTGGCACGGGTTATGGCATGTATTCGAGTACTACGACGGATACCCCGAAGCCGCTGAGTCACTGGCGGAAATCAGCGCTTTCCTCACCCGGCGCATGCGACTCGACCGCCGCTGACAAAACCGCCTGCGCGCATTCAGCTTGCCCTTCCAAACGCTGGGGCATCGGTCCTTTCCTGCGGTGACGCGCGCAGAGGCCGCGCGCCTAAGCTCTCAGTTCAATGCGCCGGTCGAAAAAGACCGTCGGCCGCTGCAGTTTTGGACGATCGGCGTCAGCCGGATCGACGTACGTAATCGTGCGTCTACCCGCCCATTGTGCCGGCAGGAGCATAACGCGCACGAAAGCACTGGCGTTGTCGGCATCGGCCGTCGCTCGCACCGGCTCGGGCCCCGCCTCGAACCACGGCTCCATCGGTCCGTAGCTGCTCACGCTGTCGTTCGATTCAATGGTCAAACTCCCGAACAGCGTGCAGCGGATACCCGGTCCTGGATGGGTGTGCCGGTACGCGACGCTCCCTGGCGGAAAGTCGACGCGGTCGCAGCGCACGATCCAGTCGTGCGCGCTGGTCAGATCTACGAGGCGCGCAAGTAGTGCGGTCGGCTCACCTGCCCCACCGAGCCGCCAACGCAGCGAAGGTCCGCGAGTTGCTCCGGTACCGAACTTCGCCTCGCCCGCGGCGAGGTCGTAGATGATGTCTGTGTCGCGCTCACAGCGCACACCGTTATCGTGCCGCTCAATGCTGAGGTACATCGCGTCTGTTTCACTCCAACCCCGGTCTTCCCGGCACTGTAGCAAGTCGCGGTAGAACTCACCCAGGGTATCGCCCGGGCCAATTGCAAAGCCTGGCGCAACGCGGCGCGACGTCGAAGTTCGGGAGCGAACCGGAACTGCTAACGAAGGCGTTCTTTCGCACTATGGGTTCTGGCGCCCAAACAGGCAGCCGCTCGAATAGCCCGCAGCACTCAAGCATATGAATCGGCATTTGCAGATGCCGTGCGAGGATCTGCAGGTGTTCGGTAACTGCCTGCACCGGGTACACGAAGCTGCGCGGGTTCGCGGATGGTTACCGCCCGGTTCGCCGCGACCACGGCGCGCTCAATGCCACCGGGCGCGGGGTGCAGTTCAGGATAACGGTCGAGGGAAGCTTCAGGCGGGGTGTAAGCGGGCTAACTGGCGGCAGGTCGAAAGTAACCGGGAGCGGGAGCCGGCCCGGAGATTCACCGGGCTGGCGGAATGCGAACCGTGGTCCCGGTGCGAGCCGCCTCGTAGGCAGAAACGATCATCTGCAGCGAGCGCAATCCATCCCGTACCGATACAGGCGCCGGTTCTCCGTTTACCAGAGCCTTGATGAACTGCAGGGGATTCTGTTGATGAAACTCCGGCGTGGACTGAAAGCCGGGCGTCATCGACGATACCTCCCACTGCCGAGTAGTCGGGTCAGTCAAGTTCTCTTCGGTCAGCCGGCACACCTTCAGAAAGCTCCCTTGGGTGACATCACGGGAGGCCAGATCTACGCCGGACAGCACCGCCGTACCCTTCGTGCCGAATATTTCGACCGAGTTGTCACCTGCTGCGAAGGTCCCGCTGGCGGCCAGTTCACAAATGGGACCGTTGTCGTAGAGGAACACCGCAACACCCAGGTCCTCTACCGAATGAGCCAATGCCAGATTGGACACGGCTGCCATCACTGCATCGGGCTCTCCCAGCAACCAACGAATAAGGTCCGCGCCGTGCGAGCCTTCATCGAGCAATGCACCGCCACCCGAGGTAGCCGGATCACGTTTCCACACCGGTGGACTGCTGCGCAGCAATCCGTAGAGGTGTCCGTGCCTCACGCGCATCAGGGTGATGGTCCCGAGTTCACCACTATCGATGAGGCGCTTCAGTTCGGCGTTGACCGGATCAAAGCGCTTCGGATAGCTCTGCATGAAGGTGATGCCCGAGCGCTCAACCGCCGCGATGATTCGTTCGCAGTCAGCGATCGAGGTGGCCAACGGCTTCTCGCACAGTACATGGCAACCCGCTGCGGCCGCCTGTTCGACGAACTCTGCATGACGATGCGTCTCCGACGTGATACACACCGCATCACAGCTCGCCAGCAAGATGCCGAGTTCGGATATGTAGCGCGTCCCATACGCCAGGGCACCGGCCTCACCTCGCTCAGGGTCGTCGTCCCAAATGCCAATGAAATCGGCTTGCTCAGACGCCTGAATCGCCTGGGACCAGAAGTTGCCGTGGTACATCGCCAGACTAACGATGCCAATCTTGACGGGAGGTGCAATAGCTTCAGCCAAGGGGTTCTCCATGTGGCGCGCACGCGTCACGATCGAAGCGGCATCGGATCCATTCGGTGCCGGAATCCGGGCCACGCAACACCGCACACTGTGGCTGATTTCCGTGGCCGAGCCCAGCCAAATTGAGAACTCGTCGGACGGTTCGTCAGGCGGAGCGACGCCATTGAGACACGATTTACCGCGCAGGCTTACTGCAGAGGCCGACTCAGGTGTGAACTGAGCGTTCCAGATACTCTACGTCGAAGCATTTGCAGGCCGCTCGGCAATTTCCCCGGGCCACTGGGCGCGAACCGGAGGCCGTAGGGGCCAACGACATGAAACAACGATCGTGCTCTTCACGTATGGTGGGAACTATCGGAGTTAGGCGCCGACAGTCGTGTGGTAGATAATCAAACCACATCCAGCGCAGTGGTTTGCCTGCCGCTGCTTACGAATGCAACCCGAATGAGGCCTCAATGCTGCTGCATAGATACACGTGCCTCGGCTCGCACCTTTACACCAGGCACTGCACAACCTTCCTGCTCGTCTTTGCATGGCTGAGTCTGCTGCCTCTGGCCCGTTCCGCCCCGGCGCAGACTGAAGCGTTGCAGGCAGCCATCGTGACAGTCCGCGCTCAGATACCCGCGGCTGCAAGAACCGCGGCATTCCTGGGCACTGAGCGTTCGGGCAGCGGCGTCGTGATTGGCGAAGACGGCCTCGTGCTCACCATCGGCTATCTGATCCTGGAAGCATCCGAGGTCGCGTTGGTCGATGCCAACGGTACGCATATTCCCGCCAAGATCGTGGCCTATGACTACGACACGGGCTTCGGACTCGTGCGCGCAGAGAGCGGCCTCGTTGAGGTAGAGCCCATTTCATTTGGTTCTTCGGCTGCCGTTTCAGAAAGACAACAGGTGATCATTGCGAGCCGCATCGACGCGCCGTCCATGCAGCCTGCGCTGGTGGTCTCTCGCCGTGAATTTGCCGGCTACTGGGAGTACCTGCTGGAGAACGCGATTTTCACGGCCCCACCTTATGCCGAATTCGCTGGCGCAGCGTTGCTCGATGTCGAGGGGAAGTTGATAGGCATCGGTTCGCTTTATGTCGGCGATGCATTTCGCGCCAGCGAGCCCGTGCCTGGCAACATGTTCGTACCGATCGACCCACTCAAGAATCGGCTGGAACAGCTGGTGGACGCCGGGCGGGTCGCAGGCCCCCCTCGTCCATGGCTAGGGGTGTTCACGCGCGAACTGCTCGATCGCGTATTCGTAACCTTCGTGACACCTGGCGGGCCCGGGGCCGAAGCGGGACTGCTACCGAAAGATATCGTGCTGGCCGTCTCCGGTGTACGTGTACAGAGTCAGGCCGCTTTCTACCGCGAGCTCTGGAAAACGGGTGCCGCAGGTAGCGAAGTTTCGGTGACGGTGTTACGTGGGGCGGAAGTGAAAGAGATTGTCGTGCGTTCAGGCAACCGCGAAGACTATTACTTGAAGGACCCTGAACCCGACAAGCGATTGCTACCGAAGGGCTCGCAAGCCGCGTCGCTAAGCCCGCCGTCGGTTGCAATGCTAGTCGACGGCCTGGCTGTGAACTGACCGCCGGTGTCAAAGCAGCGGCAGACTCAAGGATGACTTCGAAGGCCATGAATCTCGGGGTTTCACTGCCGGCGCACGATCTCGGCGGCAACCTGCGCGCTGTCGGGCGCTTCGCGGCAGCCGCGGAGCAACTCGGTTTCAGCCATCTGCGCGTCGGTGATCAGCAGGTGCGTCCGGACGGCGGGCCGGCCCACGAGCCGCTGACGCTGCTCGCCTACGTCGCCGCCGTGACCGAGCGAATCGAGCTTACGACGACGGTGTTGGTGGTGCCTGCGCGCCCAACGCTGCTGGTCGCGAAACAGGCAGCCGAACTCGATTGCCTGAGCCACGGGCGCTTACGCCTCGGCGTTGGCATAGGCCGCTACGCGCCTGTTTATGCGGCAAGCGAAAGGTCATTCACAAACCGCGGCGCCCGCCTGGCAGAGCAAATAGGGCTGCTGCGCGAGTTCTGGACACAACCGCGGGTCGAGTTCAAGGGGTCGTTTGAACAGGTGTCCGGCATCGGCTTGAACCCACTCCCGGTGCAGCGGCCCATTCCCATCTGGTATGGCGCCAACCGGTATCCCAAGCCGCGCGTCATGGATCGTATCGCGCGCCTGGCTGACGGGTGGTTCGCCATCTGTCCGCTAGAGGCATTTGTGGGTCTGCGCGATGACCTGAGGCGTCGCACCGCAGAAGCGGGGCGCGATCCCGCGTCCGTTCGTATCGAGGCGCAGATGCGTTACCCAGACGAAGAACCGGACCGGTGGCTGCGCGAATTGAGGGGTTGGCTTGACGCAGGCGCAGAGCGCATCGCGGTGCGAGCGCCCGGGCCCGGTTTCGGCGAACAGGCGCATTTGGAAGCGCTAGACACGCTTGGCCGACTGGCAGCGAAGGCCCTGTGAGAATTCTATTGCACGAACCTTGCGCCTCTCTTGGATGACTGCGAAGCCGGACTGGCCAGCCCTCGGGAGACCGTACCGGCAGAGGCTCCGCCCGCACCAGGCGAGTGTGTCCAACCGTGGCTCCTCGACAACGACCTGG
>JBCCEJ010000001.1:0-202738 GCA_039030335.1 Pseudomonadota bacterium | reverse complement strand
CAGCATCACTTCGTGAATGTCGCGCTCGCGCGTCCAGTAGGCCTTGAGATCGTCACCGGTCATGAAGTCACCCTGAAGGCTCTTCTTCTTCATGTAACCCTGCCACTTTTCGGACTTGTAGACCTTCGTGAACAGGTCGCGGTAGAACGCGGCCGCCTCGGCACTCATACCCGGGGCGCCCACGACCGAGCGCTGCATGAAGTAGACGAAATCCTTGCCGAGTTCGCGGAAGGTCGGTGCATCCTTGAACAGATCCAGACGCTCCGGTGTGAACGCGGCGAGGGCCTGGGTCTTGCCCGCTTCGTAGAAGCCCAGCTGTTCGGACGGGTTGTTCACCGTCGAGTTGGCATGATTACCGGCCAGTTCTTTGGCGACACGGCCACCGCCCTTGAACGGCACGTATTTCATCTGCAGGCCGTAGGCATTGTTCAGGAACGTCGTCAGCAGCTGGTCTTCCTGACCTTTGCCCGTGCCAGCCATGATCCATTTGTTGCCGGCCGCCTTCGCGGCCTTGACGAACTGGTCGACGTTGGTGATGCCGCTGTCCTTGTTTACCCACAGCAAGAAGGTGTCCTCAGCCATGCGGCCAATGGGCGTGAACGTCAGCGAATCCACACCGAGCTTCGGCTGACGCAGCGGCGTCGTGTAGAAGCTGTTCAGCGTCACCATGATCGTGTGGTTGTCGCCGTTCTTGTTCTTCAAGTGAACCAGCGCTTCGGCGCCGGAGCCGCCGGGCTTGTTAACCGGAACCAGTGGCCGGGGTGACCATTTGTTCTCTTCGACGATGCTTTGCATCAGGCGCGCCATCTTGTCGGCGCCGCCGCCTTTACCCGCCATGATCACGAAATCGATCGGTTTTTTGGGTGTCCAGGCCGCCACGGCGCTGGTGGTTACCAGGGCTGTCGAGGCCGTCAGCGCAAGCAGCGCTGTGGTCAGAGTTCTTCGCTTCATCGAAATGCCTCTCCTAATCATCAAAGTTCAATTCGCAACAGAATTGCTCAACTTTTTTGTTGTATCGGCCCGGCGTTCTAGCTACCGGGCATTTGGACGGACCCTGATCCCGGGCCTTTCGCGAGCGAGCCTAGCTCATGGGTCGCGATTAATCCACCGACCGTGGATGGCAGGCTCGCGGTCGGAACTGTCTGAAACTCAGCAGCTTTTTTGTGAATATGACTGTTCCGGCGGGCTGCTGGATGGTTCTGGCCAGAGCCACCAGCCTCGTTCTGCGCAAAAGCGCGACCAGCTCACAACGTTGGCAGCGGCCTGTTGCGGGGCGTTTGGCTGAAACGTTATGGTAGCGAACTAATTTTGGGACCTGCGCCGTACGACGACTCACGCCGTACTGACACCAGCCATTCGCTGTCAAAAACTCCGCCGCGACGGCCGTTCAACTGGCCGTATCGCGGCGCTGTGGCGCGTTTGCCCCCGCACGATTCGAATTGTCGCTTACGCCTTAGAGGACCAACATGGACCTGAAATCCGCGCTGAGTCAGAAGCTCGGACTGACCGCCGTCTCGTTCAAGCACAACCTGGCGAAAGACCAGCTGTTCCATGAGGCGATAGCGAACGACCGGGGGCGCGTCGAGGCAGGCGGTCCAGACGATGCTCAGAAGGCGTTCCCGACCAAACTCGGCGTCGACGGCCCGCTGGTGTTCTACACAGACCCGACCTGCACCGGCCGGCCGGTGAACGATACCTTCATGGTCGCGTGGCCCGAGGTCGAAGGGCAGGTCTGGTGGAAGGACAACCTGCAAAAGTACGACCCGGATCATTTCGAGGGACTGCTGAGACGGGTTGTCGAGTATCTGAACCAACGCGGTTCCACGCTGTACGTGCAGGATGTCTACGCCGGCACCGACCCGGCGTATGCCGTCCCCTACCGTTTCGTCGGCGAATTCGCGACGCACGCGATGTTCGCGCACAACATGTTTCCCAAACACGTCGACGGCATCGCAGACGTGGAGGGCAAGCGGTGGACGATGCTGAATGTCCCGTCCTTCCGCTGCGAACCAGAGCGGGATGGCTCCAAGTCTGACCGCGTCGTGATCGTCGACATGCGCAATCAGATCGTGCTCGTCGCCGGCCGGGCCGACTACTGCGGCTGCGTTAAGAAGACCATTTTCACGGTTATGAACTTTCTGCTGCCGCAGCAGGGGCACCTCCCGATGCACTGCTCGGCCAACGTCGGCCCGCGCAGCGATGCCGCCATCCTGTTTGGCCTGTCAGGCACTGGCAAAACGACGCTGTCGGCTGACCCGGCGCGCGAATTGATCGGCGACGACGAGACCGGCTGGACCAGCGAGGGCATCTCGAATCTGGAAGACGGCTGCTACGCGAAGCTCATCGACCTCGACAAAGAGGCGGAACCGGTGATCGCGGCAGCGCTGTCCCAACCTGGCACGATCATCGAGAACGTCCCGCCGCTGCCGGGTCGACGGATCGAAGAAACGGACCCACAGGATCTCGATCTCACGGATGGCTCGATCACCGAGAACACCCGCTTCTCGTATCCGCTGAGCGCCAACCCGAACGTCGCCGCCGGCGCCCGTGGAGGTCATCCGGAAACCATCGTGTTGCTGACAGCCGATGCGTTTGGCGTACTACCACCAGTTTCGATTCTCGACGGCAAAGACGTGATGTACCACTTCGTACAGGGCTTCACGGCGAAGTTGGCTGGCACGGAGGTTGGACTGACCGAAGCACAAGCCACGTTCAGTGCGTGCTTCGGCGCACCGTTCATGTCGCAGTTCCCCTCGGTGTACGCGAACTTGCTGAGGGAGAAGATGGAGAAGAACGAGGCGCGCTGCATCTTGCTGAACACCGGCTGGAGCGGCGGGCCAGCCAGTTCGGCTCCGCGCATCTCGATCAAGGACACTCGCGCGCTGCTGAATGCAGGCCTCGAAGGCAAATTGCACAACGGCGCCGGATCGGACGTGCACCCGGTGTTCAATCTGCGGATGCCACGCAGCTGTCCGGGCGTCGACGCGGAGCGCCTGAACCCGCGCAACATGTGGGGCGATAAAGATGCTTACGACGCGGCCGCCAACAAGCTCCGGGACCTGTTCAGGGGCAACTTCGAGAAACAGGGCTTCGGCAAGCTGGGCGTCGACGCGGTGATGTAAGTCGCTCCTCCTCCGGGCGCGTGCACGCTGCCGCGCACGGCCCCGTTGCAGAATGTGATGCCCATCGCGGTCACCACGTGCACCGCTGCCTCCTGCCCCGGCATGCCCGGTGACGGGGGACCCAGACCGAAACTGTTTTCAAGCGACTGGATTCATCGCAAATGCGACTTGATCGGGTTACGCTGGTCGGTACCCTGGGCGCCGTCTCGTGCACCTTCCCGAGATCGGAAATTCAACCGAAGAGCTCTCCATGAACATCCATGAATACCAGGCCAAGCAGCTATTGTCGCGCTATGGCGTCGCCACACCCGCTGGGCACGCGGCGCTCAGCGTCGATGAGGCCGTCGCGGGCGCGGAATCGCTTGGTGGCCCCGTCTGGGTAGTCAAATCCCAGATTCATGCCGGCGGGCGCGGTGCCGGGCGTTTCAGCAACGACCCTGACGGACCGGGCGGGGTGCGCGTCGTCAAGTCCGTCGACGAAGTTCGCGATCACGCCACGCGCATGCTGGGGTCAACCCTGGTCACAAAGCAGACCGGCCCGGCTGGCAAAGAAGTCAAACGTCTCTACGTCGAGGCGGGATGTGACATCGCCCGCGAGCTTTACCTCGGCATGTTGCTCGACCGGTCCACTTCCAGGCTCGTCGTCATGGCGTCTACCGAAGGCGGCATGGACATCGAGGAGGTGGCTGAGAAGACTCCGGAGAAAATCCTCAAGGTCAGCATCGATCCGGCCGTCGGCATGATGCCCTTCCACGCGCGTCAACTCGCGTTCGGACTGGGACTCGAAGGGAAGCAGGTGAGCTCAGGGGTCAAGTTCATCATGGCCGTCTATCAGGCGTTCACGGAATTGGACGCGAGCATCGTCGAGATCAATCCGCTGGTAGTGACGGGTGACGGGGAGGTGCTGGCACTCGACGCGAAGATGAACTTCGACGACAACGCGCTCTACCGCCACGCCGATCTCGCCGAGATGCGCGACCTCGATGAGGAGGATCCGGCCGAAGTCGAAGCAGCCAAGTACGACCTCAACTTCGTCAATCTCGATGGCGACATCGGTTGCATGGTCAACGGCGCGGGCCTCGCGATGGCGACCATGGATATCATCAAGCTCTACGGAAGCGAGCCAGCCAATTTCCTGGACGTGGGCGGGGGCGCGCAGAAAGACCAGGTGATAGCGGCGTTCAAGATCATTACGTCCGACGCGGCCGTCAAGGCCATCCTCGTGAACATCTTCGGGGGCATCATGCGTTGCGACATCATCGCTGAGGGCGTAGTCGCTGCAGCCAGGGAAGTCGATCTGAAAGTGCCGCTGGTCGTGCGCCTCGAAGGGACCAACGTCGCGGAAGGCAAGCAGATCATGGCCGACTCAGGCCTCGACATCATCAGTGCAGAGAACCTTGCTGACGCCGCTGAGAAAGCGGTCGCGGCAAGCAAAGGAGCCTGAGCCATGGCAGTACTCGTCAACAGCGACACCAAGGTCATCTGTCAGGGCTTCACCGGCTCGCAGGGCAGCTTCCATTCGGAACAGGCGATCGCCTACGGCACCCAGGTCGTCGGCGGCGTCACCCCGGGCCGTGGCGGCAGCACACACCTCGATCGGCCGGTCTTCGATACCGTGGCTGACGCGGTGTCCGCTACGGGCGCCGACGCCTCATCGATATACGTTCCACCCCCATTCGCGGCCGACGCCATTCTCGAAGCCATCGACGCCGGAATCGAGCTGGTGATTTGCATCACCGAGGGCATTCCAGTGCTCGACATGGTGCGGGTCAAGCGCGCGCTGGCGAATTCGGACACGCGGCTCGTCGGCCCGAACTGCCCCGGTGTGATCACTCCCGGCCAGTGCAAGATCGGCATCATGCCAGGCCACATTCACCTGCCCGGGTCCGTTGGCGTGGTCTCACGCTCCGGCACCCTGACCTACGAGGCCGTCGCGCAGACGACGGCGGTCGGGCTCGGGCAGTCGACCTGCATCGGCATCGGGGGTGACCCGGTAAACGGCACGAACTTCATCGACTGCCTGGAGATGTTCCTGGGTGACCCGGGCACCGAATCGATCATCATGATCGGTGAGATCGGTGGAAGCGCGGAGGAAGAGGCGGCGGATTTCCTGAAGCAGGCCGGCTCGTCCAAACCAGTGGTCGGCTTCATCGCCGGTGCTACAGCGCCCCCCGGGCGCCGCATGGGCCATGCCGGGGCCATCATCGCCGGCGGCAAGGGCGGCGCTGGCGACAAAATGGACGCCATGCGCAGTGCGGGCATTCACGTCACCGAATCCCCGGCAGCACTCGGTACGACGCTCGTCGAAGCGCTGAGCTGAGGGGGCGGGGCAGACCGGCCCCCGGCGTCCCGGCACCGAAACGACGATGTAGCGCATGCGGCCGCTGCGCGGCAGGCCATCTGGCTCGCCGCTTCGACGACGGGCGGCCGCCGGCCAAGCCTTCCTCGCTGCGGGTACCGCCCGCCGGGGGGCAGCCGTCCCGGCGGGTCAGATGCTGACGCGCACCCGCTCCCGCCCTGATGCGTCTCGCGGGACACCTCCCGGGCTATCCGTACTGGATATACCGCCGGCGCCGCAAAACTCGGCACCCTGCCACCGTACGTCGCACTGACGCCTGCCAACCGCGCATTCAGGCGCGGTCGGGCAGAGACTCGCCTATATGCTCCGCCGACTCGGCGATGGGTTGAATTCAGCTCTGGTATACAATATACCAAGGACGTCAGGATTCGCCTGACCATGCAGTGCGCCCGTCTCCAGAAAAACAAAGTCGCAGCCCGAACACTGCGATAACAAGGATCCGACATGAGTGCCTCGTCGCAACCCGTCACGATCACGCATCCACCCGGCAAGAAAAAACGGGGCTGGCGCTTTACGACCAAGGGTCGGCAGGTGGATGCGGTGGCTCGCGACGAGGTCCTGACACTGCTTGGCGACCGGCAGCGCCGCCGCGATCACCTGATCGAATACCTGCATCTGTTGCAGGACCATTTCGGGCACCTGTCGGCCCGCCATATGTGCGCCCTGGCCGACGTGCTGCGGCTCGCGCAGACCGAAGTTTTCGAGGTCGCGACGTTCTACGCCCATTTCGACCCCGTGCGGGACGATGAAACGCCCCCACCGGCCCTCACCGTGCGGGTCTGCGACAGCCTGTCCTGCGAGATGGCCGGGGCCCGGCAACTGCTGGAC
The DNA here is from genome assembly GCA_039030335.1 of Pseudomonadota bacterium. Lineage (GTDB taxonomy): Bacteria > Pseudomonadota > Gammaproteobacteria > HK1 > HK1 > JBCCEJ01. The sequence continues at coordinate 196,429 of JBCCEJ010000001.1, read as the reverse complement.
GACCTGCCCGTTCAACTCGGCCCCGGCGTGCGTGTCGTCCGGGCACCGTGCATGGGACGATGTCACGCGGCGCCGGTCGCCGAGGTCGGGCACTTTCACGTCGATCACGCCTCCGCAGCAAAGGTCACCCACTGCGTGGAAACCGGCCATACGCATCCGGAGTTGCCCGACTACAGGGACTTCGACGCCTACGTCGCTGAAGGCGGCTATCAGCTGCTGCGCGCCTGTCTGAACGGCGAGCGCACGCCCGAAGAACTGATCGAGAAGGTGCTCGACTCGAATCTGCGCGGGCTGGGCGGCGCCGGCTTCCCGACCGGACGCAAATGGGGCTTCGTGAGAGGCTACAAGGGCCCGCGTCTGATGGCTGTGAACGGCGATGAGGGCGAACCAGGGACTTGCAAAGACCGCCACTACCTGGAGCGGGACCCGCATCGTTTCATCGAAGGCATGCTGATCGCCGCCTGGGTGGTCGAAGCCGAAACCGTGTTCATCTACCTTCGCGATGAGTACCCGTTCATTCGCGAAGCGCTGCTGATAGAGCTGGAGAAGGTGCGCGCCGCCGGTCTCTACGGCAACCGGGAGGTGGAACTACGGCGCGGCGCTGGTGCCTACATCTGTGGTGAAGAGTCATCGATGATCGAGTCGATCGAGGGCAAACGCGGATTGCCGAGACACCGGCCGCCGTTCGTCGCGGAAGTCGGGATCTTCGGCCGCCCTACCCTCGTACAGAACGTCGAGACGCTGTTCTGGCTGCGCGATATCCTCGAGAAAGGCGCCGAGTGGTTCCTGAGCTACGGGCGCAATGGCAGCAAGGGACTGAGAACCTATTCTGTATCGGGGCGGGTCAAGAATCCGGGTGTAAAGCTGACGCCCGCCGGCGTCACGATTCAGGAACTGATCGATGAGTTCTGCGGCGGCATGGCGGACGGGCATACGTTCAAGGGCTACCTGCCGGGCGGCGCGTCGGGCGGCATCCTGCCAGCGTCGATGAACGACATCCCGCTGGACTTCGGCACACTGCAGCCGCACGGGTGCTTTATCGGCTCGCATGCCGTTGTGGTTCTCAGCGATGCCGATAACATGAAAGACGTGGCCCTCAATCTGATGCGATTCTTTGAAGATGAGAGCTGCGGCCAGTGCACGCCATGCCGGGTGGGTACGGAGAAGGCCGTGAAGCTGATGCAGGCCGATAGGTGGGATATGCCGCTGCTCGAACAGTTGTCGGACACGATGACCGATGCGTCGATCTGCGGTCTGGGTCAGGCGGCTGCCAATCCGTTGCGCAGCGTGATGAAGCATTTCCCGGAGGATCTCTGATGGGTGAGGCGATTACCTTCGAACTGAACGGTGAGAGCGTCGAGGCCGCCCCGGGCGAGAGCATCTGGCAGGTCGCCAAGCGCGTTGGTACCTCGATTCCGCATCTTTGCCACGCCGACGAGCCCGGCTACCGCAGCGACGGGAACTGCCGCGCCTGCATGGTAGAGATCGACGGTGAGCGGGCACTCGCCGCGTCGTGCATCCGCAAACCTACCGCGGGCATGAAAGTGAGTTCCGTCTCGCAGCGGGCCGACTCGGCGCGCAAGATGGTGTTCGAGATGCTGCTGGCCGACCAGCCGCAGCGCGATGTAGCCCATCAGCACGATTCGCATTTCTGGCATTGGAGCGACGCGCTCGGCCTGTCGGACAGCCGCTTCCCGGCGCGCGCCAAGATACCCGGCGGCGACGCCAGTCACCCCGCCATGCGGGTGCAGTTGGATGCGTGTATCCAGTGCAATCTATGCGTACGCGCATGCCGCGAAGTCCAGGTCAATGACGTCATCGGTATGGCGTTCCGCGGTGCCGGCGCCAAGATCGTGTTCGATCAGGATGACCCGATGGGCGTCAGTACCTGCGTGGCGTGCGGCGAGTGCGTGCAGGCCTGCCCGACCGGCGCCCTGATGGAGTCGACGCGGGTCGATGAGCAAGGTGTTGACCGGCGCCTCGAAGTCGAGCGTACGAACAGCGTCTGCCCGTACTGCGGGGTCGGATGCCAGATCACCTACGAGACGGTGGAAAACAAAATCGTCTCGGTGCAGGGCCGCAACGGACCGGGTAACGAGCAGCGCCTGTGCGTCAAAGGTCGCTTCGGCTTCGACTACGCGGCCCACCCGCACCGACTGTCGGTGCCGCTCGTGCGTCGCGACGACGTGCCGAAACAACCCGATGAGCAGGTCGATCCCGGCAATCCGTGGACGCACTTCCGCGAGGCGACGTGGGAGGAGGCGCTAGACCGGGCGGCGTCGGGTCTGAAACGCATTCGCGAGAAGCATGGAGGGGCGGGGCTCGCCGGCTTCGGTTCGGCAAAAGGATCCAACGAAGAGGCGTATCTGGTGCAGAAGCTCGTACGTGCGGGCTTCGGTACGAACAATGTCGATCACTGCACGCGGCTTTGTCACGCCTCGTCGGTTGCGGCGCTGCTCGAAGGCATCGGCTCGGGAGCCGTGACGGCGCCGTTCACGGCGGCACGCGACGCCGAATGCATCATCGTCATCGGGTCGAATCCGACCGAGAACCATCCGGTTGCGGCCACGTTCTTCAAAAACGCCGTCAAAGAGGGCAAGAAGCTCATCATCATGGACCCGCGCGGCACTGCGATGAAGCGCTACGCAACGCACATGGTGGCGTTCAAGCCGGGTCGTGACGTGGCGCTGCTGAACGCGATGCTGAACGTCATCTGCGACGAAGGTTTGTACGACACGCAGTACGTACAGGCGCACGTCGAAGGTTTCGAAAGTCTGAAGCAGCATATCGAGGATTTCACGCCCGAGGAGATGGCGCCGATCTGTGGCATCGACGCCGACACCATCCGCACGATCGCGCGGACGTACGCGACCTCGGAGGCGTCGATAATCTTCTGGGGTATGGGCGTTTCGCAGCATGTCCACGGCACCGACAATGCGCGCTGCCTGATCGCGCTCTCGATGATCACCGGCCATGTCGGCCGCCCGGGTACCGGTCTGCATCCGCTCCGCGGCCAGAACAATGTGCAGGGCGCGTCGGACGCTGGCCTCATCCCGATGATGTTTCCCGACTATCAGCAAGTCGTAAAAGAAGACGCGCGCAAGCGCTTCGAAGATGCCTGGGGCACCAAACTGGATCCCGAAAAGGGGCTCACCGTCGTCGAGATCATGGACGCCGTACACGACGGTCAGATTCGCGGTATCTACGTGATGGGCGAAAACCCGGCGATGTCGGACCCCGATGTGCAGCATGCGCGCGAGGCCCTGTCGATGCTCGAGCATCTCGTCGTCCAGGACATCTTCCTCACCGAAACGGCGTTTCACGCCGACGTCGTGCTCCCCGCGTCAGCCTGGCCCGAAAAGGACGGCACTGTGACCAACTCGAACCGTCAGGTCCAGCGTGGACGCAAGGCATTGAAGATGCCTGGCGCTGCACAACAGGACTGGTGGATCATCCAGGAGCTTGCAAGACGTCTGGACCTCGACTGGAACTACGCTTCTGCCGCTGACGTGTTCGCCGAAATGTCCGGTCTGATGCCATCGTTGAACAACATCACCTGGGACCGCGTGTCGGCCGAGGATGCGGTGACCTACCCGTGCGACGCACCTGACAAACCCGGGAATGCGATCGTATTCGGGGAGGGCTTCCCGACCGAGAACGGCCGCGCCCGGCTGGTCCCGGCGAGTATCGTGCCGCCCGACGAGCAACCGGACGACGAGTTCCCGATGATACTGACAACGGGCAGGCAGTTGGAACACTGGCATACCGGCACGATGACGCGGCGCACCGAGGTGCTCGACGCACTGGAACCCGAGGCGATCGCGACGTTGTCATCGAGCGATCTACGCCGGATTGGGGTAAGCCCTGGCGACGGGATTCGCGTCAGCACGCGGCGCGGCATCATCGAGCTGAAAGCACGCGTGGACGCGGCGGTGCCAGAGGGGATGATATTCATTCCGTTCTGCTACGCCGAAGCGGCGGCCAATACGTTGACGAATCCGGCACTCGACCCGATGGGCAAAATCCCGGAGTTCAAATTTTGTGCCGCCAAAGTGGAACCGGTTGCCGCATAAATGGTCCACGGAGTACAGGGGTTTGAATCAGGCCTCAGGTCTGTCTACGTCACGGCTCGGTAACGGAGAGAATTCAGACTCCTGTAAACTCTGATCCCGGCGCTGGAAAGTGCGCGCAAAGTCTTGCTTCCTCTCCCTGGTACCAAGGCCCGCTCATCTCCACGCCGACCTACAGGCAGTTGAGGGATTTGAATGGCTACCAAGACCCTGTTCGTCGGTAATCTTCCCTGGCGAGTATCCGACGACGACCTCGAAAAGATCTTCGAGGAATACGGCAAAGTGCATTCCGCACGTGTCATCACCGATCGCGAAACGGGCCGCTCACGCGGTTTCGGCTTCGTGGAACTCGATGCTGACGTTGCCGATTCATGTATGGAAGAAATCAATGGGATGGAGATCGACTCACGCCCATTGCGAGTCAACGAAGCAAACCAACGCGGTCGTTGATTGCGGTGCCACGGTGCTGATACCCAGCACTGCGGTATTCCGTCAGGCGGTGCGTCGCACCTGACCATCCGCCTGCCTTCCGGCACCATGACGTGCTGGAGAAATCCGTCGCCCAGTCCTGGGCGACTCGTCGGGGGCCAGTGGCTGCCCGGCCAGCTTGCAGTTCCGGCTGCGGACAGGGTGCTGACACATGAGCCTCTACGATCCGCCTGAAGTCAACGTAGATACCGGACCGGAAGCACAGCGAAGCCGTTTCACCGTATTGATGGCCGCGGCCGTGCCGTGGGTGATCACCCTTCTCACCCTGTACTTCATCACGCCTGTGATCAGCGCCGGTGCGGGAGCCTCGCTCGAGGACGGCTCAGCCGCGCAGATCGACCGCGTACTGCTCGCCGACCTCATCCTCGACTTCCTGTTCGTCGGAATTGGCTGCTACTGGGCGCTGGAACTCAGTCGGTTGCCGCGGTGGCCTACGGCAGTCCTGTTCGGCCTCGGCCTCTTCGCGGTACACGTCGTCGAAGTCGGCGGCGTGCCCGGGGTTATCGACACCGGTCTGCCGGCTTGGTACCAGTTCGTCGGAAACTTCAATGATGTCGTCGGCGCCGTCCTCGCCGCGGCCACGCACGCGGCTCTGGGCGGCGTAGCCTCGCCGCCAGATCCAGGCGCCGCGGCGTGATTTCCGCCCCTGAGGCAGCCTCGGCGGTTGCCAAAACGTGGTGTTCGTCACGCCATCGCATAGAATGCCGCGCTCAGGTAACCAAGAACTTGCAGGATTCACCATCGTCATGACCTCCGAAGCACGCGCCGCTCTGGCACCCACTGGTACGCTCAGAGCAGGAATCAACCTGGGCAACTTTCTTCTGGTCACTGACAAGACCGACATCCATCAGCCGCGCGGCGTATCTCCGAGTCTGGCTGCCCACATCGCATCGCTGCTGGACGTCCCGGTTACGTATGTGCCCTATGAATCGCCGGGGGTCCTGGCCGACGACTCGGTCAAAGATGCCTGGGATATCGGCAACATCGGGGCCGAGCCAGCTCGCGCGGAGACCATCAACTTCACGGCTGCGTACGTCGAGATCGAGTGCACGTACGTAGTGCCGCCGGGTTCACCGATCCAGAGCATCGCGGAAGTCGATCAGCCCGGCAAGCGCATCGCCGTGTCGGCGCGCAGCGCCTACGACCTCTGGCTGGAACGCAATATCAAGCACGCCGAACTGATTCGCGTATCAGGTCTGGACGCGTCATTCGATCTGTTCGTAAACGAAGGTCTCGACGCCCTGGCGGGTTTGCGCCCACGCCTGGTCGATGATGTGCAAAAGCTCGACGGCGCGCGAATTCTGGAGGGCAAATTCTCGGCTGTTCAGCAAGCCGTGGGCACGCCGAAGAGCCGTGACCCGGCAGCGCTGGCATTCTTGCGCCAGACGGTCGAGGCGGCCAAGAGCTCGGGACTGGTCGCCGGCTGGATCGCCGAACATGGCGTCGAAGGCCGGCTGAGCGTCGCGGAACCGGAATAGCCGCTCATCGTATGGCACGGGCGGTCCGGCGTGGACGAACAGCCGGTATACGGCTGGCCGGGCCGGACCGCATGCCAGCCACACCGGTAGCGCCAGCGTGAGTCTGACGACACGCGATGTCGCCCGCGAACTGGCCGTCGCCCGTCCTTCGCGGCCGGCCGGCAGCAGCTGGACCCTGACACGCGCACTCGTCGTCGGCTTCGGCGTTCTGCTGGTAACGGCGGTCCTGGTCGTTCTGGCATTCAGCCTGTCGGGCGGTCTCTCGACGACGACGAATCTGGTTGGCGAACGCGCTACGCTGCTGCTGTCTTCGGTTGACATCAGTACGCGCCGGCACCTCGCGCCGGCCGCCGATCAGGCCAAGACCGTGGCCCGCCAGCTCGAGAGCGGCGCGGTACCGCTGGACGACCCGTTGCGGCTGTCCGACGCAATGAAGCTGTCCCTCGCCGCCGCACCCCAACTCGCGTCGACGTATTACGTACCGCGCGATCTCAAGAACGTGGTCGAAGTGAATCGGCGCGGCGACCAGCTCCGCTCGGAAGTCGTGGACTGGTCAGCCGACCCTTTACCGCAGCGCGCAATGGCAGAGCTGAACCGGCGGCCGGAAGGTTTTTGGGGGCAGTTCGTATACAACGTCGACAACGATCAGACGGCGTTGAATTACCGCGAACCAGTGCGCATCGGTGGCGAGCTGATCGGCGCCGTGGTCACGGTCGTCACAACGTCGCAGCTCTCCGAATTCCTCCGCACGCTGGTCGGCGATCAGAATCTCACCGCCTTCATTCTGGTCGAGAATTCACGCGTCCTTGCACACACGCGCTATAGCAAGTGGCCGCCGTTGTCGAACGAGCGCAATCCTCTGCCGGTCCTTCGCGACATACCGGACAAAGTGCTGGCCAGCATCTGGCGAGCCGATCGCCGACGGTTGCGCTCATTTAAGTTTCCCGGCTATAGCGCCCACAGCCTCCACGTCGACGGGCAGGGCTACTTCTATTTCTACGGCAACTTCGAAGGCCATGGCGGACAACCGTGGCTGGTCGGCGTGCACACCCGCGCAAATACGCTACTCGCCGAGTTCAGACGGCTGGCGACAGCGGCCGTTGCAGCTGTCGTGGTCGTGCTGCTCGCGATGGCGGGTGTGGTCTTTCTCGGCCGGCGCCTGAGCCGCCCGGTGCTGACGCTGGCCGATGCCGCCGTCGAAGTGAGCCAGCACGGCCCGCATGAGATCGCCCCGCTCCCGGGAAGTCGCATCCTCGAGATCAACACCGCATCGCAGGCTTTCGACACGATGGTCATGGGGTTACGCGAACGGGAACAGATTCGCGAGACCTTCGGGCGATATGTTCCAGACCAGATGGTCGACGAGTTGCTTGGCGACCGCGGCGTTCTCGCCCCGCAAAGCCGCGAGACGACAACCCTGTTTACCGATATCGTGGGATTCTCGACCGTATCGGAGCGGATGTCGCCGACTGAGCTGATCGCGATGCTGAACGAGTACTTCGCGGTGGTCGCCGCACCGATCGAGAACTTCGGCGGGGTCATTCACCAGTTTCAGGGTGATGCCATTCTGGCGACGTTCAACTCACCCAAAGACCTTCCCGAACACCAGGAGCATGCGCTGCGTGCGGCGCTGGATATCCAACGGCTGGTTGCCGAGACGCGGTTCGCGGGCGGGATCGAGCTCGGTACCCGCATCGGCATCAACACCGGCGAAGCCGTTTGCGGCACGGTTGGCTCCGACAGCCGCCTCGGCTTTACGGTCCACGGCGACGAGGTAAACCTGGCAGCGCGTCTGGAACAGATGAACAAAGAGCTCGGCACAAGAATTCTGGTGGCCGAATCCACGGTGGCCGCGATACGCCACCGGTTCGAATTCACGCAAGTCGGTGAACTGCCGGTCCGAGGCCGGGAGGCGCGCGTGATCGTCTACCGGGTGACGGGGCCGCATACCCGCTTCGAGGTCCTCGCGAGTTGACCGGCCGCAGGTGATTTCCGGGCGCGTGGCCAATGGCTCCCAGATGCGTTCAGATGAGGTGCGAATTCCCTGCAACCGCTAAACTTGCGGGTCTGCGCCGAACACACTTCCCCCATGGTCGAGTACACCAGACAGTACGGGTTGTCCGACGAACAGCTCGCGAGCTACGAAACGGTCTACCGGCCCGATCTCCTCAAAGGTGAGGTGGCGCTGGTATCCGGCGCCGCTACAGGGATCGGTCGTGGTATCGCCACTCTGTTCGCGCGCCTCGGCGCAGACGTGATGATCTGCGGTCGTAATGCCGAGCGCCTGGTTGAAGCGGCGGGATTTCTGTCGCAGTTCGGTACCCGTGTCGTCGCGCAACCCGCGAATATTCGCGAGCCCGAGTCCGTCGAGACGCTGATAGCGCGCACGTTCGACGAGTTTGGCCGTCTCGATCACCTGATCAACAACGCTGGCGGCCAGTTCGCCGCCAATGCCGTGGACATCTCCACAAAAGGCTGGCAGGCCGTGGTGGACACGAATCTGAACGGTACGTGGTACATGACGCAGGCTGCCGCCAGGCGCTGGATCGACAGCGGCGCCAGCGGCTCTATCATCACGATCACGGCGCTGATCGAGCGCGGTATCAATCAGATGGCGCATACGATCGCTTCACGCGCCGGCGCCATCTACCTGGCACGAACGCTGGCGCTCGAATGGGCGCCATACAATATCCGGGTCAACACCGTCGCGCCGGGAGTTGTCGCGAGTTCCGGTTTCAACAACTACCGGGAGGACCATCTGGCCCATTTCTTCACGGCCGGCCCGATGCGCCGCCCTGGCAATGTCATGGACATCGCGGAGGCGTGCGTCTACCTCGGCGCGCCGAGCGGCAACTACATCACCGGGCAGACGTTGATCGTCGCGGGTGGGCACGATATCCACGGCGACCTGTGGCCAGCCGGGATTCCGGACCACTTCAAGACCTGACAGCGTTCCACTGCGAGCGCACCCGGACCGGGTCAGAGTGCGGGCAGACGACGACAGCTTTTACTTTCACTACTTCGCTAATTTTTGGAAATCAAACGACATGGGAGACGCATCAGCAAACTACGCCGACCGGGCTCAGAAACTCGAGAACGTAGAACGCATCACCGGGGGCTTCGCCGGCTTTGGCTACATCTCCAGTCCGCGTATATCAACGGCGGTGTTCCTCGCGCAACAGCTCGAAAAGCCGATTCTCGTCGAAGGCCCGGCGGGTGTTGGCAAGACCGAGTTGGCGAAGACGGCAGCGGCCTATCTCGGTCTTCCGCTCATTCGCATGCAGTGTTACGAGGGACTGGACGAGAGTAAGGCGCTCTACGAATGGAAGTACGCCAAGCAATTGCTCTATACCCAGATTCTCAAAGAGCACCTGCACGCCCTGACCGGCGGCGCAACCAACCTCAACGACGCCCTGGCGCGCCTCGAAGACCTCGATGACATCTTTTTTTCCGAGCAGTTTCTGGAGCCGCGTCCGCTACTCGGGGCGCTGCGCGAGCCGCGCGGATGTGTACTGCTGATCGACGAGATCGACAAAGCGGACGAAGAATTCGAGGCGTTCCTGCTCGAAATTCTCTCGGACTACCAGGTCTCGGTACCGGAACTGGGAACCATCAAAGCGATGGTGTCACCACTCGTGTTCCTGACCAGCAACAATACGCGCGAAATGAGCGACGCGCTGAAGCGGCGCTGCCTGCACCTGCACATCCCGTTCCCGGATCGCACGCTCGAAACCGAGATCGTGGCCGAGCGGGTTCCTGAGGTGCCGGAGCGACTCCGACAGCAGCTGGTGGATTTCGTGCAGGGGTTGCGGGGCCTCGATCTGCGCAAGCAGCCGTCGGTAGCGGAGACCATCGATTGGGCCCGCACGCTGCTGCTGATGCACACCGACGAGTTGGGTCCGGATATCGTGCGCAATACGCTGAACGTACTGCTCAAATTCGAGGAGGACATCGAAGTTGCGGAAAAGGAAGTTGCTCAACTGGTTCGTACGGCGCGTGACCCGAGCAGTGTCTTGAGGTACGTGTGAACGAAACCCTCAGCCGTTTTCTGGAAGCGCTGCGGCACGCCGACCTGCGCATCTCGACCGCCGAGCTGCTGGACGCTTACCGCACGGTCGACGCTGTCGGCATCAGCAGCAGACAACTGCTCAAGGACGCGCTGGCGCTCAGCGTTGCCAAGTCGGCGGATGAACAGGAGCGCTTCGACGAAGCATTCGAAAAGTTCTTTGCGCACATCGATGTGGATCTTCCGTCGCTGGCGGACCAGGACTCATCAGACGGTGCCGGAGACGACGCGCCGGAGAACGGCGGCGAACCCGGCGAAGGTAATCCAGCAGGCGGCTCGGCGCTCGAAGAGTTTGCGGAGACAGGGCAGGAGCTGAACCTGCTGGCGGCGATGAGTCAGGCTGCCCGGGAGGTCGGGCTGGATCGGATGTGGCTCTTCACACAAAAGAATCTCTTCACGCGCCGCATACTCGACGAGATGGGCCTCGCCGCGATGGAGCGACGCATGCGAGCTCTCGATGACGCCGCCGCGGACGGCGACGACGGCGCCGGCGACGACCTGGCGCGGCTGGCAGCCGCCAGGGCCCGCGCGTTTGAGATGACACGCGAGTATGTGGAGCGCGAATTCGACCTGTTCGCGTCGGACAACGCCGAGAAGCTCCGTGAGGAGCGGCTCCGCGACATTCGTCTTCAGTCGATCGACAGTCGTGATCAGGAACGCGTGAGGCGCATCCTCAGACGGATCGCCAAGAGGCTCATCGCGCTCTATTCGCGAAAGCGCTCACAACCGATGCGTGGCGTGCTCGACGTGCGCAAGACCCTGCGACGCAACTACCCGAACGACGGACACCTGTTCGAACTGCACTGGCGGCGCAAGCGCGTCAAAGAACCGGACGTCATGATCATTTGCGACGTCAGCCGCTCGGTAGCCGCCCTGTCGCGATTCCTTTTGTATTTCGTTTACAGCTTGAACGAGATCATCCCGAAACTGCGCTCGTTCATGCTGTGCTCGGATCTGGTCGAAAGTACCGACCTGTTCGACTCGCTCGGGCTCGACGAGGCGATCGAAGCAGCGCTCAAACGCGTCATGCTGGGTTCCACCGACTACGGTCAGGCGCTCGATGACTTTGACAGTATCGCCGTAAGCGACATCTCCAGACGAACCAGCGTGATCATATTGGGCGATGCGCGCAGCAACGATACGAACCCGCGTATCGACCTGATGCAGAAAATCCACGATCGCGCCAAGTTCGTGATGTGGCTGAACCCGGAACCACGCACGTTCTGGGGCACGGGCGACTCAGAGATGTACCGTTACCTGCCGTACGTACACTTTGCGCGCCCGACCAGTTCGGTGCGCGATCTCGAGCGTGCGGCGACGGCGCTGCTCGCAACGGCGATGCGCTGAACGCCCGCTCGGGCGGGTTCAGCGGCACATTCACGAGGAAGACATCATGGCAGACGAAGTGCTGGCTCACGTCGAAGGCAATATCGGCATTCTGGAGCTCAACCGGCCTGACAAGTTCAACTGTATCTCCCGCGCGCTGGTCAAGAGCCTCAACCAGCGCATGGACGAGTTGGAGCGCAACCCGGACGTGCGGGCGGTGGTACTGCACGGCGCAGGGAAAGTGTTTTGTACGGGCGCGGACTTGAAGGAGATTCTGGAGACGCGGCAGGACGGCGAAGCTCTGCATGAGTTGCTGGACGATCTGCTCAAGGGTCTGCGGCGATTTGAAACCAGCCCCCTGCCCGTGATCGCAGCCGTACATGGACTCGCCCTGGCGGGCGGACTGGAAATCGTCATGTCCTGCGACATCGTATTCGCGGCCCGCTCAGCCAAACTGGGTGATCAGCACGCACAGTACGGCCTGGTGCCAGGTGGCGGTAACTCGCAACGGCTGACCCGGGTGCTGGGTCGGCGGCGGGCGCTCGACTTGATGTTCACGGCGCGTTGGCTGGAAGCCGAAGAAGCGCGTGATTGGGGGCTCGTAAACTACGTCTCCGACGATGGCAGCCTGTTGGACGATGCGAAGGCCTACGCCAATAAACTGGCCAGTCAGAGTTCGATGGGTCTCGCAATGATGAAGCAGATGACCGATCAGGGGCTCGACATGTCGCTGCCGGACGGTCTCGCACTAGAGATCCAACTGGCGGCCGAAGGCTTGCGTTCGGCCGACTCGAGTGAGGGGTTGAGCGCGTTTCAGGAACGGCGCCCACCGCAGTTTGGTCCGCGCCAGGTCGAGTGACACGAGGCCAGGTCCGCCGTGCCGTAACCCGCCGATCGCGGCGGACGACATCAATTGCGCTCCGGTCGGATCCGCCGGTGCCGGCACGGCTGTAAAGGTCGCCTCCGCCCGCGGCTACGAAACATTCACCCGATAGTCCGGGCAGAGTTTGGAATCGAATGAACGACCGGGAACTGCGCATCGCGCTGGTGCTCTACGGGGGTCTGTCTCTCGCTGTGTACATGCACGGCGTGACGAAGGAGATCCAGAAGCTCGTGCGTGCCTCGAAGGTGCTGCAACGGGCGCGCCGCGCAGGCTCGGATACCACCACCGGATACGACGCCTTCAATGACGAATCCGAGCGCGAAACCGATACCGAGCGCGGCTGGTTCAAACTGCTGGAAACACTCGGCAAAGGCGTCAATCTACGGGTTGTAGTGGATGTCATCTCGGGTACCTCGGCCGGCGGTATCAACGGCATCATGCTCGGCCGCGCGCTAGCCCACGACCTGCCGCTCGACAACCATCGCGGCATGTGGCTCGATGGTGCCGACGTCACCGCGTTAATGGATCGGGACGCGTTGCCAACGCGCTGGTCCAAAGCCTATGTCCGACCGTTCCTGTGGGGTCTCAGGCGAGCCGCGGGTCATCTCCCTGACGATATGCTCGACAAGCTCGGCCTGCTGATCCGGTCGCGTTGGTGGAACCCGCCGTTCAGTGGGCCGGCGTTCTACGACAAGCTGCTCGATGCGATGTACGCCATGGGGCCGGCCGGACACGAACATTCCTTGTTACCGTTCGGGCATCCGCTGTCGCTGTACGTCACGCTGACCGAGTTACACGGCCGCCCGCATACGCTGAAGCTACACAGCCCTCGCGAGATCCTCGAACGCACGCATCAGATGTGCGCCGTATTCGAGTACCTGGAGCGCCCGGGCGGCGCGCGCTCGGACTTCGACGACGCCGCTATCCCCGGGCTCGCCTTCGCAGCCCGCGCAACGTCCTCGTACGCAGGCCTGTTCGCGCCGATGACGCTTCGCGAAGCGATGGACGTCACTTCTAACCGCGGCGCGCCATGGCCGCATCTCGAAGAATTCAGCCGGGCCCAGTTGGAACGCGACGCGCACGACAGCATGCACTGGCCCTACGTCGATGGCGGCGTGCTCAACAACAAGCCCTTCGAAACGGCCATCGATGCAATTCGGTCGCGGCACGCCGACCGCGAAGTTGTACGGCGGCTGCTCTACGTCGAACCCAATCCCGAGCTTGCAACCCCTGAGGTCGCGCCAACTCTCAGCTACTTCGGCCTCATCAAGCGCACGATGGTCGACCTGCCGCAGGCTGAGCCAATTGGTGCGGATGTCACGCGCCTGTCAGAAGCTAACTCACGGGTCCGCCGCATAGCGCGTCTGGTGGCGGGCGCGCGGCCGCGCGTCAACGCGCTGGTAGAGGACAAACTCGGCCTCGCGCAAAGCAGCTGGCCAGAGCCCGAGACCGTTGCCGCGTTCCGGGTGACGGCGGACCGGCATGCGGTGGACGACAGCGGCTACGTCAGCAGTGCCTACCTCGATTCACGTTGGACAAACTGGCTGCAGAGCTGGCAGCAAACCGTTCGGGATGAAGACTCCTGGTTCAGTAGTCGTGTTCAGGACTGGTTGTCCACACAGGCTGACGCAGAGCGGCTCCAGTGGCGTTTGAGCACGTTCGATGATGCATTCCGTATGCGCCGTCTCGGCTTTGTCCTGCGCCGGCTGAACGAGCTGTACCGTCACGGTTCCGGGCACCGGTCCAGTAACACGGCGCTCGGCAGACTCAAGGCCGCGCTGCACCGGGAGCGCGAGTTCGCCCAATCGACCTTACCAACACTCGCGAGCGCCGCTGCGAAACACCCTGGAGACCGCCAGTGGTGCGAGGAAACCGCCCGGCTGATAGGCGGTATCGACGAACGCCTTGACACCCAAATCGCAGCGCTGGGAGCGAGTGGCCTGCACCTCGACCTCGCGTGGGATCTGTTGCTGGCTTACCTCGGCTTCGGGTTCTTCGACGTGCTGACGTGGTCGCAGCAGGGCGCGGCAGGATTCCGTGAGCTGGTCGAAGTGAAAGTCGTGCGAGTAAGCCCTGCAGATGCCGACGCGATCCGCAAGGGCGATGCGGAGACGACGTTGAAGAGCATCCAGTTCGGGAACTTCGCCGGGTTCTTCAGTCGCGCGTATCGCGAAAATGACTACCTGTGGGGACGCCTGCAAGCCTGCGACCGGCTGGTGGACGTCATTCTCGACGCTGCCGCCGAAGCGGGGACCGACATCGATCCCATTACGATAAAACGCACCTTGTTCGAGCAGGTCCTGGCCAGCGAGGCCGCTTTCCTGCCCCTGGCGAGTGCTGAAATTCGCCGTATCGAAGCCGAGATCGGGCAACTCGGATGAGAACTCGGGGCAGCAGCGCCCGACCCACCGGAGCCGCGACCGTGGAAGGATACCGTTGAACGGCGCCCCTTCGTCACCTGCGGAGCGTCCGGCGCTCGGCATTACGTTCCTCTGCTGCGGGTTGCTGTTCTTCGCCGTGCAGGACGCCATCGTCAAGGGCCTGGTCGACGACTACTCGGTCCCGCAGCTACTGATGATGCGCTCACTGGTCGCCGCTCCGCTGCTCGCCATAATGGTGTTCTATTCCGGTGGACTCGCTGGATTCCGGTCGCCACAGCTTACGTTGCACCTGATACGCGCGGCGCTCGTTATCATCGCATTCATGTCCTACTACACCGCCGTGGCCGCGATTGCGCTGGTCGATGTCGTCGCGCTTTTTAGCACCGCGCCACTACTGATCACGGCACTGGCAGCCTGGCTCTTGCGAGAGCGTGTAGGTACGCGGCGCTGGCTTGCAGTCGGCGTCGGATTCGTCGGGGTGGTCGTCATGCTGCAGCCTGGCAGTGGCGTGGTCGAGCCCATTGCCGGTCTGGGACTGGTCGCTGCAGGTGCCTATGCGTGTGCCGCTCTCATCGCCCGCAGGCTCGGCAGCGGTGAGTCGAGTGTGCTGATCGCGTTTTATGGCAACACCGCTTTCCTGCTCGTCTGCGGGACACTACTTGCGAGTTCGACGTGGATGGAGAAGGTTGCGGGCGTCACGCTGCCCGACACGCCGCTGCTCGGCAGCTACGTGCACGCCCCACCCGGAGAGATGTTGGTCATGCTGGCGACAGGTCTCGTATCACTCAGCGGATTCGTGCTCGTGCCGCGCGCCTACCAGGTGGCGCCAGCGAGCACCATCTCGCCGTTTGAGTACACCTATCTGCTTTGGGCCCTGCTGATCGGTTGGCTTTTCTTCGCAGAGATTCCGTCCGGCGCCACGCTGGTCGGTGCGGCTTTGGTCGTCTCGGCCGGGATCTACGTAAGTCGTTTGAAACAGCATTGACGGGCGCGATGCTCGCTAGGCGGACGTCTCCGGATCGACGAAGTCCTCGGCATCCCTCGGCAGCGGCGGATATGCCGCGGGCCCGAGTTCGCTGACAAAGCCGAGCGTCGCCAGGTCGATCATGCGCGACGGGTACAGCACGCCTTCAAGATGATCGTATTCGTGCTGTAACAAGCGCGCGTGAAAGCCGCGCGCAATTTGCGTCTGACGTGCGCCCGTCAGATCGGTCCAGCTGAACCGAATATGCGTTACACGCGGCACCTGACCGTACAAACCGGGCAAGGACAGGCAGCGTTCCCAGTAGAGCTTGCGCTCCGCACCCAGGAATTCTATGTCCGGGTTGATGCAGACAGTCCACGGAATTTCCCGCATCGTGACACCCGCCGGCATGATTTCCGTTCGCACCCGGTAGGCGAACATGCGTAAGGGCTCGTAAACCTGCGGCGCCGCGATGCCGTTGCCACCGACGTCATCACACGTCTCGATCAGGTCTTGAGCGAGTGCTGCAATTGCGGGCGCGGTGGGGTCGTCTACAGGCTTGGCCACAAGCTGCAGAACCGGATGACCCATGCGGGCGATTTTGCGTATCGGCATAAGAGGCTCCTCCGAAAGAGCAGGCAATCGACGACTTGAGCCGCCTAGGCCAACAGCGCGAGCTTCAGCCCCTCCGACACGGGCTTTACCGTCGCTCGATCGCGGTGATGTTTGAAATCCGGACGTGACGCACGCGTCGCGGCATTTTCCACAGGGTTCAGGATCAACGAGAAGATCGCCCGGTCCCACGGTGACATATTGATCGGCGAGCCGTGGATCAGCGTGTCCTCGAAGATGAGCATCGTGCCGCGCGGCCCGGTCGCCGAGACGATGCCATGCGCCTGGGCCAGTTCCCGAACGAGCGGTTCATCGACTGTCCAGAGAGGATAACTGGTCGTCTCGTCGTCGAGTCCGGTCGCATGCCGCCCATAGCGATGCGAGCCGGGAATGAAATAAAGCGGCCCGTTGAACTCCGTCACATCATCGAGAAAGACGTGCAGATTCAACGCCAGTGGCTCCGGCACGCCGTCCTCGTGATGATGCGTCGCAAAGTCGTAGTGCCACTGCCAGACTTCGCCGGAAAATGCCGCTTTGACGTTGACCTTGACCTGCTGAACATACAGCGCATCGCCGCGCAGCTGTTGAGCCGGGATGATCAGGCGCGGGTCTTCACAAAGCGCGGCAAACGCCGGGTCGCGAAGATGCAGACCCATCGCCGTGCGGACGACGCCGGAACTCCGCTCGACGATGTTGCCATCGTGCCGCTCAGCGAATAGAACCGGCAAGCGTGCGGCCAGAGCATCACATTCATCCGCGCCGAAACACCCGGGCAGGATGAGAAAGCCGCGCTCTTCGAGTTCAGCTAATTGGTTGTCGTCCAGGTACATGACATTTCGCGCCCGCTTCGAAATCACGGGCCCGCTGAGCCTAATCAGTCGGCAAAGTCTGCTTTGACGGTTTCACGATCGACGTTGCCATCAGCGTCACGCGCGATGGTGGTGACGAACACGACGTGGCGCGGACGCTTGAACCGGCTGATGCGCGAACCGACGAAATCGATGACCTCTTGTGCGCTGAGTGCCTCTGCATCGGTCTCAACCACGGCCTTGATGGCCTCGCCCCACTGGTCGTCGGGAACGCCGAACACACAGCAGCCGCGGACCTCGGCCATTTCATCGATGACAGTCTCGACCTCGTGCGGGTAGACGTTTTCGCCGCCCGGCTTGATGAGTTCCTTCTCCGGTTTACGACCGGCGTAAGAAAGATACCCATCGGCATCGAATTTGCCGAGATCGCCGGTGTGATGCCAACCGTCCCTGAACGTGTAGTCGGTGACGTCGGGCTGACCGAAATAGGCGTCCATGACGATCGGGCCGCGCACGACGATTTCGCCAGCGTCGCCGGTGGCCACCGGATTGCCATCGTCATCTCGGAGTTCCACTTGCGACAGCAGAGCCGGCCGCCCGGCGGCACCGGGGCGTTCGAAATACGGCTGAATGGTGACGAAACCGCTGGTCTCGGACTGCCCAAACCCGATCCAGAAGGTCGCGCCGGTGTTGTCTTGTAGACGCCTTGCGGTGTCCGGAGCCTCCAGGCCAGCGACGTGACGCAGACTCGTCAGTTTCGAGCCCACCGAGTCGGCCTGATCCAGAACCGTAGCCAGTAACGGCGGAAACGACCCAAGCACCGTCACGGCGTGTGCATCGATCTTGTCTACCGCTTCGGCGGCATCGAACTTCGTCGTGATCACATTGCATCCACCGCAATGCACCATTGCGAACGCGAAGCCCAGTCCGGTGATGTGAAACATCGGCAGGCACAGCAAATGGCATTCGTCCGACTGGAAACCCATACCATGGATGATCTGCACGTTGTTAGCGACGACGTTCGCGTGGGTCAGCGCCGCGCCGCGCGGTATCACGTCGACGGCGGCCGTCGAGATTACCACCGTCACCTCGTCAGCCCGCGTCGCCGTTTGCGCAACGCTGGCGTCCTGGTAGAGCGCTGCCATCGCCCTGGCTTCGCCGCCGTCGTCGCCATCGATGCAGATCCAGTGCTTTACCACCGTGGCGCTCTCGCCCGTTTTCACTTCTTTCGTCAGGGCCGCCATCTCGACGTCGTAGACCATCGCGTCCGGCTCTGCGCGTACGAGCACATGGCCGATCTCGGCAGCCGTCAGCCGCCAGTTGATCGGATAGACGATGAGCCCGAGCTTCGCGCATGCGAAATAGAGTTCGAAGTACTCGACGTGGTTCTGGGCGAGCACGCAGACACGCGCGCCGCTCGCGAGCCCCAGGCTGGCAAGTCCAGCCGCCAGGGAATCGACCCGTCCGAGCAGTTCGTGATACGAGTACGTCGTATCTGCGCAGTGCACGGCAGGACGTGTCCCGTGGGTCGCGGCGCTGCGGCGAAGCAGGTCGTAAAGAGTCATTCCCATAGCGGACATTTGAGGATTCTCCGTAGTATTGGACCGCAGCGCGCAGCGGCGCGAAGCTCGCGATCAGGAAGTCTTGGTATCACCAGGTGACGGGAACTCGTAACTCTGAGCAGCCCCGCTGGCTGACGCCATCACGGCATTGGTAATGTCGTGTCGATCGGTGACAACGAGCGTGTTAGTGCTGCGCAGCAACACCACACCGAGGTTCTGATCCTGGGCGACGCGCTCGGCGAATGGCTTCACGAAGTCCTGCAGTGCGGCGATGAGCTGCGCCCGCCGGGCCGCCATCGTGGCGTCTGCTTTCGTGCGCAGCTCAACGATCTCGCT
This sequence comes from Pseudomonadota bacterium, assembly GCA_039030335.1. GTDB lineage: Bacteria > Pseudomonadota > Gammaproteobacteria > HK1 > HK1 > JBCCEJ01. Next base: position 177,453 of record JBCCEJ010000001.1, on the reverse strand, counting down.
GCGCTTTGCTTCCGCAAACGCGCGAAGTTCACGCTGCTGCGCAACCGTGGGCACATCACCATACTGCTTGCGCCGCGCGACCAGCTCGGCATTGACCGCTTCCTGGTGTTTGTTGAGTGTGACGCTCAGCGCTTCACGCGAGCTTTTCAATGCACTTTCCAGCTTCACCTTGAGCCCGGTTTCGTTCGCGAAACGGTCGAGGTCCAACACGGCCACGCCGTTTGCCGGACTGGCCGACCAACCGAGGCAGCCGCTGAGCGCAATGCAGAGTAGGACGATGGCCGTAAGGCGCCAGCCGATCAGTTCACGAGTCATGGGTTCACGTAGGTGCCGATGTGTTGCCTGCGTGTAGTGTACCTGCAGTGACCACCGACACCGGAGCCGTGTGGCCGAGAGGCCAAAGACGCGCTCGCGGGGAGCGGTTTGTTAGGATCACGAGCATGCGCGGTCCCTCTGTCTTAAGCCTCGTGCACTACCTCGCCGCGGCCGTTCTGGCTGGCGTTATCGTGCTGAGTGCCAACGATGTCGTCGACGCTCACCGGCAGCTGTCTCTCGCCCTCAGTCCGGAAGCGCGTTCAGAGGCAGCTATCCAGGATATGCTGGAGCTGCTCACTCTTGGCCTGTACTCCGGGGCCACCGAGGACCGCCAGCTCCTGGCGGCGCAAAGTGCGCGAATTCATCAGCTTTGGCAGCGCGCCAGTGCACTCAGCACCGCACTGCTGAGTTGGAGCGCTCTGTTCCTGACCTGGTGCTGGTGGCGACGCCCGCGCCGGGGATTCGTGATTCACGCTCTGGCGACGGCCTGGCTGTTCCTGGCAGTCGGTCTGATCGCGCCCATGCTGAGCATAGTGGCGAGCCGCGAGGTACCGCTGCTCGGGGAGGTCGTACTGCGCTACGAGTCAAAGGCGATCTGGACAACCGTTACGAGTCTGGTCGTCAAAGGGCAAAGCGCTGTGGGTCTGGCACTCGCGCTGTTCAGTATCGTCCTGCCCGTTCTGAAGCTGCTGGCCTCGTGTCTGGCGCTCGGCAACCAGTCGCGGGTGGGCGCATGGTGCCGTAGAACGGTTCACTACGTCGGTAAGTGGTCGCTTACCGACGTTTTCGTCGTGGCGGTTCTGGTGAGTTTTCTTGCCGCCGAGGCTGGCGACAGCACCGACGCATGGATCGGTCACGGCCTGTGGTTCTTTGCCGCTTATGCAAGCCTGTCTTGGATCGCGGGTCACCTGCTCGAACGTATGAGCCGCGACGGCGCCGCGACCACCTGAGCGGTACGGCCCGCAACGCAGGTCCGGCAACGTCCGACTAGCCCGCCTGTTTCACCAGTCCGGCGCTGCTGATAGCCAAACGTCCTTGTATTGAAGACCTGAAGTGTTGCTCCAACCGTCGCCTTGGCCGGTACGATTCGCGCCTGCACGAGCTGGCACTCGATCTTGCACGCCACATCGCGCGAACCTCACTCGGCCTTGGAACAACCAGGCCCAACGTGGCGTTCACACGACGTAACGCACAATTCCTTCGCGCCATTGTCGTGCACTGGTGAAATATGCGGGCTAGTGTACGCGTGGTGACTTGAGCGACGCGTTGCGGTCGACAGAGGTCACCGAAACGGTCATGCGTTCACCATTGCGCACGATCGTGAGCGGGATATCGACCCCCGCTTCGCCGATGCCCCACACGCGCCGGAACATCTCAGCGAGGTCGCTAACCTCGTACCCGCCAACCTCGACGACGATATCGCCGACCTCGAGGTCTGCCTCGTCTGCCGGGCCGCCGTCGTAGGTACTGGCAACGACCAGCCCAGCCGGGTGGTCCACGGTCAACATGCCGAGCCAGGGCCGTGGCGGCTTACGGGTACGACCGAACATCAACAGGTCATCGAATATCGGTGGCAGCAGATCGATCGGTACGACCATATTGACATCGCGCTGTTGTTCGCCTTCCTCAGCCTGCTGTACGAGCAGGGAGCCGATGCCGACCAGTTGACCTTCGGAGTCGAGCGCCGCGGCGCCTCCCCAGTTGTTGTGTGCCGGGGCGGTGAAGATCGCCTCGTCGAGCAGATACTCCCAGTAGCCGGCAAACTCGCGCTTGTCGATGACTTCCGCCGACACCATGGCCGATTTGCCACCGTGCCCGGCCAATACGATCGGGTCGCCAATTTTGAGGCTGGAAGAGCGGCCGAGGGTTACCGTGGCTGCATCCAGGCGTCCGAGCGCCTGAACCAGACCAAAACCGGTTTCCTGATCGTAGGCCACCAGGTGAGCCGGCAAGGTCTGTCCGGACGCGGTAACGAGGAAGATACTTTCCGCCTCGGTGACGAGGTAGCCGATCGTCAGCACCAGGCCATCTTCGCGGATCTGCACACCATGCCCGGCGCGCTCGGTACCCAGCGTATTCGCCGTCAGCGCGTCTTCCGGAATCCTGGAACGCAGCGACACGACCGCCGACAGCGCCGAGGTGATCTCGAGTTCGTTCATAGCTGTCAGTCCTCTACCTCTGCTTGCATTCCGCCCCAATGGCCCTGGCAAGTCGCAATGGGCACGCGCAACCGGCGCGGCGTGGCCCGGCTTTCGGCCGCCGGCTGGTCAGGCGTCGATCAATGGCAACGCGCTCAGCATGGAGGGCGGCGTCATCGACGGCGCCTGCGCAACGAATTCAGGACTCAGTTCAGCGAAGGTGTTCACGCCCGAGAGACCCATCGCAATGCGGATCTCCTCCTGGAGCAGTTCGAGCGTGCGTACCAGACCCTGTTCCCCATCAGCAGCCAGGCCAAGGCACGCGAGACGGCCAATGCCAACGGCGCTGGCGCCAAACGCCATCGCTTTGACGATATCGGTGCCGCGCATGAAGCTGCCGTCCACAAACAGTTGGGTTCGCCCGCCTACGGCCTTCGCCACATCCGGGAACACATCCATGGCCCCGAGACCATGGTCGAGCTGCCGTCCGCCATGGTTGGAGATATAGACGCCGTCCACGCCATGTTCGCAGGCGATTTCCGCATCGTCGACAGTCATGATGCCTTTCAAGATGAACGGTATATCGTGCGTGTCCTTGAAGCGTTTGACGTTGTCCCAACTGAACGACGCCTGAAAGTTGTGACCCACGGCCCGTTGGCGCCAGGGCTTTACGAAGCGGTTGACGAGATCGCGCTCGCGACGACTGTAGTGCGCGGTGTCGACAGTGATGCAAAACGCAGCGTAGCCATGCGCCACCGCACGCTCTACCTCCGCGTCGATGTCGGAATCATCGCCGCGCACGTACAGCTGATAGATCTTCAGATTGTCGGCCGCCGCGGCAACCGCCTCGAGACCCGGATTGCAAACACAGCTCAACATCTGTGCGGCGCCAGCGGTGGCGGCCGCCTTGGCAGCCGTCGCACCCCCGCCGGCGACGAAGGTCTCGACCGAGCCAACCGGCGCCAGCATGACCGGGAGTTCCAGCGTGCGGCCGTAGAGCTCAACCTGCGTGCTGACGTTCGAAACATCCCGGCATACCCGCGGTCGCAACGCCAACGTATCGATCGCATGGCGGTTACGTTTCAGGGTGGTCTCAGTCTCGGCAGCGCCTGCCAGGTAGTCCCAGGGCCCTCGCGGCAGTCGGGCGCGCGCCGCGCGCGCAACTTCGGCTAGCGTCAGGAACTCCTGGCCTCCGTCTTCGGCCATCATCGTCACTATGCAATCCGGATTCTTGGGGTTCAGTAACGGTATTCTCGCACACTCGCCCGGCGATGCCGTCGGATGCAGAGCCACAACGAGTCTGCGAGAATCCCCGAGTTTGGCCGTGCGCTGTCTGGCGTCCGGCAGCTGCAGACTCTCGAGGAGAAAAGAGGTGAGCGGACCGCTTGACGGCCTGGTTGTTTTCGATCTGACCCGCATTCTTGCAGGGCCTTCCTGCACACAGATCCTCGGTGATCTGGGGGCCGAGGTCATCAAGGTTGAGCGGCCGGGCAGCGGCGACGACACGCGCAACTTCGCGCCCCCGTATCTGCCCAAAGCCGATGGCGAAGACAGCGCCGAGAGCGCCTACTTCGCCGGTACCAACCGCAACAAGCGGTCGATCACGCTGAACCTCAGCGACCCGGAGGGCCAGGCACTCGCCAGGCGGCTCATTGCAAAAGCCGACATCCTGACCGAGAACTTCAAGACGGGAACGCTCGACAAATATGGCCTCGGGTACGCTGACCTGCATGCCGAGTTCCCGCGGCTCATCTATTGCTCGGTGACTGGTTTCGGGCACAGCGGACCTTATGCAGACCGGCCCGCCTACGATGCGCTCATCCAGGCGATGGGGGGCGTCATGAGTATCACTGGTGCACCTGAAGGTGAGCCGATGAAGGTCGGTGTTTCGATCGCCGACCTCATGGCGGGCATGTACGCGACGGTCTCCATTCTCGCCGCCGTGCGCCACCAGGCGATGACCGGCCAGGGCCAGCATTGCGATATTGCGATGCTCGACGCCCATGTCGCATGGCTTGCGAATCAAGGGATGAACTATCTTGCGACCGGCGAGAATCCGCCCCGCCTCGGCAATCAGCACCCCAATATCGTGCCTTACCAGGTCATGCCTTCGGCCGATGGCTACTTCGTGCTGTCGGTCGGCAACGACCCGACGTTTGCACGCTTTTGCGAAGCTGCCGGCTGTGCTCACCTGCTCGACGACGAGCGCTTCGCCACCGCGGTGGAACGGGTCCGAAACCGTGACCATGTGACGGCGACGCTAAATGAAATCACGGCTCAGCGCCCGTCTGCCTGGTGGCTCGAGAAACTGGAAGCCAGCAAAGTAGGTTGCGGTGCGATCAACAGCCTTGAAGACGTGTTCAACGACCCACAGGTGCAGGCTCGGGAGATGGTCCTCGAGATGCCGCACCCGGCCACCGAAGGTCGTCCGGCAAAACTGATCGCCAGCCCGATCAAGCTATCGGAGACGCCGGTCAGCTATCGCCGTTCGCCGCCGCTGATCGGCCAGCACACCGAAGAAGTGCTCGACGAATACCTGGACCTGACCAGCAGTGAAATCGAAGAGCTGCGCGCCCGCGGCGTCATCTGAACGGTCGCCCCGCGGTTTTTCGACTGCGTCGACGGAAAACAACGATATCGCTTGAGGACACCATGGCAGGTTCTGGTCTACCCATCGTCGTCGTACACGGTGTGCGGGAACTCAACGAGCTACCGGGTATCGAGCGGCTGCACGGCCGCGCAGAGTTTCGGACCGCCGCCGACGGCGAAACATTGCAGGCCGCACTCAGCGGTGCCGACGTGCTGCTCGGCTGGCAATTCGCCGCCAATGACCTGGAGCAGGCATGGCCGGCCGCCGACCGGCTTCGCTGGGTTCAGTGGTGCGGCGCCGGCGTCGATGCGGCGCTGTTCCCGGCATTCGCGGCGAGCGATGTGCAGCTCACGAACATGCGCGGTATTTTCGACCGTGCGATGGCCGAGTATGCACTCAGCCTGATCCTGTCGTTCGCGAAAGACCTGCCCCGCACGGTGCGCGCGCAGACCGCACGGCACTGGGATTACCGGCTGACGCAGCTCGTACTGGGCCGCAGCGCACTGGTGATCGGCGTTGGCGGCATCGGCCAGGCGATCGGGCGGACGCTCCGGGCCAATGGCATGGAGGTTACCGGCGTGGGACGCCGCGCCCGCGGCGGAGGGGCGGCATTCGAACGGATCGCGGGGGCAGACGAACTGAACGCCCTGTTGCCAGCGCACGACTTCGTCGTCCTCATTACGCCGTTGACAGAGTCCACGCAGGGGATCTTCAGTGCCGAACGCATCGCGCTTATGCGTGAAGATGCCTACTTCATCAACCTGGGTCGGGGCCAGCTGGTCGATGAACCGGCGCTCGCTGAAGCGCTGACGGAACGACGCATCGCAGGTGCCGGTCTGGATGTGTTCGATGCCGAGCCGCTGCCGCCGTCGAGCCCGTTCTGGGATCTCGACAACGTCATCATCTCGCCGCATATGTCGGGCGACTATCGCGGCTTTCATGCCGATATGGTTGGCGTGTTCGTCGATAACTTCGAGCGCTACCTGCGGGGCGAGCCATTGCGAAACGTGGTAGACAAAGCGCAGGGTTTCGTACCAGCCTGACGACCATCAGCTGCAGGCACGGGCACCGCGCAGACGGCGCCACACCGTTCATCAGCTGCTGGCCGCGACCCACACGGTGAGGAACCCATTGCCATGGAAAACGACTTCCAGCTCCTTCGCATCAAGCGCAGCGGACGCGTCGCCAGCGTCATCGTCGACGCGCCGCCGGTAAACGTCATCACGATGCCGCTGTTCGCCGAGTTGGACCGCGCAACGGCGTTACTGAAATCGGATGCCGACTTGAACGTCATCGTCTTCAAGAGCGCCAATCCGGATTTCTTCCTGGCGCATTTCGACGTCAGCGCCATCCTTGAACGACCGGTGCATTTCGACCCGCAGCGCGACGCCCAGATGAAGCCCTTCCACGTCATGTGCGAACGCGTACGCACCATGAGCAAGGTCACGATCGCGCAGATCGAGGGTCGCGTCGGCGGCGGTGGCAGCGAATTCGCCGCGGCCATGGATATGCGCTTCGGTGTGCGCGGCCGTACCGTGATCAACCAGATGGAAGTACCGCTCGGCATCCTCCCTGGCGGCACGGGTACGCAGCGTCTTCCGCGCCTGCTCGGCCGCGGGCGCGCGTTGGAGCTGATTCTCGGTGCCGATGACCTCGATGGTGAGACGGCCGAGCGCTGGGGATATCTGAACCGGGTGTTGGAACCCGATCAGATCGACGCCTTCGTCAGCCGGCTCGCCGCCCGCATCGCGTCCTTCCCCGTCGAAGCCGTGCGGCTCGCCAAAGAAAGCGTCAACAACGCCGAACGGCCATGGCTGGAAGGCATCTACGAAGAAGCGTATCTGTTCGAACGGCTGCTGCGCACGCCCGAGGCGCGGCGCAACATGCAGAAGTTCCTGGAACTCGGGGGCCAGACGCGGGACGCGGAACTGCGTATGGGTGACTTGAATGCCGAGCTCGGCGACGGTATCGCCGACGAGCCCGTGTGATCACTCAGCCGCTTCGCCGGCCTTTACGCCGGTCATACTGACCATCTGTTCGGGCTCCGGCTCGATGCCGAACATGTTGTTGAAGATGTTCATGCCGTGCAGCGTGGCGACCGCAAATCCGATCTCGACGATGGCGGGCTCGTCAAAGAACTCGCGCATCGCGTCGAAGTACGGCGCCGTATCACCGCCGTCATTCGCTGTCATCGCGGTAGCGAAGCGCAGGGTCGCCCGCTCGCGGGCGTCGAACACTTCGGCGTCTGGATTGTGGACCTGAGCGAGCTTCTGCTCGGTCACTCCGGCATACCGACCCGCGGCATAACGGAAGTTCAGTCAATACTGGCAATCGTTGACCGTCGCGCAGCGCATGCGCACCAGTTCTTTGATGCCGGCATCCACGCGGCCACTGGCCCAGATGCGCTCGTAGTACTGGTTCAACCCATCCAGTAATTCCGGGCAGTGTGACCGGACGCGCTGGCTGTTCGGCAACTGGTCCGATCCCGTGAGGGAAACGTGTGTCATGGCGAAATCCTGCTTTGCGTGCAGACCGGCATGCTACCCCTCTGCGCAGCCGGTGCGCCATACGCAGCAGAGTTCGCGCGAATGCTGGCCTACGGCATGTCCCAGCGCCGGCCCCCGTCATTGCCCCGGCCATCGCGATGCACCATATACAATGGCGGGTGGCCAACGTCGTTCGCGGCGGCCGCCTTTTTTGACGCCCCAATCCAAAATTCCTTCGCGCGCGGACAAGCGGCCTGCCGTTCGGCGCCCGGCCTATGCGGTAACCCTGATGTCAACACAACTTGCCGGTCACGACCGTGTCGTCTGAACGCGTGGACACACAGTTTCGCTGGTTTCTGACCGGGCAAGGCTTCTGGTTCGCAGCATTCGGCCTGCAGTCCGTGATGTTCCCTTATCTGGTCGTCTCGGTTCTGCAGGAATCGCCCGAACGTGTCGGCATCGCGCAGATGTGCGTTATGGCGCCCGCTTTGTTGCTGATGTTGCCAGGCGGCATGCTGGCGGACGCTTTCGATCTGCGCCAGCTGCTGGTGCGACTGCAGTGCGCGGCGATGGTCCCGGCTCTGACAGTGGCAGCCGTCGCGAGCGGTGGAGGGTTGACCTTCGGTGTCGTTATCGCCTTCGCGCTCGCGCAGGGAAGCCTGCAGGCACTGGTTATGCCGACCCGCGACGCGCTGCTCGGGCGCGTTGCCGGCGATGATGTGCAGCGCGCAGTGGCGACCGCGATGCTGCTGCAGTTTCTCGCGCAGGTAGCCGGCTTCGCACTGGCCGGGAGCGCCGGCTGGGTAGGTGTGCCGACCCTGCTGGTCATCCAGGCGTGCGCGTACGGCGTGGGTGCCGTCTGTGCAGCTCAGATGTTGCCCGTGCCGCCCCTACGTCCCGACGACGCGGACGCGACGGCCAGTGGAGAGACCAGTGCACTGCGGGAACTCGGCAACGCCTTCGTGCTGGTCGCCCGATCACCCAGCATGGGGCCGGTCACGCTGCAGATGATCGGAGTGGGCGTCAGTTTCATCGGCGTGTTCAGCGTCGTTATTCCGCTGATGGTGCGCGATCTCTATGCGGGCGGGTCCGTTGAACTTGCGATGGTCAATCTGTGCTTCGTATTGGGCGTGCTCGTATCCACTCTGGTGCTGAGGGCGAGACCGCCGGTGGAACGTCAGGGTCGCGCCATCTTCCTGTCCGGCTGCGGCGGGCTCGCGGTTCTGCTCTGCCTGTCGGCATGGCCACCGATGGTGCTGTTCTACCTGTTGATCCTGATCTTTGGCATCGGGGCGGGCGTCGCGATGTCTCTTGGGCGGACTCTGATTCAGCAAGCCGCGTCGGCGGCCCATCGGGCACGCATTCTGGCCATCTACAGCCTCGCATTTCTTGGCGCGGCGCCGATCGGGTCATTCACGATGGGCGTGCTGGCCGAGCATGCCGGGCTCGACCTCGCCATCTGGGCAGCCACCGGCGCGATGGCCGCACTGATGCTCGGCCTGCGGCTGCGCTCAGGGATCTGGCAGATTCGCGCGAATACGCCCGGATGACGGTCAGGTTGCGCCGGGTCGCAGCACCTAGTCGGCCGCCTTGGGACCGGCCGCGTATGGCGATACGTCGCGCGCATCCAACTGAATGTGAATGAGCGCAGGCCCAGGTTCTGCCATCGCGCGTGCCAATGCGTCGGGGAATTCGCCCGTGCGAACGACCTTGAACGCGGCCATGCCGTAGCCGATGGCGAGTTGGGCGAAATCGGGACTATTGAGCTTCGTGCCGTATTCCATGCCCGGAAACCGATTTTGGGCCGACACCATGATCGATCCCCACGCGGCGTTGTCACACACGATGATGCGCACGGGCAACTGCTCCTGGACCATGACGACCGCATCGTGGCCGGTCATCAGGAAGCCGCCGTCGCCAACCCAGACGAACACCGGCGTGTCCGGCCGGGCAACCTGCGCCCCGACCCCACCCGGCACCCCGTAACCCATGGCGCCGGAGACCGGTCCAAGCGCGGTGTCCGGCCTCGTGAACGGGTAGTAACGGTGCAGCCAGCGACCGAACGTGCCGGCATCGGATACGAGGATGCTGTCTTCCGGCGTCACCTCACGGAAATGGCTGATGACCTCCGCCAGGTTCACCTGCCCGTGTACTGAGGTTCCGGCAGCATCAGCAAATGCGGCCTCCTCAGCGTGCACACCGTCGCGCCAGGCCAGGCGTTCATCCGAAGGAGGCGACGACACCGCCGCAGCGAGCGCACTCAGCGCGTTACGGGCAGACGCGGCCGCTGCAAAGCGAGCCGGCCACTGCGCCATTACGGCCGGATCCGGATAGATGACGGCGAGGTCCTGACCGTCGCGCTGAAAGGCGTAGTCCTGCGTGGTAACGCTGTCGAGCCGCGTACCGATGCAGACGAGCAGATCACACTCGTCGAGAGCCCGCTCTACATGCGCCAGCCGGTTCAATGTGAGGTGCCCGAAGTAGGCCGGATGCAGATTGTCGATCACGTCCTGCTGCCGGTAGGCGGCCAACACGCCCGCGCCCGAGGCCTCAGCGAGAGCCGCAAGTTCGGCGTGGGCACCTTCGTAGGCAACCATCTCTCCCGCCAGCACGACTGGTCGGCGGGCCGCCGCCATGGCGGCGGCGATCTCACCTGCCGTACCCGCATCCAATCCCTGGATGACGGGCGTCGGGGCAGGAGGTGACGCCGGCTCGCCGGTCGGGCCGTCCAGGATGTCGCGGCCGACCGCGACAACCACGGGGCCGGGTCGGCCATTGACGGACAGATCGCAGGCTCTCGCCGTCACGGCCGCGAGTTCGTTGAAGCTGTGCACCTCGAAGACTGCCTTGGCAACGGGCCCGTACATCTGGTTGTAGTCGACTTCCTGGAACGTCTCGCGCTGTTTGAGCGGACCGGGAATATTGGCCACGAACAGCACCATCGGGCGCGACGCCTGCATCGCTGTGTGGACACCGATCACGGCGTTGGCCGCCCCCGGCGCGCGCGTGACAAACACCGCGGCCGGCCGGCGCGCCAGCGCCGCATACGCTTCGGCGGCAAAGGTCGCCGATGACTCCAACCGCATCGGGATACCGCGAATCGCGTTGTCCCGGCTGAGCGCTTCCATGACGGTGATGAACGTGCCACCGGCTACAAAAAAAACTCTTTCGAGCCCCCGTTCGCGCAGCGTCCTTACGACGACTTCACCACCGTTCATCCACATCCTCATCTGGTCTGGGTCGAATCAAGAACGCTTCAGCATAGCGGAGTGCTATGCCAAATCGAACATATATGAGCCATGAATCCAGCCGACGCGGCCCGCGCCGCATGCTTGAGTTACCGGATCGATTGGATTGAGAAGAGCGGCAGCGTGCCAGGGTGACCAGACGCGCGTTGTGACAACGCGCGCAAGTTCTTCGACAAGCGGACCCTGCGAGGCGGAACTGCTATGACAGTCCGTTACTCGCAGCCGCGCACAGCCGGCGGAAATGGGTTCATTTCCTCCGCCGCACGGCCGTAGAGCGTATCCAGCTTCTCGTACGGTGCTGCCATGTACGGAAACTGTGCGTGCGTCTGCCGGTAGAGCGGGTGGCGCAACGCTTCCAGATGCGCGAAATGGCTTTGGCCCTGGCGAGCCATGACGGCAAAAAATCGCGACACGACGTTGTCGACTAGGCGCCGGCCCCCGGCCAGCCCGTCGATCGAACGATCGTTATATGCCGCCCACTCGATCTCAAAATAGAGGTTCCTGCTCGTATCCGTCACCGGCGCGGGCACATTCGGGTTCAGCAGGAGATGATCGTTCAGCAGCAGTTCCAACAGCGGATGCGGACGGTTCCAGTAGTCCATCCGGCTGTGAGTATCGACGGCTTCCAGCCCCATCTGCATCGGCTTGCGGAACGCGGTCGCACCGACCTCGTCGAACGGATCCAGCTGGTTCCAGCCGTTGCGTGCCGTGTCGTCCTGAATCAGGAACATCGAGGTGCCGGGGCGCCCGACGCGGTCGATCGGCGTGCGCTTACCATCCTTGTCGATGTCCACCGACTGCGCCGCCACGGCGGCCAGCGGCAAACCCGGTTCCTCAGGCAGCCAGCTGCGGTCGATTTCGGCGATGAGCCCGACCACATTCATCTTTCGCACCTCGATGGAGTTGCGAAACTTGACGTGCACACGGCGCTCGAACTCGTCTGGCGTCGCCAGGAATTCCTTTTCGATATCGTCGAGGCAAAACCACTGCGAACGGAAGTTTGTCATCGCGGGGTCGGAGCGCATTTGCGTGACGATCTTCAGACCCTTGGTCTGCATCGTCTGGCCAATGTCGCCATCCAAGGCGGCGAGCACGCGCTCGGAACCGTCGGCGCCAACCTGTACGGCAAAACACGCGATCTCGTAGTCGTTGTCGTAGTAGTGGCACGCGATGCGCAACTCAGACTTGCCGAGGCGGGTGCGAAGCCGGTCGCCCGATCCGGCCAGTCCGGCCCGCCGGATCCGAATCAGATATTCGGTGTCCTTACCGACTTCCGCAACGGAGAGCGCAAACGGCTTGATGGCGAGCGCTACGGTCAGTGGGCCGGGCTCGCCGCCAACGTCAGGCACAAACGCGTAAAGACTTGCGAGGTCGCCGCCGTGGTCACGCACCGCCGAGCCATCGCGGTAATCGAACGCTGACGCGCCAGAGGCGACGCACATCAGGCAGAGCATGGTTAGCGCCGCGCGTAACATATCCCCAGGATTCTGCATTGACTTCCCCCTATGTCCGTCATGAGCCGCCGACCCCAGGCGGTGCGTTCCCCAAAACGTCGCACCACGCGGGCTGACAGCTCCCAGCCTGGTCGCTGCTAACACGTTGTTGGAGTCAGGACCTCCGACCTGCCTTCAACAACCCCCTAAGTGTACTGCAAGCGCGCCGATGCGGCGCGCCGCGCGTATTCGCCGGGTGCCATACCCATGATTCGCCGGAACATCGCGACGAAGGTGCTGGGGCTCGAATAGCCGAGTTCGAGCGCAACACGGTTGACGGTTTCGCCGGCATCCAACCGCGCAAGCGCAACCTGCACGGCCAGGCGTTGCCGCCAGGCACCGAATCCAAGGCCGGTTTCCGCTTTGAAGGTCCGTGTCAGTGTGCGCTCACTTGCCCCGACCTGACGGCCCCATTCGACGAGACTGCGCCGATCGGCCGGATTCACGTAGAGCGCGTCGACGATCGAGGCAAGCCGCGGGTCCGAAGGCAGCGGCAATTCGAGTGCGGTCACATTCAGCCGCGCGATCTCCTCGGCCGCCAGCTGTACCAGCGCGGCGGTGATGGCGGCGGCCGCGTCAGCCAAATCGCAAGCTCGCACGACCATTTCGCGCAGCAGGGCGGTCATCTCCAGTACTTCGAGGTTCTCCGGCAACGGACACCCGACGACCGCAGCGGCATCCGATCGCCAGTACAGCGAACGCATCGACACGGCGCTGAGCGCCCGCACCTCGTGAGCCACCAGCGGGGGAATCCATACCGATTGCCGCGGTGGGACAACCCATTGCCCGCTGCCCGTCTGCACCTGCATCACACCGTGCACGGCGTAGAGCAGCTGCGCTCGCGCATGGCGGTGCCAGCTCGTCGTGTGGCCCGCGGCATGCTCATTCGCCGCTGCCATCAACAGCGGCCCGCTATCGGGCAGAACGTCGGCCGGGTCGTCCGCGACCGCGGGTGTCGTCATGGCGCGTCGCACGTTGTTGGCGGTTTTTCTATATCGATCGTCTGAGTACAGTATTGTAGCCATCTGAGTCGGCCCGACAATGGGCTGATGAGAGCAAGACCGCATCTGCCCGTGTCCGCAAGCGACTGGCGAAAACCGGAACGCCTGTTGCTGATCATGGCGATCGCCTCCCCGCTCAGTTTCGCAAGCTGGCAGTCGCTGCTCGACAACTTCGCCATTCACGCGGCGGCGTTTACCGGCCGGGAGATCGGCATCTTGCAAAGCCTCCGTGAAGTGCCGGGGTTCCTGGCGTTCACCGTCGTGTTCGTATTGCTGTTGCTGCGTGAACAGACGTTCGCTTACCTGTCGCTCGTGGTGCTCGGCCTCGGCACGGCGCTGACCGGCTGGTTTCCAAGCGTCTTCGGCCTTTACGTCACGACGGTATTGATGTCGATCGGATTTCACTACTACGAAACGGTCGGCTCATCTCTCGCGCTGCAGTGGGTTTCCAAAGCCCGCGCTCCGGAGACGCTCGGACGGATTCTCGGCGCGACTTCGGCCGCCTCGGTGGTGACGTTCGCGATGGTCTGGATATTGTTCGAGCACCTCGCGGTCGGCTACGCATGGACGTACGTGTTCTTCGGCAGCGCCACCGCCTGCATCGGACTCGTTTGCTGGCGGGCATTTCCCCGCTTCGAAGGCCAGGTGGCGCAGCGTAAACAGATGGTGCTCCGCCGACGCTACTGGTTGTTCTACGGACTCGTTTTTCTGTCTGGTGCCCGACGCCAGATCTTCGTGGTTTTTGCAGGGTTCCTGCTCGTGCAGAAGTTCGGCTTCGATGTCGGCCTGATCGCAGTACTGTTCCTCGCGAACGCCGTCATGAACATCTTTCTCGCGCCGTGGATCGGGCGTCTCATCGGGCGGTTCGGCGAACGCCGGGCCCTGGTATTCGAATACCTCGGGCTGGTCGGCGTATTCACGACCTACGCCGTGGTCGACAACGGCACGCTGGCCGCGGTGCTGTACGTCGTTGACCACATGTTCTTCGCGCTCGCCATCGCCATCGACACCTATTTTCAGAAAATTGCCGATCCCGCTGATATCGCCGCGACCGCGAGCGTTTCGCTGACGATCAGTCACATCGCGGCCGTATTCCTGCCCGCTGTGTACGGACTGCTGTGGCTCGCGTCACCGGCACTCGTGTTTCTGACCGGCGCCGGTCTGGCGACACTATCGCTCATCCTGGCGCTGCTGGTACCACACAAACCCGCGCCCGGTAACGAAGTGATGTGGCTACGAGCCCCGGCAAACGGTCGCGCGCGTCGCTGAATCAGCCGACGTTTACGCCCGCCCCACCGTCGACCCGCAGTGCCACGCCCGTCACGAACGACGCCTCGTCGGAAGCCAGATACAGGGCCGCGTACGCAACGTCCATCGACGTGCCCATCTGTTTGCGCAGCGGTACCCGCGCGTTGCGCTCCGCCGCGATGTCCTCGCGCGGACGTCCCCATGCGGCGGCGCGCGTATCCACGGCCATCGGCGTGTCCATCAGACCGGGCAGGATCGCGTTGGCGCGCACGCCATATTCCGCGTTTTGAATCGCCAGCTGCTCAGTGAATGCGACCATCGCTGACTTGCTGGCCTTGTAGGCCACCCACGGGTACTTCTCGACAGCCGCCAGCGACGATATGTTGATGATGCTGCCCGTGCCCTGCTCGCGCATGATCGGCAGGACGTGCTTGCACGCCATGACGGTACCGCGCAGGTTCACTGCCATGATGAGGTCGAATGCCTCTTCAGTGATATTCAAGGGGTCGGCGTCGCCGCCCGCTACGCTGATGCCCACGTTGTTGTGCAGTGTGTCGACGCGTCCGTACGCCGCCGCGCACGCATCGATCGCTGCCTTCAGCTGCGCTTCGCTGGCGACATCGGCGACCGCGCTTTGCGCGTCGCCGCCCTCGCTCCGGATGATGTCAGCGGTCTCTGCCGCCGAGTCGCCATCGCGGTCGACACACATCACGCGCGCGCCTTCGCGCGCGAACAGCACGGCGGTCGCACGGCCGTTGCCCATGCCCTGGCCGGGGCTCTGTCCGGCCCCGACTACGATAGCGACCTTATCTTGCATCCGCATGGTTTCAATCCTCCCGGTTATGACAGCCTGGCCCAGCGGACCAGAGGCGATGCCATCAAGGTACTACGGAAAAGACCGTTTAAAAGGCGTGTGCGGCGGCTCGCGCGGCGTGCAGCGTATAATTCGGACACCGGCCGAACACACAAGCGGTTTCTCTTGACGACTTCTGAACACCAACCCGGCCTTGCCGATCTGGCCGCCGTGGACCTGGCCCGCGAAATGCTGCGCCGCTCGCCACATTTCAACGAGCTGCAGCTCGAGCTGCTCGAGCTCGAGCCCGGCTATTGCCAGATGCGGTTGCCGTATCGGGACGTCTACGTTGGCAATCTCGACACCGGAGTGGTGCACGGCGGCGTCATTACGACACTGCTGGATTCCGTCTGCGGCATCGCGCTCGCGAGCCTTCTCGATCGACCACGCCCAATGGCAACCCTGGATCTGCGCATCGACTACCTGCGCCCGGCAACCCCGGCAAAGGCCATCATCGGTGAAGCGCGGGTCGACAAACGCACCCATACGATCGCGTTCCTGTCGGGCCGCGCTTTCCATGAAGACGACGCGTCGGAAATCGCCAAAGCCAACGGTTCGTTCATCATGGACAGCGAGCAGCGCGCGCCAGACGGTGAAGCGTCGTCATGATCGAGCCGGTACGCAAACTGAAAGCCGAGGGACGGTTTGGTGAAGTCAATCAACTGATCCCATACGCGCAGATGGTCGGCCTGGAAGTCGACGTCGTGGACGGCAAAGCGCGCACGGTGCTGCGTAGTCAGCCGAGCAACATCGGCAATCCGGTGATACCCGCCGTGCACGGCGGCCTCGTAGGCGCGGCGCTCGAGCACGCCTCGATCATCGAGGTGCTCTACACGCTGGAGCCGGAGCACCTGCCGCGCGTCATCAACGTCACGATCAGCTACATGCGACCGGTACTGGATGCCGACATGTTCATGCATACCGAGATCGTCCGCCACGGTCGCCGTATCGCGAACGTCCACGCCTACGGCTGGCAAGACGATCCATCGCGTTGGGTGGCGTCCGCGCAGATCAACTTCAAGCTGGCTGACTGATGCCGCCACCAGGCTTGCGGCGACCGGAAACGCCCAGCTAGAGCAACACGGGCGGCGGCTTCGGATCCCCCATGTGTTCTGCTTCCCACGGTCCCAGTGGCGGCGTTGTATCCGGTTGCGACGAACGCAAGGCGTTGTAGTGCGGCACCTGTGCGCAGGTATTCCACAGAGTGCGCAGCGCGGTGACGGCGGACTCGTGGAGATCGATGCGCAAATCGACCGGAGCAACCGCATCGTCGTGCACGAGCGGCGAACCGCCCGCACCGACCACGCGAAGCCCGGCTGACCGTTCCCGGGCAGGGCGGCCTTGCGCATCAGCCTGACCACCCGCATCCCGCCCGGCCTCCAACGACCGCAGCAAGCGTTCGGCGAGCACCTCATCGGCATTGCCTGTGAATGCTTCGTGCATGGCATCGATGGTGGCGCGCCCGGCCAGAAAATTGCCCATGACCGCGAAGCCGCGACCGCTCTGGTGACCACACCACGGCCGGCACTGCGGACCACTGTGTACCCAGACCTCGCCGTCGCGCCGCAAAACCGCAACCTGCCGGAAGGCAAGATTCGGATCCGAGTGCGCCAGCAATGCCGGGAGCGCACTGAGGGCCTGGCCGTCTTCCAGGGCGCGCACTGCCAGCAGACCGAGTTCCGGCCGCGCGAACGCCTGTGACGTGATGATGTCGCCGGCGGAGGTCGAAAACGGACACAAGCCGCCGACCGCGATGGATGCCGTCGCAATACCGATGCCGGTTTGTCCGGTCCGCTCGCAACGCCCGATCACCGTGAATGTCATGCTGTGAATCTCCTGCTGGTCGGCAGAGCTTACCCGAGTGGAACAACCGGACCAGTCCGCAGCGACGACATATTCGCGAGAGTTGGCTGCCAGCCACAAGCCGCCATTGCCAGATCTCTGCTACCCACCGCACGATGCGGTGCCTGACGATCGCCGCTGAAAGGGGGCGGGATCCATGCCTGTCGAGTTCGAAACGCAGTCTGAACACATTGGTGCCGTCGTGCACGGCGTTGATATTCGCGAGCCGCTCACGGACGCCGCGGCCGCGGCGCTCCACGCTGGCATGGACCGATATGCGGTGCTGGTATTCAAGCGCCAGCCCTTGAGCGCCGATCAGCAGCTCGCGTTCAGTCAGAAGCTCGGTCCGCTCGAACACGCCGTCGGCACCAGTCTGCGCGAGCCGGAAAACTACCGGATGCCGACGGTGTTCGCCGACGTATCGAATCTGGATAAAGAGGAACGCCCGTTTGCCGTCGACGACCGGCGGCGCCTGTTCGCGATCGGCAACCGCCTGTGGCATTCCGACAGCTCGTTTAAAACAACCCCCGCCAAGTACTCGATCCTGCACGCGCTCAGCACCGTGTCGCGCGGCGGCAACACCGAGTTCGCCCACATGGGCGCAGCTTACGAAGCGCTGGATGAGTACACCCGAACCGAAGTTCAGGGGCTCGTTTGTGTGCACTCTCAAATGTACTCGCGTATGCAGATCGGCTTTACCGAGTTCACCGACGAGGAACGCGAACGGTTCGCACCGGTCCGCCAGGTGCTCGTGCGCAAGCATCCCGTTACTGGCCGCAAGTCGCTCTACCTGTCGTCGCACGCTGGAGAGATCGTCGGCTGGCCCCGCCAGGAAGCGATGTGTTTCCTACGCGACCTGGCAGAACTCGCGACACAGCCCAGGTTCGTCTACGTGCACGAGTGGGACCTGGGCGACACCGTCATGTGGGACAACCGCCAGACGATGCACCGGGTGCGCCGCTTCCCGCCGGAAGAAGCGCGCGATATGCGCCGCACGACATTGGCCGGCGACGGGCCGACGGTGCAGCAGGCCTGAGGACGATCAACGCACGGCGCAACGTCCCTTGCGGCGCGTGAACAGCAGTCCTGCGAGCACCAGCCCCGCGGAAGCGGGCGCGGAGGCGCGCGCGGCCTGCAGGGACGGGTCGCCTTCGATGACGAGGTTGTCGAACAGCCCGGCGCCAACCGTATTGCCTTCGACCGTGAAACCGATCTGGTCAAACGCCTGATAACCGGCATTCGTGAAGCTCGTGACAAACTGGCTCGCACCAGACGTCACGGTGATATCGAAGAGCCCGAGGCCAGCATCGATGTCGACGCGCATGTGATGCATGACGCCGTTGCCGGATGGCGTATACCCCATGTCGGTGTTGCCGAAACCACCGGGCCCGTCCACGCGGAATGCACCGCCGGCGAAACCCGGGTGGAAAATGAGGCGATTGTCGCCTATCGCCATACCCACGTTGTACTGCACGCTGCCCGGGTCGGCGCCGAGGTCGAGTTCGATCGTCAAATCACCGGCGAAACCCCGGATCGAAAACGTATCGACAAAGCCCGCACCAACGGCCGGCATGCGCAATTGTCCGCCCGTCACCGAGACATTGTTGCCCGGCCCGGCGTGGCTGAACCCGGGATACGTCGTGAGCGTTCCCGCGGTACCTGTCGCATCCGTATCGAAAGTCTCACTGAACAGCACCGCACTACGTGCTTCCGACTGCACCGCGAGCGCGACGGCCAACACCAGCGCGCCCATCCATATCTGATTCCCGGTCCTGTCATGCTGCATGGCCATCTCCGTTTACGGCCGAAACGTGCGTGGCATCGTAGGGAACCCATTTGTCTGGGTTGCTTCGGAACGCGAGCAGCTTGTTTCAGTTATGTCTGACGCCCACCCTATTGTTGTGGCGGACTTCACAGTTCGGCGCCGCGTAGTTCAAATGAACGGTCGGTCACCCCGCGCACGACGACGCGGGTTGACCGGGAGCAAGCACCGGACGCGCTCGGTCAGTCGTCGGACGGCGTCACGAGACGCAGGTACGGCAACGGCGAGCGCCAGCCTTGCGGATACCGTTTACTGGCATCGTCATCACTGACCGCCGGTGCGATCACGACATCGTCACCGGGGCGCCAGTTGACCGGCGTCGCGACCTGCTCGCGCGCCGTCAGCTGGCACGAGTCCAGCAGGCGCAGGATCTCATCGAAGTTCCGACCGGTCGTCATCGGATACATGATCATCGCCTTGATGAGCTTGTCCGGGCCGATCAGAAAGACGGTGCGTACGGTCGCGTTGTCAGCTGGTGTGCGGCCGGCCGCACTATCACCCGCGTCAACCGGCAGCATCCCGTAGGCCTTGGCGACTTCGAGGGTCGGATCGCCGATCAACGGATAACCCAGTGATGCGCCCGAAAGCTGCTCGATATCGGCTGCCCAGCGGCTGTGATCGTCGACCGGGTCGACGCTGATGCCGATCGCCTTACAGTTGCGCTGGCCGAGTTCACTTTGCAGCTTGGCCACCTCGGCCAACTCGGTGGTACAGACCGGCGTGAAGTCCTTCGGGTGTGAAAACAAAAGAACCCAGCTGTCGCCAATCCATTCGTGGAAGCGAATCGCGCCGGCGGTAGTCGTTGCTTCGAAGTCCGGGGCCGTTTGTCCAATTCGTAGTGTCAATGCAGTTGCCCTCCCAGGCCGTGGATCGTCGAGACAGCGCCGGCGTCTGGCGCCGCGCCATAAAAGCCGAGCGCGCCTAGGGCCAGCCGGCCCCTGGCACATCGACACGGAATGCCAGGATCTGACCATCGCGCCGCTGGCGCGCATGTTCACCCGAGCCGGTCGCCGCGCAGACGTATAGCGTACGCCGCTCCTCGCCGCCCAGGGCGCAGGCGTAGGCGCCACGGTCCAGATCGAAACGCGCGCTGATATGGCCACCCTCGTGCACGCGAATGACGCAATTGTTGCGCGGGTCGGCAACCCAGATCGCCCCCTCGGCATCGAGCGCGATGCCATCCGGGAAGTGCCGGCCGAGGTCGGCCCACTCGCGGCGACCGGAAAGTGTGCCGTCCGGTGCGATATCGAAAGCCGTCAGGCAGCGGCCGCGCGTCTCGCCGATCACCAGGGTCTGGCCGTCTGGCGTCACGACGGTGCCATTCGGAAACTGGAGATCCCGGGCGGCAACGCTGACTTGCCCGTCGGGCAACACACAGCTCAGGTCGGCACCACGGGGCTCGGCCTCGCCGTGGGTATCGAACCCGAAGTTGCCAACGTAAGCGCGGCCCGTGCCATCGACCACCATATCGTTGCAGTGCCAGGTCGCGACTGCGCTCAGGTCGGCGTGTTCCACCAATGTGCCATCCGGCTCCTGCCGCAACACCCGACGGTCCAGCATCGACACGACCAGCAGCCGGCCATCCGGCAGCCAGCCGAGACCGGATGGCTGACGCTCTACCACAGCAACCGTGGTAAGCACTCCCTCGGGCGTCAGGCGGTGCACGCTCTGCGTATAGAAATCGGAGAAGTAGAGAGCACCGGCATGCCAACGTGGGCCTTCCGGGAACGACAGGCCGGCGGCGATGGTATCCATGTTCGAAACCTCCTGCTCTGAACTGAGCGCCAGCCGCCAGGGTCGCGCGCCGCCGCGGGTGACGCGCTGGCGACAATGCACACCGCTTCGGCTGTCGCGGCGGGGCAATTCCTGGGCCTCTGCGAAAAACTCGACCACCGAGCGCAGCATTACGCTGTCCCGCCGGTTTCCAGCGTGGGCTGTCGAGCCCACGACTCGTGCCGACGGTCGATCTGGTTTCGGATGAACGCCACATGCGAAGCCGTCTGCGCAGTTGACCACGGAGAGACTCAGTATGCACGCCACCGCTATCCACACGGGCCTGACCCGGCCGGAGTACGAGGCCATATGCGCCGATACGCCCTGCACGCCGGGTTTGCCCAACCGCGCTTACATCTCCGAGGAGTTTTTCGAGTGGGAGCGCCACAATATCTTCGCGACGCACTGGACCTGCGTCGGCAGCGCGTGTTCGGTGCCGAACCGCGGCGACGTGCGGCCGGTCAAGTTCATGGGCTTCCCGCTGGTGCTGGTGCGCAATGCCAAAGACCAGGTTCGCGTGTTTCACAACGTCTGCAGCCATCGCGGCAACGAACTGGTCTGGGAGGCAGGTCACGCCGGACCGCGCCTGCGATGTCCTTACCACGCGTGGACCTACGATCTCGACGGCAACCTTAAAGGGACGCCGCACATCGGTGGAGTGGGTACGCACGAGGTGGATGGGTTCTGTAAGTCGCAACACGGCCTGAAAACAGTCCGATCGGTCGAGTGGATGGGGCTCATATTCATCGATCTGTCGGGCACCGCTGAAGACTTTTCAAACTTCATCGCACCGTTGCAAACGCGAATCGATCGACTGGCGACGCCCGAACAGTTCGCCAACCTGCGTCCAGCGCTCGCCGACGGCCAGCTGACAGTCGAGTTCGGCGGCAACTGGAAGCTCGACGTCGAGAACAACCTCGAGGCTTACCACCTGCCGTGGGTACATCCGGATCTCAACGCGATCTCGAAGCTCGAAGACCATTACCACTACTTCAGTGACGGCCTGTTCGCCGGCCAGGGCAGCTACGAATACGATCACCGCAAAGACGTCCCCAAGCCGTTTCCTGAGATGGCCGGATGGCCGAGCGGCGTGTCGGAGTATCCGACCCTGTTCCCGAACGTGTTCCTGGGATTGCACTGCGATCATTTCTGGACCCGGGTCGTCGAACCGGTGTCGCCAGGCCTGACCCTGGACCACACCCAGCTCTACTACCTCGGCGACGCGGCGCAAAGCCCGGATTACGAGGAGGGCCGTGCGGTTCGGCTCCGCGCCTGGGCGAAAGTATTCGGCGAAGACATACGTGTTGTCGAAGGGATGCAGCGCGGACGCCAGTCGCACGCGTTCACGGGCGGGGTGTTCACGCCGGTGCTTGATACGCCGTCGCAGTTCTTCACACGATGGTTGGCCGAACGCATGCGTCCGCGCAGCTGAACATCGCCACCGGCCGTGGCTATTAGCGCTGAGATCCAACGGCGCTGCCCCGGATCGCGACCGAACGTCCGCGTATGCCATCGAACTGCGCCCGACACGCATCAGGTCAAGGTGAAATATCTGTCCATTAACCCCTGGCGCCGCGCCTCTCAAGCGCGGATAATTCGCCTGCAGTCAGCGAGTTGGGCGCCGCGAGGGAAGCACATTCCGGACCTCGCTCAGCCTTGCTTGCCAATTCGTTGGCTCGAATCGAAGAGCGCCGTTCAAGAGCAGCTCAGTCAAGAATGGCACCGGGTGGCTGGTGACATAACAGCATCCAGCGGCCGGCGCCTTTGGGGTACAGCAGGGCGCGGCTTCAAGCCGCCAAGGCAACGCAAATGACAGTCAGACGACTCCATCGGGCGCTCCCGTGGCGCCCGATCAGCCTCGTCGGCGCACTGGTCCTGGCACCAGTGCTGTATGCACAGTCGGGTTCGACGGAAACGCAACGTCTGCGCACCAGCGCCGAGCAGGCTGAATCGTCGGAAGCGGCCGCCGCCGCAGCCAGGGACAACCTGGGCTCGGACGGCGTCACGTTCGACGACGTGCTCGGTAACCCGGATGACATCGACCTCAACTTCCGGTTCGCGAAAGCGGAGATTCAGCGCGGCAATCTGCGCTCGGCGGCTGGCACGCTGGAACGGGTACTGCTGCTGGCGCCCGAGCGTACGGATGTGCGGCTCATCTACGCCATCGTGCTGTTCCGCCTGAACAGCCTGCTGCAGGCAAAGGCTGAATTCACGACGTTATCAGAAGCACCGCTCAGCCCGGCAATCCGCAACTCGGTGGATGACTACCTGCGCGAGATCGAGCTGCGCAGCCAGCGCACGCGGTATTACGTGCAAGGCTCATTCGGATTCAACTACGACCTGAACCGGAACTCTGGCCCCGATAACCATCGCGTGCTCATCGGTAATAACGTGCTGTCAGTGGCAAACACCAACGCCGCGCGGGAAAACGATGTCGCCGCAACCGCGACCGTCATCGGCGGTTTCACTCACCGCCTCGACAGTCCGACGGGAGACAAGGCGTTTGGGCGGGCCGGCTGGTACCACGGCGAGCAGGCGACGCTAAGCTCGTTCGACATCGACCTGCTGTTCGGCGAGGTCGGGCGTGACTTCAATACCAGCTTCGGTCGATTCACGACGAAAGTCTTTGGTTCGGCGATGCGGCTCTCGCATCAGAACTTCCTGAACTCGGTGGGCGGCGAGGTGCGTTTCGACCACAAGGTCAACGACGATATCCGGCTGTACGAGGCGATCCGCGGGGAGAACCAGAACTTCCAGCCTATCGGTGAGAACGTACTCGCAGACAACGAAGACGGGATGTTCTACAACGTGACGTTCGGCATGCACATGAAAGCCTCGCCGACGTTTTTGATCGATGCTCATGCTCGTATCAACGTCAAGAACGCCAAGCAACAGTTCGAGGCGTACGAAGGCCCGGAGTTTGGCAGCACGTTCACCTGGCTGTTGGGCGACGGCATGTTCGGCCAACTCGGCGCCAACTTCCGGGTCGACACGTACAACGCAACCAACAACTTCATCAGCACGACCGTAGTGCGCAAAGACAGCGTCCTCAGGCTGCGCGGTACGCTCGGCGTACCACTCGCATCGATGATCGGCGCGGCCAACGAACCCGATTGGCTGACAGGGTCACTCGTGACGTTTGGGCTCGGCTACACGCACTCAGCGTCCAGCCTGCCGAACTTCGACTACTACAACACGCAGTTCTCGGCCGCACTCAACAAACGGTGGGACTTCTGATGAATAGCACGCACCAGATTCTCCGCGGCGCGCTTTTGATGAGCGTTATCAGCGCGGCGCTGCTCGGTGGCCCCGTCAGCGCGCAACAGAACAATGAACGTGTTGGCGTCGCCGCGGCCGTCAGTGGCTACGTATTCAAATCAAGCGTCAGTGGACAGCTCGGCACGCGCATCCGCAGCGGGGCACCGATCTTCCAGGGTGAACGCATCACCACCGGCTCCAAGGGACGCATGCAGCTGCTACTGACCGATCAGTCCGTGTTCACCATGGGGCCACGCAGCTCGATGGTCATGGACGAGTACAGCTACAAGCCCGAAGACGACGATAAAGGCAGCGTCGTCGCGCGTTTCGTCTCGGGCGTGTTCCGCTTCCTGACCGGTCGCGTTGCGGCCAAGCGCCCGACATCGATGCGCATGCGGGCCAACACGGTCGCGACCATCGGCATTCGCGGAACCTCCGGCGTCATTGAAGTTGTGCCGGTAAACGATCCTCCCATCATCGAGTTCGCCAACGGCGGCGCACCGGTTCGCGACAATCTGCCGATCGCGCCGATGAACGACCTGCCGGCGGATTCGGTGACGACCGCGCTCCTCGGCGGCGGCTTCAACGACTTCGGCGATCCGGGCGGCTCGTTGTTGTTTACCTCGGATCTGCCCGGAGGCCCGCCACCACAATCCATCAACAGCGACGAACTGGCGTATACGCTCGACAGTCAGGGGAATCTCAGCACCGCGCCGTCTGCCGACTTCGTGCAACAGTCTCTCGGGCGGCTCAACCTGCCGCCACCGCCGCTCAACCAGGACGGTGGCGATGGACGAGCCGGCGGCTCGGACAACGCCAGGGTAGGCGCTGAGGCCGCCGAGGTGTTCGGCAACATCGGACAGCGCAGCACCGCCGACTCGCAACGCCTGGCGCAAGGATCGACGACTTTTGGCGGCCTCCTCAGGCCGTCTGACTTCAATCCGGGGACGACGATTTCCGGAAGCGGCAGTGGCAACATTGCGCAAAACGATGGCAAAACCGGGTCTTTCAGCACCAGTTTCAGCTTCAGCACCAATACGTTGTCCGGGAGCTTTTCTGTCGACATCTTCCCGAGTGGCGGCACGACCCTTAGCGGCGGCGCG
Source organism: Pseudomonadota bacterium (assembly GCA_039030335.1). Lineage (GTDB taxonomy): Bacteria > Pseudomonadota > Gammaproteobacteria > HK1 > HK1 > JBCCEJ01. The sequence continues at coordinate 152,283 of JBCCEJ010000001.1, read as the reverse complement.
GCGTCGTTCGACATACCCTCGTCCGACAGCTTCATCAGCGGTTCCAACCTGCCCATCAGCGGCTATCCATCTGCCGCCAGCGCCAGTATCCAGAGCTTCCAGGTGCAGAACATCGCCGAGTCGAACGGTGAGGTTAAACCGCACGTCAATATGAACCTGGAGTTTTCCGACAGCATCAGCGGGCAAAGTGGCTCCGGCGGCACGGTCTTCCAGGTGAACTGAAGCGGACCTGACGATACTGATATCAGCGCACGCACGTGCCCGCCGCGGATTGTCGGCACATCGCTGAGGACCGCGCCGCGTAGCAAGCGGTGTCGGCAACACGATCCAGCAATTAAACTATGCGGGTGAACACCAAAGGTCCTTACTTCCCGCCCCGCGACGGCTGGGCACTGGCACAACCACAAGACTGCGGTCTCGACCCGGCGGCACTCGCGGGTGCACTGGAACTCGCAGCTAACGTCGAGACGCCCTGGCCGCGCTCGCTGACCGCGGCTATGAAAGCCGACCCGGACAACAACGAACCGCCGCCGTGGAACGAGGTTCTGGGGCCAACGCTCGATCGTGGCGGGCCATCCGGGCTGATCGTCCGGCACGGTTACATGGTGGGCGCCTACGGCGAGCCCGACCGGGTTGAAATGACCTTCAGCATCGCGAAGAGCTACCTGTCCCTTCTGACCGGAATCGCTCTGCGCAAAGGTGTTATTCGCGATCTCGACGACCCGGTGCGTCACTACGCGCTGGACGACGGATTCGAATCACCACAAAACCGCGACATCACGTGGCGGCATTTCCTGCACCAGTCCAGCGAATGGGAAGGCACGCTGTTTTCCAAACCAGATCTCATCGATCGGAATCGGCAGGTGGGTAGCGGTGCCGACAACTCGGCCAAGGGTACGCATCGGGATTTACGTGCACCAGGCGACTGGTATGAATACAACGATGTACGCGTAAACCGCTTCAGCCTGTCGTTGATGCAAGCGTTCCGGCAACCGCTCGCGGCCGTGCTACGCGAACACGTCATGGAACCGATAGGAGCCAGCGATACCTGGGCCTGGCACCCCTATCGAAACAGCGAAGTCGAAGTAGATGGCGTTCTGATGCCTTCGGTGCCCGGGGGGGCCCACTGGGGCGGCGGCATCTTCATTCATTCCGAAGACCACGCACGAGTCGGATTGCTGGTCTTGAACGACGGTGTGTGGGATGGCCGGCGGCTGCTGCCCGAGGGTTTCGTCGAGGCGCTAAGGACTCCATCGCCGTGCTTCGACGCCTACGGATTCCTGTGGTGGCTCAATACCGCCCGGCAGCAATATCCGAGCGCACCGGAAAGTAGTTTCTTCGCCATGGGCGCGGGTACGCATCTGATCTGGGTAGACCCGACGCTGGATCTCGTGGCGGTGTTCCGCTGGATCGATCGGTCACGCGCCGACGACGTGATCGCCGCAGTGATGCGGGCCATCCAGTCTTGAGCGGAAAGCCGAAGCAAGACGGCGAGATTCCACTACCGACGGAACCCACCAGCTCGGCCGATGCCGACGCGAGAATTCCAGCCCGCTTCATAGCGCTGATGGCACTGATGACATCCCTCGTCGCGTTGTCGATCGACGCGATGCTGCCGGCCCTCGGACAGATTGCTGCCGACCTCGATGTGCGCGACGCCAACGACCGGCAACTCGTGCTGTCGATGCTGTTCCTCGGGATGGTGTTCGGCCAGATAATCTACGGCCCGGTGTCGGACGCCGTGGGGCGCCGCAGGCCGGTGTTCTTCGGCACGGTACTGTTTGTGGTTGGGACAGCCCTTAGCGGGCTCGCGGAAAGCTACCCTCTGATGCTGTTCGGCCGCTTCATCCAGGGCGTTGGCGCGGCCGGCCCGCGCATCGTGATCATGGCCATCATCCGTGACCGGTATCAGGGCCCGGCAATGGCCCGGGTCATGTCACTTATCATGACCGTATTCATCATCATACCCGCGCTGGCTCCAGCTATGGGTCAGGCGATGCTCTGGTTCGGATCGTGGCGGCTCATATTCGCGATGTTTGCCGTACTGGCATTGATCGGACTCACCTGGTTCTGGATCGCTCAGCCAGAGACACTGCCGCCGGAGCGCCGGGTGCGCGTTACGCCGCGTCACTTGTGGCGCGCGACCTGCGAAGTCATGACCCACCCGGTCTCACTCGGCTACACGGTAACGGCCGGGCTGGTGTTCGCAGCTTTTCTGGGTTTTCTGAACTCCGCGCAGCAAATTCTTCAGGAGCAATACAGTCTGGCTGAGCAGTTCCCGCTCTACTTCGCTCTACTCGCACTCTCGATCGGGGCATCTACGCTGACGAACTCCATGCTCGTGCGCCACTTTTCGATTTCGAAGTTGTGTCATTGGTCACTGGTGCTCGGTATTGCCATGGCTGGCAGCCTGCTGGCGGCGTCGCTCGCGTTCGCCGGATCACCGCCACTCTGGTTATTGATGACCTTGTTGATGATGCTGTTCTACGTCATTGGTATTTTGTTCGGAAACATGAACGCGATGGCGATGGAGCCGATGGGACATATTGCGGGCCTGGCGTCAGCGGTAATCGCATCGGTCGCGACCTTCATGTCGATGACCATCGGCGGACTGGTCGGCGCGCTGTACGATGGGACGACGATTCCGCTGGCGGCCGGATATACCATTCTGAGCGTGCTTGCACTGTGCGCGGCAACGCTCACCGAGCGCGCACGCGCAGGGATTGAAGAGGATTCGTAAATGAGTCTCGAAGCAGCGTGGGTGAACGGCCTGCTCGGAGGCCTGCTCATCGGCTCGGCGGCCGCAATCTACATGCTCGGGAACGGACGCATCGCCGGTATGAGCGGCATATTGCAAAAGGCGTTCACGGACTTCAGTACCGACAGCGGGCGGCATAGCGCACTATTCATGGTGGCGGCGTTCTGCTCGGCCGGCACGATCGGCCTGTGGCTGATGCCAGTCTCGATCACGGTGACGCACTCAGTCGCAGCGCTCCTGGTGAGCGGACTTACCGTCGGAGTTGGCGTAGCGTGGGGCAACGGATGCACCAGCGGCCACGGGGTTTGCGGCCTGTCGCGGCTCTCTGTGCGCTCTCTCGCTGCCACTCTCACGTTCATGGGCGGCGCCGCGGTTGCGGTATTCGTGATTCGCCACATGCTGGGATGGACGCTCTGATGGGCACCTTGGTGACCCTTGTGAGCGGCCTCGTCTTCGGCGCGGGCATGATGCTCTCGGGCATGGTCGACCCCGCGCGCGTACTCGGCTTCTTCGATGTTGCGGGAGCCTGGGACCCGACACTGGCGTTTGTCATGGGCGGCGCCATGGTCCCGATGGCGGCGGCCTGGGCTGTACGGCGTCGCATGTCTTTAAGCCTGACGGGTGAAACGCTGCCGGCGCCGGCTTCGCGCCTGGTCGACAGGCGACTGCTGACGGGCTCAGCCCTGTTTGGCGCGGGCTGGGGTATTGCCGGGATTTGCCCAGGCGCCGTGGTACCAGCGCTCAGTGTCGGTGGTTGGCCAGTTGCGCTGTTCGCCGCAGCGATGCTGGCGGGAATGGCGTTGGCCCGTGTTTGGCGGCAACCAGAGCAACCTGCCATAGCTGCGGCCGGGCCGGGCAGCGTCTGATCGCTCGATTGGGCGCCCGCCAGAGTTCGTGCCGCTGTGCCGTCTGCTACGCCAGCGCGAATTCGATGGCCGCGCGCGCGTGGATCTCCGTAGTATCGAAACTCGGCATCGAGAAGTCGGATGGCGAGACCAGTAACCCAACCTCCGTGCAACCGAAGATCACAGCGTCCACGCCGTTGTCGCGAGCTTTGCCGACGACATCGAGATAGGCCGATTTGGACTCTGGCCTGATGACGCCCTGGCAAAGCTCGTCATAAATGATGTCGTGAACGACAGCGCGTCCATCGTCGTCGGGCACGACAACTTCAATGCCGTGGTGTTCGCGCAGCCGACCTTTGTAGAAGTCCTGTTCCATCGTGTAGCGCGTTGCCAACAGCAGCGGATGGCTCGACCCGACGGCCTGGATCGCAGCGGCCGTCGCGTCGGCGATGTGGATGAGAGGAATATCCACCGCGGCCTGCACGTCTGCGGCCATTTTGTGCATTGTATTCGTGCAGATCAAAAGACACTGAGCACCACCACGCTCCACATTGCGCGCCGCTGTCACCATCGCCCCGGTCGCGGCATCCCAGTCCCCGGATGCCTGCATGGCCTCTATCTCAGCGAAATCGAACGACCACATCATGAGCCTGGCAGAATGCAATCCGCCGAGTGCCTCCCGCGCCAGCCGATTCAGCAGCTGGTAGTACACCACTGTGCTTTCCCAGCTCATGCCGCCGATCAGGCCGATCGTCTTCATCTCTTGGTCGTTCCCGTTTTGGCGAGTCCAGCCTCAGTCATGCAGTTTCGCACCTTTGCAGATCTTGTCGATCTCCTTGCGGTCACCGCGTGCGGCCATGCCCACCAACGGCAATGCGTCCGTAGAGTATCGCGCCACCGTCTCACGATTTGCACCGTCGTGACCGGTCGCGAACATGTCTTCGATATAAACCGCGGCTGCGACACCGCGCCGATTGGCGCGGTCGAGGAATGTACGCAGCCGTTCCCGCGACGTCTTCAAAATTACGATCGGTTGGATACAAAGCGGGGCGTAGTGTTGCCTGGAACCGTCCATATACGGTTCGCCCAAGATGTCTTCCGCGCCGCCAACCACGCCCGATGACAGAAAAGCGACGACGTTCAGTTTCTGCCACGTCAACAGGTCGTCAGCGACCACAATGGCGAATTTGGTATCGAATTCCATGCTGCTCTCAGGCGCCTCCAGGAGAGTTGCTGCGCGGGCACACGGCAGTATTCTGTCGAGCATGCGACCGCGCGACAAGACGGCTGCGCCCCGCCTCGAATACCGGACAGCGATCGTGTAACTAAGCTATCGTTAAGCGGTGCACTCTATCGTCGCTCGCAGAGGAGTTCTGAACCGTGACAGGCAATACCATCACCGTTGGCATCATCGGCGCCGGCGGCAATACGCGGAAATTCCACATTCCCGGCCTCCAGAAGCAAAAGGGCGTGGAAGTCGTCGCGGTCGCCAACCGCACGATCGCCTCGGGTCAGGCGGCCGCCGATGAGTTCGGCATCCCGAACGTCTGCGCTTCGTGGGAAGAGATCGTCTACGACGGCGACATCGATGCCATTTGCATCGGCACGTGGCCCTACATGCACGCGCCGATCACCATCGCGGCGCTTGAATCTGGTAAGCACGTGCTGTGCGAAGCGCGCATGGCGATGAATTCGCGCGAAGCGCACGCGATGCTCGAGGTCTCGCAAATGAACCCGAGCCTCGTCGCACAGATCGTACCAGCACCACTGACGTTCAAGTTCGATCGGATGATCGCCGAGATGGTCGGGAAGGGTTTTATCGGCGACCTGATCTCAGTCGATGCGCGCGTGGCGCTCGGCAGCAACTTTCCGAATGCCGCCAGCCCGGTGCACTGGCGTCAACTCCGCGAGTTCTCCGGCAACAACATCATGGCCATGGGCATCATCTACGAGGGACTGATGCGCTGGGTGGGTCCGGCCCGTTCGGTGCAGGCCGTTGGACAGAACGTCGTCAAACATCGCGTAGGCGATGACGGGCAGCGGGTCGCCATGAGCATTCCGGATCACATCGACATCATCGGCGAGATGGAGCAGGGCGGTCAGATGCGTCTTTGTATGACGACGGTCAGCGGTTTGATGCCGGCGATCGACATCAATATCTGCGGCACCGAAGGCGCCCTCAGGCTGACCGATCAGTCCGGCACGCTGACACTGCTATCCGGTAACCGGCGCGCCACGAAGCTCACCGAAGTGAAGATTCCGAAAGCCCGGCAACTATCGTGGCGGGTCGAGGAGGAGTTCATCAACGCCATTCGCGGCAAAGAGGCGGTCCGGTTCACCGACTTCGTAACGGGCACGCGCTATATGGAGTGGACTGACGCAGTCAGCGCCGCCCTGCGCACAGGCGAGAAAGTATTTCTGCCGCTCGACGCGTCGATGCAGGGCTGACCCTGGCATTATCCAGCGCTCCGAGACGGCCGTGCGTCTACGGTGCGGTCATGCGAAGGCCGGCGTCACTGCCGGCCCGGTTGGGTCAGACCGTCAGAAATCCTCGACCTCGTTGTCTTTGAACGGTTCTTCCGGTGCGTGCCTCAAAATACGCGCCAAGGTCGAGTTCAGCGTCGGCGCGTCATTGTCGAACCCGCCGTGCGTCTCGGAACGCGTGGCTTCGCCCTTTCCGTTCGAGTAAACGATCCCGACGTTGTGCGGCAGTTCCAGCTTTTTGGTGAACTTCTGCATGCCGAGCAACGGCCGCTCTTTGCCGCGCTCGAATGCGTTGGAGACGAGATATAGCAACGATTTCCGGTAGATCCCTGCCACAGAATCGTCACGTTCCAGCTTATTGGTCAGGTTGTAGATGTCGAGCGTCGGGATGCGCGTACGCGCCGCATTGGCAGCCAGGCGGGGACGGTAGTGCTCGTCGAAGAAATCCAGGGTGCAAGCTGGCGCGAACAAGGTGCACGAGTCGACGAGGTCGCGGCGCTTTAGCGTATCGAGCGCTTTCAACAGATGCCCCATCAGCACACTGCCAGCACTGTGAGCGACCAGATGCAGGCCGATGCCGGAGCCTTCCAGGGCGCTTGCGAGGACTTTCATCGCCTTCAGCCCGTCTGGCTGCCCGGCGACCGCCTCGGTCTGGAACGGCGTACGGCCACCGCGCTTCATCTCTTCCCAGATGGCAGTGCCGGGCGCGCGGATCAGGCTCTCGATTGCACTGTCCGTCGCCTCCGTGACGTTCTCAACAACCCAATCGAAGAAACCCGATGCCTGCTCGTCGGCCTTGTCCGAGCTCCTGACCAGGGCGTCCTTCAATTCTTCGGCAAGCCCGGTGTCGTACATCAAGTGAAACGGATAGACCCGATTGCGCATGAAACCTTCTTTCAGCGCGTTGATGCGTCGGGCTGAGTCGGCGGAACTGTTCAGGCCGCCGTGGGCAAATATCATGACGTGGCGGTACCAGTCCTGCTTTGACGCGATGTGCTTCGCAGTACGGCGAATATCGTCGAGATTGGTCCAGTACTTGCCGTTTGTGACAAACCGGCCATCGTCGAAATGCGCAAAGTGCCCGGAGATCTGATGACGCTTAGGCGAACGCTTGAAGAATTCGGCTTCCGCCGGGGGGCGTTTCCCGTGAGCCGCCTGTCCGAAGATCTGCGGCGTCGGTACGCCGAGCCGAAACACCCATCCGTCCGAGATCGAAGACTGCCAGTCTTCGTAGCGCCAGACAGCGAATCCGTTCGTGGCCCACTCGGTTCCCCACGAGTTCTGCACGATGAATCCATCATCATCGTAGCCGACGATCGCAAACGCATGGCCCATCATCGGGATGTCACTTTGCGGGATCAGCGCGAGTTCGTCGCGCGGTACCGGGTTCAACCACCCGGTATGCAGCCGCGCCGAGACATAGATCGCGTCTACTTCGTTCAGCGCGGCGTGGTAATCGACAACGTTGGGACGCAGACGGTAGTACGCCCCGAGCGGGTGATTACGCGCGGAGATTGCGCGTTTGATAGTGAGTTCGCCCGGGTTGAACGGTTCGTACCGCCACTCGGTCTCCGCGCAGACACCCATATTCGCCCACCCGCGAATCGCGCCACGGCAAGTCGAGAAGCTGTAATTCTCGCCTGGTAAATGATCATGCAACCGGGCCATCTCAAAGAGCATCCGCGGGCTCGCGTGGAATGCATCGCCCGCCCGCCGGTTCAGCAAATTGATAACGGCAGCGAGTGCAAAGCCGGTGCAGGCGCCCTCGTCTTCCTGGTTGAGCACCTTGCCGTCCAGATTCCGGACGCTCTTGGCGAGCGGGATCAGTGCCGGTTCGTAGTATCGATCGCGCACATCCGGGGCATCTGGCCGAACGTTGAGTACGCGAGTCTTGCCAGCGGCCTCGGCACGCGTGGGTTTGGCTTCGGGCATCGGTTTCGCTCCCTGTTTCTCAGAACATCCATACGCTGATGAGCCAGGACTGTAGAGACTGAAGCAGTTCTGGCGCGGTCAGGCAACTCCGTTTTGGGCAATTCGCCGCTACGGCGCTCAGCAGAATCTGCGTCGGCCTGCACCGCCATGATCGGGATCCAACCACGCTCATATACTACGTCGGACCTCGATGCGGGATTCGGTGCGCAGCCGCGGGCACGCGGTTCGGCCGTCATGTATCTGCGTACGTGACAAAGTCCTCCAGCACTTTGCGCTCGATGTCAGGCACCGTCGCGTGGTCTGCCGGATAGCCCACCACGAGCAACAGAAACGGGCGTTCGTTGGCAGGCCGCCCTAGAATTTCGTTTAGAAACCGCATCGGACTTGGCGTGTGAGTCAGACAGGCGAGTCCGGCCTGATGCAGCGCCGTGATGAGAATCCCCGTCGCAAGCCCGGTGGATTCCGCCGGGTAATAGTGTTTTACCTTGCGCCCATCCGGGAGTTGTCCCGTCTTCTGCGAGAACACTGCGATCAGATATGGTGCGGTTTCGAGGAACGGTTTGTCGGCATCCGTGCCGAGCGGTTCGAGTGCGGCCAGCCACTCGGCCGACGCCCGATGGGTGTAGAACTCCCGCTCTTCCACCTCGGCCGCTTCGCGAATGCGGCGTTTCGTTTCCGGGCCACTGACGACCACAAAATGCCAGGGCTGCAAATTGGCACCGCTGGGTGCCGACCCGGCGGCGGCGAGCGCGTCATCGATGATCTCGAGCGGCACCGGACGCGCGGAGAATTCCCGCACCGTGCGTCGTCGCTGCACGTCGTCCCGGAATGCTCTAGCCCGTTCACGCATGAGCTCCGGCGCCAGTTCTTCATAGGTTGTCAGCGGTACAAAAGCGGCCATGTCGGGATCTCCGATGGTCGGCGGGAAGATATGGAGCCACCATATAATGCCCGGGCCTCGACTACTCGCATGGCACCCACGCAGGCGGACCGGTTCTCACGATGGCCAAGCTCTATTTCTATTACTCCGCGATGAATGCGGGCAAGACCACGACGCTGCTGCAGTCAAACTACAACTATCGCGAACGCGGCATGCACACGCTCGTTTTGAAGCCCCAACTCGACGACCGCTTCGGCATGAACGTCAAGTCGCGGATCGGGTTGGAGGCTGAAGCAGTCAACTTTCGCCGTGACGACAACCTCTACGAGATAGCCGCAGGCCGCGTTGACGCAACCGGTCTCAATTGCGTGCTGGTCGATGAGGCCCAATTCCTTACGCGCGCACAGGTCGAGCAGTTGACTGACGTCGTCGACCAGCTCGGCGTACCGGTACTCACCTACGGCCTGCGCACGGACTTTCAGGGCGAGCTGTTTGCCGGAAGCACCCATCTGCTCGCCTGGGCTGACGAACTGCGCGAGATCAAGACCATCTGCCACTGCGGTCGCAAGGCCACGATGGTGTTGCGCCTGGGCGCGGATGGCAAACCGGTCGCGTCGGGCGAACAGGTGCAGATAGGCGGCAACGAGCAGTACGTTTCTGTCTGCCGCAAGCACTACAAATCCGCGCTCAGCGCGTGACTTGCGCAGTGCTGCGTCACACCATCGGGTTGTCCGGATCGAGCCCCATCAACACCCTTCCGACCGTACGGAAGTGGGCTGGTCGCGCCTGAATCTGCTGAGTCAGCGCGCGTACGTCCTGGAAGCAGCGGTGGATCGGGTGATCATCGAAGATGACGTCACTGCCGGCAAGCTCATACACCTTGTCTACCGCCCGACCCGCCTCGCGCATCGCGTTCGTGGCCGCCAGCCTCAGTCGTGCGCGCGCCGCCTGCGCCACCTCGCCGCTGCGCCGGTGATCGTACTCGCAGGTTTCTGCCATCTCGCGAAGATACGCCCGCGCCGAACCCCACATCGCCTCGGCCTGTGCGACGCCAACGTGGACCATATCGTCGTCACGGAGCGCCCGGCTGGTCGAAAACGGGGTCTTTCCCTCCACCACGTTGTAGAGCTCATCGATCGCCCGGCGCGCGATACCGAGCCCTACCGAACCAAACGCACTGGCGAACAACAGCATGGCCGGCAATCCGGTGGCGATGCCACAGTGGGTGCGCAAGACAGGCCCGCGCATCGACCGGTAGCGAGGTACGACGTAGTCCTGAAGCTGATAGTCGCGACTCGCCGTGCCGCGTAAACCGCGCACGTTCCAACCATCGCCCAGCACAACATCGTCACGCGGTACCAGGAACATGCCGAAGCCCGTGGTATCCCCAGCATCATTGACAGTCGGTGCCATCGCGGCGAGCCAGTCGGCATGCATGATGCCGCTCGCGAAGCGCCAACGGCCGTTCATGCGAAACCCGTCGGCCGTTTCCAGCGCCGTGGAACCGGTTGGTGAACCGGTCGCCACTACCGCGTCCGGATTAGCACGCCAGATATCGCTGGCCGCTTCCTCGGTCATACGGTCGGCCAGATTCGGAAACACCCCGCCCTGACCCACGCACCAGCCGGCTGAACCATCCGCTTGCGCGATCATCTCGACTACCCGGATGTAGCGCGGCAACGACAGCTCGGAACCGCCAAACTCGGCGGGCAACAGCAGGCGAAACAGACCCTGCTGCTTCAAGTGGGTGGCAAGTTCCGGGCGCAAACCTGCGCGTTCGTCCATTCGACCCTGCCCATCGCGGATCGCCTGCACGACCTGCCCTGCCGTTTCGAGCTCCGGGTACGATTCGAGCCGTGTATCAGCACGCATTACGAAAATATCCTCCGTCGGTGGATACACCAGTTGCGCATTGCATGCAGACGAACGTCATCAAACGACGGCCACCGGACGGACGGGACACCCGGTTGCGCCTTTGAACTTGGTCGCGAGCAGCATGAAACAGAAGGCGCGATGGCCGGCCGCGGCCAGTTCGTCAGTTTTCAGGTTCTCGATGAGATACACACCCGCCTCGGCCAGGGTGTGCTGGTGCACGGGCAGGATGGCGGCGGGGTGCCGGGGATTGGGAATGACCTCCACGGCCATGTTGTCAGAGGCGATCGCGACCACGCCGCGCTCGGTCAGCCAGCGCGCAGCGGGCTCGTCGATACCCGGCTCGCCTGCGGCATACCGGTCGTTGTCCCGCATGTACCACTGGCCCCAACCCGTATGGATACAGACCACGTCACCCTCAGCCACCTCGACGCCATCGGCTTCTTCCGCGCGCGCCAGATCGTCAGCGCTGACGACACGCCCGGCCTCCAGCGTCGTCGCGCCATCCAAAGCCGAGACATCCAGCAGGCGGCCGCGCGTGATCATGGGAGGCACGTGTTCGACACCGATGCTGGCGAGGCCCAGATCGTCGAGTTCATCGTCGACGTGGCGGCCACCGTAGAGCTCATCACCGATCGTCACGTGACCGAGGGCGTCGACATGGGTACCGACATGCGTCGTCATTTCGATGCGCTCGAGCGATGTACCAGCGTCGTTGGTCGCGCCCATCTTGCGGCGGCGCCGGACGGTGTTGTCGCCGCGGATCGACAGCGTCATGACGAACGGTGTCTGGTTTGGCGGCATCCTGGGCGCGCCATTCTCGATGACGTGGCCGAGGTCGATGAGCTCGCCGGAGCGCACGGCCTGCATGGCGGCCAGCCGCCGCTCGGCCGTCAGCAGGTTGCCGGCTCCGAGCTGGTCGCCTTCGCCCCAGCGCTCGAGCGCGTAGCCAGAGTGATCGTGTATGCATCCCGACATTCAGATATCCCAATTGGTTGGCCGCGCGTGCCACGGTAGACTGACCGCGAAGACCACAGCTGACAAGAGGGAGCCGGTCCGATGAGAGCCGCCGTACTGTACGAAGCCAACACACCGCTGCAGATAGAAGAAGTCAGCGTCAACAAACCTGGACCACACGAAGTACTGCTGCGTACCGCGGTTGCAGGGCTCTGCCACTCCGACCTGCACTTCATCGAGGGCCTCTATCCGCATCCGCTGCCGGCCGTTCTCGGACACGAGTCTTCGGGCATCGTCGAGCAGGTGGGCTCGGAGGTGCGCTACGTGCAGCCGGGTGACCATGTGGTGACCTGCCTGTCGGTCTTCTGCGGTACCTGCGAGTACTGCAACACCGGCCGGCCGGTGCTCTGCAATAACACCGAAGTGAAGATGTTGCCGGGCATGTCGGAGCGCCATCACTGGGATAAATCCGACCGGCTGCACACATTCTTAAACCTGTCGTCTTTCGCTGAGCAGATGCTCGTACATGAAAACGCCATCGTGAAAATCCGCAAGGACATGCCGCTCGACCGCGCGGCCCTGATCGGCTGCGGTGTGATCACCGGTTTCGGCGCGGCGGTTAACACGGCGAAAGTGGCGGCCGGCGAGACGGTGGCCGTGATCGGTTGCGGCGGCGTCGGCATGGCGGCCGTCAACGGCGCTTACGTCGCCGGGGCCGGACGCGTCATCGCCATCGACACGAACCCGGCCAAACTGCAGCTCGCCACCAAGCTTGGCGCCACCGACCTCGTCAACCCAAACGACGGCGACCCGGTGGAGCAGGTCAAGGAGCTGACTGGCGGCGGCGTGCACCACGCGATCGAGTGCCTCGGCCTCAAAGTGACCGCCGAACAGTCGTTTCAAATGCTCGCGTTCGGCGGCACGGCTACCATCGTCGGCATGGTGCCGTTCGGCGAGAAGATCGAACTGCACGGCTTCGATTTCCTGCGCGAACGCAAGATCCAGGGTTCTTCGATGGGCTCGAACCGCTTCCGCGTCGACATGCCGCGGCTGATCGAACTCTACTTGCAAGGTCGCCTGCATCTCGACGACTGGATCTCGGACGAGATCAAGCTCGAGGAGATCAACGACGGCTTCAAGGCGATGAAAGAAGGGCGGACCGTGCGCACGGTCATCAACTTCGGCGTCGCCTGAGCGAGCGCACGCGACAAACCGTTTGCGAGACGACCGCGTCTCGCGTTTATGTGGCCAGGCGCACTCCGCGCCGGCCTCGGGTCCTCGCGCCGACGGAGCCAGGCCCGGCATCAGACCGCGGCAAGCGCGCCGTCGGGACAGACCGCCGAGCGCGCACGACCGAATCACACCAGCCAGACCTCAGCGCCAACCGGGTTTCACCATGACCATCAAGAAACTGCTGATCGCCAATCGGGGCGAAGTCGCCGTACGGATTGCCCGCTCGGCCGCCGACCTTGGGATTTCGTCAGTCGCGGTATATGCGAAAGACGAACAGCAAGCCTTGCACTGGCGCCGCGCCGACGAAGCCGTGGCGCTCGACGGGCACGGCGTGCGCGCCTACCTCGATCACAAGGCGCTGCTCGACGCGGCGCGGTCGAGCGGCTGCGACGCGGTGCATCCCGGGTGGGGTTTCGTGAGCGAAGACGCCACGTTCGCGGCCGCGTGCGAGGCCGCCGGACTGGCCTTCGTCGGCCCCACCCCGGAGCAGTTGCAGCGTGTCGGCAACAAACTGTCGGCGCGGACTCTGGCGCAGACCACGGGTGTGCCCACACTGCCAGCATCTGGCGCGCTGCAATCCGCCACCGATCTGCGCAATTTCCGAACCGAGACCGGCTCCGCACACGTCATCCTCAAAGCTGCCGCCGGTGGCGGCGGGCGTGGAATGCGTGTGCTGCCGCCGGATAACGATGGCGAGAGCGCTATCGCGCAATGCGCCGCGGAAGCACTCGCCGCGTTCGGTGACGGTACGCTGTACGCAGAACGTTTTCTGCCGCGGGCGCGGCACGTCGAAGTTCAGATCCTGGGTGACGGTCGCGGCGCAGTGACGCATCTGTGGGAACGCGACTGCACGCTGCAACGGCGCCACCAGAAGCTGATCGAGGTGGCACCCGCGCCAGCCCTGGATCCGGATCGCCGGCAGCAGTTGCTCGACGCCGCTACGGCGATGGCGCGCGCGCTCAGCTACCGCGGGCTGGCAACGTTCGAGTTCCTTCTGGATGTCGACAGCGATGCCTTTTACTTCATTGAAACCAACCCCCGTCTGCAGGTCGAACACACCGTCACCGAGGCCGTAACCGGGCTCGATCTCGTCGCCCTGCAACTCGGGGTGATCGGTGGTGCGACGCTCGACGAACTCGGCCTCGACGACGCGGTGCCGGCGCCGAACGGGTTTGCCGTGCAGGTCCGCATCAACGCCGAATCGCTCGACGACGACGCCAATCCGAAACCGGCCGGCGGGACGATAAGCCGCCTCGAATTTGCGAGCGGACCCGGCGTGCGCATCGATACGGCGGCATATACCGGCCAGGTCGTCAGCGCCGCTTACGACTCACTGCTCGCGAAGCTCATTGTGGCGAGCCCTGGCGCTACCTTCGAGCGGGCACTCGCGCGGACAGCGCGAGCCGCATCCGAGTGCACGATCGAAGGCACCGATACCAACCTGGGCCTACTGCGCGCGTTGCTGACGCACCCCGACGTAACGACGGCGAACTGGACGACCGGCCTCGTCGCGGCCGAAGCCAACACACTGATGGCGACCGCGAAACAACTGGCCCCGGCCGCCATCCCGCAGTTACCGGTCGCGGCAGGTGCGCAAGGGCAATCGAGCCCGGTTCGAGCGGTGCCGCCCGGTACGCTGGCGATCCCGGCCCCCATGCGCGGGAGTGTCGTGGAACTGAACGTCAAACCGGGGGCGGAAGTTGCGCGCGGACAAATTGTCGCGACGCTTGAAGCCATGAAGATGCATCACCTGATCGCATCGCCGGCGAGCGGAACCGTCGCGCATGTTCTGGCCGAAGTCGGCGACACCCTGGACGAAGGCGAACCGCTGCTGGCCCTGCACGAGCGCGAAGCGGACGGCGCAGCCGACCACGCGGAGGTTACCCTCGACCTCGATGCGCCGCGCGCCGATTTGACCGAAGTACACGAGCGCCACGCCTACGGGAGCGACCAGAACCGCCCGGCGGCAGTCGAGAAGCGCCGCCGCATCGGCAGCCGGACGGCTCGCGAGAACGTGGCCGACCTGCTCGACGAAGACAGCTTCATCGAATACGGCGCGCTCGCGATCGCCGCCCAGCGGCGCCGTCGGAGCATCGACGACCTGATGCAGAACACGCCGGCCGACGGCATGGTCGCCGGGTTCGGTACCGTCAATGCGAACGAGTTCGGGGCCGAGCAGACCCGCTGTGCGGTGGCGGCCTACGACTACACGGTGCTGGCCGGCACGCAGGGCCACATGAACCACAAGAAGAAAGACCGCCTGTTCGAGCTGGCCGAGGAGTGGGAACTCCCATTCGTGTTCTACACCGAGGGCGGCGGCGGCCGTCCGGGCGATGTCGACGGCGATGATCTCATCATGGCCTGGCTGGACCTGATGACCTTCACGACCTGGCCGCAGATGAGCGGCGCGGCACCGCGCATCGCGATCAACTCGGGACGGTGCTTCGCCGGCAATGCGGTGCTGTTCGGCTGCGCCGACATCACCATCGCGACCGCCAACTCGAATATCGGCCTGGCCGGGCCCGCCATGATCGAGGGGGGCGGCCTCGGTCAGTTTCGCCCCGAGGACATCGGGCCCATCGATGTGCAAACGGCCAACGGCGTCGTCGACATCGCCGTCGAGGACGAAGCTGAAGCAACCGACGTTACGCGCCGCCTGCTCGGTTGCTTTCAAGGCCGGCTGTCGGACTGGGACTGCGCCGACCAGCGCGAACTGAGACATCTCGTGCCGGAGAATCGCCTGCGCGTCTACGACGTTCGCAAGATCGTGCACGCGCTCGCCGATTCTGGCTCGGTCATCGAGTTGCGGCCCGACTACGGGGTTGGCCTCATCACGGCTTTCGTGCGTATCGAGGGCTACGCGTTTGGCCTCATCGCCAACGATTCACGGCACCTCGGCGGTGCTATCGACGGTGAGGGCGGGGAAAAAGGTGGCCGCTTCCTGCAACTTTGCGACATCTACGGGATACCGGTGATATCGCTTTGTGACACGCCCGGTTTCATGGTCGGCCCCGACAGCGAAAAGACCGCGGCCGTGCGCCGCGGCTCGCGCCTGATCGTCGCGTCAGCCAACCTCAGCGTTCCGCTCTTCACCGTGGTGCTCCGCAAGGGTTACGGTCTCGGCGCGCAAGCCATGGCCGGCGGCAGCTTTCACCAGCCGTTTTACGTAATCGCGTGGCCGACGGCCGAATTCGGCCCCATGGGACTGGAGGGCGCCGTGGAACTTGGTTTTAAAAAAGAGCTGGAAGCGGCGCCCGACCCCGAAGCGCGCAAGGTTCTCTACGACGACCTGCTCGGACAGATGTACACCAAGGGCAAGGGCATTTCGGTTGCGCAGGCCTTCGAGATCGATGCCGTTATCGACCCCGCGCAAACGCGTCACTGGCTGGTGCGCGGCGTGCGTGCGGCCGGGAAACGCTCATCGCGACGCCGGCGCTACGTCGACGTCTGGTAGGTTGGTGACCCCTACGCCATGAACCCGGTCGTGCATTTCGAAAGTCCCTACGACGATGCGGCACGCGCCGTGCGCTTCTACACCGCCGTGTTCGGGTGGGAAACCCACGACCTGGGTCCCGACATGGGGAACTACATCATCGCGACGACGGCAAAGGCGGACGTCAAGCCTGGCGCCCCCGCGGGCGCGGTCGATGGGGGCCTGTTTCCCCGCATGTCGGAGGGGCCGGCAAAACATCCCACCGTGGTCATTGCGGTTCGGAACATGGCCCGTGCCCTACGGGCAATCCGCGAAGCCGGCGGCGAAGTCCTCGGCGATCCCGTTCAAATCCAGGGTGTAGGGCGATACGCCTCGTTTACCGACAGCGAGGGCAACCGCCTCAGCCTGCTGGAACCCGCGCCGCGCAGCACCCTGCAGTAGCCGCCCGGCGGCTTGAGTCAGTTCACTTCCCACATCGACTCAGGGTTTTGCGACCACCTTCCATACCTTGCCGCTGGTTCCCACCGGAATCCCGTACGCCGTCGTCAGTACGTAGAGCTCCCCGTCGGCGTCTTCGCCCAGACTGTGCACCCGTACATCCAGTTGAACCAGCCGTTCGAGTTTCCACGGCGCGCGCCACACCTGCGTGGGCGTCGCCAGCAGCAGTTGCCCGGAAGGCTGCATGAAACTCACGCTGAAGTCGCCGAGCACAAACTTCCCGCGCAGTTCAGGCAGCGCCGTGCCGCGGTAGATATAGCCGCCAACGCTCGCGGTACCGAGCGGCTTCACCGACACCTTGGACTCCGGGCGCAGCACCGCCTGATTGGCGTACTCGACGATCGGGTCGTGAATGCGTTCGCCGAGCGGACCGACGCGCGGGCAATCGGCAGGCGGGTCGAAGATGCGCGCTCGATCGAAGCAGTGCGTACCTTCCCGGATCGCCCATCCGTAGTTGCCGGGTCCGTCGACGAGATAAACCGTCTCCCAGAACGACTCGGCCACGCCATTGACGAACAGGTCGCCATTACCGGCCCGGTCGAAAGCGAGCCGGAACGGGTTGCGAAATCCCCACGCGTAAATCTCGGGTCGCCCGCGCGCGCCGTCGGCAAACACGTTGGTCTTCGGAATACCGTACGGGAGGGCGTCGGCATCGACATCCAGACGCAGAATTTTGCCGTTCAGACGCTGTGTGTCCTGCGCGTAGTCATCGTAGTGATGAAAGTGCGCTGGCAGCTTGAAGGGGTCTTCCATGATCGGCGCGTTCGAGTCGGCATCTTTCGCACGCGGCGGATAGTGCACATCCGGCACGCCGTGAACTCCGCCGCCGTCACCAACGCCCACGTACAGCCTGCCATCGGGCCCGAATGCGAGGCCCCCGCCGTTGTGTTTACGGTTGACCCAGTCGAGTTCGAGCAGCACGCGTTCGCTCGTCGAGTCCGCGGTGTTGGGATCGCCTGCGAGGGCGCGGAATTCAGACAACCGCCACGTGTGTGCGGTCTTGCCCCCGAACGGCGAATCGGCGCGCCGCCTGGCACTGTAGGTTACGAAGAAGCGGCCGTTCTCCGCGTACTGCGGATGAAACGCGAGTGCCCAGAGACCTCGCTCATCGAAGCCTTTACGCAGCTCGACAATCTGCGCGCGGATATCCAGAAACGGTTTGGGCAGGACATTGCCGGCAGTGTCGAGAATGTGCACCGTCCCGAGCTGTTCACCCAAGAATCGCCGACCCGTTCCGTCGCCCGGTGTGGTCAGAAAAATCGGCGCGACAAAGCCATCCGCGACCAGCTTCAGACCGACTTCCGCTGACGCCGTTCTGACGCCGAAGCCCGACAGCGCCAACGCTGCGATCAACCCGACGATGATTTTGCCCGACGTCGCCCCTGCCACCCGGCACATCTGTTTTGGACCCATCCGTTCTGACACCTGCCGATTCTCCGTTTGCCGCGGGAACACTGTTAATCCAGTTGCAGCGCGAGGCCGCCATGACTCGGGCGCACGCAAGCTAGCGCCATCGGGACAGGAACAACAACCGCGCGTTCGTTCCGCGGGCTCGCTTTCGTCCGTAATGCCAGGCGACGTGATCTGACCGGTCGTTGCGGCAAGGCCAGCCTGGGAACGAAAGGGTGGTTTGACCCCCTCCGGCCTCGGGTATCGTTATCAGTGAGACCGCCCGGCCGAGACTGAGGAGTCAACATGCCAACTGTCGCGATACGTACCGCTGTGCTTACAGTGCTGGCAACATTATCGTCGGTTAGCGCAGCGGGGCCTGTGCAAATCATCGATCTGACCGACTTCGTGAATCCAACGGTGCTCGACTTCGAAAGTCAGAGCAACGGCGCGATCGCCGCGACTGACCCGTTATTCACGTCGTTTGGCATTACCAGCCTGACAGCGACCGGGACGTCGGACGCGGATATCTACAGCGAAGGTGGCGGCACGCGCGCGCTGTTCTATAGCGAACAGACCGGTTTCTTGCTGGACGAGTCCGGACGTCCGGAGCTGCCGATGTTCGCGACGGACGGCCTCAGCTACACGCTCGTATTCAACCGCCTGTTGAATCGCATCGGGTTCGGGACGCCCGATCACGGCGCGGGCATTGATATCGAGTTCCGTAACGGCACGACGCTGGTCGAGAACTTCACTCAAGGCCGCGGCAGTAACTCGAGCCCGACCTTTTATGGCAGTAGCGTCGCATTCGACCGCATCACCGTCAGTTCGACCACGCCCGGGCTCGGATTCGGCCTCGACAACATCACGCTGGAAGCAGCGACCGCGCCAGCGCCCGGCCCTGCCGCACTGCTGGGTCTGGGGCTGTTAGCGCTGAGCTTTGGCAAACCGTGGCGCCGCCGCTAACGGCGCCGGGCTGTCGTCGACTTTCGCTCAGCTCAACACTCAGTTCAGACGCACGACCTGGGCCATGGCCTCCACGGCTTCGATGCCGGGGTGGCGTAGGATGAGGCTCGTCGCGCCGCTGTCCTCCCAAGCGCGATAGCGTTCCCTGATGCGGTCCACCGGCCCGACGAGCGCTTTCATATCGACCCAGTCATCCGGGACGGCGTCGATGGCTTCGTCCTTGCGGCCGGCGAGATAGAGTTCCTGAATACGGTCGGCGGCTTCGCCGAAACCGCGCCGTGTCATGATCTCGTGGTGGAAGTTCTTGTCCTTATGACCCATGCCACCCACGTAGAGCGCAATATCGGCCTTGAGGCTGTGTAAGCCCTGTTTGACGTCTTTATCGACGACGACGGCAACGCCTGCGTGCACGTCGAAGTTCTCCATCGACTTTCCGCCCCCAGCGCGCTCGAACCCCTGCTCGAGCCACGGCTGAAATTCCGCCAGCGATCCGGGCATGAACCCGAGCGGCAGCCATCCGTCGGCTACTTCGCCAGTCAGCCGTACGGTCGACTCATTGCCCGTACCGAGCACGATTGGAATATCCGGATTCATGTGCAAGATGGATTTCAGCGGCTTGCCAATTCCCATCGCGCCTTCACCGGTGAAGGGCAATGCAATCTCCTTTCCGTCATGGGTAACGGGTCCTTCACGCCGCCAGATCTTCTTCATGATCTGCACGTAGTCCTTGATGCGGTAGTAGGGCCGGCCCCAAGGTTGACCGTACCAGCCTTCGACGATCTGCGGGCCTGACACCCCGATTCCGACGACGACGCGGCCGCCACCGGCCATGGCGTCGATGGTCGCGGCCTGCATGGCGGCATTGGCGGGCGTGCGCGCCGACAGCTGGATAATGCCTGTACACAGTTTGATGCGCTCAGTTTTAGCCGCCAGAAACGCAAGCGGCGTCATGGCATCCGAACCGTAGGCTTCAGCCGTCCAGACCGAGTCGTATCCAAGCGTCTCCGCACGCTGTACCAGCTCTACGGGGATATTCAGGTGTCGACCGGAGTAGCCGATCGCAATGCCGAGTTTCATAAGTCTTTCCGTTCTGGCAATTCCCACAGCGATTTGCTCGCGGGCGTTTTGAGAGTTGTCTTCAGGCGCCGGGCAGCGCAGCGACGCGTTTCAGGTCGCCGCCGCTACGACAGGGCTCATGAGACGATCACCACCGGATCGCCAACCTGCACGGTACCGCCGGAAACAACCTGACAGTAGATGCCGGCCGAGGTGTCATGAGCTTTGGAAAGCTGACCCAGTATGTTGGGATTCGCCTCGGTGGAATCCGGGTCGAGCGTGACCATCAGGCACCGGGCGTCGCGTTCAGCTACGTGGATTACGAGATCGGCGCCGATCCGCACATCGTGACCGACCAGTGAGTCTTCACCAAAACCCTGTCCGTCGCCCAGATCGATGTAGAAGTTCGCACGAAAACGGCGATGGTCGACTTCGACACCCACTTCCCCGCTCAACTGGTGCGCCGTTTGCAAGCTGAACAAGGAGACCGGATAGCAATCCACGAGCGTCTCAATGTGATCGCGTACGAGTTCAGGTGTCTGTTTCGCGCCCGAGCGCTCAGCCAGCAGCGCGGCGAGAGCAGGATCGTCCACCGCAAATCGCTGACCGTCAGGCAGCGTAACCGACAGAGACGACGCGGCGCCGATGTCGGCGACGTTTTCAAACCGCGCCGAATAGAGAATCATTTCACGTAGCTGTCGCCCCGTAACCCACGGAAAGCCCGGTCGCCCGTCCGGGTCCTTGAACGCGAATACGCGATCGCCGACAAGGCCACTGGAGGTTACTTCCACGGCGTCCAGCTGTTCGCCCAGCATGCTTTTCACCGGGTAGCGCCAGATACTGGCAATCGTCGCAAAGTCACTCATTCTGGATACCACTTCGGTTTGCGCTTCTCGAGGAAACTCGCGAGACCTTCCCCGGCTTCATCGCTCAGGCGGATCGTTGCGTGCGGTACGGACATCTCTTCTTCTTCAAGTGCCGAGAA
This sequence comes from Pseudomonadota bacterium, assembly GCA_039030335.1. GTDB lineage: Bacteria > Pseudomonadota > Gammaproteobacteria > HK1 > HK1 > JBCCEJ01. Next base: position 130,995 of record JBCCEJ010000001.1, on the reverse strand, counting down.
ATAAAGATCCGCATATTTCAGTATGGACTGCTTCGAGGCGGCCAGCGCATCCGGCGGGCAATGCAGCAAGGCGTCGATAATCGGCGCGGCGGTAGCGTCCAACTCCTGCGCTGCGCACACTTCGTCGGCGAAACCGATCTCGTACGCCCGTCGGCCATCGAAACGCTCGCAAGTCATACTGTATCGTCTGGTACGCCCCGGGCCGAGACGCGCCAACAACTGAGGGTAAATAGGCGATGCCATCAATCCCCATCGCGCTTCCGTGATGGAAAAGATAGCGTCGTCGGCAGCGATGACGACATCGCAGGCCGTCGCGATGCCAGTGCCACCGCCAAAGCATCCGCCGTGGACCAGGGCTATCGTGGGTTTCAGGACAGTGGTCAAACCCTGAACTGCCCGTGTCGTGTTACGTGAAATCTGCAGGTTCTGCTCCCAGGTCTTTTCCCGGTTGCCGCGTACCCACGCGAGATCCGCGCCAGCCTGAAAATGTCGTCCATTGCCACGGATGACAATGACTCTGACGGCGTCATCCGCTGCAAAACGACCGATGATGTCGATGAAACCTTCGATCATCTCACCGTTGTAGGCGTTGTTGACCTCCGGGCGGTTGATCGTGATGGTACCGACACCATTTGCAGCGATGTCGGTCAATAGTATGGGTGCAGGCATTCGAATCCTCAGGAGAGTTCTCAAGCAAAGATTGGGAAGCGCGAAACGCCATCATTTTGCCGCAGATTACCCAGGTGGAAACCTCGGCCGGGAATCATTCGGCCAAAATCGAAGTCTCAGTAGCTCTGAGGTGCGCGTCTGACGACCCGAATGAGAACATTTATCTCGACGCTTGCGCACTGCACCCGTCCCCAATCGAGATCAATTCCATGAGCATCCGCGCCAACTGGTCCTACCCTACCGCCGTGCGCATGGGAGCTGGCCGCATCGAAGAATTGCCTGCCGCCTGCAGGGAAGCGGGTATCAGTAGACCGCTGCTGGTAACCGACCGCGGGCTCGCGGGACTTCCTATCGCCCAGGACGCGCTCGACCGACTCGAAACCGCGGGACTCGGGCGCGCGATTTTCGCCGACGTCGACCCGAATCCCACCGACCGAAATCTCGCACTCGGGATACAAGCGTTCAAACGCGGTGAACACGACGGCGTCATCGCCTTCGGCGGCGGCTCCGGGCTGGATCTGGCGAAGCTGGTGGCGTTCATGCACGGTCAGACGCGACCGGTGTGGGACTTCGAAGACATCGACGACTGGTGGACGCGCGCCGATGCCGAGGTCATCGCGCCGATCGTCGCCGTACCCACGACCGCCGGCACCGGCTCTGAAGTAGGTCGGGCGAGCGTGCTCACCAACTCGGATACGCGGGTCAAGAAGATCATCTTCCATCCAAAGATCCTACCGACCATCGTGATATGCGACCCGGTGCTCACCACCGGTATGCCGGCTCTCATCACGGTCGGCACCGGTATGGATGCGTTCTCACATTGCTTCGAAGCCTATTGCAGCCGCTTCTACCACCCGATGTCGCAGGGCATTGCGCTCGAGGGTATGCGGCTCGTGGTCGAGAATCTCCCGCGCGTGGTGGCAGACCCGTTGGACCTGGACGCACGGGCCCATATGATGAGCGCGGCTGCCATGGGCGCAACGGCGTTTCAGAAAGGGCTCGGCGCCGTGCATGCGCTGTCACATCCGGTTGGCGCGCACTTCGATACGCATCACGGCATGACCAACGCCGTCATCTTGCCCTACGTCATGCAGTTCAACTTCGGCGCCATCGCAGAGCTGACTGGCAAAGCCGCGGCCTACGTCGGATTCGGTGATTCATTCGGTAGTTTCCTCGATCACATCATGCAACTGCGCAGCCAGCTGCAGGTGCCCGACAAGTTGCGGCATCTCGGCGTCGACCAGCACAACATCGAAACGCTGGCACAGGGGGCGGTTGAAGATCCGTGCGCGGCCGCCAACCCCTTACCGCTGTCGGTCGACGCGGCGCTGGGGCTGTACGCCGAGTGCATCTAGACTTAACTGAAGCATCCGCGTCGCAACTGCCGCCACGTCATGACGAACGACCGAAATACCAGCAGGCTAATCAAATTTCGCATTGTCGGCATCGCCTGCATCGGCGCTGGCGTGGTGCTGGCGCTGTTCCCGAACATGGTCGGTACGACCCCTCCAGCCGACAGCGTTTTCGAAGCTGTAGAAGCCCGTGCGCGCTTCGGCCTGTGGATAGCATTTGGTCTCTTTTTGTTGCTCTGGTGGCGCCTTCGACCGTGGCGGCTACCGGTCTCAGCGGTGTTGACGGCGCTGCCGGTCGGCTACCTCGTGTCGCGCGGGATCGGAGTTGGTTTCGAGGGAATGGACGAGACGCAACGCACCTGGATCATCACCGAGGTGGTCATGGCTTTGCTGATGGGCGGATGGCACGTGTGGGAGCGCCGACAGGCAATGCTCGCTGATGCCGCGAGCGCAGCGCCACCCGTGCACGAAGACTGAATGCGAAGAGCCGCCCTCGCCGCGTGATCTATCTGGAAATCACGCCTGCGCGGCACGCAGCGCGGCAACGAACGATTCGGCGTTACGAACGACCTGCGCCACCGAAACACCCGGTTTGAACAGAGCTGAGCCAAGCCCGAAGCCAGAGGCGCCCGCGGCCAGATATGCGGCCATCTTCTCAGCGTCCGCGTCGATACCCCCTACCGGAATCATCGGTACGTGTGCTGGGATCACCGCGCTCCAGGCCTTGACGACGGCCGGCGGGATACCTTCGGCCGGAAAGACCTTCAATCCGTCTGCACCCGCGGCCAGCGCCGCGAACGCTTCCGTGGGTGTAGCGACGCCAGGGACGCAAATCAGCCCGTTCGCCTTGGCCGCGCGCACGATTTCAGTATCCGCGTGCGGCATGACTATCAGCGTGCCCCCGGCTGCAGCCACCGCATCCACATCACCAGCCGTCATCACGGTACCGGCGCCGACCAGCGCGTCCGGAAAAGCCGTAGCGATAAGGCGAATGCTCTCGAACGGTGCTGGCGAGTTGAGCGGTACTTCAAGAATTCTGAACCCGGCGCCATGCGCGGCGCCCGCCATCGCGGCAGCCTCGCGAGGTTCGACACCTCGATAAATAGCGACCAGCGGAAGCATGTTCATGGCCTCGCCAAGTGTCAGCACGTCGTTGCCTCCCCCGTGCGAAAATTGCATGTACCCGGCCTGGCCGTCCGAACAACGGCTAACGCGCGCGCGGCTGATTTCAAATCCGCCCGCGAAGTGCCGGGAACAGTGCGTCAGCAAGCAGTGCCAGACTGGTCGTGTCCAGATCGGGCAACGCCAAAATCAAATTCGTTATGCCCGCATCCACGTGCGCAACCACTTGCGAAGCGACGTCTTCGGGTCGGCCGAAGAGACCGTCGCGATCGACTTGCACAACACCTTGCCGGCCGTAGTAACCAACCAGAAATGCGTCCAGTCGGGATCTGGCCCTGGCGGCATCGCAGTCCGGACAGATGTAGATCAGACGCCCGGCCGAGAGCCGCGCAGGATCGCGCCCGGCCGCGCGCGCGGACGCCCGCACGACATCCCAGCCGCGGCGAAAGTCATCCAAAGTGCCAAAGGGCGCCATGATCCAGCCGTCACCCAGTCGACCAGCGCGCCGCAGCGCGCGTTCGACAACACCGCCGATCAGCAACGGCGCACCGCTCGCGGGTCGCACCGCGGCGCCATCCAGTTTGAACAGCGGTCCTGATGAAGTCTGCGGCGTGCCGGACAACAGGCCTCGCAACGCCGCCACGCTTTCGTTGAAGCGGGAAACCCGGCCACCCGTGCCGCCGCGCATGGCCGCGTATTCGTCCGGGCGTCCCCCGAGCGAAACACCGGCCACGACCCGACCACCGGAAAAATGGTCCAGGGTCGCCAGCTGGCGCGCCAGTACTGGAGCATCACGGAAGTTAAGCACTGCAACGGCGGTGCCCAGAAGCAGCGTTTCCGTATGAGCGGCCGCGAGCGTCAGCAATACGAACGGGTCGGCGAGATGCGCCGGATGGAAGATCCGATCCTCAGCCCAGACAGCGTCGAAACCAAGCTGTTCGGCAGACTTGAAGAAGCGGATGTAGTCATCGCGCGATGCCAGTCCTTCAACGGCGGCGGCGGGCACGTGCAGCCCTACACTGACGCGGTCGGGGAGCGCTTCCCGACGAATCATGGCGACGCTTTCCAGCTCATCGACGCATTGTCGCACAGTGCCTGCGCGCCGGCCGCCTCCGTCACAGGGTGTGCGTGGGTGCCGCTAGAGACTGAACATCATGCTTCTTTCGCCTGCAGTAAAAGCTGCAGGGCAAACAGCGAGTCGGGCGTGATCGGTAACCATTGACGTCCGAGCACCGACTGAGGGGAGACGAACTGTCCCCAGACCACTTCGCGATCGGCGAATGCAAACGGCCCTCCCGCGATCACTCTGAATATCCGACCCCACACACGGTTGGTTTCGTGCTCGAACAGAAAGTCGCGCACTCCAAACGGGTTCGTGATTTCGAGGCCGAGTTCCTCATCCGCCTCACGGATCGCATTTTGTTCATAGGTTTCGCCAGCCACGACCACACCACCCGCACACGCATCGTAAAAGCCCGGATACAGGTCTTTGGTCTCGGCGCGTCGCTGCAGGAACAGCTCCCCGGCGGTGTTGAATACGAACAGATAGGTGGCGCGATGGTAGAGACCTTCCGTGCGAACGCGCCAACGCGGGGCCGCACCGGCAAGTTGATTATCGGCATCGACGAGTTGAACGAGTTCGTCGGAACTCAAAGCACCCTCCAGTTGACCGGTCGTGGAACCTGCGTGATGGCGCTGGGCCGGGTGGCAGCAACGATGGTGGCGAGTTTCAGACGGCCCGCCAACACCAGAGCAGGTTAGCCGACTCGGCGGTATTCCAGGTCACCAGGGCCGGCATCTCGAACCGCGCTCACGTCGCGGCTGAGTGCGCGTGCGGACCTTCCCGGCTCTTCAACCAACCGGGAAGGTCGGCACACGGTTCACTGCGGGTTGTCGCCGGCCGGTGCTACATACCGCGGCGACCAACCGGGCGGCAGTCAGGGGCGCCGGTCCTGAGAGCGATCATCGGCGGAAGAGCTCAGGTCTTTACGCGACTCGCGGGCGCAAACGGTTCACGTCGAAGTGGCTGGTGCTGCATGCGCCATGATGCCGATCCCGCAACTCGGCCGACGTGGATCTCCTCAACGCGCGTCGCCGCCATACTGGCGGATCAGGCGACGGGCCACGACCCATCGGTGAACCTCGCTCGGCCCTTCGTAGACGCGCATCAAACGCACCTGCTGCGCCATCAGCTGCAGCGGCAGTTCTTTCGTGACCCCCATAGCGCCAAAAGCCTGCATGGCATGGTCGATGATCTCGGTCGCCATCTCGGTGCCGTAGACCTTCAGCATCGAGGCCTCCGTGCGTACGTCTTCACCGCGGCTCGCCTTGATGGCCGCGTCAAAGGTCATCAATCGGCAGGCGTGAATCTTGGTCGCTGCCTCTGCTATCCACCATTGAATCGCCTGGCGGTCGGACAACAGCGCGCCGAAGGTTTCGCGCTGGGTGACGTGTTCCAACATGATGTGCAAAGCCCGCTCCGCCATCCCTACGCACCACGCACCCATCTGCAGGCGCCGTACGGTCAGACGCAGTTGCATCGGGCCGAAGCCGTTGCCAACCTCACCGAGTACCTGCGTCTCAGGCACCCGGCAGTCTTCGAACACCACTTCGTAAGTCCGGTGTCCGGCGAGCATCGGAATTTCGCGCGCGACGATGAAGCCGGGCGTACCTTTGTCGATCAAGAACGACGTAATGCCACCGCGTGAGCCTTTCTCAGGGTCGGTCACCGCCATGACGATCGAAAAATCGGCGTCCTTGATGCGCGAGACCCAGATCTTGCGGCCGTTCAATACCCAGTCAGTGCCATCCTGCACCGCGCGGGTGAGCATTCCGGACGGATCTCCGCCAGCACCCGGCTCGGAAATTGCGATCGCGGAACTCAGTTCCCCGGCCGCGTAAGGATCGAGATAACGCGCCCGCTGCTCGGCATTGGCGGAGTGCAGCAGCATATGAAGGTTGGGCGAGTCGGGCGGAAACGTGAACTGCACGCAGGTACGCCGCAACGCTTCGTTCACGATCACCAAACTCACCGGGTCGAGGTTGGCACCGCCAATCTCCTCGGGCACGTCCAGCCCCCAAAGCCCCAACTCCTTGCATCGCGCATAGAGCGGCTGCAGTTCTTCTTCCGTCAGCGAACTGCCCTGACCGGCCGCCTCGCGGGCCAGCACCGCCGGTTCCAGCGGCATCAGCTCGTCTTCGACGAATCGGGTCACCAGGTCCTGCAGCATGCGCTGCTCTTCAGTTAGCGTGAGATCCACGGAAAACTCTCCACGTAGTGTTCTGCGTCAGTCTGGTCCGAGAGTATACGGCCAGCGCCAGACGGTATGGCGCAGGCATCCGTGCAACGGTCAATATCTGGCCCGACCGGCGCCGCAGCCATGGGCCAGCGTCGCCAGCACCGCTCGGGCCGCTACGGATCCGATAGCAGAGCGCCCTCGGCAATCAAGCCAGCGCGCACGGCGTGCGCGGAATAATCGCCAGCCGCGGTCAGCGCCGCCGCCAGACCGGCTGCCTGTCCGGTCGCCATCGCCGTACCCATGACGCGAATCGCCGCCCCGGCTTTGCGATCTCCATCCGCGAGCCGGCCCGCGCAGAACAGATTCTCCGCATCGATGCTGCAAAGGGATCTGAGTGGAATCTGGTAACTACCGCGGTCCGGGGCGTAATCGAAGCTGCTGCTAAAATCAGACCGGTCATGCCACTCGGCCCCCCACGCACCGAGGGCTATACAGTCGGCGAACTCACGCCGCGACTCGATATCGGCCCAGGTCAGCTGATAGCGGCAGTTGAGATGACGCGATTCGCGCGTGCCCATCTCAGGACCGGTGGAAACGAGGTACGCGCGTTCGCACCCGGGGATCGTCCGGATCGCATCCAGATAAGCCCACGCCTGACGGCGCGCATCTACCGCCGCATGGGTTCTGGAGCGGGCGTCGCGGGGGTCGTAGTCGACCGAGGCGAGGTACACCACCAGGTCGCCCGAAACGGGTTGACGTGCGATTACAGAGCGGTCCTTGGTGATCGTGCCGGGCTCGAAACCTCGCGCGGCGATCGCTTCGATCAGATGGTCGACGGATATTTCGAGGTCGGATGAGATACCCCCAAAACGCGTCCCCAGCGTGCCGAGGTTGGCCGACCCGCCGTTTCCGTAACGAGTGCTGGCACCAGCGAAAGCGGCCAGATCGCCGTCACCGGTGCAGTCCACGAATGCGCGGGCGTGACACGCCTGGACACCAGCATGGTCGGCCAGGTGGACGGTTTGCACGCGGCCGTCCGCCTGGCTGGCGCGGGTGACGCTGGCGCCGAGGCAAAGCTCTACGCCCGCAGTCAACGCGAGGTCATCCAGCACCCGTTTCAAGGCTTCGGGCTCAAACGGCAGGAAAACTCCGCGGTGCCGTTGCGGAGGCGAAACGGCCTGCATCGCGCGAAGCCCGGACAGAACTTCCTCAGCGAAGCCGGCGACGACCTGCCGGGGCGGATCGCCGAGTGTGTAGATTCCGCAGAACGTGGCGACGTTGCGCATCGTTCCGGCGCCGCCGAGGCAGTCGTTGCGCTCGACCAGCAGCGTCCTGGCGCCACACCGGGCGCTGGCAACTGCCGCCGCGGTACCGGCCGTCCCGCCGCCGGCGACGACGACATCGTACGAGTTGTTGTGCAGGGTCATCGCGTGGATCCCACAGGTCCGCCAGTCAAAAGGCGCGCATCTCCGGCAGCACTTCAGCGCCGAACTGCTTCAGCTGAAGCGCCTGTTCCGCCGGGGTGCCCAGAAAATCCAGAATGAATGTGCGCACGCCGGCAGCGTGAAACTGCTGCAGCTGGGCCAACACATCGGCACTGCTGCCGAGCGCGCAGTAGCGCTCTGTGGCGCGCCGGAAATCCATCGCGTAGCGCTTGCTCAGGATCGCACTCGCCGCGTCCAGCGCCGCCTCGCGGGTCGCACCCATCCGGACGAATTGAACGTGTCCGGTGCCGAGGCGCTGGAGCTTACGTCCAACGCTGTCTGCCGCCTTACCGATGGTCGCGAGCCCGGCGCGATACTGTTCGGGAGTGACGACGTAAGAAATCCAGCCATCGGCGGTTCTGCCGATGCGGCTGAGTGCGGCCTGGCTGCGGCCGCCACACCAGATAGCCGGGCCGCCCGGAGTCAGCGCCGGCGGCTGCATATGCACGTCGTGAAAGGTCGTGAAATGTCCTTCGAAGCTGCACGGTTCGCCGCGCCACAGCAAACGCATGACGTCGATCGACTCGGTCAGTCGCGCGCCGCGCTCGCTCACCGGAATGCCGCACGCCTCGTATTCCGTCGGAAATTCGCCGCCGACGCCGACGCCGAACACGAATCGGCCACCGCTCAGGTGATCGAGCGTCGCAGCCTGCTTGGCGGCGACTGCCGGCGGCCGTAACGGCAGCAGGTAAATCGCGGTACCGATCGTCAACCGCGCACTGAGCGACGCCGCCTGCGCCAGTTGGATCATGGGGTCGAGTATCGGGCTCGTGAAGGCGACATGATCACCGACCCAGAGCGAATCGAATGCCAGCTCATCGAGCAGGCCAACGGTTTCGGCCAGGTGATCGTAGGCTTCGAAGCCAGCGATCAGACCGATGCGTGTCGTGGAGGAGATCGGGACTGAAACCGGCATGTTGGTGCGCCTCGTACGCGGTGCAGACATAGCGCGCGGCGCGCGCCACGGCAGCAGGACTGTGGCGGTCATTTTGCCGGAAGCGCGCGGTCGGATGTCCCTCTACCGGGATGTTGCGGCGAAGGCAGCCTCAGAAGTTTCGAACGCGCGGCACCAGGGCGGCGACGAGCGCGCCGGCCGTCACCAATACCAGGCCGTTCAAAAGCAGGCCGGCACTCGCCCCGACCGCACCTACCACAGCACCGAGTTCGACATGCCCGACCGGACCCGCACCCAGCGCCAGCACCCAGGCCCCCATGGCGCGTCCCCGCAGGTGCTCTGATACGCAGAGCTGCATCATCGACTGCACCAGCACGTCTGAACTGGCGGCAGAAAATGCCACGAAGGCCGTCGCCAGCATCGCCAGCCAGAGCGTCGTGCAGACCGACAGGGCGATCAGCGCGACGCCAAATCCGATCAGCGATGCCAGATATGCATAGCCGCGCCATCGGAGACCGGTCGCGCGCATCAGCACGAACCCGGCAACGAACCCGCCCACAGAGCGCGCGCCGTGCAAGATGCCGAGGCTTTGTCCGTCGCCACCCAGCTGCTGGCTGACGAGTTCGGGAAGTGCCGTCACGAAAGAAAAGCCGAAGATCTCTACCAGCGACGCTGTCAGCGTCAAGCGCACCAGCACGGGGTTCGTGCGGAGCTCGCGCGCGTACTCGCGGAGATTCTCGCGCATCGTCTGACGTCCATTCGCCGCCTCGCGGCGCGGATTGGTGCGCAAATTCAGAAAGACGAAAAGTGCCAGTGCATGGGCTGCCGTCAGCCCCGCGTAGGCCGGCCCGGCACCAAAATGCTCTGCGATGGTGCCGGCGCCCACGGCACCTAACAGCTGGCCAAAGCGGCCAAACATGCTGAGAGCGCCCAAGGCGCTGACGAGCTGATCGGCGCCGAGCACGTCGTGTGCATAGCTGAGACGCACCGGGTGATGCATCGCCCGCAGACAACCGACCGCGAACATGACGGCGAGCAGTACCGGCACCGACGCGGAAAACGCCCAGAAGAACAGCGCGACGCCGCCCATGGTCACCGCGACTGCCAACTCGATCAGCGGTAACAGTTTGCGGCGGTCGAAGTGGTCCGCACTCGCGCCGGCCGGGACGCCGACCAGCAACATGGGTAGAAACGACAGTGCGAGGCCGACGCCGACCCAAAACGTGGAACCGGTCAGCTGGTACAGGAGCAGACTGGCGACGACCTGCTCGCCCTGAAACCCGGCCGCGTGCAGCGAGGAGCCAGCTGCCAGCCGCTGGAAATCGGGGTTGCGCAGCATGGTCTCAGGCAGTTTCGGCCATCGCCTTCTGCTCGGTCATGGCCTGCTCGACGAAGGACCTGATGCGACGGGCGGCATCCCGAAGCCGTTCCGCCGGGGCGCAGAGGGCGATTCGGACGTGGTGCTCGAGTTCAGGCGCAAAGGTCGCGCCGGACAACACGGAAACACCCTGCGCCTCGAGCAGACGCTCCGCGAACGTGTTGCCGTCCATTCCGGTGGCGCTGACGTCGGCGACACAAAAAATGCCCGCGGGCGGTCTCACCAGTGCAAAACCAGGTTGGTCGCCCAGTACCTCACACAGTGCATCCCGGCGGGCGCGGTACGCATCGCGCATTTCAGCGACCTCTGGGATCGGCGCCGTCAATGCCGCGATAGCGCCCGCTTCGATGAACCCCGGACTTCCGTAGCTGACGTGCGAAATCAGGTTGCGCAAGTGCGCGCAGAGCGACGCCCCCGCGACGACCCAACCCATGCGCCACCCTGTCATTGCGTGTGACTTGGACAGGCTACGCACGGCGACGACGTGGCGGTTGTCCCCGGGTAACTGGGCGGGAGAAATGAATTCGCCCTCATAGACCAGATCGGCGTAAGCCTCGTCGGAGATCAGCCAGACACCGCGTTCCCGGCAGAGGTCGACGAGCCGGGCCAGATCTTCCGGCTTCGCGAGCGCGCCGCTCGGATTGTGCGGGAAATTGGCCAGCACCAGCCGCGTGCGGTGGCTGAACGCCGCTTCGATCGCGTCGACGTCCAGAGCAAATCCGCGCTTCGTATCGAGCGGCACCATCCGGACCGCGGCCCCGGCGATATGCGCGAGACCGGCGAACATGTTGTACGGCGGTGACAGCAGGAGCGCTTCGTCACCGGACTGCAACAGGCAACGAAACAGCGAGAACAGAGCGTTTTGCGCACCCACCGTCGTCACTACCTCGTCCGGTGTGATCGGCCGACCGAGGCGCGCGGACTCGATCTGAGCGATCGTATCGGCCAGGCGGCCCACGCCGCCAGACACGGTGTAGTGAGTATCACCACCGCGCATCGCATCCACGGCCGCGTCTACGATCGGCGCGGGGGTATCGAAATCCGGGTCGCCGACGGTCAGCACCACGACGTCTTCGCCAGCCTGACGACGGCGCAAAGCGGCATAGTGCACTCGCCACGCGTCGGCGCCAGCCGAGCGCAACGCATCGGTAAACTCTGCCAGGGGCAGACCTGAATCTGCATCGACAGGACGACGGTCCAGCGGCTTGACGATCACAAGCATGACCTCCGGTGCAAACTGGTGGGACCGGCCAGCGCTGACCGACCGGTCGGATGAAAAGGATGTACGGACGCTCCCGACTGGCGCACGCCGGACCGTTGCTCGCGGGCTGCTGCCCGCGTATCCGGCCGCGCGTAACCTACAGGGCGGTTACCCCTCGCCCGCCTGCGCGGCGTAGATCGAGGTATACCCGCCCGACCAGTCAGGCGGGATCAGACAGGGCCGCGGGTCGTGATGCGCCCAACGCGCGGGCTTGCCTCGAACGATGGAGTAGGCATTACGCGTCGGGTCGGGGTGCGGCGTGTACGGACGCGCATCCGCCGAGGTGTAGCAGTTGAGCAGCAGCGGCCGGGGCATCGCCGCGCGGCTTGACGGCGAGCCGTGTACCGTGCGGCAGCTGTGGATCGTGATCGAACCGGCACGGCCCATCAGATACTCGACCGTTTCCAGATCCAGGCACGCGGCATCTTCGTCACTCAGATGACCAACCCAGTTGCCGTCGCCGTCGTACTGGTCGAACAAAGGCCCGTCATGACTGCGCGGCAGCACCGCCAACGGTCCGTTGGTCATGTCCGTATCGCGCAGATAGGTGCCGATCGTCAGGACGTTGTAGTTCGTATGGGGAAAGAACTGCGCGTCCTGATGCCACTTCACCTGGTCACTCTCGTCAAACCATTTGAAGTTCAGCTTCGAGTGATGGAACACGACATCGGGGCCCACGAGGTCGGCAGCCACCTCTGCCAGAACGCCGGACGCCAGCCGCCAGTACACCTCATGGCGAATATCGGGCGACTTGAGGCGCCGCACCACGGGCGTTTCGGCGCTGTGTTCCGGCGCCAGATCGAACACCGTATCGGAATCGCCCTGCGCGCGTGAGGCGTCGATGAACTCGCCGGTGACGGACTGCAGCTCGGCGAGCAGATCGCCAGGTACGACATCCGGCACGCAAAGGTAACCACGCTCGAAGAAGCGTTCGCGGTCGGACTGTGAAAGCACACGCGCCGGATAGCGCAGAATTTCTTCAGGTATCACGCTGAGGTCCCTCCCTGACACCCGTCGATTGTGGTCGCGACGGTGCATCAGCGGGCATCTGGAAAAGGGGTCGTCAAGAATGACCCGATGCCCCGTAACGGTTCGGTTCGGCCGTGGAGGTTAGCAAATGTGCAGGATCGGTAGCACGACCGGTTCGCTCTCGCCAACGGCGATGGCCAATCATTCGAGACATGGCAGCGCACCCGGCGAAGCGACCCCGGCCAGACGCACCGGGGGCGCGAGATCGTCGCTCTACCCGCGGCCGTCGGCGAGGAGACGGCAACGAGCGGTAGCCGCTATGCTGGCCATCGGAAGCGTCGCAAAGCTGCGGTCTGCAACTTTGACGGCTCGGTTGACCTGGCAACATCGTGACCCGAATTCGCACTACCGCGGTCGGCAGCTGGCCGATCCCGTTTGGCCAACGCCTGACTTTGAAACAGTTCTACGCGGGCGACCTGGATGAGAGCCGGGCCTTTGATGCGCTGACCCGGGCGGCGCGCGTCGCGATGGATGAGCAGCTGGCGTGCGGACTGGACCAGATAAGCGGCGGTGAAGTGTTCGCCCCCGACTTTCTGCATCACATCCCACCTCGCCTGCATGGGCTCGGCGCGCTGGCTCTGCGCGACACGGCGCAAGGCTACGACGGCGTTGGGCGCTATACCGTCGAGGGGCCGCTGACAGCGCCGCGTGGTACGGGACACGCGTCGGCGTATCGTCGCGAACGGGCGTTGGAACCAACTCTGGACAAGGCGACGGTGCCGTCGCCGTTCACGATAACGATGGCATTTGACGGCACTGTCGATCGCGCCCTGCACCGCGAGGCATTGACCGCGATCGTTGCAGCCGAGGTCGAAGACATGGTCATCGCTGGCGCCGAAGAGGTGCAGCTCGACGCGCCGGTCGAAGCGATCGAAGCCATCAGAACGGCTTCCGGGACAGGGCAATACAGCGTCGCCGAGCTGGCCGAGTGGGTTTCTGGCCCGCTTGAATCCGTGCCGCCAGAGATTCGACGCTCAGTTCATTTCTGCCTCGGCGACATCTCGCGGCAGCCCGCTACCGAGGTGCAGAATCTCGCCGCTCTGTTACCACTGATCCAGGCCTTGGACGGGAAGGTCGACCGACTATTGGTCGAATGCAGCTACGTCGGGCAGTGGCGCGATCGTGCCCTGCTCACCGAGATCCCGCACACGATGGAGATCGTGGCCGGTATCGCCGATGTGAAGTCGCGACCAGAGAGCGTCGAGGCGCTCCGTGGACGGGTCGGCGTGCTCGCGGATCTGCTCGGACCGCAACGGCTGTTGCTATCGACATCCTGCGGATGCGGCCGCATGCCGCACGACGACGCTATTCGCCTGAACCGCAACCTGGTCAAAGCGGCAGGCGGCGAGTGACCACGAGGTGCGGCATACGCGCCGGGCGCCCGCCAAAACGCCCGACATGGCCGGCGACCATTGGGATTTCTTGCAAATTCTCACCAAGTGTATCCAGGTCGGTCATCGTTCGATGATCCTTGTCGACACATCTTTACTTTTCTTGTCACCGGGGCGCTCGAATACGAACGACAATCTCAACTGAAAGTGAAAGAAACCGGACCGTCGCGCGCTATAGAGCTGAGGCAACGCCAGGCATCTGGCGACGGCGCGAACCGGCAGACGTACTCGCCCGCCCGAAGGCGATTGAAAGGCAACCGACGACGCGAAATGACCAGACGTTCCGATCACTCTTCCACCAGCCGGGCGCTCCGCGCCTACGCTGACACGACGCAAAGCCCAGAACGCCAGATCGTCCAGTTCCTGTCTGAGAAATGCACCAGTCAGGCGCTCATCACGCTGGACGAAGTCGCCGAGCTGTACAACGGTAATCTGGAGAAAGCCAAGAGCGTGCTGCTCGGGCTGGCCGCAGACGAGATCATCGTGCAAGTGTCGGACGACACCTATCGCGTTACGGTCTGAGCGGTCCCGCCGGGCGGTCGACCACCAACCTGAACCCGGCGTCGGGGCTACGTTCTGCGCCATCGAAGCGCCGTGGCATGGCCGGGTCCTGAAACGCGCGCAGGTGACGCCAGCTACCGCCGCGAACGTCCCAAGGTGCACCGGCAAGACCACCCCGGCACCACTCCGCGACGTTGCCTATCATTTGTTGCGCACCACCCTCGGCGCCGCAGTGCGGCAGCGCCGAGACCGGCGCTGTCAGGCTGAAGCCGTCGTCCACGCTCGTATCGTGCCAACTCTCAGGGCAACCAGCGTCGCAACCGTTACAACGCGCCCCCGGCCAGGCGTCACCCCACGGAAACCGCGTCGCGAGGCCGGCCCGGGCCGCGCGCTCCCATTCTTCACAGGTTGGCAGCCGGTAGTGCAGGCTGTCGCGCGCGCTCACGTACGCCGCGTAGGCTGTCGCGTCTTCCGCGCTTACACAGTTGACCGGCAAGGACCCGGCGCCGCCAGCCAACCGGTTGCAGTAGCGCGCCGCGGCGGGACGCGCACACGCGCCAGCAGCGGCGCAAGCGGCGTAGTCAGAGACGGACACTTCGAACCGCGCGACCCAAAGGCCCGGAAACGACATTTCGCGAGGCGGGTTGTATCGGCCATAACCCGCGCCGCCGAGCCAGACCCGGCCGGCCGGTAACCAAACGAACCCCTCCGGGTCCGGCCGGCTTGTCGTCGCGCTCGACGGAGACACGCGCCGCCCTCCGACGCGGGGAATTCCAGCCGGTCGCTCGGGTGGCCGGGGGAAGGTGGCGATCTTGGCGCCAGCTCCGGGCGACGCGCGGACCGCCGGAGCGCCGTGCGCACCGTAACCGTCGTGCGCGAACGGAACCCCGGCGTACGCCGACAACAACAGCACCTGTGCGAGCTGCCTCGATCGCTTCGCCAATCCGACGTACAGACGCCGTCCCATCGCGAGTGGCGGTGCCGCATACGTTGCGGTCACGGCGAGGCGGCCGCGCACCGGCCGCTCAGGCTGAGGCATGCCAGACGCCACGAAGCCGCTTCGACGCAGCCTGCTCCGTCTTCCGCACAAGCACTGGCAAAGCGGGCGCACACGTCAGCGGCCTGCAAGCACACCGGGTCCGGACACATGCCGGCGTCCGTCGGCGGCGGCAAGAGGGCCGCCAACGGATCATCCTCTTCGCCGCCACCCGCTTGCGCCGCGGCCTCCGGGTCGTCGGGCATACCAGGGTTCGCGGGCCTGCCCGGTGCTTCCCATTCGAGCGTGATGACCTGGTCGATGGCGTCATCGACCCGACTCAGCAGGGCCGCGTACTTATCAGACGCCGGATTCAACAGCAGACCCGGACGTATCTCCGCCCAGGCGGCCCGCACCTCATCGAGGTACTGCGCCGCCAACCCGGTGCGGGCCTCCGGGGTACGCTCATCCGGCGCGAGGCCCTGAACTTGCTGTTGAAAGCGCGCTACTCGGGCGCGCTCGCCAACCAGTTCGAGCTGCCCGCGGATCGCGGCTCGCCCCTCCGACACCAACTCGCCTCGGCGCGCCTCGAACAACGCGCGGGCTTCGCTCAGTTCCAGGTCCGCGGCATCCGGGAACGGCACATCGGCGTCGGGTCCGTCGTCCAGCAGAGCCTCCAGGGATGCTTCGTCGAACGCATAACTGAGGTCGAACACAGCCGGCAATGCCGCTTTTAGCCGCGTAGCGCCGACCCGCTCTCTGGCGGTGCCGAGCACTGCGGTGAGGCAACCCTCGAAATTCCAGTCGAACGCCGAAAAGGTAACCTCGGGTGCCCTATCCGGATCGGCCATACGGTTACGCAGGCCGTCGGCGCGCCCGGCCGACGCGATGCGTTCCGCGTGTGTTTCGATGGCAGCCCGCCACGCGCCAGGCCTCAGCTCGGGGATCAAGGCATTGCGATGCACCTCGAGCGTGAGGGGCAGTTCACCAACCAGCGCGCCGGCGATACCGTCGGCCATGAGCTCCGTGCAGCGACCGGTTTCGAACCAGCGTCTGATCGCGCTCTCGATGTGAGCTGCCTCCAGACGCTCCGCGCGCCTCGACACAGCCGCTTCAGTCAGCGCAAACACGCCGGACCACGTTTCCCCGGTGACCGTGGGTGCCGCCAGAGACTCGACATCGCGCGCGAGATTTTCCTGAATCCCCACCCGCTCCAGCGCGTTGCCGCCGGAGTGCTGCCGCACGGTACCGAGCTGGCGCCAGAGCGCCTGCAACCGTGTTCGCACCGCGTCGGTGCCGAGACGCTGAAGGTGCGCCTGATTCTCATCGAAGAGCACTTTGTCAGCGCTCGCGACACGCATCAGCCGCTTGACGAGACGTTGACCGCGATCTGCGACGATCGCGCCGATGGCCGCGTACTCTTGGTCGAGGAACCCGGCGAGGTCAGCTTCGACCAGACGCTGGATGTCATCCGGCGCCGGGGCAAGGCTGGTGGTCAGAGCCAGACGCTGCTGGTTGATCGCACCGGCTCGCGCACGCTCGAAAGCCGCCGCAAAATCCCGCCTGGTCGCCGCCTCGGTGCGCGCGTTAATACGCTTGCGCTCGGTATTGACGGTGCGGGCCACCCATCCGGGCGGCAGGGCCGACACCCGCGCGGCAAACTTCTCGAGTTGCCCGGCGAACCGATCGCGCCGTAGCTGCCGCTCGTTCGCGAGCAACTGTTCCCGACTGTCGATCCGCGTCACATGCCGCTCCGGATTGGCCATCATCAGGGCCTCCAGTCGTCCGGCATCGACGGCCGCGTCCCCCACCGCCTCCAGGGCCTGCCGAATCGCGAGCGCGGCTGCCGCATGCGTCTTGGCATCCAGCAGGCGCGCTTTGACGGCGGAGCGCTCGGCCGCACCTGCCAAACCGACGAGCGCGGAAAAACCGAACAACCCCAGTGACGCGACGATCACACAGACCAAGCGGAGTGCGCCCGATTCGCCGACCGGCCCGCTCACCTCGCCTCAGCCTGCTGCGTAGCGGCCCTGCGCACGTCAGCGAGCGGCTCCAGCTCAGCCTTCGCCAGCGCCGCGAATGCATCGCGAATCCGCAGGTTCGCAAACTGTGCCAACAGCGCATCCAGTTCGTCACCAGATGCTTCCTGAATGCGGTTCCAGAGACTGGCGACCTCCGCGTCGTCGACCCTTACGGTTGCCTGAGGGTTCTGCAACCAGGCGGTCAGAAGATCCATCTGGACGTCGAACCCGACGCCGCTCAACCGCGCCAGATGACCGTCCAATGCGGTCAGGAACGCGACCCGGTTATCGGCCTCGATTTGCCGCAGCGCAGGCGCGCGCCGGCGCATGTGGGGATTCTCGTCGAGGTACGTGATCGCGAGCTCGTCGAAGCGCGCCTCGACGGCCGCGGTGAGTCGCGTGCGGGTATTGCGAACCGCCGAATCGCCATTAAATCTCGCCGCGAGAGCGAGCGTGGTCTCTCGAAATGCGGGCGACAGATCCCCGGCTGCCAGTGCACCCGGTTCCGGCACTTCGACCGCATAGCGGCCCAATCCGATGTCGTCAGCTTCGGCGTCCGCCGAATCGGCGACTGCCTTCAGCAACAGCTGGTGTTGAATCGTCAACACCATGCGTTCGAGCTCCTGAACCAGCTCGCCCGTGGCACTGCGCTCGAAGTCGGCACGCATCGAGCGCTGGTCGGAGACCGCCGCGTCGCGCTCGGTGCGCAATTCGTCATTCTCCGCCTCGAGCTCCGCCATGGCATCGACGTATTCGCTGACCTCCACGGTCATGATGAGCGCGAGGATCAGCACGATCGGCAGCGTCAGCTGCAGCAGCACATCCATGGATGGCCGTTCATGCCGGTCGACACCCAGATCGCTCAGCAATCGCGCGCGGGCGTCAGTCATCGCGACGGTTCTTCGTCGCCTTCGGCGGTTTGTGCGGGAGGTGGCGCGAGCGCCGCCACGGCACCTTGCATGACACCGGCCATCGCGAGCGCACGTGCCTCACTGGATGCGCTCTGGCGCTCGAGAACCGCGACCCGCGCCAGCAGATCAGACTGGGTGTTCTGAAGCTCCACGAAGCTGCTCGCCATGGAATCGACCGTGCGCACCACGTCGCGGCCGTCGCGGGCGAGCGCCGATAGTCGCTCGTCCAACCCGGCGAGGCGCTGCGCAACGTCGCGGAGATCCAGCTCGACGGCAGTCGCCGAAACGCTCGCCGTCAGTTCGTTCAGCGCCTCCGCCGCCCGGGTCAGCTCGTGACTGAGCTGCGCCACGGCCGCCCCCGGCTCGGTGACCAGGGCAGCCGGATTGCGCAGTGCAGCCAGCCACCGATACACGGCTTCGCATACCGGACACACCATGTAGGCGAGGATCAGGGCGGTCAGGGTTGACCAAAGCGCGGTCCCCAACGCACCGAGTAGCACTTCAGTCTGTGCCTCGGCGGCAGACCCGAGGTCGATTTCGGCGAATGCCAGCACAAAGCCAACCACGGTGCCGATCAGGCCCAGCTGAACGTAGTAAACCTGGTAGCTGCGGGCGAACGGGAAGCGCGGACCAGCGATGGCCGTGACCACGCCGCGCGCGAGCCGCAGTGAGCCCATCAGCAGTTGTAAAGCGGTCAGCACGACCAGCAATGGAGAGATCGCCGAAAGGTCCTTCAGCAGCGGCTGAACCCACCCGGCATGCGGGGCGAGGGCCGCATCCAGAGACACGCGCCCATCCGGCGCCGTCACCGCCAGATCACCGAATCCGGGCATCGCCGCGAGCCAGCCGGCGAGGCCCAGACGGGCAGCCGAGTAGGCGAGATTGCTGTGCAGCACGAACAGGCCGGCAGCCAACAACACGAGCGCCGCGACGCCCAGCACGCAGGCCGCCGCGATCGCGACTGCGCGCGTGCTCTGGTGGGTGCTCGAAGCCGCAGTTTCTGCGCTGTCAGAGTTCATGTCGGCGAGGGTAGCATTCCCGGCCTGGCGTTGTCGGACCTGCCCCGAGGGCCCGGCCCTGAGCAGCCGGACCGGCCCCGCATGCGCACCGAAGTCGCGCGATCACGTGGTATGGTCTGACACTGCACCCTGCGCCGGGCCGGTCGTCTGCGACGGTTCGCTCCAGCCGATTCTGAACCATGTCCTCGCTGCTCTTAACGGTCGCGCTGTCGCTCGCCGCGGCGTCATTGTTTTCGCTCGGCAATCACTGCTCCAAGCGCGCGCTGAACTACGCCGATTCCCAGACGGTAACGCTCTATCAGATGGGGATCGCAACCGCGCTCTACTGGCTGACCGCACCGCTCTATATGCGGCTTGATTACTGGCTGTCGGCGGCCTTGCCGATCATCGCCGCGATCGGGTTGTTCCGACCACTCTTGTCAGCCAACCTGGGCACCGCCGGTACGCGCATACTGGGGCCGACGGTGTCGTCGACCATGGGCGCCACCGGCCCACTGGTCGGGGTCACGCTGGGGGTACTGTGGCTGGGCGAAACGCTCACCTGGCAAGGCGCGCTTGGCACCTTCGGCATCGCGGCCGCGGTGGTGGTGCTGTCGTGGCGAGGCAGCGCGGCACGACACTGGCCGCTGTGGGCGCTGTTGCTGCCGATCGGCGCCACGCTGGTACGGTCCGTCTCGCACGCGATCTCAAAAATTGGCATGGAGTCCATTCCGAGCCCCTTCTTCGTCGCACTCGTCACCTACTCGGTGTCTTTTCCACTGGCGTTACTTTGGGATCGCCTGCGCGGCGAGCGCGTGGTGCACCGTTCGTTACCGCTACGGGGTGTCTTGTGGATGTTCGGTTCGGGGACGCTCTACGCGATCGCGGTCGCGTCGCTGAACACCGCTCTGCTGAGCGGTGACCTGGTTGTGGTCAGTCCGATCGTGGCGTGTGGGCCACTCATCACGCTGATGCTCGGTGTATGGGTATTCAACGAAGCGCACCTCGACCGGCGCACGGTCGTCGCCGTTTCGCTCGTCGTGCCGAGCGTCGCCCTGATCGGCATCGCGCGCTGACCGGTGACGCAAGAGATTTAGTCAGCCATCCGTTCCGGGAGTCAGGTGCAGTATTCGATGGAAGTCGTCACGACCTCCCGAAGGCAACGCCTCAGACGCGCGAGAATGTCGGCTTTCGGCGGTGGCCGGTGACCGCCGATCTGCAACGCGATGAATTCGCTGTTCTCCAGCGGTTGCAGCAACCCTGCATTGACCTCGATCTGAACCGCCTCGAACGATGCCTGTACGTGCGCGCCGAACGACCGCACGACGTTTGCGCCTCCGTAGCCAGGCACGTTCAGGTCTACCTTGAATGCATGCCGCTCGAAGACCGATGTCAACAGCGCGACCGTTTCATCGGAGGCGGTGCGGCCGCGACTGGTACCGAGGACAATTTCGTGCTCGCCCATGCGCCGGGCATTCGCGGTATGCATGTCGAGCAGCAGGGCACCACCGTGCCGTGATGCGCGGGCGTCCAGGGCCGCCTGTACTGCTCCGTAGAAGGGGTCGTAGTAATCACTGAGGCGCTGCTCGACCTCCGCTGCGGTCGGGGGCGTGGCAAAAATCGGCGTATCACGACGTGAATGAGTGCGCACGACACCGGTACGCGAATAAGCCCGCCCGTCCTTGAAGTCCACGTCGGTGCGCGGACGATTCACATCGACGAAAAGGCGCGACAGCCTGGTCGCGATGACGTGTGCGCCAGCTTCGTGCAAGTCGCCGTAGAGTTCCGCCGCGTAGTCGTCTGCGAAGCCGAATGCCAGATGGTGCCCCAGGCGCGTCGCGAACTCCTCCGTGCGGTAGGGTCGGGGCGAGCCGATCCCGTAGTGCGGCACGCTCACGACCACCGCGGTCGAACGCGGTGCCTCTCGCTCGATCAGGAAGTCCGTGGGTGCCACGATCAGGGCTGGATCGTCGGCCGGCCAGCGGTCTACCGGGTCATTATCGGTCAAGTTGCTGGCCACGTTCAGTCAGGAACCCCGTTAAAGACTGTTTGGAGTCGGAGTCTTCAGATTCGTTCGGCATCGTGCGACCCGGTCGAATCACTGGAACTCCATGAAGGCCGTTGCGGTCTTGCCGCCAGCCCTCGCGCGAACTGGTGCGAATTGTCTATTTCCGCGATGATTCATCCAGTCCGAACAGGCGTTCCAATTCATCGCGTGCCGCGTCAGCGGTTGATGCACTGGCGTTGCTGCTCCCGGGCGTCATGCCAAATAGTGCCTCCAAGTCGCTCTGAGTGTTACTGGCAGCGGCCGGTGCTCCGGGCGGAACCGGCTGAAAGTACCCGCAAAAATTGGACCGCTCTTTCTCCGTGACCTCGTCTGCCACAGGCTCCTTACATCCCCGGCGCGCAGCGTCGTCGAAGAATTCGCACATCTTGCAGACGTGTAGATCCACGGTACAGGATGGACATTCGGCTGCCCGGACGAAGGGCTGCGGAACGTCCTCCAGGCTGGCGTCACAGCGCCAGCAGCGCAGATCTTCCACATGCAAGATTGTCTACTCCCGCGCCAGTCCCGGTCTCAAGCATAACCTGAGCGCCCGCGCGTGAGCGACGCAAAGGTGAAGCCCGGATCGAAGCACCGGGGGCCGTTGCGCCTGCGCGATACCTATGCATTTTTCGGCCCGCTGGTACTGATGGTCGAGCTCAACATGATCTCGAAGTCGGCTATCCACGCATTCCTTGCTCGCACTGACTCTCCAAGCGTATCGCTCGCCGCGTTCAATGCGGCATTCACACTCTATTTCGCTATCACCAGTGCGTCGGAACTGATGGCGCTGCTCTGCCTGTCCTACCTGAAGTCGCGTCAGGACGTCTTGCGCCTCATCGGCTTCACAGCGTTGCTCCTGGCGTTGCCCGTCGCGCTGGCTTTGCTCATCGCGTTGACGTCGGTGGGTGACACCGTTTACCGGGATTGGTTCGGACTCGGACCGGTAGCGGTCACGCAGGCGCGCATGTGCACTGGACTGCTTGTGCTCAGCATGCCGGTACTGCTGTTGCGGGGCACCGCGTTTGCGCTGTTGATGCTGAACCGGCGCACGATCATCATCACGTGGAGCACTTTGGTCCGGCTGGCGTCGCTCGGCCTGTCGCTCGTGTTCCTGCCCAACTGGCTCGAAGGTGCAGCGATCGGCGGCGGCGCGCTGGTGTTCTGCATGCTGAGTGAGACCGTCTTCGCCTGGTGCTTCTGCTGGCGCCATCTGGTCGCGCTGCCGCCGCGCAAAAAGGCCCCGGAGCCACTCCTCGGGTACTGGCGCTTCTCCTGGCCCCTCATCATCAACCAGTCGGCAGAGATGGGGGTCGTATTTGCGATCAACCTGTATCTTGGGCGCCTGGCTCAGGCGGAGCTTGCGATCGCGGCATTCGGTGTCGCGCACGGGCTGGTCTCGCTGCTGATGGGGCCGATGCGCAACCTCGTGCAGACCTCGCAAACACTGATCGGCTCACGTCAGGACGTTCGCGTCATGATGGTGTTTACCGTGCAGTTGATCGGGCTGTTCGCACTACTGGCGCTGGTGCTGTTCCATACGCCGCTCAAGCACGTGGTACTGCTCGATATCATGGGCCTGTCACCGGAACTCGCCGGTTACTGTGAACCGGCGATGCAGATCGCCTTTATCATGGCCGCGTTCTGGAGTTCCTCGGCGCTGTTCCGGGGTCTGCTCGCGCGGGCGCGCACCACCACGGCGCTCGCTTTCGGCGGGGTTTTGAGGGTGGCGATGGCGGTGTTGGCGGCGAGCTACAGTCTCATCAACCCCGAGGTCAATGGTGCGCTGCTCGGCGTCGCCACGTGGATACTCTCGTACGTGGTGGAGACTGCGCTAAGCGGTTGGCGGCTACATCGGCTCGGCTGGTATGTTGAAACCCGCTGACCTGGTCGCAGCAATCGACCGCAGTCCGGCGGGTCTCGACCACACTCAGAATCCAGGAGTACCGCATGCGTGTCGTGACGCATCTGTTGGAGCGCAACGGTGCCGTACCCAACAATCCGCACTGCGCGCTGTTGTTCTACGCCAGCGCACTCGCGGCCGAAGGCGATCTCGCGGCGGCGTTCGAACGTTGCTTCGACGCCCATGCCTGGCCGAGCGCGTGGCGCAACGGCGTCTTCGGATTTCATCACTACCACAGCAATGCACACGAGGTTCTCGGTATCTACAGCGGTACGGTCACCGTCCGCTTCGGCGGCGACGACGGACCAACCCTGACGGCGGTACCGGGTGACGTGGTGGTCATACCCGCCGGCGTCGCACACAAGAAGCTCACGAGCGAGGGACGTCTCGGCATCGTGGGCGCGTATCCCGCCGGGCAGGTAGCCGATCTGTGCGAGCCAAGCCAGGCGACCGTCGAGCTGCACGCCGCGACGATCGCCAAGGTGTCGCATCCGTCCATGGACCCCGTGGCCGGACCCGGCGGACCGCTCGACAGGCTCTGGCCGCACGGGTCACCGGGGCCATGACACCCTGCCCGAAAGACCAACCGGTTTAGGGCCATGCGTATCGCCTACTGGAACATTCGGGCGGGCGGTGGCAAACGAGCGCAGTGGATCGTCGATCAGCTGCTCGCATGGCGTCCACACGTGGTCGGACTGTGCGAATTTCGTGGCACTGAAGCCAGTACTGAACTGGCCGGTAATCTCGCAGAAGCCGGCTTCGCCTGGCAGCGCGATACCGTCTTGCGCCGCGCCCCGGCGACCAACGCCTGCTTCATTGCGGCCCGCGAACCGTTTCAGCGCGTCGGTCTGAAGACCAGCCCGCCCGATCCGGTGCGTTGGCTGATGGTCCGTCTCGCGAGCGGGCTGGTCGTTGGTATCCTGCACGCACCAAACTACGTCACCGGCCGCAAACGGCCGTACTTCGATGCGGTAACGGCGTTCGCGCGGCGCTGGCGCGGCGGACCCGCAATCTTTGGCGGGGATACGAATTGCGGGGTGCCGCCTGTCGACGGCAATCCGGATGCGTTTTCGGAGTGGGAGAGCCGGTGGATCCCCGGTCTCGAGAAAGCCGGTTGGGCGGACGTCTACCGCCAGTTCGAACCGGACGCGCCGTGCTATACGTGGTATTCCCCAAACGCCGGTAACGGCTATCGCCTGGATCAGGCGTTCATCAACCGGCCGGCACTGCCACGCCTGCGTGGAGCACGCTACGAATGGGGCGCACACCCCGATGCGCCTGACACACGCCACGCCCTTAGCGACCACGCCGCGTTGTTGGTGGATTTCAACTGACCGATGAGAGGCGGTATCGCGCCGCCACGATCCGGTGCCGATCGGCGCCCGCTACAGCTCAACTCGGAGCAACCAGAAACTCGGCGATACGTTGTAATGCGTTATGCCGTTGCAGCTTGATCGTGTGACCGCCCGAATCATAGGCCTCGATGGTCATGTTGACGGAACCGCGGTACGTGCGAATAGCGATGTTCGGATCGACAAAATCGTCGTCCAGAGTCACGATCAGCAACGTGGGTGGGCCATCAAAGCGACGCACGTCGAAGCGTGCGTAGTCGGCCAAATCAGTTTGACGAATGACGTATTTGCGCGCGCGGCGCACATTTTGTCGGGTGCGCCCGGCGTATTTCTGAAGCTGGCGCTGCGGGCGCACCAACGGGTTCAACATGACCACGCGGTGCGCGCGGGTTAGTTTCCCAAAGTAACGCGCCCAAAATCCACCCAGCGAGGTCCCGATGACCGTGACCTGGCGGCCCTGTAAGTGGCGAAGTGCGACGTCGTTCAAAAGCCCGAGCGTACGTTCGACTTCCAGCGGATTGTAGTTGATGCCGATGACCGTGTAGTCGCGACGAAACTTCCGATACAGCCGCTTGAAGGTGCCATTCGGGACGGCGCTCATGAAGCCGTGAAAGACCACGATAACCCGCTGCTTGTACTCAGCAGGCGACGCCGCATCCGGCGAAAAAACCGTATTGGCCCGATACGTCGGATCGCCGTACTCGGGGTTGAGGTCGGCTCGTGCCGCAACCAGTACAGGTGAAAACGCCAGCAGCAACGCCGCCAGGCGACAGATTCGCAAAACCATGAAATACCCTTGTCGGTCCGACCGCTGGCGTCGCCACGCGAAGCGTCGCCCCGACTCGAGCCGCTACGCTAATCCGCGCGGTGATGTTCAAACCATGCCACAGAATCTACGGGCACCGAAACTCGGCGGTTTGGCCTGTCTCCGGTAACGGGTCTGCCAGGACGCACCACTCGCATCCCGGTTGGTCTGCGCGCGCGGCGGTCAAACCCGCAGCACGCGCGCGGCAGAGTCTGGCGAGCGGCGGGTCGTACCGACGTAAAGAACATGAGAGCCGACTCAACTATCTCGTTTTGTCTTCTTGAAATCGTCCGTGCTGATTGTGGATACTCAGGGTGCCTACGCTTGGGAGGAGAGCGAGGGGCATGAAGAGATCATCCGAAGCACTGGGTGTGCCGGAGTCTGGCGCTGTAGCCGGAATCGTTGGTTCAGCGAGCCCTGGAAAAGAACAATCAGTCACTAGTCTGGACCGCTGGGCGATCGGACGCGTAGCTGCCGGCATGGGCATGCCGCCGGTGAATCTGCGCCTGTGGGACGGCACCATGCCGTACACCCATCCCGAGCCTTGCGGCACCATCATCTTCAACGATCGCAAAGCGTTGTGGCGCGTCATAGTGCAGCCCGAACTAGGCCTTGGCGATGGCTTTAGCGTCGGGCGTATCGACGTAGACGGCGACCTGATGGAGATCCTCACCCGCTGCTACAGCGCGGTTGAGGCGAACAGCACCAAAGCGTTCAAGCGCGGACTACTCGGCAGACTTCCGGAAGCCGACCTGAACACTCTGACCGGGTCGCGCAAGCACATCGCGCACCACTACGACCTCGGTAACGAGTTTTATAAGCTGTGGCTGGACCAGCAGATGGTCTATACGTGCGCCTACTACGAGACACCTTCGGCCACATTGGAGCAGGCGCAGGTCGCGAAGATGGATCACGTGGCGCGCAAACTGCAACTCCGCGAGGGGATGCAGGTGATAGAAGCCGGCTGTGGCTGGGGTTCGCTCGCCTTGCATATGGCCCGGCGTTACGGCGTCAGGGTACGCGCCTTCAACATCTCCAAAGAGCAGCTGACCTATGCGCGCGAGCGGGCTGCGCAGGAGCAGCTGACTGAGCAGGTCGAATTCATCGAAGACGACTACCGCAATATCCAGGGGTCGTGTGACGCCTTCGTATCGGTTGGCATGCTCGAGCACGTGGGGCTCGATAACTTCAGGTCCCTGGGAGAGGTCATCGAACGCACGCTCGCGCCGCACGGCACCGCGTTGGTTCACAGCGTCGGACGCAACCGGCCAACACCGGTCAACGCGTGGCTTGAGAAGCGCATATTCCCGGGAAGCTATCCGCCGTCGCTCAGTGAAATGATGACCATCTTCGAGCCGAGCAATCTCTCGGTGCTGGACGTCGAGAATCTTCGCATGCACTACGCAGCAACACTAACCGAGTGGTTGCGACGCTTCGACGGGAACGTCGACGCCATCCGGCGCACGCACGATGAATATTTCATTCGCGCATGGCGGCTTTACCTGGCCGGCTGTGCGGCGGCGTTCAAGTCCGGCAGCATTCAGTTGTTTCAAGTTCTGGTAGCGCCGCCACGCAACAATCGGCTCGCACTGACCCGGCAACATCTGTACACAGAAAACCCGGCCGCGGCCTGGGGCAGCGGCCAGTGACGGCAGCGCAATACGACGTCGCGGTCGTTGGAGGCGGGCCAGCTGGCGCAGCTTGCGCGTGGCGGTTGAGGCAGCACGGAATCAACGTCGCGATTCTCGATCTTGCAGCGTTTCCGCGCGAGAAACTCTGCGCCGGCTGGGTCACACCGGATGTTTTCGAAAACCTCGAGATGTCTCCGGATGACTACCCTCACGGCATCGTGCGATTCGACCGCATTCACGCTCACTACCGATGGGCGCGGGTGCCGGTGCGTACTACTCAGTACTCAGTACGCCGTTTCGAGTTCGATGCGTTTCTCGTCCAGCGCGCAGGCGTGCCCGTACATCAACACCGGGTGCGGAAGGTCGCGCGAACAGGCGACGGATTCGATATCGACGGGCAGTTCTCCGTACGCACTATCGTTGGCGCCGGCGGTACGCGCTGCCCGATCTACCGCACGTTCTTCAACAATTGCATGGAGCGACCTGCTTACAGCCAGATCGTCGCGTTGGAAAAGGAGTTTCGCTACGACTGGACCGATCCGCGCTGCCATTTGTTCTTCTTCGACGAAGGTCTGAAGGGATACTCGTGGTATGTCCCGAAAGCGGGCGGCTACCTGAACTGCGGCGTGGGCGGCATGGCCGAGGACATTCAAACCAAGAGTCAGCACATCAAGGATCATTGGCAGGTGCTACTGCAGCGCCTGGCAAGAATCGGCGTACCGGAGGACGCGATGGCCGAGCCCCACGGCTACAGCTACTACCTGCGCGAGCGCAACGACGTTACCGAGTTGCCTGGTCTCTACCTGATCGGTGACGCGCTCGGCCTCGCCACGCGTGATCTCGGCGAGGGTATTGGCCCAGCCGTGCAGAGCGGCGTACAGACAGCCGACCGCATCCGCGCCGGCGAACCGTTGCTGCTGGACGATATCTACTCGTTCAGCCCCATAAAGCCGCGCCTGTCACGCATGCTCGACCGGCGGTGGAAACGTAGCTGCACCAGCCCGGCGGCGCGCGGTACCCCGGGCGAACTGGCGTCTTCCTGAGCCGCTGGCACGAGCCTCGAACTCGCCGTATCAGCGCGTCCGCGCTTCGACTGGTGAAGACGGACGGGAGCAGCCAGTGCAGTGCAAGTACCGGGCCTGTCGGCACGACCCGACTAGGCCGATTCCAGACGACCTTTTCTTGCGGTATGCAGCACCGGCCACAACGAGCCCGGCGTAACTGGCATGTCGAGGTGCTCTATGCCGAGTTCCGCCACCGCATCGAGAATTGCATGAACGATGGTTTGCGGCGCCGCGATACAGCCAGCTTGCCCGGACCCCTTGACGCCGAGCGGATTCGCCGTGGTCGGCACGCCGTCCAGATGCACCTCGAAGTCAGGCAGTTCGCGCGCGCGCAGGATCTGGTAGTCCATCAGAGAGCCGCTCAGGAGTTGCCCTGAATCCGGCTCGTGACAAACGCGCTCCGCGAGTGCCTGACCGATCCCCTGGGCGACCCCGCCCACCACCTGGCCAGCGGTAAGGCGCGGGTTGACGAGCGTCCCGTAGTCATCACAGATGAGGTACCGACGCAGTTCCACCGTACCGGTTTCTTCGTCGACAGCCACTTCGGCCACGTGGCAGCCGTTCGGGAAGGCGATCGGTGCATCGTGGTGTGAAGCGAAGGTGTCGAGCGCTCCGGCGCCGCCATCGCGCTCCGTCACATGGCTGACAACCTCGGCCAGGGTGACCGAAGCAGCATTGGCGGAAGACGCAAATCGCCCGGCGTCAAAACGCACCTGCTGCGCATCACACTGCAGCAAAGCCGCCGCCTCGGCGGATGCTTTTTCGAGCATGTCGTCCAATGCGAGCATCAGCGCCTTGCCGCCCATGTGCATCGTTCGCGCACCGCCATGGCCATGACCCATGTGAGTGCGGTGCGTATCCGCCTGAACGTAGCGGAACGCCGCTAACGGAAGACCCAGCCGGGCGCCGGCCAGCTGCGGATAGCTGGTTTCGTGCCCCTGGCCGTGCGATTCCGTTCCAACCCGTATCTCGATCTGACCGTCGGCCGCAAAGATGATCTCGGCACCTTCCTCCGTGGCACCTCTGGACGTCTCCAGGAAACACGCCACACCGCGCCCGAGCAGGATTCCATCGCGCCGCGCCGCCGTTCGGCGGCTCGTGAAATCATCGTTCGCGAGCAATACGGCCGCGGCGTCCAGGTTCGCCGCGAACTGACCGCCATCGATCACTGGCCCGAGGGGCATCTGGTATGGAAACTGGCTCACAGCGTTCATGCGCCGAAGGCTCAGTGGGTCGATGTTCAGCTGGCGTGCCGCCTTGTCGATCAGCCGTTCCACCAGATAGTTTGCTTCTGGCTTGCCAGCGCCCCGGTAGGCATCTGTGGGCACCGTATTCGTGAATACGCCGCGCGCGCACAGGTGGATGGCCGGAATCGCGTAGATGCCGCCCATCGCAGTCGGCATCGCCCGGGTGCTGATGTTTGGTCCGCTGCCCGACAGATATGCGCCCATGTTGGCGATCGCATCCGCCGAAAGAGCCATGAAGCGGCCGTCAGGGTCGAGCCCGAGGCGTGCGTTGACGAGCATGTCGCGGCCGTAGGCCGCGCTCAGAAAGTCCTCGGTCCGGCTGGCACTCCATCGCACTGGCGAGCCGAGTGCGCGGGCCGCAAACAGCAGCACGACATGCTCAGGATAGAGAAAATTCTTGAGGCCAAAGCCCCCGCCCACATCCGGTGCCTTGACCCGCATCTGCTCAGACGAAACGCCGAACACGGCCTCGGCCAGCGTCTTGCGAATCCCGTGCACACCCTGGCCGTTGCAATGCAGTGTGAAAGCGTCGTTAGCGGCGTCGTACAACCCGACCGCCGCGCGATTTTCCATTGGCGCGGCCGTGACCCGGTTGTTGACGAGCGCAACTTCGACGATGTGGGCGGCGTGCGCCATCGCGTCGGCTACCG
Organism: Pseudomonadota bacterium; assembly: GCA_039030335.1. Taxonomy (GTDB): domain Bacteria; phylum Pseudomonadota; class Gammaproteobacteria; order HK1; family HK1; genus JBCCEJ01. The sequence goes on along the minus strand of JBCCEJ010000001.1, from coordinate 101,072 downwards.
CGCCCTCATCACCCGCCACGAACTCGTAGGCGAGATTGCCCGGTGCTTCCGGCCAGACAGCCTGCGCACCGTCCGCCAGAGCCAAGTCCGGTTCAACGACTGCGACCATCGGCTCGTAATCGACCAACACCAGCTCAGCCGCGGCCTGGGCTGCGTCTGCGGACGTCGCGATCACAACGGCCACGGGATCGCCGACGTGCCGGACCACCCCGTCTGCAAGCGCGGGGCGAGGTGGTTTCACCAATGGACGCACGGCTTCGAAGGCGGCGTCGCACGGCAGATTTCCCAGCCCGGCGCGCTTCAGATCCGCGACGGTGTAGACGGCGACCACACCATCGAGTTCGGCAGCCTCTTCAAAGTCGACACTGAGTAAACGCGCATGCGCCTGTTCCGAACGAATGAAGTGCGCAAACAGCTCATCCGGATAGTGGATGTCGTCAATGTACTGGCCGGCACCGGTCAGAAAGCGCTGGTCTTCCAGCCGCGGGACTGATTCGCCGAGGGTCGAATGCGTCAATTTCGCCTGTCTCGCGTGGCACGGGGTGCGAATGCCTGTCAGGGCAGTGCAGTTTAGCGTCTGGCCGCGATTCGTTGGACCGTACGGAAGGGAGAGACAGCCCACCGGTCGGGCCGACGTTCGCCGCGGCCGGACCGAATCCAACCGGCAGCGCAGCATTGAGTCGCAACAGCCTGGCAGCCTCGCGCAGACGATCGCGGCGAAACAGGATGTAGACGTCGGCATGCGGCCCCGTTACGGCGACCGCCTCTTCCACATATACCTGCAGCGCATAACAGAAGGTTTCGAGGCCTTCCGGCGCCCCGACGCGGGTCGTCGTCAGGCCGCAAACTTCTCTCGCGACATGATCGAGATACTGCGCGTCCAGATACCGCGAATCGAGGTAACGGCTGTGGCACGACATGCGAGCGGCATGCGCCAGACGTTGCAGCAACCGCGGCCCTTCCCGTGCCAGGAACTCCTCGGCCGACCCGGATGAATCTCTCTTGGACATCGATACTCCCTGCTCACGGGGCTCGCCGGGTCACCGACATCGGCGAGCCGCCTTTGGATGAACGCCATCATCACTCGCCGCCGGCAAACCCGGTGTCAGGCGCATGCGTGCGCGAGGTCATCCTGACGACGCGCACCTGTAGGCCGGCATCGGATATGGTGAACACCTCTGCGCACGATGCGCCTCATGCAAGGGGATGGCTTTGTCCGACCAACCACACGCGGTGCGCGCACCGCACCGCCGGCTTGCTCCGTCCACCTGGCGCTTCGCCCGCAACGCGGACATCGAAGCGGTGGCGGTCGGTCAGCTGGAGGGAATGTCTGGGAACTCCACGGACGATCTGTCCGTGAAAGTGCTCGTCACCGGCCGCGACGCCGGCCTGATGGAATTCAGACGTAAGAAGGGCCGCGTCGATCCGCGGCACTCCCATCCCGATCACGAATCCATCTGCTACCTCGTATCGGGGCGCGTAAGGGTCGTCATCGAGGACCAGTCGTTCATCGCCGAACCAGGTGATGCATGGATTCACCCGCCCGGCGTCATGCATCTGCACGAAACGCTGGAAGACTCCGTGCAGATCGAGGTCAAAGCGCCGCCGGTCAGGACCTGGGACTGACGGACAGGGCGCCAGCCGGCGCCGGCCCGTCATTGCCAGGGTGACCAGGCAAGCTCAGTAAACGGGCGGCGCCACGCGCCCCCGGACGATCTCAAGGCGCTCCTGCTTCTTGTTGCGACCTTTGCGTACGATGAACTCGTAGAGCAGATCCTCGACTCCACCCGCGGCAACATCCGCTTCGACCTGCATAGTTCGAAAGTCGTGCTGCGAGGCTGCGAGCTCACTCACCACGGTTATGTCGCCACCGCGAGCAAAGCGCATTTCCACGCGAATGGGTTTACTCGTGAAATTCTTGATCCGGTGCCGCACCGTCAGGCGCTCGTTCCAGCCTGCGATCCTGGCGTTGCGATCGACGACGAGCGTGCCATCTCCTACGCGCTTGAAAGTATTGGCGCGCGACAGCTTGAGCCACAGGTCTTCATGCTTGACCGCTAGCACGGCCTGCTCCAGCACCACGTCCGGATCGGGCCCCAGGTTGACGTCGAGCTTGTCGCCGACCGGCACGTATTTGATCGATTTGCGCGCAACCACGTCCAGCCCGTCACGGCTGTCGCGGCGAAACACCATCAGCTTGCCGTTCGGCAGGGGAGTGGTGCCAAGCCCGGACGGTTCGTCATTGGCCAGACTGTACAGACGCACGAGGTCTTTGCCGTATTCGCGCGGGCGCAAGCGGTAGTGCAGTTTGAGCGGCACATTGTTCGCATCGAAAGACCGCAGGCGTTTGGACCAGCCATTCGGAATCGTCTCGGTACCTTCCACCGTATAGATGAAATACTCGGACAAGCCTTCCTTGATGACCTCTTTAGGAGCGGCAGGAGCTTCGTTCGCATCCACGTTGCTCATCATCGACATGATGCTGCCGCGCAACGCCTCTTTGCGCAGACGCCCGACCTGACGTTCTTCGAGCTTCGGCACCTGTTTCACCGGCACGCGGGCGAGCGCTGCGATCTTCTCGACGAGATTGATCTGGCCAACGACAACGCGCACTTGCGCATCTTCGTAGCGCTCACCGGAATTGTTATGCACGCGGATAAAGCCATCGAGGTCGGCCGCCGTCTCTGCCTGATTTGCGATCAGTGTGTAATCGGCTGACCACGTCAGGCCGGAGGTGAAGTAGCTGATCTCGGTTTCGACCTCACCGGCTATTTCGCTGTTGATATTCCAGACCAGTACATCCTTTCGCTGGTGCGAGAAAGTGGTATCGACGAGCGACACCTGAGAACCCTGTCTGGGGAAGCGGATCTCGACGGAGGTGGGATCGATGAGTGTATTGGCCCAGCTGAACTGCAGCTGGTTATCGCCGCGTGTGAAGCTCATGACGCGGCGTTCGCGCACCAGCGTCAGGTCTTCACTGTTGTAGATCGTGAGCTGTACCGCGGCGCGTTCCGGTGCCGTCGACAGGTCGATGTTGTTCGATGCATGCGCAGCCAGTCCCGCCAGACCAAGCAACGCGGCGCCGATAAGTCGTGTCCAGTTGATCATTTGAAACACTCCGGCTTACCAGTTGTTCTTGAAGACGATGTGCAAGTCGAAGTTGACGGCCGCGTCGCCACCATCGGGTGCGCTGGCGAGCGGCGCGGTCATGACGACACTCCCCGCGTCCGTCAACTCCGGGTCCGGCCGGCCAGGGAAAGAAGTCTCCGGCCCAAGTTCCCAGACCGCGCCATTGGCCGCCCTGACGCCAAACCGACTGGCGAGCGAACGCAGATCTTCGCGGAGCTTCAGCGCCACGGCCTCATCTTTGAAGTTCTCGATGCGGTAGCGGAGCACGATATGCTGATTGTGCAGATTGCCCTCGATGCGCTCGCGCCGGTTGCTCAACACCGTACGTTTGACGACGACGTCGCGCGATTGACCGAGATAGAGCGCCATCTTGTCGCCCGTGGAAGTGCGCTGCCCCCAGTCTTCGCCGAGAAATGCGTTGCCGCCCCTACCGTCATCCTGGTAAATGCGGGCTTTCCCGTACGGAAGTGCGCGCTCCCCCAAACCTGACTGCCGGTCGTTGCGTAGCACGTAGTGCATTGCGATCTTGAGTGTCTGCTTTTTCGTGTCGTCCCAACCGAACCTCGCAAGGTCGGCCGTATAGGTCTTTTCAACCGGGATCCGCGGCCAGCGCCGCACCAGAACTTCGCGGGTCTGCTGCCCTTCGATCGGACGTTCGATCCGCTGGTCCCGGCCGAGCCAGATACCGCTGTCACCAAACGTCTCAGGCGCATCGTTTCGCAATCGCACGTACTGCGAGAAGTCGAGCAAGCGCTCGTCTCGGTCAGCCGTCGCCCGGTAGTTGAAGGTCTGTTTGAGCTGCGCCAGCAGGTACGAAATCCGCACCCGGGCCGGACCGGCCTCGCTCGCCGAAACGTGCCATACCAACGCGTTTTCGTTCGGCGGGTAGCTGACACTCAGCACTTGCGCTGCGCCGTTTTCGGCCTCGATCTGGAATACCAGGGAACCAGGGTCGATCTGTGAGTTCGCCCAGGAGAAATCGATTTGGTTCGAGCCGCGCACCAGCGGGACCAACCGCTCCTCCTCGACGAGGGTGCCGGCCGGGCTTTCCAGTTTGATCTCGACCCGCTCACGCGCCGGTAGGGTGATGAGTTTGATGCGCGCCAACGCAATGTCACTTACAGCGATCGATGCGATGAGGCCGAGCGCGCTCAGCCACCGTGCACGTTTCATGCTGTTTCTCCTTGCAACGGGGTGGTAGGGGCGGGTGTCTCATCCGCGGATGAGTTGCCCGCTCGAACATGTCTTGCCCGATGGTAACGTCAGCCGAGCGCGGATGGGGTGAGCATCATCACCAGTTTGCGCATCTGGACACATTCGCGGATTATCATTGCGCCATATGACTGATTGGGAGAGCCGGTATGAGCGCAGTTGCCTCGGCCGTTGAAGACCTGAACCGCCCGTCGCAAATCGACGCGGAAGAATGGCAGCTACGCATCAAACTCGCGCAGCTCTACCGCATCTTCGATCACATGGGATGGTCGATGATCATCTTCAATCACATCACCGCCAGGATTCCTGGCGCCGATCACCATTTCCTCATCAATCCGTTCGGGCTGCGCTATGACGAAGTCACGGCGTCGAATCTCGTGAAAATAGATATCGATGGCAATCCCGTCGGGGAATCGAACTACGGCGTAAATCCGGCCGGGTTCGTGATCCATAGCGCAATCCACAACGCCGTGCCGGAAGCGCGCTGGATCATGCACACCCACACACGCGAGGGCATCGCCGTTTCGTGCAAGGAACACGGGCTGACCAACACGAACTTCTACTCGGCAATGTTCTGGGAGCATCTGGCGTATCACGACTTCGAAGGTCTGACGGTGCGCGAAGACGAGCGCGAGCGGCTCGTATCCAGCATCGGCGCAAAGCCGATGGTAGTCCTGCGCAACCATGGTCTGTTGACGCACGGGCGGAGCGCTGAAGAGGCCTTCAACCGCATGTTCATTTTGCAGCTCGCGTGCGAAACACAGGTCACCAGCGAGTCGATGAGCGGCAAGGACCTGGCGGTCTCGTCGCAGGCGACGGCCAATTCCACGCGCGATGCGCGGATGTTCGGCGCCGACGAAGACCCGGTAGCCGTGCACACTTTCAACGCTCTGGTGCGGCTCATCGATGCCAAGGATGCCAGCTATCGTCGATAGTGGACGCGTACGCGACGAGGATGGTTGAGGAAGGGCGACTACGGCCACACTTTCGATCTGAACGCGGACGCGTCGCACCGGAGAGAACGCCATCGCCTCTGACGATCTGTCTGCGTCAACCAGCCGCAACCCGCTGGTCGAATCGGTCACCGACTGGCTGATAGAACGGGCGCTCGGTAGTACGACCGTGCCAGAGCTGCTGAACGAGTGCTGTGAGCGCCTCGTCAGCATAGGCGTACCGGTGATTCGCGGGCATCTGACCCACCCTACACTGCACCCGATGGTGGCCGCTCAGTCGGCTACCTGGGAGCGTGAAGACGGCGCCCGCACGAGCAATTATCACCACGGCTCGAATGCCGACGACTGGATTCAAAGCCCGCTGCACCACATCGTGCACAACACGCTGCCGCATATCCGCCGCCGCCTCGAAGGCCCCGACGAACTGCTGGACTTCCCAATCCTCTCGGTACTGAAAGAACGCGGCGCGACCGACTATCTCGGCTACGCGGTGCCGTTCGCCGGACGCGTGGACGCCGCGTCGACCGACGACGGTATTGTCGGCTCGTGGGTAACGAACCGCCCGGGCGGCTTCAGCAACGGCGACTTCGACGCCCTGTTCCGCGTTCAGCGCGCACTCGCTGTCGCCTGTAAGGTCCTGATTCGAGAGCAGATCACTCGCACGATACTGACAACCTACCTCGGCACCGATGCTGGCCACCAGGTGCTGCGCGGAAACATTCAGCGCGGCGACGGCGAGCGCATCCGCGCCATCATCTGGTACAGCGACATGCGCAACTCGACACCGCTCGCGGACCGGTTATCCGGGCCGCAGTTCATCGACGCGCTGAATCAGTACTTCGAATGCAGCGCCGGCGCCGTGATCAAACACGGTGGCGAGGTGCTGCGCTTTATCGGGGATGCGGTGCTCGGGATCTTTCCGGTACGCGACGGGCGTACCGAGGCACCAGCGCAGCAGGCGCTGGCGGCGGCGGTCGAGGCAGAGCGACGCCTCGTTGAGGTCAACGCCAGGCGCCGTTCGAACCATGAGGTGGAGGTCGACTTCGGGCTCGCCCTGCACATCGGAGAAGTCATGTACGGCAATATCGGCGTCGCCGAGCGGCTGGAGTTCTCGGTGACGGGGCCAGCCGCCAACGAAGTCGCGCGCATGGAGTCTTTGACCAAAACGCTCGGCCAGCGGGTGGTCATCAGCGCGGCGCTCGCGGGAATTGCCGGCGCGCCTCTCGACTCACTCGGCTTCCACACGCTGCGCGGTGTCGCGACACCCCAGGAGGTGTTCGGACTGAAGGCGTTGCCGGCGCCCACCTGACGGGCGATCGGGCCGGCACTGCGGCCCGCACCTGGGGCGCGCTCAGGCATTGCCCCGCCGGCTTGCCATGGCGTCCGCAAGAACGCATAGCAGCTCGAACATCATGGTAGCCCCCGCGAGCGCGGTATTGCCGGACAGGTCGAATGGTGGTGATACCTCGACCAAGTCGGCGCCGATAAGATTCAAACCCTGCAGGCGACGGACCATGCGCTGCGCCTCGTAGGTCGAAAAGCCGCCGATCTCGGGCGTGCCAGTACCAGGCGCATACGCCGGATCCAGACCGTCGATATCGAAGCTCACGTAGGTGGGGCCATCACCCACGACCTCTCGCGCGACATCGATCGCCGCGTCGACGCCGATTTCGTAGAGTTCATCCATGTAGATGACCCGCATGCCCGAATCGTGACTGAACTTCCAGATGTCACGCTCGGCCACGCTGCCCCGGATACCGATCTGCACAGTCCGCGTGGGGTCCAGAAGGCCTTCCTCCACGGCCCTGCGAAACGGCGCGCCGTGGTGGAATTTGCTACCCAGATAGTCATCGCCGGTGTCGCAGTGCGCATCGAAGTGGACCATGCCGACGGGTCGGTGTTTGCCGATTGCCCGCAGGATTGGCAACGATATTGAATGGTCGCCGCCAGCGGTCAGCGGCACGACCCCGGCGGCGTGCAATTCGACCATGCGCGCTTCAACCTCATCCAGGCTGCTCTCGAGGTGAAACGGCGAGCGTACCCACGCGTCCCCGACGTCGGCGACACGCACGAGTTCGAACGGGCAAATACCGGTCGACTGATTGATGCGCCGCACGAGGCTCGACTGATTGCGTAATTCGCGTGGACCGTGCCGGGTCCCGGTGCGGTTCGTCACACCACCGTCGAACGGCACGCCGATAAGCCCGATATCAACTCCCGACAGGTGTTCGGCGTACGGCGTGCGCATGAATGTCGGCAAACCGGTGTAGCGGGGCCGTACCATCGGGTCGTCTTCCGGCGCCTGGGCCGGGTTGGGGATCAGGTCATCAGTCACGTTGTCGTGCCTCCGCCAGCAGCCAGTTGCGGAACGCCAGCACCTTCGGCTGCTCGAGCGCGCCAGGCGGGTAGACGATGAAGTACGCGAGGTCATCCAGCGCGTAGTCAAACGGCGTCACGAGTCGGCCGGTGGCGATATCATCACGCAGCAGGCTGAGCGGCGCCAGCGCCAGACCCTGGCCGTCCATGGCCGCCTGAATGCGTACATTCGTATCGTCGATGATCGGTCCCTGCGAGGCATTGACACCGGTCGCGCCGACGTCGGTCAACCACTTGTGCCACAGGTCGAAATCGTCTTCGTGCAACAGTGTGTGGTGGCGCAGGTCGTTCGGCTTGCGAAGAGGCTTGCTGCCGTTCAGCAACGACGGGCCGCAAACGGGGGCCACCTTGGCCGGCAGCAAGAGCTCACATTCCACCTGAGGCCAGTTCCCAAGACCCCAGCGCACCGCGACATCGACCTCGCTGCGCGCCAGATCCGGCGCCCCGGTCGAGTGGTGAAGGCGAAGCGTGATGCCGGGGTACTCCGCCCAGAAGCGATTCAGTCGATGCGACAGCCAGCGGGCTGCGAAGAACGGTCGCAGCATGACGTCGAGAGCGCCGTGGCGTGAGGCTGCGCTCAAGCGTTCCGCGGCCGCTGAGATGTTGTCAAAACTCTGCTGCACCACCGGTAAGAGCGACTGAGCCTCGTCGGTCAGCAGCAGGCGCCGCGTCAGGCGGCGAAACAACTTGACCCCGAGATGCTGCTCCAGGCCTTTGACCTGATGGCTGATCGCGGCCTGAGTTACGTGCAGCTCGTGCGCGGCCTTCGTGAAGCTCAAGTGTCGCGCAGCCGCTTCAAATGCTCGCAGCGCCGTTAAGGGCGGCAGCTCACGGCTCACGCCTGTCGCCCCGCTGCGTCGAGCACGCGGTGACGTGCTCCCCCCCGAACACCTGACAGGCGACGCCAGAGCGTCCGCTCCAGGCGTCCATGGAGCTGGCGCAGATTCTTGTGTGTGCAGTACCACACATCAAATAAAGTAATGCATATGAACAAAATAGATCGCTTGTCAGATCCCGGAAAGCCCACTATGTTGCAGACATAGCAAGCTTGGATGCCGCAGATCGTTGCTGGTTGCCAATAGTGCATTAGTTTGCCTCATGAGGCGGGCTGGCGTGATCGGTTCGGCACAGGGTTCGTCGACGCGGCGGGCTGGAGGCCTTCGTCATGGCCCTCCCCCGGCTTGAAACGGTTCTCCTGCATGGCGGTCGTGAACCTGGTCAGATGCGCAACTGACCGATCGGAACATGGCCGTCAAGCTCGTCGCTCCTCCCTTGGCCCCTCAGGTCGGGCATAGAGACCCCGTCGCACTGCGACGGGGTCGATTCTTTCTTCCAGTCAACCAATCTGAATCCGGGTAGTCGGGATCACCGGAACCAGGCCGAGGCCGTCCCCGGAGGGCGGACCGATATGGCCCGACCTGGTCCGCACCAGATCACCGGCCCCGGCGGCCGAAGCGAGCGCTTCCGGATTCAGCGGCTCACTGAGATCGCAACCAGACAGCAGCTTGGCCGGCTCCACCGTCACAGCCAGATGCGCGATAGCCGCCGTCGCCACCCGGCCGCACCACGGACCATCGATCCGCACCGCCATCGCAGCCCGTTCCGCGCTCGCAACGATATCGCGGGCCAGCAACAAGCCACCCAGAAAGGCCGGTTTGATGGTAATGCTATGCGCCGCTCCGGTACGGATCGCGGCCTCGGCATGGACGGGATTGGCGACACACTGGTCCAACATCACTGGCGCACCTGTCTGCGCAATCAAGGCACAGTTCTGCTCAAAGGTGCGGCACGGCTCCTCCCAAACCAGGCGGGATCCCGCAAACTTCTCGATCATCGCGACAGCGGTGGTGAAGCCCCAACCTCCGTTGGCATCGACCAGCAGGGTCTGGTCGTGGCGCAACGCCGACCGGGCTGCCTGGATGAGCTCACCGTCCAGTTGGATGCCAGAGACGCCAACCTTGAGCTGAATCACACTGCGGTTGCCACCTTTGTCGACGATCCGCTCCGCGACGCCTGCCGCGGTGGCGGCGGAGACCGACAGGTAGTCAGGGACGACTTCCGCCCGCCGTTCTCCCAACAATGCATGCAGCGCCACCCCCTGAGTACGGGCGCGGGCATCGAGCAACGCTGTTTCCAATCCGAACGCTATGCCACACCAGATGCCGTCGCCGGCCGCGAGGCTACTGACAAGGCCCTCGAGTTCACCGACGGGCCGGTTCGGCAGTTCCGCCAGCATGGTTTCCAGCTCGCGGTACGCCGCCCGGACATCGTGAGCTTCAGCCGTCGGCGGCGCCACGCACTCACCAAATGCCGCAATTCCGTTGTCGAAGCACAGGCCGATCCGTAAACCGTTCAGGGCGGTCTGGACGACATGGGACATCGCGTAAGAGCCGGCCGTAAAGCCGGGTCTGAACGGCCACAAGAGAATTCGCTCGATCCGCACGCCAAAAGTACCGGACGTCGACAGAGGACACGGGCATTCTCAACCAAGGGATGTCGAATGGTCACCACGGGGGAGAGCCACGGGTGCCCCGACGCGATGACGCCCGCGTCGGCGGCGCGACGCCACGCGCAGATCAGGCGGCCATTTCCCGCGCTTCGGGGCGCGGCAAGGCGATGACGAAACATGCCCCGTGGGGCGTGTTCGACACGGTCAGTGTGCCGCGCATCTCCCGAATGATGCCGTAGCTGACGGACAGTCCGAGGCCAGTGCCCTGACCGGCCTCCTTGGTCGTGAAGAACGGCTCGAACACGCGCTCGATGGCGGTGGCTGGAATCCCCCCGGCGTTATCCGTCACGGTAAGTCGCAGACCATCATCCGGTGTCGCTTCCAGCCGGATTCGAATCCACTTGCGCTCTACCCCGGTCTCGCGGAACGCGTCGCGGGCGTTGTTCAGCAGATTGATGAGCACCTGCTCAAACTGAATGCGCGCGCCGGCGCACCGCGCATCCACACCCGCATCGACATCAATTTCGAGCTCGATTTCACTCAGACGGAGCTGTTCACTGACCAACTGCACCGCTTTGCGTAACGCATCGTGCGCATCGAATGGTACGTGGTCGCCGTCTTCACGACGGCCGAAGACACGCATGTGGTGCACGATCTCAGAAGCACGGCCTACCTGCTCCTTGACCACGCCTAGCTTGCTTCTCGCGATCTCGTTGGTCAGACGGCCACGTGAGAGTTTACGCAGGCAGTTTTCTATCGCCATGGAAATGATCAGGAGCGGTTGATTGATCTCGTGAGCAATACCCGTCGCCATCTCGCCGAGCGTCGCCAGTTTGGAGCTCTGGACGAGCTGCGCCTGCATCTGCTGGCGCTCGGTGATGTCGTAGCCCACGAAGGTATAACTGGCGATCTGGCCCTCGGCATCGCGGTGTACGGTGACGCCCATCAGCCACAGCAGCGGCCTGCGGTCCGCCGACATCACGCGGATCTCGCATTCGGCGGATGCTTCTTGCTCGGCCGCTGCCATATCCAGCAATCCGGCGATGTCGCCGTCACGCAGCGCGAGAATCTCGCTATAAGGCTTACCGATCGCCTCGCGCCGGGCGATACCGGTTAGTGCGCCCGCCTTGTCGTTCCAGGACAGCAGGTTCCCAGCCGGACAGATCGCGAAAGCCGGAGCGTTGGCTTGGCGGATGAAAGCGGCGTGCGATTCGGCCATCCGCTCGAGTTCCGCGGTGCGCTCCGATACCAGCCGTTCGAGATTCTCCTGGTGATAGCGAAGCGCGGCCTCCTGTTCGCGTAGATCGTCGGCGATTCTCTGCGAACGCTCGACCTCGCGGCGCAAGCCGCTCTCCGAGGCGCGGAGTTGAGTCGACATGATGTTGAAGCCGCTGGCCAGTTCGGCAAGCTCATCGTTGCCGCGCTGCGTAAGCTGGACGCCGAGGTCGCCGTTCGTCAGCGCTCTGACGCCGTAACGCAAGTTGTCGAGCTGTCGGGTCAGATACGTGCCCAAGACCAGCGAGAAAACGCCGACCAGCGCAATTTCCAGTAACGCGATCGTCATCTGGGTCTTGGACGCCTGGTTCATGACGGCGGCGATGGTCGCGTTGGACAACCCGAGCTCTACCCGGCCGTAGACATGACCCGATTCCGAGATCGTGTCACTCGCATCGAAGACGCCGTCGTCGAGCGTATCGCCAGGCTGGTCATCAGCGCGGTCCGCGCCGGGCAGCTCTCCGCGGCTGGCCAGCACGTTGCCAAATCCGGACACTCGCACGTACACGATGTCGGCAGTCAGCATCATCTCGTCGACGAAGGTCTCCAACGACGCGAGGTCGGTCGCCAGCACGGCGTCTTTGGCGAGTGTCGTGAACAGCGTCGCCGTCGTCACCGCGCGCTCGGCGAGCTGCGCGTTCGCCGTATCGCGGAGCTGCGTCAGGCTGGACGCCACCAGAATCAACAGCATGACCGCCTCGATTGCGGCGATGCCAATTACGGTCTTGGCTCGAAACGTCAAACGCATGCGGCAAACCATCGGCCGGAACGCGCTGACGGGGCAAGGCAGGCCACGTCCTGTCCGCCTCGTCAGCTGTCGGACAAATCGGCCACGGCGCGCAGGTCCAAAGCCCTCACGTCGTCCCAGTCCGAATCCGTAGCCGGCTCTATCGCTTTGAATTTGATGGTTGCGAGCAGCTCGCGGCCCGCAGCATCGGAAGAAAGCCCGATGAGAGCGTCAGCCAGGCGCTGGCGTATGCCAGGCGCGACCCTTGGATGAGCCGCGATTGCGTGCGGCGTATAGCCACGCGTCGTCCACAAGACCCTGAGCTGTTCGCGGGTCTTTGCATCAACGTTTGCAAGCGTCCGCTGGATGCCGCCGCCAGCATTGAACAGGCCTTTCGCGACCGCACGGTACACCGAGTCATGAGACGACACATAGCGCGGTTCGACATCGATACCTCGGCGAAGCATTTCGGCCCGCGGTAACACCGTCGCCGCGAAGGCAGCCGGGGCAGGAAACGCGACCTGCCCGCCGGCCAGCTCTTCCAAGGAAGTCAACGGCCCATCCCGGGCCACCACGATCAAACCCCTGATCTGCTTCTGCGCCTGTCGGGCGACCGCCACGTAGCCGGGATTCTCGTGAAACACCGTGAAGTGATACGGGTTCATGTAGGCGAAGTCGTACTCGCCCCGCCTTACGCGCGCCTCGAACTCAGGAATGTTGGGCGCCGTGCGGAACCGAACGACCACGCCTGCGCGCGCGGAGACGTCGTTGAGAATCGGTGTCCAAAGGCGCGCGAGCTTGGCCGCGGCCTGCTGTGGCACCACACCGAAGGTGTAGGTCTTCGCATTGATGGCACTACTCGCGAGAAAACCCACGAGAACCAGCGCGGCGAACTGCAGACGGTGAGGCATGGTAGAAGAACTCTCTTCGACGTCCGATCAACCCCGCCAGGTCCCGCATGACCGGCGTCTCACCGGTATTCGTCAGCTTCCACCCGAAGTTGAACGCCGAGGTCGACGGACGTCATCAGTAAAGTATCATTTTTACCATTTATCCTCGATCCAGACCGGACCTGAGTCACAGAATCAGCCGCACATCACCGGCACGCTGAGTGCAGCGCGCCACGACGCATCGGCGCGTTCAGGCGGTCTGTGGCAACTCCGGCGATACGTCGCGATCCCGGCCGCTAAGCGCGCGGGCTATGAAAGTGCCGATGCTCGCAAGTCCCCACACCAGACCAGCGACGACGCCGACATCCAGGATGCCGCGAAGCGGCTGAGGAATGTACTCGAATACCAGCACCATGGAGATGATCATGGTGGTGAGCCCATAGGACACGAGAAGGCGGTGGCGGGTGGCGCTGAAAAAGCTCATGCAAAAGAGCGGCGCGAGGACGACGGTCAGCGCAGTCGGCGAGTTCACGATATGCCGCGCCCGGGCGACCACGCGTGGAGCAAATCCCTGCTGAAACCCCTTATACCCTTCCGCGTGCAGCATGAAGGCGGTATTGACGAGTAGCACGAGCCAGTGCCAGGGGTGCCATGACATGTCGAACGCTTCGATCGACACCGCGGACAGACGCACGCACGCATAGCCGAGCATGCATACGACAGCCCCCAGACCCCAGATGGCGCCCACGATACCCGCCAGTTTGCGCATGTTGAAATTCGTGTCTGGGGCACTGGCCCCGTAGTGCCTGTGGCGGCACGGATAGTCGGCGATAATGATATCACCAACGGGTTAACCGCCCGCTTCGCATCAGTCCTTGAGTCCGTATGTTGGATTCCGCTATTGCTACTGCCGCCACGATGTTGGAGCAGTTGCGCACGGGCGCCGTCGGGGCCCGTGCGCCGCTCCGCGAATTGCCAGCTGAGTGCCGGCCGGCCACTCTCGACGACGCTTACGCCATCCAGAGCGAACTCAGCCGCCGGCTTGCAAACGGACCCGCCGGTAGGACAGCGGGTTGGAAGATTGGTTGCACGACAGAGGTCATGCAGGCGTACCTCGGCATCGGCCATCCCTGTGCGGGACGGCTCTACGCCAACCAGATCCGACGCGAGCATGCGCGACTGGTGGCCGCCGAGTACCTGCAGCTCGGTCTCGAATGTGAGTTGGCGGTGTCGCTTGCGTACGATCTGGAGGCGGGCCCCGAACCATTCGACGCCATGCACGTCGAATCCGCTGTCGATTGTGTCTACGCGTCGGTCGAAGTGGTCGAACACCGTTTTGTGGATTTCGAACTGGCGGGTGCGCCGTCGCTGACCGCCGACGATTTCTTCTCAGCTGGCGCGGTGATCGGCGAGCCGGTGCGATTCGCGGATCTGCCCGAGCTGGGCCAGCTTCGGGGCGGCTTTGCGCTGAATGGTGCAGCGCCTGAGCACACGGGCTCGGGGGCGGCCATTCTGGGCGCTCCGCTCAGGGCACTGGCCTGGCTCGCAAACCACGCGTGCGCGGTGGGCTGCCCGCTTAGAGCGGGCGAATTGCTTACCCTCGGCAGCGTCGTCAAAACCATCTACCCGGCCGCCGGCGATACGGTGACCGCGCAGTTTGACGGCTTGCCCACAGTCCGCATCGACGTCGTCTGAGCAAAAACGCGCAGCGGCCAGAAAATTACTCGCAAAGGGCGACACTCGCATGTACAAGGCAACGCTCGCAATGCTGGGCGCCATCATGCTGTGGGCGAGCTCAGCCTCGGCCAGCAAGACGGCGCTCGCGTACATCAGCGTGCCTGAAGGGGTCGCGTTTCGCATCATTGGCGCAGCCTTGCTGCTGTGGCTTATCGGATTCGTCATACTGCGCCGCGATTACCGGTTGCGAAGCCGCAAGCCGCTGCTGATGGGCGTGCTGGAACCGGCTCTCGTGACTTTCTTCATCATGACCGGCATCGCCCACACCAGTGCCGTAAACGCCGCGGTCGTATGGGGCATCCTGCCGGTTACGCAACCGCTGTTGGGCCGCCTGTTCTTGGGTGAACCGATCCAGCGCAGTGTCGCCGTCGGGGCCGTGCTGGCGGTCGGCGGCACCCTTTTGCTGTTCGCGACCAAGCAAAGCGACGGCACTGGCACGCTGTATGGCGATCTGCTGCTCGTTTGCGCGGTAGGCGCTGCCAGTATCAATCAGATGCTGGCGCGCACGGTGGCCAAGGCCGAACAGAATCCACTCCTGACCACGAGTTATCAAATGGTCACCGCTTCGATCCTGGCGGGCGGCTATCTGCTGATGAACCTGCCGGAATCCGGTTTGCTGGCGGCCGTGCCGCTGAGCGCGGCGCCGGTCTTCGCGCTGCTCATCATCACCACGGCCGGACCATTTTTTCTTTACAACTACGCAATGCAGACAATGCCGATCGGGCGGATCTCATTGTTCGCGCCGCTCTCGGGCCCCATCGGCGCAGTGATCGCGACGATCGTCTTTAGCGAGCCGGTGAATGGATGGATCCTGCTCGCGATCTCGCTGTCACTCTCCGGCGCTCTGTTGCCGACGCTTGTGAACCGCCTTTGGCGAGGGCCGGGATAACCGGGGCTGTCGAACCGTGATTGACCCGACCGGATCCCGGCAACGGAGCCTCTAGAAGCGACGCAGTTCGCTGCGGAGCGAAGCGTAGTCTGCGTGACCCGTCTTTGGCGCGATCTCATCGGTCCAGATCGCATCGAAGCGCGCCAGCAGGTCGGCACGCATCTCGCGGTGCCCACCGGTCGCGCCCTCACGTACTTTCGAACTCGAAGCGTCCGACGGCAGTCCGGCGTACACGTTGCGCGCGAGCCGGATCGGATGGTCGTCGTATTTGGTTTTGTGCGCGCGCATGAAATCGATGGAGCTCTGGTGCGTTGCGATCGCCAGCCGTTCGGCATCGGGTTCAAGGCCCATGAAGCGGCAGACCAGTTCCGCCGTCGCGGCCAGATTCCGTGTGATGTCCTCAAAACACAGCATCAATGTGTCCGCGTCATTACGTTTGTGCCACCACGAGGTGAGGTGCGCGGCGTAACGTCCCGAGCGCGTGCCCTTCAGTACGAACTCTTCGATGAACGTGTCCAGGTCGATGCTACCCGGCTCGAAAACCCAGCCGTCGTAGAAGTGATAGAACGACACCGCGGCGTCCTTCGGATCGCGGATGACGTAGATGTACCGCGCACCCTTCGGCACCTCTTCCCAACTCTGATGTGATTTGAAGGTCTTCGGCCACGCTTTTTGCTCAGCGTAGACATCGACACCCATGTCCAGAGACGTCTCGAGCCAGGGCACGACCTCGGTGATCTCGCCGAAATCCATATCACCTCGCGTGCGCAGACCGTGAGCGATCTGCTGCATCAACGTAGTACCGCATTTCGGATACGTTGCGATGATGACGTCATCTGGGTTCGCCCGATAGGCGTTGCCAGCCTCCCGGCTTTCAGCCGTGAAGAGCCGCCCGTTGCGGGCGTGCACGCCTGCGATGTCGGTCGCACGAGAAAGCTCACCGGTCATCTACCAGACTCCAAAATGAATGCCCCGCCGGGGTGCGCCGCCAGTCGCCTTGTCGAGGAAAGCTTCGCTGCGCGTGGTGCGCAGCCGCCGGCCGCGGAACCACCTGAACAACCGCTCATGCATGTCTGCGCGCACCGCTGCGTAAGCGGGATCGCGTCCCAGGTCGTGAAGCTCGTGCGGATCGTTTTCCAGGTCGAACAGCTGCGGCGGATGCTTGATGAACTCGACGTACTTGTAGCGTTCCGTACGCGCCATGAAGCCGCGCGCCTCGACCGGTTCAAGCTCGAGTTCCCAGCGCGCCGTGCGCACCGAAAAATCACCATCGCAAAACACCGTATCGCGCCACGCGTCCGGTTGCTCGCCCCGTAGCCAGGGCATCAGAGACCGTCCTTCGAGGCGATGCGTGGGGATGTCACCGCCGAGGCGGTCGATAAAAGTCGGAATCAGATCGATCGACTCGACGAGCGCGCTGGATCGGGTGCCCCGCGTCGCGTCGGCATCAGCCGATGGATCGACGATGATCATGGGCACGCGCACGATCTCTTCGTGGAAGAGGTCTTTCTCACCGAGCCAGTGATCGCCCAGATAGTCGCCGTGGTCGCTCGTGAACACGATCATCGTATCGTCCAGACGGCCGCGCTCTTCGAGGAACGTCATCAGCCGGCCGAGGTGATCATCGATCTGGCGAATCAAGCCCATGTAAGTCGGGATCACGGTCTCACGGCACTCGTCTTCGGCAAAACACGCGCTCTCGCCGTGCTTCATGAACGCTGCCATCACCGGGTGCGGATCGTCGCGTTCGGCGTCGGTGCGGTTCGGAGGCAAAACCTGCGCGTTGTCGTAGAGGGCGTGATATGGCGCCGGCGCGACGTACGGCCAGTGCGGCTTGATGTAGCTGAGATGAATACACCAGGGCGTTTCGCCCAGCTCATCGATGAGTTCCATGCACTTGTTGGTCATGTACGGTGTTTCGGAATGCTCTTCCTTGACCCGCGCCGGCAGGCGGGCATAACGCATGTGCCATCCGCTCAGCACCTCGCCATCTGGACCTTCCGCCGAGTTGGCAAAGTCGTGCCACGGGTTCTCGCTGTCGTAGCCGAGTTCGCGCAAATAAACGAGGTATGGCTGTTCACGGTTTAGCGACGGATCGGGGTGCAGACCATCATCCCATTCATGAATTTCGAATCCGCCCTGCCTCAGATGCCTGCCCATCTCGGATTCCGGATCGATGCCGAGGCGCTTGATAGTGTCTATATCCGGTTGGAAATGCGTTTTTCCGGACAGCACCGTGCGCACGCCGAGCGGTCGCAGATAGTCGCCCAGCATCCATTCGTCCACCCGCAGCGGAAAGTTGTTGTAATGCGAACCGTGCGTGGTGCCGTAGCGGCCGGTGTAGAAACACATGCGCGACCCGCCGCACACCGGCGCCTGCACGAACGCCCGCTCGAACGCGACGCCGCGCGCGGCCAGCGCGTCGATAGTTGGCGTGTCCAGGTAAGGGTGCCCGGCATGGCCCAGATAGTCCCACCGCAGCTGGTCGCACATGATGAAGAGGATGTTACGGGCCGTGCGCGGGCCGGAACCCGCGCTGCCAGAACCTGATGCTGCCGCCATAGTGCTACTGACCCCCGTTTACCTTCGTCTCGCCGGTTCGGCCGCGCCCCGATAACCGTTCCCGCATCCGCCAGGACCTGCAAGGCGCGACTTGTCAGCGCAGCCCGGACCCGCCGTTCAGGCTTTGCCCAGACTCGGCACCTTGTGCCCGCCGAGCGCGACGCAGATGTTCTTCTGCTCCATATAGAACTCGAAGCTGTAGTCGCCCCCGTCACGCCCGATGCCGGACGCTTTCATGCCGCCAAACGGGGCTGGCAGGTGCCGGTTGTTTTCGGAGTTCACCCAGATCATGCCGGCGTCCAGTGCCTGCGCGACGCGGTGCGCCCGGCCGACGTCCGCGGTCCACAGATATCCTGCCAGGCCGTACCGGACATCGTTTGCAATCTGCACAGCTTCCGCTTCTGAATCAAACGGGATCGCTGTCAGTACGGGTCCGAAAATCTCCTCCTGAGACACGCGCATGTCGGTATCGGCCGCGCTGAACAGGGTGGGCGCGACGAAATTGCCCGCTGTCATGCCGGCCGGCTGCCCGCCGCCGGCGCTGATGGTCACGCCGTCATCACGGGCGATATCCATGTAGCCGAGCACCTTGTCGAGGTGGCGCGGATGGATGAGGGGGCCAACTTCGGTCGCCGGGTCGAGCGGATGACCCACTTTGATGTTCTTCGCGCGCTCCGCCACCCGCGCGATGAATTCGTCGTAGACGGGCCGCGCGACCAGCAGACGGCTGGATGACGTACAGCGCTCGCCATTCAGACTGAAGATCATGAAGGTGGCCGCATCCAGGGCCCGGTCGAGGTCGGCGTCTTCGAACACGATGACCGGATTCTTGCCGCCGAGCTCGAAATGTACGCGCTTAAGCGTCTCCGCACCTTGAGCCATGATGGCCGAACCGGTCGACGACTCACCCACGAACGCGACCGCCCGGATGGCCGGATGCTCCGTCAGCGCCCTACCGGCCCCTTCGCCGATACCGTTGACCATGTTGACCACGCCATCGGGCAAACCGGCCTCCATCATGATCTCGGTCAGCAACGATGCGGTCAGCGGGCTCCACTCAGCTGGCTTGTGAACCACCGTGCAGCCAGCCGCCAACGCCGGGGCGATCTTCCACGTCGACAGCATGAACGGCGTGTTCCACGGTGTGATCACCCCAACCGGTCCGATCGGCTGGCGCGTCGTATAGTTCATGTGCTCCGCGGCGGGCAATGACAGACCGTTCGCGGCATCAGGCGCGCGGTCGGCATAGAAACGGTAGTTTTCCGCACCGCGGATGGCAGCTTTGCTCATGAAACGCAGCGCCTGCCCGGTGTCCATGCACTCGACCAGCGCAATTTCTTCCGCGCGCGCCTCGATGAGATCGGCAACTTTGTGCAACAGCTTGCGCCGCGCGGCACCTGATACTCCGCGCCAGTCGTCAAACGCGTCGGCCGCGGCACCGCAGGCGTCGTCGATCTCCGCTTCGGTACCGGCCGACACCTGATTCAGCACGCTGTTGTCTACCGGACAAAGGTTATCGAACACCTCGCCCGAACCTTCCACTGGCTTGCCGCCAATGAAATGACCCAGCGGCGCTTGCGCAAAGTGCGCCAGATGCTTCTCGACCTTTGCAAGGTTCGCCTGCAACGCTTCGGACATCGTATTTCCCTCCAAACCTGACCGCGCCTGGCGCATGCCAACATTTTGTTGCGATGACAAATATTGATATGTTAAATATCTTCAGGTCAAGTGTTGATGCGCTGCCGTGCTGGCAGCGCCCTGATACGGTCGCGCAGCGGAGACAGACCATGAGACTCGTGAGTTATACCCTGAACGGCAAGGCCGGCTTCGGCCGCATCGATGGCGACAGCGTAGTCGACCTCGGCGCGCGCCTCGGCGCGGACGTCACCGACCTGCGTGATCTGCTCCGGCAAAACCGGTTGGACGAGGTGCGGGAGCTGCACGCCGATGCCGACCACGCACTGGCTGACCTGACGCTCGCGCGCACGATTCCATTCCCCGAGAAGATCTTCTGCATCGGCGTCAATTACATGAATCGCAACGCCGAGTACAAAGACGCGAGCGATGCGCCCAAGTATCCGAGTGTATTCGTCAGAGCACCGGATTCACTGGTCGGTCATGGTGAGACCATCGTGCGGCCACCCGAATCCGAGCAGCTCGACTACGAAGGCGAGATCGCGATCGTGATCGGCAAAGAAGGACGACGCATTCCCGAGAATGAGGCGGAATCGCACATCGCCGGCATCACCTGCATGAACGAAGGCACCATCCGCGACTGGCTCCGCCACGGCAAATTCAATGTCACGCAAGGTAAGAACTTCGAGCGGAGCGGCAGCCTGGGGCCGTGGCTGGTGACCGCCGACGAGGTCGCGAATTTCGACGATCTGACGGTGACGACACGCGTCAACGGCGAACAGCGCCAGCACGACACGACCGCAAACCTCGCTTTTCCATTCCGGCACCTGGTTGCCTACCTGTCTACGTTCGCGCGACTGAAACCGGGAGACGTGATCGCCACCGGCACGCCCATAGGCGCCGGCGCCCGTTTCGACCCGCCGCGCTACCTGGTGCCGGGCGATCGGCTGGAAGTCGAAGTAAGCGGGGTTGGCGTATTGTCGAACCCGGTTGCGGACGAATAGTTTGCCGCATCCCAAGAGCAGCGCTGACGATCGGCCCGATGAGGACGCGCTAAGGGACTTCTCGAAGTCGCTGCCAATGGCGTTGCTGCGCGCGCGCGAAGCGATCATGGAGGAGTTCCGGCCGCATCTGCGCTCGCTTGAGGTGACCGAGCAACAGTGGCGTGTGCTGCGAGCTCTGAGTGCACTCGGCGAATGCAACGCAAGTCTGCTCGCGCATCACACGTGCATCAGCATGCCGAGCCTGTCGCGCATTCTGACAGGCTTGCAAAGCCGCGCGCTCATCGAACGGCAGACCAGCCCGTACGACCTGCGCAGCGTACGCATTCGCATCGCACCGGACGGACAGGCTCTGTTGGACGCTGGCGCGGCGCGCTCCGAGACGATCTACCGCAGCTTCAGCGAGCGGTTGGGCACCACGCGGCTCGAGGAACTCTACGCACTGCTCGACGAAGTCGTCGCGTGCCTCCGTCCCTACACCGATGAAAGCGAACCCTGATCACCGTGGAAATCTGGATTCCGATCACTATCGCAGCCGCGTTCCTGCAAAACCTGCGCTCGGCGCTACAGAAATACCTGAAAGGCCAGCTCAGTACCGGCGGCTCGACCTACTGCCGGTTCTTCTACGCGGCCCCGTGCGCGTGTCTGTATCTGGTGGGCCTGCTGATGCTGTTCGGCTTCGAGTTACCCGAGCCGAACAACCGCTTCATCGCATTTGGCATCGGCGGCGGGATCGCCCAGATCGTGGCCACTTTCCTGCTCGTGCATCTGTTTTCCTACCGCAACTTCGCGGTCGGCAACGCGTACTCGAAAACCGAAACCGTCCAGACGGCGATCTTCGGCGTCGTCATCCTCGGCGACACGATCACGGCTGGCGTCGGAGTGGCCATTTTCGTAGCGCTCGGCGGCGTCATGGCGCTGTCGCTCGGCAAGGGACAGGTCACGGTGCGCAGCCTGCTGACCGGCTGGACCGAGCGCCCGGCACTGATCGGCATTTTTTCCGGAACGATGTTCGGCGTGTCGGCGGTCATGTACCGGGCCGCATCGCTGTCGCTTGGCGGCGAGGGTTTTCTGGTGCAGTCGGCGTTTACGCTCGCAACGGTCACGCTGTTGCAGGCGATCCTGATGGGTCTCTACCTGCGCATCAAAGAACCGGGTGAACTCACGCGGGTTGTGCGTGCCTGGCGGGTCGCCGTGCTGGTGGGTGTGACCGGCATGCTGGGCTCGGCGGGTTGGTTTGCGGCCATGACCATCCAGAACGCCGCGCACGTGCGGGCACTCGGTCAGATCGAGCTCGTGTTCACGTTCATCGCGTCGACCGTGTTCTTCAAGGAGAAGTCCAATCTCACCGAAGTGCTCGGCATCGTCCTGATCGTCGGCGGGATTCTGATCCTGCTGCTGCAATAGTCGCGCGGCCGAGCGTCTACTCTTCCGGAAACAACAGTTGCGACGTCATGCTGGCCGTCGCGACCAGTACGTCGTTCTGGTAGAGCTCACCCTCCTGAAATGCAACGGTGCGACCGAGGCGCCGCACCCGTGAGCGCGAATCAAACGGTCCGTTGTTGGCCACCCTCAGAAAGTTGGTTTTGAGTTCCAGCGACGCCGGCTGCACGCGCCGCGGCGGATCGAAGGCGAGGAAGTGCCCGAACAACGCGCAGGTCATCGTCGAATCCAGCATCGCACCCACCACGCCGCCCTGGACGATGATGTCCGTATGACAAAGGTTCTTCCCGATCGTGTAGGACATGCGGGCGCCCGTCTCCTCGTCACCGAGGTTCGGGCCGAACACGTCGACGACAACCGCTCGCATGCTGCGCCACACTGGCGGCGACCATTCGTTGAGTTGCCGAACGATGGCATCGCGGGTCATGCGACCTCCTTCAAGTCCCGGTAAAGAGTTCGACCGGTGACGTGGCCGAATCCAATACGACTGACATCACGCAGGAATATTGCGACAAGATCGGAACGCCCGGCGCGGTGCGCCGAGTCGAGCAGTATCTGATAAAAGATGTCGCGCTGGGCGTGACTGCCGCCCACCAGCGACAGATCGTGACGTACCGGCATCAACGTGTCGACGACGCCCGCATGGTCTTCACGGCGGTGCGCCAGAATCGCTTCGCATATGGCGATACCGGCCGAGGCAAAAGAACCGCGCAGACTACCGCCACCGGAACCGGCAAACTCACGCATGCTGCGCAGCAGCTCCTGAGCCTGCGCGTCGCGTCCCGTCGCCGCGAGTACCATCATGTCGTGGGCGTTCGAAAACGCGTTCGCATGGTTGTGGATACGCCCGGCGCAGACACTTCCAATCGACTCCCAGGCGTCGCCTACGTCGACGCCGCGGAGTTCGAGCCGCATCAGGATCGACGCGACGTTCTGCAGATCGATGGTGGCATCGGGAACAGCCTTCACGAGCGGCGAATCCGGATTCCGGATACGGCTGGTCAGCAATTGCAGAATGCGCTCATGTTCCCCGCGTTCGAGCAGAAACAAACTCAAGTGCCACCAGAGGTGATGTTTGATCTGATTGACGTCATCCCAGTTCTGGCAGAGGCCCTCCAGCCACTCGATGCCATCGTCGATGCGCCCTTGCATCACCAGCACGTGGGCTACCGCGTGCGCGCCCCAGGGATCGGTTGGAGCGCGTTCCACCGCTTCGCGCCCAAAATGCTCAGCGGCGGCGTAATCACCGGCCTCCTCGTTTGCGAAGGCCCGGCACGACAGGTACATCCCGTAGCCCGGCATGTCGCCATGCCATGCGCTGGAAGCCCGTTCCAGAATGTCCTGCATCCATCTCGCACGGCCGCTCCAGAACAGTTCGAACTGCACCAGTCGCAGCGCAAACAGGTCTGTGGGCTGCCGATCCAGCCACCCTTCCAGCACCGTCGCGGCACCGATAGCGTTGCCGGCGGCCGCTTCGCGAAGAGCCGCTGCAAGGGCCTGTTCACGCCTGTCGCCGGGCTGCAGACAGGCCTCGGCGTCTTCGACCAGGCCGTCGACTTTGCTTACGTAGGCGGCGCTTCGCGCCAGATGCAGAATCCAGGCGGTGGCGAGCTTCGGCAGCGCGAACTGGTCGTCGGCCTCCATAGCCCGCCCGAGCGCCGCCATGGCATCCGTGCGCCAGTAGTTGTAGCCCTCGATACCACAGCGGCATGTATCCGCGGCTGCTTCGTTCGCCGTTCGCAGAGCGAATCCACGGGCATCCTGAAACGTACTCACCACGACCTCCACCGGACTTCCGCAAGCAAATGGCGGCATCGTATACGCAACGCGGGAACCGGCCCAAGCACCGAGCGCCCGACGGCGCTTGCCGACCGGCCCCCGGGGAGGCGACGATCGGCAAGCGCAGAGGCGGACCTGAACCATTCGATGCATCACCGGAGTCGACAAGCTGTACGCGCTGTTCTGGTAACGCCCGACCAGCGAATTTTACTGATGCGCCTCATCCACGCGAGCCGACCGTTCTGGATCACCCCCGGCGGGGGGATCGAAGCTGGGGAATCGGACGCGATGGCCATGACGCGCGAACTGGCCGAAGAGACCGGGCTCCAGACGTTCGAACTCGGCCCGTGCCTGTGGACCCGTGAGACGACGTACACGCTGGACGCCAACACCAGCGACGCGGTGGAGGTGGCGCAGTCCGAGCGCTTTTACCTCGTTCGAACCGACCCGTTCGAACCCTCCGCAGCCGGTATGCCCCCGGAAGCCGAGCGCGACTGGTTTCAGGGCTTTGAATGGCACTCGCTGAATACGCTGCGCGCTCTCACCGAACGGGTCGTACCAACCGGGCTGGATCAACACCTGGAGCACTTGTTTGTCCACGGGCCCCCAACGAACCCGCGCCCCATTCCCAGGTGACTCCCTGGTTCGCACCATCCGGGCGGCCGTGCCGCCATCGAAATCCCGGCTCTTCGGCAGATCAGGCCTCGATTGGCAACACATGAGCCCTCGTCCCGGTTAATCTGCACCATGCCGGAACACGGGGTGCACCAGTTCCGCCAGTCCGAGCCTGGCGGGCGGTGCATCGGCACACCCAGGGAGTCAACGGCGATGGGCACATTTTTCAGCGTCGTAGCCGGCGTGGTCGTCGGCGGCATCATCCTTATCGCACTTGGCTGGATCTGGCTGAAGCGCAAGTTCTCCAAACTGGGTGACGCGCTACAGGAAATCGCCGCGGCCCTCAGCGGCGAGAACGTGCCGCCGTTTCGGATCACGGTGACCAGCGCTGAAGCCGACGCCGCATGGCGCGATGAGCAGGGCATGCTCGGTCGCACGCAGGAACTCGACGAACTCGGATACGAGCACGCTGGCGATTTCCGCATTGCCGAGATCGAGGGCGTGCTGCTGCGTGCGGCCTGCCACCGTTCCGATGCCTGCATGGCCGTGGTGTTCGAGCATCCGCAGGCGGAGAGCCTGCTGGTCGACATCGTACGGAGCCACGGCGACCATCTGTCGGTGCTGGCAACCAACGCGCCCGATCAGGGCATGCATCAGCCGCCGACGAAAACCACTGTGCGCCTGGCCGCAGATGCAACGATCGCAGACTTGCATCAGGCGGCGATGCAGGCCAGCCGCGGACACGAGGCGGTCGCCGTCACCCCGCGTCTTTTCCCCATGCTCTACGCGGCTGCCTACGCCGCGGAGATGGACTGGCGCATCGAGTGCGGCGGCGTCACGGCTGACGAGGTGCGCGCGGCGGCTGCGGCTGGCGGGCAGGATGAACCCGATGAAGCCGCCATCGAAATCGTTCAGTCGCAATGGCGGATCGCCATTCAGAGTTTTGTCGACAACGAGGCGATCGATCAATTCGCCGCCTCCGGCCAGCTCTCACAAGTCGAGCTCGAAGACAAGCGCGAGCGCATCAAGGCGGTGCACGATCGAACCGACCGCAGCGGTCTTATCGAACTGATCGTCGAGGCCGCCGTCACCGCACGCGAGGCAGAGTGGGACGAAGAGGCAGACGACTACGACGAGCGCTACGACGCCGCCCATGAAGCGGCCACCAACGCAGTAGAAGCAGCGTTCCGCAACACCGAGGCAAACGATCTGAGGTCGGCAACGGAGGCGGCCATCGCGGCGGCCGAGGCCCCCGTACGTCATCTCGGCAGCGTAGAAAAACCGCGCCACGCGGACCTGTACCTGTTCCCTGAACTCACCTGATCTGAAGAGGAAACCATCGCCATGCGTGTGCTGGACCCGGACGACGTCGTCAAACCCGCTTCGAATTACGCGCAGGGCATTGAGCATGCCGCCGGCGCCCGTCGCATCGTGGTCTCGGGCCAGCTCGGAGTGCACCCCGACGGCACCGTCGCAGACGGCCTCGAGGCGCAGATGGAGCAGGCTTTCGAGAATGTGTTCGGCGTATTGCGCGCAGGCGGACTGGGCCGCGAAAGCCTCATCCGCCTCACCATCTACGTCACCCAGTCCGGGCAGGTCGCCGTGTACCGCCGCGTGCGCGACAAGATGATGGCAGGGCATCTCTGCGCGAATACCTACCTCGAAATCAGCGGGCTTGCGACACCAGACTTTCTGGTCGAGATCGAAGCTGAAGCAATTGGGCCGTAGCGGCAGACGTGCATCGCTGAGACTGTCTCGCCGTCGCACTAAGTCTGACGGACCCGAACACGCCCTTGCGGCTAGAGTTCCAGCGCCTGGTGAAGCTGGCGGGCGAACAGGGCGGCGGCAACGGGTAACGTACGACCCTTAAGCTGGCCGAGGCGCAGGTACCCGGGAGATACTTCGTCGACCGGCAAGGGCCTCACGACGAGGCCGGCCAGCTCGGATTCCGGCAGCCCAACGGGAAACTGAAAACACACGGCCTGCTCATGCTGAACGTAGTGCAGCATGAACTCGAACGAGTCGGATTCCGCGATCGGCGCGAGCCGTCGCGACGTATCGCTCGTCGCCACTTCGAGCAAATGCCGAATGGCATATCCGTTGGCCGGCAACACGTGGGGGTGGTCCAGGCAGTCACGCAGCCGCACGGACGCCGCCGTCGCCAACGGATGCGCTGTCGAGAACACCGCGCAAACAGGCTGCGGCGTCGTCGAGATCAGTTCGAAATCCACCATCAGAATCGGTTCGAAAACGAGCGCAAGGTCGCTGCTGTGATTGGAAAGGTCGCGCTCAGCCTGACTCCGGTCCCGCACGTTCACGGCAAATGTCACGCCCGGATGGTCGCCGCGATATTCCGCGATCTGAGCTGGAAGAAACCATGGCAACAGCGCCTGCGAACACGCGATCGAGACGTGTCCGCGGCGCACCCCGGTCAAGTCGGCAACCTGGGATTGTACGCGCGCCAGATCTGACATCTGTCCGCGGATATGCTGAATCAGCAGCTCTCCGGCCGGATTCAGGCGTACACCCTTTGGCATACGCTCGAACACCTCGCAGCCGAACTCGTCTTCGAAGTTGCGGATCCGGCGGTTCAGCGCGGAGGCCGTAATGTTCATATCTTCGGCCGCACGGCGAATCGAACCGGCTCGGACCACCGACTCGATCAGCTTGAAAGTCTGCAGATGGCGCATAGCGAAACAACGATGCGATGCTTTTTTTGCACCGCTTCTGTGAATATTTGGCAATAGAAGTATACGCAACGACGCCGCATCCTAAACGCAACCGGGGCACTCGATCCCGACCTCAAGCCAGTCGAGGGCAACAACGATGCAGACGTCTCGCCGTGGATTCCTCAAGACCAGCAGCGGTGTTCTGAGCGCCGCTGCGCTTCCATTTCTGAAGATGCTCCCAGCTGAGGCCGCGGCCCGCGATGTGGTCGTCGCGGTCACTGGCCAGACCATCAACAGCCTCGACCTGCACCGCAAAGGGACCAACCGACCGAGCTATCAGGTCGCGGTGAACTGCTACGACAGGCTTGTGAGCTTTGGCACCAAGTCGACACCGGACGGCGGCCTCTCTTACGACTCGTCGGTCATCGAGCCGGAACTTGCGGAAAGTTGGACGATCTCGGCGGACGGATTGACGCTCACGTTCAAGCTGAAGAGCAATGCCACATTCTGGGATGGCAGCAAGGTTACGGCGGGCGATGTGAAATGGTCATTCGACCGGGCGGTATCTGCGGGCGGATTCCCAACCGTACAGATGAAGGCAGGCGGTCTCATCAGACCCGAACAGTTCATTGCGGTCGATGACGAGACGTTCGTGATCAAGCTGGACCGCGCGTCGAAGCTGACGCTACCGGATCTCGCGGTACCCGTGCCGTTCATCATCAACTCCAAGGTCGCCAAAGCCAACGCAACCGCTGACGACCCGTGGGCAATGGAATACCTGCACAAGAACCCGGCAGGCTCGGGGGCGTTCAAGGTGCTTCGCTGGGTGCCAGGCGAGCAGCTGGTCTACGAGCGCAACGAAAGTTGGGTCGGTGGGCCGTTGCCGGCCGTCAAGCGCGTCGTGCTGCGCGAAGTGCCGAGCCCGGCGACGCGGCGCGCTCTGGTGGAGAAAGGCGACGTGCAGCTCTCGTTCAACATCCCGAACAAAGACGCGAAGGAGCTCGCCGAGAAAGTCGACGTGTTCTCGACTCCGATCGAGAACTGCATCCACTGCGTCGGGCTGAACTACACGTTCGAACCGTTTCAGGACCCCGACGTGCGCAAAGCACTCGCCTTTGCCATTCCTTACGAAGCCGTGTTCCAGACCGCGGCGTACGGACGCGGAGCACCGATGTGGGGTGGCGATGCGTCGAGCGACTCGATCGAATGGCCGCGCCGCTCTCCCTACAGCTACGACATGGAAAAGGCCAGCGCTCATCTCGCGAAATCCGCGTTTGCCTCCGGCTTCTCCGTGCCGTTCTCGATAAGCCTCGGTCTCGCTGACTGGATGGAGCCCACTGCCCTGCTGATTCAGGAAAGCCTTGGCAAGCTCGGTATCAAGACCACGATCGAGAAGATCCCGGGTGCCAACTGGCGAACGGCCAACCTGGTCGAAAAACGCCTGCCGCTGCACCTCGAGAACTTTGGTGGCTGGCTCAACTATCCGTGCTACTACTTCTTCTGGGCGTACAAGAAGGGTCACCTGTTCAACTCATCCAATTACCACAACGCTGAAGTCGAGCAGCTGGTGGACGAAACGCTACACCTGGCGACGGACGACCCCGCCTACGCACCCAAGATCAAGCGGCTGTTTGAAATCGCGTTCGAAGACATCCCGCGCATCCCACTATGGCAACCCGCGCTGAATGTCGCGGCTAACGGGAGCAGCGGCTATGAGTTCTGGTTTCATCGTCAGCTCGATATTCGACCGCTGAAGGGCGCCTGAGCAGTGCCGGGTCGCCTGCGCACCGCAACCCTGCGCGTGGCGCAGGCGGTCCCGGTGGTAATCGGTGTGGTGGTCATCAGTTTTGTGTTGACCCGCGCCTTGCCAGGCGACCCGGCTGTCTACTTCGCGGGGCCAGCAGCCGACGACGCCTCCATTGCGGAGATCCGGTCTGCGCTCGGCCTCGACCGAACGCTTCCAGAGCAGTTCCTTATCTATGCAGGCGATCTGCTCCGCGGCGATCTGGGCCAGTCGTTGTCCACCGGGCAGCCCGTCGCCGAAGACCTGGCCCGTCGGTTGCCCGCATCGCTCGAACTGACCGGACTGGCGCTGCTGCTGGCCTGCGGTATCGCCATTCCGCTCGGCGTGCTCGCAGCTACCCGACCTGGCTCGTTTGCGGACCACGCCTGCCGGGTGATGGTCACCGCGGGGGTGTCGTTGCCGACTTTCTTTACCGGGATCGTCCTGGTCTACGTGTTTTACTACCTGCTCGGTGTCGCTCCATCACCGCTCGGACGACTGGACTTCGCGTTTATCGAGCCCGAGCAGGTCACCGGCTTCTATCTGATCGACGCGGCCATCGCGGGAGACGGCGAAACCTGGATGGCCTCAGCTGCACAGCTGGTGCTCCCCGCTGTGACTCTCGCATTATTCACGCTCGCGCCGATCGCGCGCATGACACGTGGCGCAATGCTCGCAGCTCTCGGCGCAGATTTCATACGGACGGCCCGTGCATCGGGACTGCGCCCCAAGACCGTGATCTACACCTACGCGTTTCGTAACGCGCTGCTACCCGTAGTAACGACATTGGGGATGGTGTTCTCTTTTGTGCTGGGCGCCAACGTGCTGGTCGAGAAGGTGTTCGCGTGGCCCGGTATCGGCTCGTACGCGGTAGAAGCTCTGGTGGTGTCAGACTACGCGGCGGTACAAGGTTTCGTGCTGGTCATGGCACTGTTGTTCGTCGCGCTCAATCTCGCCATCGATCTGCTCTACACAGTGATCGATCCGCGGGTTGGTTTTGACGGTGTCTGAACCGGTCGCCACCCCGGCCTCCGCGAACGCCGTGCAGGTCGACGACACATGGTTACACCACGTCAGCCACGTGCTGCGCAGCAATCCCGTCACGCTCCTCGCCTTTGTGTTGTTCGCCGGAATTGTTGTCATTGCGTTGTTCGGCCCATGGATCGCGCCGTTCGACCCGATGGAGTCGAACGCGGCACGCGCGTTGGAGCCACCGTCTCTTAGGCACCTGTTCGGCACCGACAACCTCGGCCGGGACGTGTTCAGCCGCGTCATCGTAGCCACGCGCCTCGACCTCACGATCTCAGTTGCCGCCGTCGCACTTTCCTTTGTTGTCGGGTCGATCCTCGGCTCACTCGCCGGCTACTACGGTGGCTGGCTGGACGCAGCCCTCAACCGCGTACTGGACATGGTCATGGCGTTCCCGCTCTTCGTGCTCGCCATGGGCATCGTCGCCGCACTCGGCAACACGGTTGAGAACATCGTCTACGCGACCGCGATCATCAATGTGCCTTTTTACGCCCGGCTCGTGCGTGCCGAAGTCAATATCCGGCGCGATGCCGGATTCGTGCGCGCGGCGCGGCTCTCCGGCGCGTCGGATACCGCGGTGCTTTCATTACACATATTTCCGAATGCGTTACCGCCGCTCATGGTGCAGGTCTCACTCAACCTCGGGTGGGCGATCCTGAACGCGGCGGGGTTGAGCTTCATCGGTCTCGGCGTCCGGCCACCGACACCGGAATGGGGAATCATGGTCGCAGAAGGCGCGAACTTCATTGTCTCCGGGGAGTGGTGGCTCGCCATCTTTCCAGGCCTTTCCCTGATGCTCGCGGTGTTCACGTTCAATCTTCTGGGCGACGGATTGCGCGACATCGTCGACCCGCGCACGCGGACCTGAGCAATGCTCGACGTCCGTAATCTCGAAGTTTCTTTCGCAACCCGCCGCGGTAACGTCGCAGCCGTGCGCGGCATCGACTTGCACGTCGACGCCGGCGAGACACTCGGCATCGTGGGTGAGTCCGGGTCAGGCAAATCGGTCACTTCCTACGCAGTGATGCGGTTGTTGGACCCGGCCGCCACGCTCAGCGCTACCCGTTTGAACTACGGCGGCATCGATCTGCTCAGGGCCTCGGAGCGCGACATGCGCGATCTGCGCGGGCGCGAGATATCCATGATCTTCCAGAACCCGCGCGCGGCTCTGAATCCGATCCGCACAGTTGGCCAACAGATATCCGATGTTCTGCGCCAGCATGTGAGAGCGGGGCGTAGCGATGCCCGCAGCAAGGCGATCGCGGCGATGGAGGCGGTGGAGATTCGGGACTCCGCGCAACGGTTCCGCGCCTATCCATTCGAGCTCTCAGGCGGTATGTGCCAACGGATCGTCATCGCACTCGCCCTCGCCTGCGATCCTCGGCTACTGATCGCTGACGAACCCACTACCGGTCTGGACATTACCACGCAAAAAACCGTGATGGACCTGATCGCGAAGGTGATCCGGCAACGCAACATGGGTGCCGTGCTGATCACCCACGACCTGGGGCTCGCGGCCGAGTACTGCGATCGCGTCATGGTCATGAAAGACGGGCGAGTTGTAGAACAGGGCGTTCCGGACAAGCTCTTCCAGCACCCGGTTGACGCCTATACCCGAAAACTCGTAGACGCGAACCCGCGCGCAGGCACCACGGTGCGAGAACTCCTGCCCAACGAATCGCGTTCGCCGATGCCGTGTATGAAAGGTGCGTCGCAAGATTCTCTGATCAGCGTGGACCGGCTCGGCAAAATCTTCGCGACGGCCGGCGCGCCGGTCCACGCGGTTCGCGAAGTCTCATTCTCGATAAGCCGCGGCGGGTCGTTGGGACTGGTGGGCGAATCAGGCTCGGGAAAGTCAACCGTGTCGTCGATCATCGCGAGACTCGCCGACGCTTCCAGTGGGACAGCGTCATTTGCGGGGGCCGACCTGTTCGATGTACCAGCCCACCGGTTCGCGCGCGACCCGCGGCGCGCACGCATCCAGATGGTGTTTCAAGACGCCACCGACAGCCTCAATCCCCGTCATACGGCCCGTCAAAGCCTGCTTGAACCGATCAAACGCCTGAGTTCATCAGGTGCGAAGGAGCGCGAAGCACGGGTACGCGAACTGGCGGACCTGGTTGGGTTGCCGCACGTGCTGTTGTCCAGGTTCCCACATCAACTGTCGGGTGGTCAGAAAGCCAGGGTTGGCATCGCCCGCGCGATCGCGGTGGAACCCGATCTGCTGATCCTCGACGAGCCAACCGCCGCGTTGGATGTTTCCATTCAGGCGGTGATTCTCAACCTGCTGGTCGATCTGCGCGCACGCCTCAGCATGACCTACCTGTTCGTGAGTCACGACCTGCAGGTCGTGCGCATGCTCTGCGATGACGTGGTCGTCATGAAGGCGGGCGCGGTCGTTGAGCAGGGACCGGTGTCCGAAGTGCTGCACACGCCCGCACATGACTACACGAAGTCGTTGATCGCGGCCGCACCAAAACCACCAGCGCGCGTCGAGTCGCTGGGAGCGACGAGAATTTCAAGCCATGCGTGACGCCCCATTTACCGTGGACAGTCTCCGGGCTGAATATGCCGCGGGGGCGGATCCACGCGAGGTGATAGCGGAGGTTTTCCGGCGGATCGATACGGCGTCCGATCCCGGCATATTCATCTCGCTCGCAGACCGCGCCGCTGCGCTCGCCGAAGCCGAGGCATTGGGCGATTTCGACCCCGAACGGCCTCTCTGGGGTGTGCCGTTTGCCGTCAAGGACAACATCGACGTAGCCGGCTTACCCACTACGGCCGCCTGTCATGCATGGAGGTTCGAACCGGAGGACGATGCCGTAGTTGTCGCGCGGTTGCGAGCCGCGGGCGCGCTGCCAATCGGCAAGACGAATCTCGATCAGTTCGCGACCGGCCTGGTCGGCATCCGTACGCCCTGGCCCGTACCGCGCAATGCCGTGGCACCAGAACTCATCCCAGGCGGATCGTCCTCCGGCTCTGCAGTAGCCGTCGCCCGTGGCATTGTCCCATTCGCGCTCGGCACCGACACTGCGGGATCAGGACGCGTTCCGGCGGGTCTCAACAATATCGTCGGCTTGAAGCCATCGCTGGGTGCGCTCAGCACATCGGGTGTGGTACCTGCGTGCAGATCACTCGATGTCGTCTCAATCCTCGCGTTGACAGCCACCGATGCCTGGCAGGTTTTCACCGAGGCAGCCGGGCGCGACCCGGCCGACCCGTGGTCGCGCGAGCGCCCGCCCGGGCCGCTCGGACGCCTGCCGCCATCGTTCAAACTCGGTGTACCGGCCACCGGCAGCCGGCCATTCTTTGGCGACTCCTGTCAGGAGCAGGCCTTCACGCGTGACCTGGCGAGCCTGGCAGCCCTCGGCGCAGAACTCGTCCCGCTCGACTTCGAGCCATATTTTGAAGTGGCGCGGCTCCTCTACGAAGGCGCGTGGGTAGCTGAACGCCACACCGTGGTGGAGAACTTGCTGAATACCGATCCCGCGGCTCTACACCCGGTGACAAAAGCCGTGATCGGTAAGGCCACACGCTTCAGCGCTACGGACGCGTTCCGCGACATCTACCGGCTGGCCGAGTTGCGGCGCCATGTCTACGACGGGCTGTCGGACATCGATGTGCTTGCCGTGCCGACCACGCCGACCCTGTTCAAGCTGACGGACCTTGCGCGGGATCCGCTGGTACCGAACACGGTGCTGGGCACGTACACCAACTTCGTAAACCTGTTGGATATGTGCGGTCTCGTCGTCCCGACGCCGCCGCGCAAAGACGGACTGCCAGCCAGCGTGACGCTGCTCGCTAAAGGCGGCCAAGACCATCGTCTGATGACCTTGGGTCTGGCATTGGAGCAGCGTTCTGACCATGCCCCCGGCGCAACCGGATGGGGCGTGCCGTCCGCGCCGGATCTCGATGCAAACTTCGGCATCACGCCTCACCCGGACGAGCTGGCAATTGCCGTATGCGGTGCACATATGTCCGGCTTGCCGCTCAATCACGAACTCACGTCGCGAGGCGGGCGTTTTATCCAGGCGACGACGACGGGCGACTGCTATCGCCTCTACGCGCTGCCGGGGTCGCCGGCACGGCCCGGACTGGTTCGCGTGCAGGAAGGCGGCACAGCCGTGCCGGTCGAAATCTGGTCGCTGCCGCGCGCGGCTGTTGGTGACTTCCTACACGGCATACCGCCACCGCTTGGCCTCGGCAACGTGCGGCTCGGAACCGATGAACACGTCAAAGGCTTCCTTTGCGAGACGCATGCGGTCGAAGGCGCTCTCGACATCACTGCATCAGGCGGTTGGCGGGCGTACCTGTCAGGGTCTGGGATCTGAGCCGTCCTCCGTTGCCGCAATGACCGGCACTTGCCGGGCGCGAGCGGGTTTGCTGCCGGGCAAACCGATGACGCCTGATGCGCACTGGCCCGCTACGTTGTGGTGCGCGCCGACTTGCAGCAACTCGCGAAACCGCTTCGCCAGCAGCTACCGACGTGGCCGCATCCGTTCACCTGTCGGATCGAACGCAGGCGACAAACTCGCGGTGCCCGCGAGCCGATCGCCGGCAATATCCAATTCCACCGCGACTGTCTCATGGCCGCGCACAACGCCGGCTTTTATCAATCCCAGAGCTACCGGTTGCCCCACCCGGTAGCCGAACGCAGCCGATGTGGCTTGACCGATCAGCTCCCCGTTGGCGTAGATCGGTTCGTGTCCGTGCGGATCGGCGAGCTCGTCATCGAGCACAATACTGACGAGCGCCGAGCGCGCGGTCGCACCCTCCAGGGCCGCGGCGCCAACAAATCCACCGCCACTTCGCACCGCGAACATCAGTCCCGCGTCTAGAGGCGTGGTATCGCCATCGATATCGTGCCCCATCGACACGAAGCGCTTTTCAATGCGCATCGACGTCTGTGCCAGCAAGCCGGCCGGGACGGCGCCAGCCTCGATGAGCGCGCCGCCAACGGCGTGCGCAACTGCCGCTGGCATCGTGAATTCCCAGCCGGCTTCTCCGACATAGGACAGGCGCACGGCGCGCACGGATTCGCCGGCAAGCGTGGTGTCGACGTGGTGAAAGTACCCGAGGCCACCCAGGTCGGCGCCCAGTTGCGCTGCCAGTGACGGCGCCCGCGGGCCCATCAAACCCAGCACGGCAAGGTCTTCGGTGACGTCTTCCAGCTCGACATTGGCGTCACCCAAATTTTGCATCAACCAGCCGAGGTCTCGGCCTGTCGACGTCGTGCCGACGTAGAGCAGGTATTCATCAACAGCGAGTCGCAGTGCTGTGAAGTCGCTCAGATAACCGCCTTTTTCGTTCAGCATGGCCGTGTAGATGGCGCGCCCTGGCGCGCGGCTCATGTCGTTCGCGCAAACACGCTGCAGGAACGCTTCCGCGTCGGGGCCACTCACTTTGATTTTGCCGAACGTCGACTGGTCGAACAGCGCCGCGCCGGTCGTTGCGGCCGCAACCTCCCGGCCGACTGCCTCGAACCAGACCGGCTGACCAAAGCGCAGTTCCGGTTCTCCATCCGCGCCGAAATAGAGCGGTCGCTCCCAACCGTAAACCTGACCGAAGCGAGCCTTGTGCGCCTGCCAGTGTGTGTGCATTGGCGTCAGGCGCAGATCGCGCGCGCTCGCCCATTGCCGGCCCGGATAGTGAATCTCGTAGTGGCGCCCGAGCACTTCCGGCGCGCGCGCCATCAGGTGCTCCAAACGATTCTCGACGGCGTGAAACCGGTTCGGATTGACTTCGCCCAGGTCGAACGCCGGTGCGCCGTCAGCGATCCATTGCGCCAGCGCCCAGCCCGCACCACCGCCAGTCGCGACGCCAACCGAGTTCATGCCACAGCCGAGGAACAACCCAGGCACGCTGGCCGCCTCGCCGAGCAGAAAGGAGCTGTCCGGTGTGAAACTCTCAGGCCCGTTCAACAACGTGCGCACTTCGGCCTCTGCGAGCGCCGGTATACGATGCAGTGCGTTCAGCATCATCGGTTCAAAGTGATCCCAGTCTTCGTTCAGCAGCGAGAACGCGAAGTCCGGGCCCAGCATGGCCGGGTCCAGCGGTTTACCTTCCGGTTCAAAACAACCGACGAGCAAACCGCCTACGTCATCGCGGATGTAGAGGTGGGAGTCGTGGTCGCTAAGCGTGGGCAAATGGCCGGAAATGCCGTCCATCGGCTTGGTCAGCAAATAGAAGTGTTCGCACGGCAAGATGGGCGCGTCGAACCCTGCCATGCCGGCCAACTCACGGCTCCAAAGGCCACCGCAGATGACAACGCGCTCAGCGCTGATGTCGCCTGAGTCTGTGCGCACACCGGCAATGCGACCGTCGGCGCCTTTCATGACGCCGGTAACCCCGGTGTTCTCGAAAATCAGCGCGCCGCGGTTGCGTGCACCTTTACTCAGTGCAAGGCACAGATCCGACGGGTTCACACGCCCGTCGTCGGGAGAATAAACCGCGCCGACGAGATCATCGGTGTGCATCAGCGGCCAGAGCGCGCGCACCTCGTCGAGACTGACCTCGTGCGCGTTGACATCGTAGGCATGTGCCAGGGCGGACTGCCGACGCACGTGAATCCACCGGTCCGCATTGGCAGCGATCGAGAGCGAACCGGTCCTGTTCCAGCCGGTCGTCTGACCAGTCTCCTCCTCCAGTGCCGGATACAAATTTGCGCTGTACTGAACGAGGCGGGTCATGTTGCGCGTGGACCGTAGCTGGCGTACCTGCGCTGCCGAATGCCACGTGGTGCCCGACGTCAGCTGATTGCGTTCCAGCAGCACGAGGCCATCGAGGCCAAGCTTCGCCAGGTGATAAAGCGTGGAGCAGCCCATAACGCCGCCCCCGACAACCACCACCGACGCCTGATCTGGCAGCGTGTTCGAACTCATCGACAAGCCTCCTTGAGTAGTCAGGGTCAGGCCGGGCGCAGCAGACTTGCGCAGAACACGACTGCGATCCAACCGGCAAGCGACAGGAACGCGCACGCGCGCGCCGCCCTCGGCGCAGTTGCATCCACCGACCAGTTGGCAACCGTTTTATAGGGGCCGGAATGGAAAGCGATCGCGAGGCCGGCCCCCGCCATCAACAACCCCATCTTCATCAGAAACGTCCGGCTCGTCAGCAGCGCGTCGGCATGCACGGCGAACATCGCCAGCCCGGTTGGAACGATCAGCACCGTGGCGAGGACAGCCAGCGGCAACAGGTGCTTTGCCAGCACTTGCACGGATACCTCGCGACGCCAGCCGAGCACGCGCAAATCGAACGCCGCGACGCTACCGACCAGCACGGCCACTCCGAACAGGTGCGCCGTATGCACGGCTGCGTACGCGAACTGACTGTCCCGCAGCCAGATGATCAGGGGAAACTCGCCCAGCCCGGGCACGGGAATGACTTCAGCGCTCACGCACGACCCGACCGCGAGTACACGTGCCTCGCGCGTGAACAGCCAGCGCCGCGACGCGCCGATTCCCAGCCGCTGGCAACACGCTCATTCGAAAAAGATGGCCACCTGTCCCAGCGAGCCGAAATCAGCGATCACTTCATCGCCCGCCTGCGCGCTGTAAATCCCGTCGGTCGCGAGTCCGGTCGTCACGAAGTCACCCGCCTTAAGCGCCAGGCCGTGTTCTGGCAGGGTATTGGCAAGCCAGACCAGCACCTCCAGTGGATGACCGAGCACGCGGTCGCCAGCACCGGTCAGAATCTCGGCGCCGTTGACCCGGAGGCTAACCGTATGACGCGCGAGATCCAGATGCTGCCAGCGGGTTTGCGCGGCACTTTCGATCCAACCGCCGTGGATGGCGTTGTCGGCGGCAAGCGTTGGCGCATCCATCCGGTCCAGACCGGCGAATCGATGGTCGACCAGTTCAATAGACGGCACCAGCGCGCCAATGTAGTCCACGATCGTCTCGCGCGTCTGCGGCTCGGCCGGTACATCCATCGAAAACCGAAAAGCGAACTCCGTCTCGATAATCCGCGTCGTGAACTGGCTCGCCGCCAGCGCCGCACCGCTCCGCCAGTGCGCATGCGACAACATGTGTCCGAACACCGGTGCCGCATAGCCAACCAGGGATTGGGCCGTCTCGCTCGTCAACGCCACCTTGTAGCCGATCGGTGCGCCGCCCCGCGCGGCGCACAGCCGCTCCACGACCTGACGCTGGATCGCATAACCATCCGTTAGTGACGGCGGCACGAGGGCATCGGGCAGGCACTCGACCGTGCGGTGCTCGAGGCGCAGGCTCGCAAGGAACGCGGCGGTGTCTTCAGTCATCGATTCACTCCACTACGCCGCGGCCCAATGCCCGCAACCGGGTCTTGTGACTACGCTTCGGGCACTTCACCCGCCGCGATGGTCCGATACGCTTCGCGGCGATAGCCGTCGTAGTCGTTCTGCGCGCGGTGCAGGGTTGTACGGTTGTCCCAAAGCACCAGGCTGTTCGATGCCCAGCGAAGCCGGCACGTGAACTCCGGCTGGGTGATGTGGTTGAACAGAAAGTCGAGCAGAGCCCGAGACTCTTTCTTGGACAGTCCTTCAATGCCCACCGCGTAGGTCTGATCAACATAGATTGACTGTTCACCGGTCTTGGGATGCCGGCGAATGAGCGGCTGATAGCGCCCGCGGTGCATCATCTCCTCGTAGTCGAAATTCTCCGCTATCGCGTTCACCTCACCGCCCGCCGCGCGCTTACGCCGGATGCCATCAACCACTGCGCGCCCGGACATATGCACGCGCAGCGGCTGCAGCATCGCCTGCATCATCGGTGTCAGAAACTGATAGGCGAGCGCGGTGTTGGCCCACCACGTGTCGCCGCCAAACGGCGGGCTTTCGACCGAGTAGAGCATGCTGACGCCGGGCGGGTTGTCGAGGAACGCCGAGTCGGTATGCCAGGAGCCGCCGAACACCATCGAGAGACTCTGGGTCGCCTCTTTGATGACCGGCTGCACGTTGGGGTGTCCATCTACGCCAGCGGTGAACGCATCTTCACTGAACGGCCCGAAGCGCGCGGTCAGGGCTTCCTGATCGGCGTGACTGAAATGCTGATCGCGAAGGCAGACCACTTTGTGCCGGTACAGCGCATCCTCCAACTCGTTGAACTCAGAGTCCGAGATCGACGCGATGTCTATACCTTCGATCTCAGCACCCATCGCAGCGGCAAACGGCACTGCTTTGATGTGCTGGTACTCGCGCGGATGGTTGTCGAAGCGGCCTTCCGGGCGGGCGTGGCCGGGTGGAGCGTTCATCAGCATCGGTCGGGCTCGTGTTGGATTTGAATCGTCATCTTTAGTCCTGGCGCCGCGGATTTCAACGTCTCACGAGAAGGATAAGCGGCAACACGATAAGGGCCGTCAGGGCAAAGAAGTAGAACGAGTTGATGTAACCGATCATGGCTGACTGGCGCCCGAGTTCGCCGCTGACCGCCGCCAGGCCCTCCGCCGTGCCAGTATTCCAGGCGCCTGACACCCACGGCAAAGCCCAGTTCTCATTGAATGGCGAAACGTGCTCGCTCAGCTCGGCGTAGCTGGTCTGTGCCGAGCGAATCACCAGCGTGATGCTGAGTGAGATGTGGATGCTGGAACCGATATTGCGAAGCAAATGCAGGAACGCCGTACCGTCCTGCGTCAGTTCCACCTGAAGCGTCGAGAACGCGACCACCGAAATCGGCACCCACAGGATGCCGACGCCCAGCCCCTGCAGATAGATCGACCAGAAAAACCAGTTCATCGACAGGCTGAGATCCGACTGCGCCATCCACCACCCCGACACACCCTGCATCAGAAAGCCCGCGATCAACAGGTAACGCGGGTCGATGCGGCTAGCGAAGAACATGAACGTGAAACCGGTCAGCGTGCCCAGCCCGCGCGCGCCCAGCACCAGACCGATGATCGAATCCGGATGGCCGCCGAGATTTTGCAGCAGCGCCGGAAGGAGGGTCATCGGCGTGAAGTTCAGCATCCCGAACATCAGCACCAACACCAGCCCCACCATGTAGTTGCGATTGCGCAGCAGCGCCAGCGGAAAAAATGGCGCCTTGGACGTCATGCAGTGCACCACGAACACGTAGATGGCCGTCAGGCAAAGGCCCGAGTAGACGATGATTTCCCAGGAATCGAACCAGCCGGTACGTTCGCCGCGGTCCAGCATCAACTGCAGCGTGGCGATGCTGATGGTGAGGGTCAGCAGCCCGGTCCAGTCGAGCCGCGTGGCGCGGCGTACGCCGTTGTCCTTGATGAAGATCCAGACACCGATCAGTGCGATCAGCGTGAACGGCAGGATCATGAAGAAGACCCACCGCCAGTTATACGCCTCACTCAGGAATCCGCCGGCGATCGGCCCGAGGATCGGCCCGAACACGACCCCCATGCCGAACACGGCGGTGGCGACACCGTGCTGATGCTTCGGGTAGGTCTCCAGCACGATGGCCTGCGAAATCGGCACCAGCGGTGCGCCAGCTCCGCCTTGCAGAATGCGGTAGAGCACCAGCGCTTCCAGGGAGTTGGCAAGCCCGCAAAGCAGCGACGCGATCGCGAACAGCACAATGGACCACAACGCGAGCCGCCGGGCGCCAAAGCGACCCGCCAGCCAGCCCGACATCGGCGTGACCACCGCCGTCGCAACGATGTTGAACGTCACCACCCAGGCGATCTGATCCTGCGTTGCCGACAGCGACCCCTGCATCTGCGGCAACGAGACGTTCGCGATGCTAACCGTCATCGCGTACAAGAACGTCACGCTGGTGGCCGTCAGCAGAATCAACGCGCGGCCGAGCGGAGTCATCGTGGTATGGGACTCAGACAGAGGTTGTGCTCCCAGGCGGTTCGGTCAGCGGCGACTTGGCATTAGTCTGTGCGTCCGTAAAGCGGCGCGCAGTCAGGCCATGTCACCAAGCCGTTCATGATGAACCAGTTGCCTCGTGGCTGCGCGCGCCAATGCGTCACGTTGAGACGGCCCGATCATACGCAACGCCTGCGACGCGTTCGCGTGCGAGCCGGCACCGGTCGACGCGAGATTCTGTCCAGCAACAATGAGGAATCGTCATGAGCCTTAAGATCGGCTACCTGCTGCCAACGCGCGAGAACATCATGCGGGACGAGCCATCCGGAGCGGTGCTGCTCGACGCCGCCCGCATGGCCGCCGATCTCGGTTACGACTCGGTCTGGGCTGGTGATTCGCTGACCGCGCGGCCACGGCACGACCCGCTGACGCTGCTGGCGGCCGTTGCTGGCGCCATCCCACGGGTGGAACTGGGCACTGCCGTGCTGCTGCCGGTGTTGCGCAACACCGTGGTGCTGGCCCAGCAGCTGGCAACGCTGGATCAGGTCTCTGAAGGCCGGCTGCGCGTCGGAGTCGGCATCGCCGCCGACATGCCCGCCGTGCGCGCGGAGTTCGTGACGGCCGGTGTGCCGTTTGAAAAGCGCGTCGGGCGACTGCTGGAAGGCTACCGGCTGATGAAGGCACTGTGGACCGGTGAGCCGGTAACCTGGGACGGACGCTGGCAGCTCGAAAACAGTACGCTGGCGCCGGTCCCGCACACGCCGGGCGGACCGCCGCTCTGGCTGGGCACCGGCGTGCTGCCCGGTATCGAGCGCGCGGCGAAGTACTTCGATGGATGGTTTCCGATCGGGCCCGATGCCGAGACTTTCGGCGAGCGGCGCAAACACTATCTGACGACGGCCGAAACGGCTGGCCGCGATGCCGGATCAACGACCACGGCACTCTACTTGACGGTCGCCGTCGACAACGATCCGCAAGTGGCTGATGACGCCATCAACACGTACCTCCAGAACTACTACAACGCACCACCAGCCGCGATGCGCAAGTTCCAGTCATGCTACGGCGGACCGCTCGACGACGTGCTGGCGTTCATCCGGAGCTACGTCGAGCGCGGCGTCGACCATCTGGTATTACGCCTCGTCGGCGATCACCCGGCGCTCCTGAAGCAGCTGGCCGCCGAGCGTAGTCAGCTCGGCTAGCCGATCACGGCCTGGCGCTACTCCTGCGGGTAGCGCCACGGCTCGGGCTGTTCAGCCTCTTCGTCGACGGTCCACTGCGGAATCGCAAAGCCGTCGGTGACGGTCGAGAACACCATCCGCACGCGGGTGCCGATGCCAACGCTTCGCACCATGTCGGGTGGCGCCAGTTCGCCATCCGGCGTCACCAGATTACCCACCACCCGTAGCGCCTCACCGGCGCTCGGCTCACCTTTCTGGGTATCCAGGTCGACCATCAGCACGAGGTAGGGCACCCGTTCTTTGAACGCTGGCTGAATGCCGTGATGCACCTCGCCATACGAGTGTACGGTGCCCTTGCCCTCGACCGACACCCAGTCGTATTCGCGATCGCGCGTCCACGGGCACGCCGTGGTCGGCGGGTAGCGCAACAAGCCGGATTCTTTCCCCCGCTGTAACCGGAAGTCACCGGCCGCGCAGTAACGGAAATACGCTTCGTTTTCTTTGTCGACATCCTGAATGGTCAGGGTCATGCCGAGGTAATCGCCTTGCAACATCGTCGCGTCCTCCTCAACCGGCCTGCATGACGAGCGCCGAGCCAGTGCCCGGATTCGCCCAGCCGAGATTGGCCGTCAGTTGCGGATCACGCACTTGCCGGCAACCCCCTTCTGAATAGTCGTACGTGTGCTGGCGCCGACCGTCCGGGCCAACCGGGCACGAGCAGTCGACATCGCCGCGCAGCTGGCGCACGTTTTCGATCACCATGCTCATGCCGTGGGTGTAACCCTCGCACAAGTGGCCGCCGGACGTGTTATTCGGCCGCTTGCCGCCGAGTTCGATGGTCCCGTTTGAGACATATTCGCCGCCAGCCCCTTTCTCGCAGAAACCGTAGTCTTCGAGCTGCAGCATGGTCGTAAACGTGAATGCGTCGTACGAACCGGTAATGTCGATATCTTCGGGTTTGCAATCCGCGTTCGGCCACAGAATCTCGCGCGCGTAATGACCTGCAACGGTTGAGATCGGGCCGTACTGATAGAGCATATCGGAGCGGGGTTTCGAGCACCGCCCGACCACTGCGCGTATCCGTACGAGCGGTTGACGCAGATCGCGTGCACGGTCGGCACGCGTCACGATGAGGCAGGTCGCGTTGTCGGTCTCGACGCAGCAATCGAGCAGGTGCAGCGGCTTGCAGATAATCCGACTGTTGACGACATCGTCCACCGTGTAGCGCTTGCGATAGAACGCCTTCGGATTGTTGGACGCGTGTTTGCTATGCGCAACTTTGACGCCTGCGACCTGCTCCGGCGTCGTGCCGTAGTCGTACATGTGCCGCATGAACGCCGGGGCAAACCACTGCCCGGCACTTTGCCAGCCATAGGCGCGCATATGCACCTGGTCGCCGATGATCGGCACAGCCGAGCGCGCACCCGTGCCACCAATGCGCACCTGCGAGTAGCCGTTCATCGCGCGGAAGATCGCAACGGTGTTGCACATGCCGGCTTCGATGACCCCCATCGCGATACCGACCAGCGCCTCGGTGCTGGACCCACCGCCGTGCACGTCCATGTAGAAGTTGAGCCGGATACCGAGGTCGCCGGCGACAAAGTTCGACATCGTCGAATCATTGCCGGAATAAGACAGCATGCCATCTACTTCGGACGCATCGAGACCGGCGTCATCGAGCGCGTTGCCGATCGCCCATGTCGCGAGGTTGCGAGTGGATTCATTAGACCCGCGCCGGTAAGTGGTCTCGCCAACGCCGGCGATCGCGTACTTGCCCGCCAGGTGGCGTGGTGTGGTCGCGTCGAGATTATCCATTGCCATGTTGGGGCTCCTCTATCGAGAGTGCAGTATCGATCGCGCAGGCCGGTTGCGGTCGTGAAACTTGCGCGGCACTTCGGTCGAGACTTGAAGAAGTCGGGTTGAGAGGTTGTGCGTTCGAGATTAACCCGGCGCGACCGGGCCAGTGCATACCAAATCGGCATGTCGGTCAGGCGATGCACGTTGCGCTGGCGGGGCGTTAGGGAGAGCGCGGCGGGCACCGGCGCGTAACGTCGATGTCGCGGATCGGACGACGCTACCGTCGACTGGCGCGGTGCGGCACGTCGGCCGCAGCACTCAGTCCGTCAACGCCTCATCGGGTGAAGACCGGCCGTAGAAGCGCAGTCGATCTGCAGGCGCGTAGTGATGATCGGGCTGCTCCATGAAGCTCAGCACGGCCATGATGCGCGCGCTCGTGCCAGTCACGCGGGACACCCGATGGGCCGAGCAAGACCCGCTAAACACGGTCATCGTGCCCGGCGACGACCGCGCCTGGCGAACCTCCGGATCGGCGCCAACCAACAGTCGGCGCACACCTTCGACGTTGGGGTCGGAAAGCGTGCGCAGATTGCGCCGGTATTCGAAGTGCCCGCCCGTGTCCGCGCCCTTCAG
Source organism: Pseudomonadota bacterium (assembly GCA_039030335.1). Classification (GTDB taxonomy): domain Bacteria; phylum Pseudomonadota; class Gammaproteobacteria; order HK1; family HK1; genus JBCCEJ01. The sequence continues at coordinate 56,549 of JBCCEJ010000001.1, read as the reverse complement.
TAACAACGTGACGGCGAATTCGGCGCGGTCGAAATGCCAACCGAGCTCATCTCCATCGGCATAGGCCATGACGTTCAGGCGCGCCATCGGATCGGCGACGCGAAACAGCTCCGGCAAGTCGAGTACACGGCGCAGGAACTCACAGAGCGGATCCCATTCGTAAACCGAACGGATGATCGTGCCGTTCAGCTGGTCGCAGGTCAGGGTACGGTGCGAAGTCACCAGCCGATGGTCGAGCAGATCGGCGGGCAGGTCCGCCATGTCATCGTCGAAGTAGATATTGTGCGACCGGCGATGGCGAAATGCGTGGCAAGCGAACCGCGGTTCGAGCTCCGCAGCCGCGTTCCTGGCGACCTCCGTGCGCAGCAGCTGGGGCAACCTGAATGCGCCGCGGGTACGCCAGTCTTCCCGTGCTGCCGACACCAGAGCCTGGTACGCCGCGCTGCCCGGTGCGTGCAGCGGGAACTGGTCCAGGTCCACTAGTGCTTCGATGGGATCGGGCATGACGCCTCACCGCAGGTCAGTCCGAACTCACGGTCGCTGAGGGCCGTGCGCTTGTGCTGAGGGTAGTCAACCACGGTACGATGACTCGCGAGCGTTTGGCACGGACCAAACCGTTTCCAAGAGCAACCCGTCATGACCCGAACCGACGTCACGGCTGCGCTGGCCGAGTTTTCCATTGGCGAAGTTTACCTGCCGGAGAACGTACAAACCGCCGGGGTGCGGGCGCTCACGAATATCGTCGGGTGCATGTTTGGCGGCGTCGAACAGCAGGCCACGCAGATCGCCCGGGATCTGGCCGTTGAACTGGGGGGCACGGGCACCACGTCGCTCATCGGCCATGCCGCCCGCGTCGATATGGTGACGGGCGCCTACCTGAACTGCATGGCGTCAGCTGCACACGCCTTCGACGACACGCATCTAGCCACCGTCATCCACCCGAGTGGACCGGTGATCGGTCCGCTGTTCGCCCTCGCTGAGCGTGAGGCACTGTCCGGGCAGGCGCTCATCGAGGCGCTGGTGGTCGGCATCGAAGTCCAGTGCCGGGTGGGCGCCGCGCTCCTGGTGCCGCCCGCCAAAGGTCAGCTCGGCTGGTACGGAACAGGCATCGCCGGCGCACTGGGCGCGGCGGCAGCGAGCGCCCGCGCGCTCGGTCTTAATCACACGCAAACCTGCTCGGCGTTCGGCGTCGCCGCGAACATGGCGTCCGGGTTCCGGCAGACGCACGGCACGATGTGCACCAGTCACACGCCGGCCCACTCGGCGCGCTGCGGCCTGTACGCCGCGCTGCTCGCGGCGCGTGGCTTCGATGGCGGAACTGCCGCGCTCGAAGGCGACAACGGCTACCTGCAGGTCTTCAGCTTTGCCCCCAATCCGGCGGCTGCGACAACCGACCTCGGCAAGGCCTGGCACACCCTCGACAACACGTTCAAACCGTACCCTTGCGGGATCGTGATTCATCCGGTGCTCGATGCGTGCCTGGAGATCGTCCGAGAAAACGCGCCGGTCGCCGATCGCATCGACCGCATCGATGTCACCGTCAATCCGCTCTGCCTGATGCTGTGCGACCGGCCCACGCCGCCGGATGCGCAGCTCGCGCAAGTGAGCGTGCAGCACTGGGCCGCGGTCGCGTTGCTGACGGGGCGCGCGGGGCTCCCGGAAGTGACCGAAGCGCGGGTCGCCGACCCGGAAGTGGCCGCACTCAGAAGCAAAGTGCGTACACATCCGGATGACACGATCAATCGCGACGGCGCGCGCGTGGACGTGCATCTCGCGGACGGTCAAACGTTCAGCCGCGCGATCGAGCACGGTATTGGCAGCACGGAGCTGCCGATGACCGATGCGCAGATCGATGCGAAGTTCATGGCGCAGGCGGAGATGGTGCTGAAACCGTCGGCGGCTGGCGAGATCTTGAAGGCATGCCGCAAGATCCAAAACGCTGGCGATGTCGCCGCGGCGTTGATCAGGCTCTGCCGTCCCGATTATTGACGGGAGCCAGCGAATCGGCGGCGCATCACCGCTTCATCGGGGCTTTCCGTTGGTTACACTGGCCGTCCAGGCAACCGCAGGGCATCGGACGAAAACGCGCGGGCTGTCTGCATCCCATGCAAACCCGAGAACATCACATGAATGCGTTACCCGGCAACCGACTGCCCGATTCCCACCCGGCTCCATACGACAATCCGGTCACGGGACCAGGCGTCTGGTACGGGCCGGAACTCGAAAACAGCACGGCCTGGCACTACCGGTTGACCGACCAGGAAGCAGATGAGATATGCGCGGCCGCTGGAGCCGTTCGGGACAGCGGCAAGCCACTTCAAACTCTGGGCCGCGACGACTTTCCGTTGCCAAATCTCGCGCGGACAATCGACAAGCTTCGTGGCTATGTCGTGAACGGCCGTGGCTTTGTCTTGCTGCGCGGCTTTCCGATAGACGGCGACTTCGACGACGCCGCAATTCGCTATTGGGGTCTCGGATTACATCTTGGCTGCGCACGCTCGCAGAACACGCGCGGCCATCTGCTCGGCCATGTCGTCGACATCAGTGACCGCTTCGAAAACAAGAGCGAGCGCGGCTACCTGACCGCCCGCCACCTGACCTACCACTGCGATTCGGTCGATATGGTCGCGTTGCTGTGCCTGCGTCAGGCCAAGGCCGGCGGACTCAGCACGATCGTCAGCTCGCATACGATCCATAACGAGATTCAGCGCCGCCGGCCCGATCTGGCCGCAGCGTTGTACGGCGCGGTCCCCAGAAACCGGCGCGATGAGATCCCGGAGGGGAAGGGCCCGTGGTATGAGCTGCCGGTGTTCAACTGGTACGAAGGACGCCTCGTTATCAACTATCTGCGCTCACATATCGATATGAGCCAGGACTTACCGGACGCACCCCGCATTTCTGCCGTGCTCGAAGAGGCGTTGGACCTGGTCATGGAACTCGCCAACGATCCCGCGCTTCACTTGAGCATGGAGTTTGAACCAGGGGATATTCAACTGCTGCACAACCACCAGATCCTGCACAGTCGCACGCAGTATGAAGACTGGCCTGAGTGGGAGCGCAGGCGCTATCTGCTGAGGCTATGGCTGGCGCCGCCTGACGGCGTGGCACTGCCCGATGCGTTTGCGGAACGCTATGGCAGCGTAACGCCAGGCGACCGCGGCGGTGTCTCGATCCCCGGCTTGCAAACGCAGGTGCCGATGGCAGCCATGTAAGAAGTCAAGAAACACCCGACCGTCGAACATGGAAGAGTCAAACTTGGTCCGGCGCAACAGCAACGCCCAGTCGTCGCGGCGAAGCGCGCTCAAGCGCACGTTGGGCACGGCGCTGCTCTCCGTCGGGGCGTTTCGCGCCTCGCGCGCCGCGCGCTCTGAATCCGGGACGCTTCGAATGCCGGACGAAAGCGCGCCCCATGCCCGAACCTGGATGGCGTTCGTCGCGAACGACTACATCTGGGCGTCACGGCAAGTCCAACGCGTCAAGCAGGACCTGATCGCCATCGCCAAGACCGTGGCGAAGTATGAGCCGGTGTCGATGCTGGTCGCGCCTGAAGACGAGCGCGAAGCCCGGGCCCTGCTGAGCGCGCGAGGCGGGTCGCGGTATTCGATCGATCTGGTGCCATTTGCCGTCGACGATCTGTGGCTACGCGACACCGGGCCGGTTTTTGTACGCGATGCACGGGGCCAGCGGGCGGCCATCGACTTCAACTTCAATGGTTGGGGCGACAAACAAGATCATGAACTCGATCGGCAGGTGGCCCGCTTCATCGCTGCCAAGTCCGGTGTGCCGCACGTGCCTTCAGAACTGGTCTTGGAAGGGGGCTGCTTCGAGGTTGACGGCGATGGCACGGCGATCATGGCGCGAAGCTGCATTCTCAATCCGAACCGCAACCCTGGCGTTAGCGAAGCGGAGGCCGAAGCTGAACTGAAAGCGCTGCTCGGGCTCGAGAAAATCATCTGGTTAAACGGTATCGCCGGCAAAGATATCACCGACGGACACACCGATTTCTACGCCCGCTTCACGCATCCCGGCCAGGCGGTTGTCGCCCGGGACGACGATACGGCGTCTCACGATCACGCCGTGACGCGCGAGAACATCGAGATTCTCAAACGAAGCCGGGATGCACGCGGGCGTAAGCTGTCGCTGTCGATCCTGGAAGCGCCGTGGGATTTCAACGACGCTTACGGCGATGAGGATTTTGCGGCGGGTTACATTGGCTATTACGTCTGCAACGGCGCCGTCATCGCGCAGAAATTCGGTGACCGGAGAGCCGACGCCAGCGCGCGTCGCACGCTACGCGCCGCATTTCCCGATCGAACGATCGAACAAATCGCGATCGACGGTATTGCATCGGGTGGCGGCAGTATCCACTGCGCGACTCAGCAGGAAATTGCGGTCTGACCCGGACTGATGCCGGGCGTGCACTACGCCGCCAACCCGCTGTACACCGAGCAGAACGCATCGTCGCCGGTGTACGGGTTCGGAAACGTGACGAGTTCTGCCCGTACGTCTTTGAAAACCTGTCCGAGCATCGCCTCAAAAGCCGCGTCGGGCCGGTCGTTCGACCACATTGCAAACACACCGCCCGCACGCAGTTGGGCTGCCAGCCTGCGCAAGCCGGTATCGCTATAAAACGCCTGGTGCACCGGCGCGAGCCAGTGTTCCGGCGAGTGGTCGATATCGAGCAGCACAGCGTCGAAGCGCCGGCCCATTACATCCGGATCAAAGCCTGCCTCCGGGTCGGACGCCAGCGCAAAGAAATCACCGCAGATGAGCCGGCAACGCGGGTCGCCGCTGACCTCCAGCCCAAGTGGCACCAATCCGCGACGATGCCATTCGATCACCTCACCGAGCGCATCGATCACCAACAGCTCCGCGACGTTCGAGTCCTGGAGCGCAGCGCGCGCGGTATAGCCAAGGCCCAGCCCACCGACCACGACATCGAGCGCTGACCCCGTCATGCGCGTCAGCGCCCGGGTCGCGAGCGCCCGCTCGCCAACTGTGAACAGGCTGGACATCAGAAACTCGTCGCCCAGTTTGACCTCGTAGACCAGCTCATCGTTGACGCGCGGTTCGGTACGCCGCCGGAGCGAGATCGCGCCGAGTGGCGTTTCGCGATAATCCAGTTCTTCAAAGATCACAACGGTCGGATCCTGTATCTGAGCGCCCGCGCCAGCGGCGGGTCGCATGAGATGCCGCGGCGCGGCGGGTTCAGATGCCAATGCGTCGCCATACCGCGGTGCATCGGCAATCGGGGTTGCGCCGTTCGCACGCCAACCCTAGCATCCAGCGTGTCGCAACACCGATGGCGTCGGTGCTGCAAGCCGACTCTCAAACGGCGCAAGCCGTTCCTGTCCTGTACGCCCGGATGATATCCCGGGCGGCCGCAAAGGTTGGAGCACGTCCGGGGGCGTGGAGACCAACATGCGATCGATGAGACCTGACTTCCTGACGCTTGAGAACGGCGTCAAGGCAACCCTGCCATTTTCACCCGTTGAATACGCAAACCGGTTGTCCGGGCTGCGCCGGCTTGCGGCTCAGCACGACGTCGACGCCGTCGTGCTGACGTCGATGGCCAACGTCGCCTACTACAGTGGATTCCTGTACTGCAGTTTCGGCCGCCCCTACGCGTGCGTCGTCACGCACGACCGCTGCGTGACGGTGTCCGCGAACATCGACGGGGGCCAGCCGTGGCGGCGCTCGGTGGGCGACAACGTCATCTATACGGACTGGCGGCGAAACAATTTCTGGCGGGCAATCCGGAGCGTCACCGGCCGGGTCAAGACGCTCGGCATCGAAGGCGATCACATCGCGCTCAGCACGCGCATGGAACTGGACGCGGCACTGAATAGCCCGAGACTCGTGGACGTGTCGAACGGCTGCATGCACCAGCGGATGCGCAAATCGCCCGAGGAAATAGCGCTCATCCGCGCGGGCGCGCGTATCGCCGACCTGGGTGGTGCAGCCCTTCGCGATGCCGTGCGCGAGGGTGTCAGCGAGCTGGCGGTCACACAGGCGGGCCGGGATGTCGTGGAAGCCGAGATCGGCCGCCAGTTCCCGGATGCCGAGATCCGCGATTCGTGGGTCTGGTTCCAGTCAGGGCTCAACACCGACGGCGCGCACAATCCGGTCACGATGCGCACTCTCGAAGACGGCGATCTGCTGAGCATGAACGTGTTCCCGATGACATCGGGGTACTACACGGCGCTCGAGCGAACCTTGACGCTCGGCGAACCGGACGCGGCGACGCTTCGCTACTGGAATGCCAACGTCGCCGTACACGAACTCGGCCTGAGTCTCATCCGTCCAGGTGCGGTTTGCGCCGAGATCTGCAAAACGCTCAATGCGGCGCTGGATGCCGACGGACTGCTGCAGTACCGATCGTTTGGTTACGGCCATTCGTTTGGCGTGCTGTCGCATTACTACGGACGCGAGGCCGGGCTCGAACTGCGCGAGGATGTCGCCACGGTGCTGGAGCCGGGCATGGTCGTGTCGATGGAACCGATGCTGACGATCCCCTTCGGGCAGCCCGGGGCCGGCGGCTATCGCGAGCACGACATTCTGGTCGTGACCGATTCGGGCGCTGAGAACCTGACCGGCTTTCCGTTCGGCCCCGACCACAACGTGGTCGAAAGATAGCGAAAGACTCTCTCGCACTCACACTGACGGAGTCATACAGGGCCGGGTACCTCCGGCCCTCTGATCAGCCCCGGCGCAGCACCCCGGTTTGACTGACAACACGCGAGCGTGTACTTGATCGCCTGCCCATTTCACTCGCATGCACGCGATAGCGACGACCTTATTCTCAGGGGAAGAACTTATGAGCGGCGAAGCCGTTGACTGGAGCAGTTCGCGCGAGGCCATCGCCGCGACCGGCATGGCGATCGCGGCGCATGCGATGGCGGCGCCCGAGCGTACCGCCATCATCGCGGCGCCCGGGAACCGCACGTTCGGCGAATTGAACGGTCATGCCAACCAATTGGTGCGCGGCCTGCGAGCGCGGGGTCTCGGGCCACATTCGGGCGTCGCTCTCATCTGTTCAAACCGCGCCGAGTTCATGGAAGTCTACGCCGCCTGCATGCGTGCTGGTTTTATTCTGACGCCGGTGAACTGGCACCTGACCGGCGATGAAATGGCCTATATCGTCGGCAACTGCGAAGCAAAAGCGGTTATCGCCGAAAGCCGTTTCGCCGCGGCCGCCGCGCAGGCCGCGAGCGCGTCCTCACATGTCGATATCAAGCTCGCGGTGGGCGGTCCAATCGAGGGCTTCACCGACTACGAGACCTTCCTGGCCGCACACGACGCTGCCAACATCGTCGACCCGACGCTCGGCTCGCCAATGCTGTACACCTCTGGCACAACCGGCAATCCGAAAGGGGTCTACCGGTGGCCGCCACGTCCTTCCGATGCGCTGCGCAGCATCATGGACCGGATGCTGACCTTCGCGCCGGATAACGATCTCTGCCTGCTGACCGGCCCGGCGTATCACGCGGCGCCACTGCAGCTGAACGCGGTGGCTTCGCTCGCGTTCGGGGTCGGCCTGGTCATGATGGATAAATGGGATGCGGAGGAAACGCTCCGCCTCATCGACAAGCACCGCATCGTCTATACGCACATGGTGGCGACCATGTTCACGCGCATGCTGCGTCTGCCAGAGGACGTGCGCAATCGCTATGACCTCTCGTCGATCAAAGCCGTCATCCACGGTGCCGCGCCGTGCCCGAAACACGTCAAGCAAGCCATGATCGACTGGTTCGGTCCGGTGTTCTTCGAGTACTACGCCGCCACCGAAGGGGGTGCCACGCTCGCGAGTTCGCACGACTGGCTGGCCCGACCGGGTACCGTTGGCCAACCCATCGGGGATTCCCATTTCCGCGTGCTGGATGACCAGCTGAACGAACGCGACGCGGGCGTGGAGGGCACGGTCTACATCCGTGCGCCGGACGACGGTGGCTTCGTGTATTTCAAGTCAAGGGAAAAGACCGACGCGTCGTATCACGGCAACTACTTCACGCTCGGCGATCACGGCTATCTGGACGCCGACGGCTACCTGTTTCTGACCGGGCGACACGCTGAACTCATCATCTCGGGCGGCGTCAATATCTACCCGCAGGAAGTCGACGACGTGTTGCTGGAACTGGAAGTTGTGCACGACGCCTGCACCATCGGCGTGCCGGATGAGGAGTGGGGCGAGGCGGTCAAGGCCGTCGTTCAACTGGCCGAGGGGACGGCACCGTCGGAGGCACTGGCCGCCGAGCTGTTGGAGCACTGCCGGGCCCACCTCGCCGCGTTCAAATGCCCGCGGTCGATCGAGTTCCAGACCGGCTTGCCGAGACTGCCTAGCGGCAAGATCCAACGTCACAAGGTACGTGCGCCGTTCTGGGTCGGGCACGAACAGAATTAGCGGGAAAAAAGGAGCGGGACACATCCGTGTCCCGCATCCGCTCATCAGACCTTGCGGCCTTGCGGAGAAGGCAGATCGGCAGTGACGCACAACATCCGGGAGGATGCAGACATCGCCACTACCGGAGATAAAGCAAAGATCGATCCAGGTTGTGGAACGGCCTTTCAGATCAGGTATTTAGCCAAAACCAGTGGTCTCGGAGCTTCGGCGAGTGTAAAGAACTCCGACACCCCGAGCCCGTGCATCAGGCCTGGCGCTCCCGAAACAGGCGTGCGGCCTCCGACATCGTGACAAACGTTGCGCCTTCGTCCGCCAGCGTATCGATCAGGCGCTCGAGCATCATCATCCGGTGCCCGCGGCCGATGACGTAGGGATGGCAGGTGTAGGTGATCACGCCCCACTCCTGCATCCGGCACATGTACCGATAGTCGTCCAGCCAGTTCGATAGCACACTGTTGGCATCTCTCAGGCCCGGCATGATGCCGCGGCTGTTGACGACAAATTCAAAGTGCGGATGGTCGTCCAACGTCCAGCTGACGGGGAGTTCGATCAGCGACGTCTCCGGGCCGAACTGCATCGGCGCATCGTCGGGAATCACATCGCCGTGGCGCGCGAAATAGGGCAGGTAGTCGTGCCCCATCATGCTGCTCTCGTACACGAAATCCTGTTCGAGCAACAACGGCACCGTGTGCGGACTCAAGTCCCAGGCGGGCGACCGGTAGCCGGCCGCCGGAGAGCCGGTGATCGACTCGATCGCCTCATTGCCGCGCAGTAGCGCATCGCGTTCCTGTTCGCGGCTCATGCTGGCGGGTGTGGCATGCGTCCAGCCGTGGTGTCCAATCTCATGGCCGCCGGCCGCGATCTGGCGGCAGAGATCGGTATAGGTGCCGATCACGACACCGGGTACGAACCACGTCGCGCGGATATCGCGTTGACTGAACAAACGCAGTAGTCGTTCGACACCGACCGCGCCGAATTCACCGCGCGAAATAGACGTCGGTGTGGTCATGCCGCGCGCGACAAAACCCGACATCGCATCAAAATCGAAACTCAGACAAACCAGGTGGGAGGACACGTGCTTTTCCCGGGCGCCATTCAGACGGCGACAGCTTCGGTGGTACAGCGGCGCAGTTCCCGGCGGGCATTCAGATCGTAGCGGCGCCCGCGGTGCAACGTGCAGCGGTTATCCCACATGACGACATCGTGGTTGCGCCAGGCATGCCGGTAGACGAACTCGCGCTGCGTCGCGAGTTCCAGCAGATCGTGCAGCAACATGCGCGCCTCAGCCGTAGCGATGCCGCGTATCTCGCGCGTATGAATGCCGACGAACAGCGTCTTTCGACCCGACTCAGGAATGGTTTGCACGATGGGCCAGTCGACGGGCGGCAGGCGTTCCATCCCTTCCGTCGTGTAACCGCCACCGCCCAGCATGTTGCGTGAATGAAACGCCCAGTGTTCGGCGATCAGCGGTTCAATTTCCGCTTTCAAAGCCTCATCGAGCGCGTCGTAAGCGGCGCGCTGATCGGCAAACTCGGTTTCGCCGCCTTGCTCGGGTACATCGATGCCGCACAGCACCGAGTACCGCCCGCGCGGGTTCTTGAACGAACTATCGCTGTGCCAGAACTGATTGGCTATCAATGACACATTGCGAATGTGGTCGGCCGGGAACACCTTGCCTTCGAGGTCGATGTTCGCAAGGTCGATCACATCGGTGTTCCTGAGCCTGCGCTTCGCGCGGCTGGCGAGGGTCAGGCCTTGATCGATCGGCCCGAAGTTTCGCGTAAAGGCGGCGTGCTCGTCGTCACTCAAGGCCTGATCGCGAAACACGAGCACGGCATAGCGCGCCATCGCGGTTTCAAGTTGCTGCACCTCATCGGTGGTAAGCGCTTGCGCCAGATCGAGCCCTGTCACTTCGGCCGCGAAGAGCGGGTGCAGGGGATTGAACTCCATCCTCGTCAGCCTCCGTAGGTAACGCGCGCGGCGCCCTTGCGCACGCGGCCATCGCGAACTGCCTGCACGGCCCCCCGCAGGTCGGTCAGATACCGATCGATCACCGGCACGTGCATCATCGTCAACATGCCGAGGTGGATACACGGCGGCTCGGCCCCGCGCGTGACGAACCAGCCTTGCTCTTCGAGTGCTTCCGCGACCGCGAAGATATCGAGCTCATCGGCACCGTAGGTCATGATCGGACCTTCCGGATCGCCCAGTACACGCAGTTCAGGTTCGGCGTGGATGCCTTCTGCGAGGCGTGTGCAGGCGCCCATGATGTCACCGACGATCCGCTCGTAACCGGCGCGACCGAGATAGCGCATGACGGCCCACGCCGCCGCAACGGCGCCACCCGGGCGCGAACCGGCAAAGGTCGGCACGGCGTAACGCCCGCGCGGCCAGTCTTCGAATACGTACGGCTGAAAGCTGTGCAGCTCGGCGTCTCGATATACGACCGTGGAAGCGCCCTTGGCGGCGAAACCGTATTTGTGCAGGTCGGCGGAAATCGAACACACCCCGGGCACGCTGAAGTCGAACGCCGGAACGCGATAACCGAGCGCCCGTGCATGCGGAAGAATGTAGCCGCCAACGCAGCAGTCGACGTGCAGCCAGAGGTCGTGCGCGCGCGCCACCGCGGCGATGTCCTCGATCGGGTCGACCACCCCGTGCGGAAAACCGGGCGCGGAACCAACCATGCCGATCGTGTCAGGCGTAACCGCTTCGCGCATCGCATCGACGTCAGCGCGCAGGTCGTCTCGAAGCGGCGTGCGGATCACACGCATGTTCATGAGGTGCGCGGCCTTGTCGAAACCCGCGTGCGCGGAAAACGGGGCGACTACTTCCGGCCAGTCTCCGCCTTCTCCCCGTGCGCGCGCGCGGTCACGCATCGATTTCATCGCGAGGAAGATGCTCTCCGTACCGCCCGAGGTGATGTTGCCGGCAACGTCATGACCGCCGAGCAGGTCGCCAGTCCAGGCAACCACTTCCGTTTCAAACTTCTTCAGACTGGGAAACGCGCTCGGACCGAGCGCATTCTCTGAAAAGAAACGCAGGTAAGCCTCTTTGGCAACCGCCAGCACGTCGTCGCCGCCGAAGTGCACATAGAGCCCAAGCCGCCCGTCACGCCAGTCGACATCATTGGCGCTGGCCGCGTCGAGTTCCGCGAATACCGCCTCGGGCGCGAGCCCTTCTTTAGGAAAGTAGGTGCTCTCGGCGTTAGCCTGAGCCTTGCTTTGCGTCATGTCGTAGAGACTCCTTTCGATGCGGACCACCTGATGGCGCGGGCGCACAGCCCCGGCCCATGGAGCCACGACGCTCAGTCGAGCTCAGCCCGCACGGCGGCCATTGCCTCGATCAGCGTCGCACATTCCTGTTCGAGTCCGACAGTTGCGCGAACGAACGTCGTATAGCCCGTCTCCAGCCACGGCTTGACGAGCACCCCGCGCCGCTTCAGGGCATCGGCGAACAGGCGCGAGTCGGCGCCCGTGTCCACGAACAGAAAGTTGCCCGATGATGGCGCACTCATGAACCCCTGTTGCGCGAGGGCCGATGCCATGACGTCGCGCCGTGCACAGAGTTCCGCTACTGACCGGCGCATGTGCTCTTCGTCTGCAAACGCGGCTTCGGCAGCCGCGAGGGCGACGGCATTGACGTTGAACGGTGAGCGCGTCTTGTGAAAGTTTGCCGCGAAACCAGCGGAGTAGACGATGCCGTAGCCGATCCGCATGCCCGCCATTCCATAGGCTTTTGCGAATGTCCGAAGCACCGCCCAGGGCCCGTGGTGCATGCGCAATCGCTGCAGCACGTAGCGCTGCCATTGCGCGCCGGCAAATTCGATGTAGGCCTCGTCGAAGATGACCATGCAGTGGTCGCCCGCAGCATCCAGAATCGCGTCGATATCCGCGCGCGTCAACATGGCTCCGACTGGGTTAGACGGGGAAGCGATCGCGACGATGCGCGCGCCGTCGCGCATGTGTGACACGATCTCGTCGACTGGAAAAGACCAGTCGGCGAGATGTTGGCAGAGATGGACCGTGGCCCCCGCCACCTGCGCGTAAATGGCGTGCAATCCAAAGCCCGGGCTGGTAGTGACCACCGCGTGGTCCGGTTCCAGGATCATCCGGTAGATGATCGAGAGCACGTCTTCGGAGCCGCCGCTGAATACGAGCCGATCGGCGTTCACCGCCAACGCGCCGGCGATCATTTCGCGCAGCGTGGTTTCGTCGCGATCCGGATAACGGTTCGCCTCATGTAGCGCCGCGCGGGCGGCAGCCTCGGCGGCCGGGCTCATGCCGAGCGGGTTTTCATTGCTGTCGAGCTTCGCGAGTTCGGTCAGCCCGAGCTCCCGGCGTACGACATCCAACGGCGCGCCGGAGTTGTAGACCGGGAGCGCGCGGATCGCGTCGCGAACGATTGCGTCAGACACGAGCCATACCGCTACACCACCGTCAGCTCCAGCGTCGCGACGCCCGCGACCGTGCCGCTCAGCCGATCGCCGCGCGACACCGGCCCGACACCGGCCGGAGTGCCGGAAAAAATCAGGTCACCAGGTGCGAGAGTAAACAGACCGGACAGGTAACTCACCATCTCCGGCACCTTCCAGATCATCTGTGCAAGGTCACCTTCCTGGCGTACCTCGCCGTTCACACTCAGGCTGATGCGACCGGTGTCTGGATGCCCGATATCGCTCGCTCGCAACATCGGCGTACACGGGGCGGAGTGCTCGAAGGCTTTCCCAACTTCCCACGGCCGGCCCATCTTCTTGGCTTCACCTTGTGGGTCGCGGCGCGTCATATCCAGGCCGACGGCATAGCCGAACACGCAGTCCATCGCATCTTCGAGCGCGATATCCGTACCGCCCTGGCTCAATCCGACGACCAGTTCGATCTCGTGATGCACATCGTTGCTGGCAACCGGGTACGGCCAGTCCTTCATGCCGACCACGAGATTGTCAGGGTTCTTCTGGAAGAAAAACGGCGGCTCACGATTCGGATCGTGGCCCATTTCGATGGCGTGCGCGGCGTAGTTCCGACCGACGCAGTAAATGCGGTGCACGGGAAAAAATGCGTCACCGGAGGCCAGCGGCAATTGCGCGGGCACCGGTGCGGAAATAACTGGATTCACAGCTTGTCCTGTTCTGGTGCGGTCAGGCCCGGAAGGGGCATAGGAACCCGATGTTAGGTCATTGCACACCCGGTGCACACCGCTCGCGTGCTCCACCGTGGTGCGCCGCAGAAAAATGTTCGGACATCGCGTTCTGTTTGATTCCTTCCCGGGTCCTGACTCCATTAGGATAAGGCAGCCGCGGCGCTGGGGAGCGGAGTCCCGGATGAAGCAAGCGCAGTTCGATATGTTCGGGCAGCCGCACGAAAGCGGCAGCCTCGCCACGCCAGTGGTCGAACCAGCGCGCCTGGCACCGGAGTGGTCCGATCTGACTCCCCGACTGCCTGCGCGGCTGCATCTGGGCACGTCGTCATGGAGCTTCCCCGGCTGGGCCGGACTCGTCTACCACCGCGCCACCAGCGAAGCTACCCTCGCGCAGCATGGCCTCGGGGCCTACGCGGCATTAGGGCCTTTCCGAACGGTCTGCGTAGACCGCGGCTTCTACGGGCCTGTTCCGGCCGCGGCGTTCGCAAGCTATGCCGACGCGGTGCCGGATGACTTCCGGTTCGTCGTCAAGGCTGGCGCTGCCGTGACGAGCGCCAACCTGCGAGGCGCAACGTCCTGGCAGCCCAATCCCCGCTTCCTGGACGCCGAGTACGCCGCACACGAAGTGGTGGCGCCATTCGTCGAGGGGCTCGGCGACAAAGGCGGTGTGCTGCTGTTTCAGTTTCCGCCGCTCGGTCACGAGATTCGGCGGAAACCGCCCCAGTTCGCCGCACGTTTGCAGGCATTCCTGAGCAGCCTCCCCGCTGGCCCCCGCTATGCCGTGGAGATTCGCGACGCCGAGCTGATGGGCCCGTGGTTCGCGCGCGCGGTCAGGCAATCCGGCGCCCACTACTGTATCGGCTTGCATCCACGCATGCCGCCGCTGCTGAAGCAACGCAGCCTCATGGCAGCGGCGTCGGACGGTCCGCTGATCGTGCGCTGGAACCTGCACCCCACGCAGGCGTACGAGCAGGCGCGCGCCCGCTACGCACCGTTCGACCGGCTGGTCGACGAAGACCGGCCTACACGCAACGCGCTGGCAAAACTCTGCCGGGAGTCACTCGCGTCACGCCGGGACGTCTTCATCATCGCCAACAACAAGGCCGAAGGCTCGGCGCCGCTGTCGCTGCTCGCACTCGCCCAATCGGTATTGTCGAAGCCGCTTTGAGCTTGCCGGGCACCGCGCCACCCCGCCCACCAGTTGCTTTCGGGCTGGCTGCCCGAGCAGAGCCGAACATCTCAGCGTCTTCTTGCCGCACTACAATGCCGTCGTCAGGGTCATGAGCGTTACGGAGATACCCATGCTGAAACTTCACTTCGCGCCAAACTCACGCGCCGGACGCATCGTCTGGCTTCTGGAAGAGCTGGGGCTCGAATACGAGCTGAATAAGATGCCGTTCAGCATGGATGCGCTGAAGTCGCCTGAGCATCGGGCGCGGCATCCACTCGGCCGTGTACCGGTACTGGAAGATGGTGACGTAACGCTTTACGAATCAGGCGCTATCGTCGAATACGTCATTGCGCGTCATACCGACGGCGCAATGCGCCCGGCACCGGACCATCCGACTTTTCCGGCCTACCTGCAGTGGTTCCACTACTGCGAAGGCATGATCATGCCGCCGATCAATACCATCGTCGTGCACACGATCATCCTGCCGGAAGAGCGGCGCGATGCAACCGTGCTGGGTCAGGCGCGACGCTTGTGCGGGAAGGCGCTGGAGCCCATCAACCGGTGGCTCGACGGACGTGAGTATCTGGCCGACACGTTCTCCGGTGCCGACATCATGCTCGGCCATGCGATGTACATGTGCCGCCGCCAGAAGCTCTTTACCGACGACATGACCGGGCTACACGCCTACGTCGAGCGTATCGCGGCGCGGCCCGCGTTCGATAAGGCGATCAACATGCAGGCCTGAGCGGGCCGCAGACCCGCTTGAAACGACGGCAACGCAGTTATCCACCGTCACGCAGGCTCGCCCGGCCGAACCTGCGCAGACGGTATCGCTCTAATTGGACTGAATCTCCTGACGCCGTGCCTTGCCGCGCCGTCCTTTCCTGGCTTCCCGTGCGGCCAGCAGCTCATCACGGGTGATCTGCTGGTCACCGTTGGTATCCAGCCTACTCATCAGGCGATCCGTGGTCTGCTGATACTCACCGCTGGAAACGCGGGCGTCACCGTCGGTGTCCAGGCGCTGGAAGGCACGCTCCAGCCGTGGGCGCATGCGCTCGAGCCACACCTGTTCGAACTCGGCCATCGTGAGCGCGCCGTCGCCGTTGGCGTCGTGCGTCGCGAGCGTCTTGGATCGTTCGGCATTCACTTCGCTCGCCGTGACTACCTGGTCCTGATTGGTGTCGTACCGCTCGAACAGCGCGTCGGCGCGCTGACCTTTCTTGCCGGCAGCGATCGAAAGTGCGGGAATGGTCAATACGATCGCCGCAACCAGCACGATCGGACGGGATCCGGCTGCAAGATGTCTCATTGTGATACTCCAGTTTCTGCGCTCAATGCGCCAGGTGGTTCTATCTGACCATCGCGATGTCTCAGAACGATGCCGGGAGGTGGTCCGGTTGGTCGCACCATGTCGCAGAGGTACGACCTGCGACAAACTGCTACAAAGTCGCCGCGGCGAACGTCCGGATATCCAGGCAATCTAGGCACAATGAGTGACTCGAACCCCAGTTCCGCGCACATCCTGGTCGTCGATGACCATCGCGAGATCCGCGATGCCATGCAGGATTATCTGAGTGCGCACGGTTACCGGGTCAGCACCGCTGACGGCGGCCCCAGCATGCGCAAAACGCTGGCTGGCAGCGCCATCGATCTGATCGTGCTCGACATCATGATGCCCGGTGAAGACGGCCTGACTCTGTGCCGCGAGCTACGCGCGAAGGGCGACATCCCGATCATCTTGCTGACCGCGGTCGCCGAAGACACCGACCGGATCGTCGGCCTCGAAATGGGCGCGGACGATTACGTCACGAAGCCATTCAATCCGCGTGAACTGCTGGCCCGCATCAAGGTTGTGCTCCGGCGCACGCACACGTTGCCGCCGCGGTCGCGCGAACCCGGCGGCAACGCAGACCGCGTGCACTTCGCTGGCTGGACCCTGGACCTCAAGAGCCGGGCATTGACCGGTCAAGACGGCGCGGAAGTCGCGCTCAGCACCGGTGAATACCGCCTGCTCGCGATACTGGTCACCCACGCAAACCGGGTACTGTCGCGCGACCAGCTGCTGGATCTGACCCAGGGCAGGGCCGCACGGCTCTTCGATCGCAGCATTGATAACCAGGTCAGCCGCCTGCGTAAAAAGCTGGAACCGGGCGAGGGCCCGCCGAAGCTCATCAAGACGGTGCGGGGCGGCGGTTACATGTTCACGGCCACCGTGGAGCATGGTTGATGCGGCTGTGGCCGAGGCGTCTGGCCGGGCAACTGACCCTCGCCATCATCGCGGTGCTGGTGGCCGCACAGGCCATCACGCTTTTTCTGCTGGTCGACGAACGCCGCGTGGCGCTGCGGGCTTTATCCCAGCGGGCCTTGTTGACCCGCACGACGACCATCGTGCGGCTCATCAATGAAACGCCCGCCGCTTACCACACCGACATCGTCAGGAGCGCGTCCAGCCCGCAGCTGCGCTTCTGGTTGAGCCGCGACGCGGCGTTGAAACCGATGCCCAAGCCCGCCAATCCACGCCTGGATCGTGTATTACGGCGTCAGCTTGGCGACAGCGCCCGCGCCTCCAGAGTTGCAATAGCCGACGCCGATGCGGATGACGTGCGCCGGCTCTGGCGAGCCTGGCGGCAGGACATCCGGCAAACCAGGCGCGGCGGCCGCAATGTGCGGCGCGAATCGGGGCCCCCGCGACAACCGGCCAACCGGGGACAGCTCCGCACGAACGATCCGCGGCGCGCGCTGCAGATAGCAGCCTCCGTGCTGCCGGCAAATGGTGAGCGATGGCTGAACGTCGAGACCGTCGTACCGGCGCCGGCGCCACCGTGGACGGGGCGGCTACTGGTGGTACTGACCGCGACCGGCGTGTTGACGATCCTACTGGTCGTCTTACTCGTCCGGCGGGCGATGCGTCCACTGGGAGAGCTGTCCGAAGCGGCCGAACGCTTTGGTACCGGCGATCACAGCGTCGTGGTGGCAGAGCGCGGACCAGAAGACGTGCGCGCAACGATCCGCGCGTTCAATACGATGCGCACCCGGCTCGTTGAATTCGTCCAGTCGCGCACGCGGATGCTGGCGGCTGTTTCGCACGATCTACGTACACCGCTGACATCGATGCGCCTACGCGCCGAAATGGTCGACGACGAGCGTATCCGCGAAAAACTCTGTACCTCGCTCGAGGAGATGCAGGAGATGGTCGAAGCGACGTTGTCCTTCGTGCGCGAAGACGCATCGAGCGAGGCCGCACAAGACGTTCAGCTCGATACGCTCGTGGAAACGGTTTGCGCGGATTTCCGCGATATGGGTGCCGATGTTGCGACCAACGCGTCCTCCGGGCTGATCGCCCATTGCCGCCCATTGGCCATGCGGCGTGCGCTGCGCAACATCATCGAGAACGCGCTCAAATACGGTCACTTTGCGCGCGTCGACGTGGCATCGGTGAGCGGC
The DNA here is from genome assembly GCA_039030335.1 of Pseudomonadota bacterium. Classification (GTDB taxonomy): domain Bacteria; phylum Pseudomonadota; class Gammaproteobacteria; order HK1; family HK1; genus JBCCEJ01. Next base: position 38,394 of record JBCCEJ010000001.1, on the reverse strand, counting down.
TCGGCCGCGATCAGCGTGACCGACGGCGGCCCGGGCATTCCCGATGACGCATTGGAGCGCGTGCTGCAGCCGTTCGTGCGCATCGAAGAGTCCCGCAGCCGGGCAACCGGCGGCATTGGCATGGGACTCGCGATCGCCCAGTCGATCATGAAATCGCACGGCGGAGAACTCGCGATCGAAAACCTGGACGCCGGGTTGAAAGTGTCGCTGCGCCTGCCGGTTTGACGCGGCGCGCGCAAACGGCCGGAAGCCTGCGCATGGTAAATTCGAAAACCTCCGTCAGCGGCAGCTGAGCGCCGACCCCGTGTCACTCGAAGTCTGGATAACCTTCCTCATCGCGTCGAGCGCGCTGCTCGCCGTGCCCGGCCCAACGGTGCTTCTGGTCGTCAGCTATGCATTGGGCCGGGGCCGGCAAACCGGATGGGCAACCGTGCCGGGCGTGGCGCTCGGCGACTTCACGGCAATGACCGCTTCGCTACTGGGTGCCGGCGCGGTGCTGGCCGCCTCGGCGACCCTCTTTACCGCCCTGAAAATTTGCGGTGCGGCCTATCTCATCTGGCTCGGTATCCGCCTCTGGAAAGCGAGGCCCACGCTGGACGACGCGCCGGAACGAAGGGCGAGCGATTCCGCACGGCGGATGTTCTGGCACGCGTACGTCGTAACGGCGCTGAATCCCAAAGGCATCGTGTTCTTTGTCGCTTTCGTACCGCAGTTCGTGGATCCCAGCCAACCCGTATTGCTTCAGTTCGCGATTCTCGAAGGCACATTCCTGGCACTCGCGGCCGCCAACACGATCGCCTGGGTCGTCATGGCCGGCAGCCTGCAGTCGCACTTTCGCGATCCGGCTGTACTGCGATGGGTGAACGGGGCTGGCGCTTCTTGTCTGATCGGCGCGGGTCTGCTGACCGCCTTCGCACGCCGGTAACGCGGCGCCGGGTCTTGCCGGAGCACTTCCATCCGTGTTGGCTGCATCGACACAGTTCGTTTGCGCAGCCCCTGGAGAAACGATGCCGTTACGCACGCTAGCCGCCGTTATGTTGGTCATAAGCTCCGCCAGCGCCGCGGCCGCAACGCCCTGGCCCGACTATATGCCGCGCCTGAAAGCGGCGATCTCTGAGAACACGGTTGATGCAAAGCTGCCGGAGAACGTCCGGGTGGTTGCACCCGAGGCGAATGTTCCGGCCGAGCACGCGCGATTCTCAGGCCTCTGGAGCGGGTGGGCATGCCGCAGTCAGTTTTGTGACGTCAAGATCGCGGTCGAGCGTGTAGACGAAGCGAGCGCCACAGTCGTCTACGCGCGCGCCTATCTGGGCAGTGGGACACCCCACGACCGCCTGCGAGGCCGCTTCAAAGACGGCGAGCTGCACGGCAGCTTGCCCGATGGCCGCACGTTGGCACTCAGGCTTCGAGACGATGGCGATATGGAAATGCTGGTGCTCGCTGACGGCCGCCCGGGCGCAACCGGCGTCCTGACTCAACGAGAACTCGAGTATACGCGCGAGCGGATTCGACTCGCGACCGACCTCGGCGACGATGGCGCGCCGCTTTCTCTCGCCGCTATCGTCTACCGGCCGCGCGCCGACGGGCCATTGAAAACCCTGCTCTTCCACCACGGCTCGACAGGTGGCGGTAACGATCCGAGCCGCTTTTCCTATACCTGGACAAATCCGCGCATGGTCCGCTGGTTCGTACAGCGCGGCTGGCAGGTCATCCTGCCGCAGCGCCGCGGGCGCGGGGCCTCCGAAGGCGTGTACTCAGAAGGGCTGAATCGCGCACGCACGAGCTACGCCTGCGAAGCTGAGCTGTCTCTGGGCGGCGCAACGCGGGCGCTCGAAGATGCCGACGCGATCCTGACTGCCGTGCTTGAGCGTGCCGACGTCGACCCGCAGAAAATCCTGTTCGGCGGTTATTCGCGCGGCGGTATCGTCGCCCTGGTGCACGCGGCTGAGAGTAACTTTCGGCCACTTGGTGTTGTGAATTTCGTGGGCGGATGGATGGGTGATGGGTGCGAGGAAGTCGCCCGCATCAATCCAGTCCTGACTCGCCGAGGCGCGGACTCCAAGGCACCGACGCTCTGGCTCCACGGCGACCGCGACCCGTACTACTCGATCGCGCACAGCCGGAAGAACTTCGCAACCTTCGAGACCGCAGGCGGGACGGGAACGCTCGTGACGTTCAGGCCGCCAGAGCGCGCGAACGGTCACGACATCATCTATTTCCCCCGGATTTGGGGGGAGGCGGTCGAGGAATTTCTGGACCGAGTCGAATAACTCGACCAACACGTGGGCGGCTCAGTGCGGCGTGTTGCCTGGCGATACCGGGGTCGCCGTACACGGTGATCCGTCAGCCCGCGCATTGCCAGATCACGTACCGCATAAACGCATTTTCTCCGGCCACGATGTTCGCGCAGAAAATGCGCGCGCTGAATTGAGAGCTTCCATGTCGATCAAACCATCTGATTTGCTCTATACGTCGTTCCGGTCGATCGCATACAAATGGACGATCCTGGTGACCCTGAGTGCTTGCGGCGGGATGTTCTGGGCGTTTAGCGGGGTTATACGGGAACCAGCACAACTGGCCGGCATGGCGGCGGGAATTGCGACCTTTGTCGCCCTGTACACGGTGCTGGACTTCAGACTCGCCCGCGCCGGACGGAGTACTGACCGCGTCCGCCTCGTCATCGCTGTGTACATCAAGATGGCGACGCAGATTTTCCCTGCGATCGAACTCTATGCCGGGATGGTCGCCACGATCGTGCTCGACGGTGCCGGCTGGAAGATCGAAAACCAGTTTGGTCTGACCTACGTGACAACGGTTATCGTAGCGCTCGAACTGTCATTTCTCATCGCCCTGATGTTGCTGACGGGTGCTGCATTTGTCCGCCTGCGCAGTAACCTTTTCGCCCGGGACCAGGCCGGCCCAGACCAGCCATCCTGACCCGGCGAAATTCACCCGGCCCGCACGCGTTCGTGCAGTCCCGGTAGGATTCAAGGGTCGCGGACACCGCGCAAGAGTGCCGCGTCGAGACCAGCACGCATACGATACGCTCGAGCTTTCGATGAGGAACAGCGTGCGGCCGCGTGGTGCGGACCGAGATGCTGTCAGCTCACGATGCCAGGCGATCGTTGATGGTCTCGACGATGCACTCCGACCGGCTGTCCGGAGCACTCACATCAACAGGGAGGGTTCGAACGTGAAAGACTGTGATCTGATTATGAAAGGCGGCGTGACTTCAGGCGTCGTCTATCCTCGGGCGATTCGCGCGATCGCCGATGACTATCGTCTTTGCAGCATTGGGGGAACGTCGGCCGGAGCACTCGCGGCCGTACTCGCAGCGGCGGCGGAGTATCGGCGGGCGAAGTCCGCCGATGGCACAGACAAGAGTGGCTTCGATCGCATCGTGACGTTGTCGAGGGACCTCGCGAACAGTTTGATTCGACTGTTCCAACCGGATCGCGAACTGGCACCCTTGTTCCAATCCGCGACCAACCTGATCGCGGCGAACAACTCCGGCCGCCTGGCCGTTCAGATCGCGAAAGAACTGCTGTTCAGATTTCCATGGGACTGGGGCTTCGCGCTGCTCCGTATGATGGCGTTCCTGGGGGCGCTTTATCTCTGCAGTCCGTTCGAGGCGTCGGCCGTCACCTGGATCGTCGCGGCAGGAGGGTTGCTCGCACTCTGGTTCATCCTGTTGTGCAGGCGGTTGTACCGCCTGGTTTTCGAAGTACTGCCAGCCCGGGATTTCGGCATCTGCAGCGGACTCGGATCAGGTGCGAACGCAGGCGAAGCGCTAGTCAACTGGCTCGATAATGCAGTTCAAGAGGTCGCCGGTGAGCCGTATGGAGACGAGGAAAAGAAAATCCCCCTGACGGTTCGTACGCTGCGTTCTCGCGGCATCGAACTCGCTGCGATGACCACCGACCTGTCATCGGGGCGGCCATACCAGCTGCCATTGCAAACCAGTATTCACTACTTCAGCGAACGGGAGTTCAAACGTCTGTTCCCGGAACACGTCGTCGAATATCTGGTGGGCGGGCAGCAGGCGCTGACCGAAGATCTGGGCGAGGCACCGCGCGATCTCTACCAACTTCCAGTCGGTGACGACTTTCCGATACTCCTTCTCGCCAGGATGAGCCTCAGTTTTCCCATCCTCTTTCAGACCGTGCCGCTCTATCGCCGCGACTATGGACTGAGAAGGAACAAGGCGACGGACGACGCCGTCAGCACGGATCCTGCATCTCATGAGAACGCCAGTGTGCTCGACAGCGCCGAGAAGTCGAGCGTGACGACCCGGCCGGGGATCGTCGATGCGCCGTTGCGTCGCTGCCTCTTTTCAGATGGCGGTCTGTCGAGCAATTTCCCCGTGCACTTCTTTGACAGCCTGTTGCCGAGCCGGCCGACTTTTGGCATCTCGCTCGCCCCGCACTCGGAAGAACGTCACGGCAACGACAAGTTTCACCTGCCGAGTCAGGCGCCGCAGTCCACAGCACTGCCAGTCACGCCACCAGATTCGTTACCGGCTTTCTTCGGTGCGATGTTCAATACCAGCCGAACCTGGTCCGACACGCTGCAATCGATGCTCCCAAGTTATGCAGAACGCACCGTAGAGGTTCGTCTGACCAGCGCTGAGGGTGGGCTGAATCTGACGATGAACACCACGACTATTGACTGCCTTATCGATCGCGGCGGCAAAGCGGGCGCCGAGCTTGTACAGAAGTTTGATTTCGATGAACACCGTTACCTTCGGGCCGTTGCGATGCTGCCGGTAATGGAGGGGGCGCTGGAGAAGCTTGCGGAGAACTATGCATTCACGGCGGAGGAGGTATCACGCACCTACGAAGACATCCTGACGACCCATGCCCCCAAGAGCTTCAAGAACACTGCGCATTGGCGCAAGGCCGTGCTGGCGAAGCTTGCCGGTGACCTGGCGGCACTCGGTGTGCAGGCACGGGACAACGCTAACGTCCGATCCGGGGACGTCCCGGTCAGCGATGCCGAGATACGCTACGTTGCCGATGCCGACCGCGTCCCCAGAAGCGCCGATCAGTAGAGCGTTCGGCGACTGCTGCAAATCGCGATGGAAGACGCGTGTCCCCGAACGCCGCTTCCGTGTGTACAGTATCAGCAATGGCTCCTCGCGTTTCCGGTTGACCACGTCGGGTCGCCAGCAGCCAGCGCCACCCGAGCAGACCGCCATCAGGTGGTTTGGTCATTGCATTAGGAGAAGCGCCCCATGACACAGCCGGCGAACCTCATCCTGTTTCAGTCTGACAACCACAATCGCGACATTCTGGGCTGCTACGGTCATCCGATCGTACAAACGCCCAACATGGACCGAATCGCCGCAAACGGTACGCGGTTCTCCAATGCGTATTGCTCGTCCACGCTTTGCTGTCCATCGCGTGCAAGTCTCGCGACCGGGCTCTATCCGCATCAAACCGGCTTCTGGGACAACTGCCTGGTCTTCGACGGGCGTCGGGCCAGTTGGGCGAAGCGCATCCGCGACCAGGGACACACAGCCGTGTCGGTGGGCAAACTGCACTTTCGCAGCACCGAAGATGACAACGGCTTCTCGGAAGAAGTCGCTCCAATGCACATCATCAACGGGGTCGGCGGCCTCGTCATGCTGCTGCGTTGGAGCGATGAAGAACCCGTGCAACCCAGCCAGTGGAATATGTATCGGGAAGAATCGAAAGTCGGGACCAGCGACTATCAGGACTACGACCGCGAAATCTCGCGACTCGCGATCGAATGGCTGCGCGAACACGCGCTCAAGCAGGACAAGCCATGGGTGCTGTACGTGTCCTACGTCAGCGCGCACCCGCCGTTCTCCGTGCCCGAGCGGCTCTGGAACATGTACCCGTGGCAGGAGATGCCACTGCCGAATGCATATCTGCCTGGCGAACGCCCCGAGCATCCGGCGTACGCGCACCTGCGTCGGACCAAGGCGATTACGCCGATGACCGGTGAAGAAGAGGCATTGAAGAAGATGGCCGCCGGCTACTTCGGTCTGGTCACGCATCTGGATGAGCAGATCGGCGAAGTCATGGCTGCTGCCGAGGCACTTGGACTGGCCGACAACACGCGCTTTGCCTACACCAGCGATCACGGTGAGAGCTTCGGTAATCACGGGCTGGTCGGCAAATGCCAGCTGCTGGAGACCGCCGCGGCCGTCCCGCTTGTGGTGAGCGGCCCCGGGATTCCGGCCGGACAGGTGGTCGATCAAATCACTTCACACGTCGACCTTTATCCGACGATCGTCGAGGGCGCAGGCGCCAGCATGATCGAGGACGACGCCGACCTGACCGGTGCATCCCTGTGGCCGGCTATCCAGGGTGACGAGACCGATCGCATCGGGTTCGCCGAATATCACGCGTCGTGCTCGAGGCGCGGCTCCTTCATGCTGCGCCGCGGCGGCGACAAGCTCATCTATCACGCCGGCATGCCGACCGAACTGTACGACCTCGATGCGGATCCGCATGAGATGCAGGATCGGCTGCTGAACGCTGATGACGCCGACGCCGCGCGCGTGGCGGCGGAACTCGAAGCGGAGCTGCGTAAAATCTGCGATCCCGACGCCGTCGATGAGCGCGCGCGGGCGGATCAGCGCGCGCGCATCGAGGAACTCGGCGGCCAGGAACACATCAAGGCGATGGGTGCACTGACGCGTACACCGCCGCCCGGCGCCGACATTGAACTCGCCGATACGGTCATCGACCGATAAGCGGCGAGCGCACTGCGTCATTCCAAGCGAGACGGCTCCATGCCCGACATGATGACTGGCGGCGAAGCGTTGGTACGCGCCGTCCTGGGATACGGCGTCGATACGGTCTTCGGTTTGCCCGGCGTGCAGACCTATCCCATCGTCGACGCGCTGGAACGCAACAGCAACCGGGTGCGCACGGTAGGGACACGCCACGAACAGGCCGCCGCGTATATGGCGTATGGCTACGCCAAGGCGAGCGGCAAACCTGGCGTGTTCACAGTCGTGCCCGGTCCTGGTGTGCTCAATGCCGGGGCCGCGATGTGTACGGCCTACGCCGGCTGTGCGCCCGTGTTGTGCCTGACCGGCGACGTGCCGGCCGAATTTCTCGGCAAAGGCCGCGGTCATCTGCACGAGTTGCCCGATCAGTTGGCAACGCTCAACTCTTTCATCAAGTGGGCCGGGCGCGCTGAGCGGCCGCAGGAAGCCCCGGCGAAGGTCGATGAAGCTTTCCGGCACATGTTGTCAGGACGGCCCGGTCCCACGGCGGTCGAAATGTGCTGGGACACGATGGCGGCTGAGGCACCGGTTACGCTCCCCGGGGCGCCACTCGCAGTCACCACGCCCGAAATCGACGACGACCAGATCGCCGCCGCCGCGAAGCTGATCGCCAAAGCTCGCCGGCCGATGATCATGTGCGGTTCAGGCGCGCAGCATGCGAGCGAATCGGTGCGGGCTCTGGCAGAGCTGTTGAACGCCTCGGTCACGGCGTTTCGCAGCGGCCGCGGGGTGGTGGCCGAAGACCACCCACTCGGTGTGTCCTCCGCGGCCGCCTGGGAACTCTGGGCCGACTGCGATCTATTGATCGGAATCGGCTCTCGCTGCGAACTGCAGTACATGCGCTGGACTGGCATGATGCGCGCGGCAGACCGGCCGCACGGGCCCCCGCTCATCCGTATCGACATCGATCCGATGGAGATGGTGCGGCTGAAACCCGATGTCGCGATCGTCGCGGACGCCAACGACGGGACGCGCGCGCTCTACGATGCCGTTAGCAGCATGGCCAACCCGGACCCTGACGCGCGCGAAAAAATAGCCGCAGCCAAACGCATCGCGCGCGAGAAGATAACGGCCATTCAACCGCATGTCGGCTATCTCGATGTGATCCGCGCTGTGCTGCCCCGCGACGGAGTCTTTACGAAAGACATTTGCCAGACCGGTTTCACGTCTTACTTCGCGTTCCCGGTCTACGAGCCGCGCACGTACATCACGTCCGGCTATCAGGGCAATCTCGGCTATGCCCTGCCCACCGCGCTCGGCGCGAAGGTCGCACATCCAGATCGTGCCGCCGTTGTCGTGACCGGCGACGGCGGCTTTGGTTTCGCGATGCAGGAACTTGCGACGATGGCGGCCGAAGACATCGGGCTGACGGTTATCGTGTTCAATAACGGCGCTTTCGGTAACGTCAAACGGGACCAGCAGACGCGCTTTGCTAACCGCACGTTGATGTCAGAGCTGCCGACTCCGAGCTACGCGGCGCTGGCGGAACTGTTCGGGATCGCGGCGGACCAGGTGGAAAGCCCGGCAGCGTTGCAGCCGGCGCTCGAGAGGCGGCTGGCTGACAACCGACCCGCGCTCATCGAAGTAACGCTCGATCTAGCCGATGAAGTCAGTCCCTGGCACCACATCACCCAGAACCGGGGCGCGCGCTGATCGGCGCGCAAATAACGCGTTCCGGTTCCCGCATCACCACACGCACGACGCCTCGAGACGCGCTCATATCAGCTCGCGCGTCTTGTCGTCGGTCTCGCCGTAGCGGCTTAGCGCAGGCGGCTTCAGCCCTGCGTAGATTTTCTCGATGTTCGCATTGACGGCCCGGTTGTTCGTCTCGAACAGACTGTTGCCTTCCAGATCGCTTTCGCAAAGCAGCGGCCCGAAACCTTCCACTTCGAACACCCACATCGCCTGGGCAATGCCGAGTTCGTCCAACCAATGGGCGTCGCGCACGCGCTTGATGCCACGTCCCAGCAACGCGCCAGTGCCGTACCCTACGGTCGTCAGGTAGACCGCCTTCGCGGGCACGAATATGTCGTTGTAATGCGCCTGACTCATCCCGCCCTTGCCGATGACGACCCGGCAACCGCTCAGTTCGAACCAGGCGGTCAGCCATTTGGCAAAGCGGAAGCTGGCGGTCGCGGTGACGGCTCCGACGTTGTAGCTGCCGTCATCGTTGACGGAAGCGGCCGGCGAACAGTGGAAGTTGATGTTGGCGAATTCGTGGAAACCTTCCGGTGGAACTGCGCCGTCGGCCAGCAGGCGCTGATAGACCCCTTCGCGGCCCGTCATGATCAGGCCGTCGATGTACACGACATTGCCAATCCGCAGTTGCTCCAGCTGACCGTCGTCGATCGGCGTTCTCAGCCGGAGCGTTGTGAGCTGTGGTCCCGGGTTTCCCATCCAACCGTATTCCTGCGCATGTAGGGCGTGAACCACTTGGGGTCCGTGCGATATTCAATAGTGCCGTCGGCGAACAGCCTGGCGGTGGCGCGCCTCGACGACAGACAGAAGCAATGCACGCTCATCGGCATTCCACCCGTATGCGTGTAACCCACTTCGATGTGTGTATCAACGACCATCGAGCGACCGGCGAATCCCATTGCACCCATGCCGATGGAATTGCCAAGTTCCGTCAGCGTCTGCTCCAGTTCGGCGATCTCCGGGTCTGGATTTCGGTCGCCAACCGTTCTCAGGCAGGCCGCCTGCTTGCCGAGCACCATGGTCGTGTCTTTCGATCCCCCGAGCCCCACGCCAACGATCGCCGGCTGACAAGCGAGCCCGCGTTTACCGAACGCGACCATCGTGTCGAGAAAAAAACGCTTGATGCCATCTATGCCGTCACCAGGAAACAGCATGCGGTAGTCCGTGCCGAACAGCCCTCCCTTGTGTACGGTCGTGACGTCTATCCAATCGACCTCCGGCTCAAAGCTGTATTCGATCTCCGGCGCGTTGATGCCCACATTATTGTTGTTGTCTTGACGAGATAGGGGGTGAACGCGGTTCGGCCTTAGCGGTACCTCCTGCGTCGCGCGTGCGGTTGCCGCGCGAAGCGCCTCTTCGAGCGCTATGAATCCACCCTCTATCTGCGCTCCGTTGCCAGCCTTCACGTAGTAACGGGGGACACCGGTGTCGGCACACATCGGGCGACGGTCTTCGTTGGCGACCGTCCAGTTCTGCAACATCGATTCCAGCACGAAGCAGGACAGCGGACCGGTCTCGGTGCTCACCATCGCCTGGATGGCCTGACTGTAGTCTTCCGGAATTTCGATACCGGCCTTGGCCATGATCTGGAAGGCGGCTTCACGGAGACTGGCTTTCGTGATCATGCGCGGCACGTCCTCACGCGGCATCCGACCACGGCCAGCGGCGGCGGCGTGGTTGGCGGGGCATCGTCTTCGACCATACAGAAGTCGACTGGTCCCGGCCAATGCGAAACACCGCCAAACGTTGAACGGCACGCTGACGCGGAACAGCGCCAGCGGAACGGCCACGCGCCGCGACGCGGAAGTCAGAGGTCTCGGAGGACGTCCTGAACGTAGCGCGGCAGTGCAAAGGCCGCTTTGTGAATGTCGGGCGTGTAATAGCGTGTCGCGATGGCCGTGGCGCGCTCTTCGAGCGTACTGACGGTAACCCGGTGGTGCGCGGGCTCATCGGTTGCAAATCCGAACACCATGAGCCCGCCGACGTATGTTGGTACCGCGGCCGCGTAGAAATGCCAGTCGGCGTACAAAGCCGCGAAGTTGACTGCCGTCTCACGCAGTTCGTCGGTCTGCAGGAAAACCACACCGTTTTGCGTCACAACGATTCCGCCCGGGCGCAGGCAACGCTTGCAGGCCGCATGAAAATCCCGAGTGAATAGCTGCTCGCCCGGGCCGATCGGGTCAGTCGAGTCGACAATGATCACGTCGAACCGGGCCTCGGTGTCGCGAACGAATGCGTAGCCATCGGCGATCACGAGATTCAAACGCGGGTCATCGAAAGCGCCGGCCGAGTGTTGCGGCAGGTACTCGCGGCTCATCTCGATGACCGACGCATCGATCTCCACCTGGGTGACCGCGCGAACCCCTGCGTGTTTGGACACTTCGCGCAGCATGCCGCCGTCACCGCCACCGACAATCAGCACCTCCGCGGCGGCGCCATGGGCCAGAATGGGCACGTGGGCCAGCATCTCGTGGTAGATGAATTCATCGCGCTCAGTGGTCTGCACGATGCCGTCCAACGCCATCACCCGGCCGAATACCGGGTTACGGAAAATCACCAGATGCTGATGGTCCGTGCGATGTTCGAAGTAGATCTCTTCGACGGCGAGTTCCTGCCCATAGCCTTCGTAGAGCGTCTCTTTGAATGCGCTCACCGCGGGCCCGCGCTCAGGTGCCGAAGAAGCGGTTGACGCGCGTCGAGACGAGCAGGTAGGACATCATCGTGATGGTCGCCAGCATGAAGCCGGCAATGGCGAGAACCTGCACCAGCGGTAGCGAGATGGCCGCATCGTTGTAGAGCTGATACGCGAGATAACCGAAGCCGCCCAGATCCAGCACCAGTGCCACGATCAGGAACCATCGGCCGATATTGCTCGCTATGAGCGTGACGACCGCGGCCGCAATAGCCCAAAGCCCCGTGCCTACAAACACGATGCCGTAGTCCGAATACACTTCCAGCGGTACGACGAACACGGCTGCCCAGGCTGACGAGACCACTTTCCCGATCACGACGTTCCTGACGATGACAGGGCCGGTACGTCGCATCGACCGGCCAGTTCGGAACAGACCCGGCTCGCTGCCGGGCAACCAGCCCGCAACGCTGCCGAGCACACCTGCACCCAGTGCGATCCATGCGATGGCGACGTCAAAACTCTCGAGGTACGGCGCCACATAAGCGCTGGTCTCTTCAAACCCCAGGCCGGGTGCGCCGAGGATGGGTACGTAGACGACGATGTGCAGCGCCGCGTAGAGCCAGAACCACCACAGCAGCGCCGAGAACAGCGTGCCGACGGTCCGCGGACCAGCATTCGGCGCCGGGGCGCGCGCGTCTGCCACGGTACGCTCGCGCGCGGCATCAACAATCGCTTCATATCGTCGCATCAGGAATCATCCATTGGCCGTGGTCTGCGGCCGCGCGAGCGGCTCGTTGGATTCGCATGTCCGGGGTGGCCGATAATGCGTGTACCCCGCTTTCAATTCAATGTCAGACCCCTTAAGGAATCAGCCCACTATGCCACGCATGAATCTGAACGGCGCGAGCGCCATCGTGACCGGCGGCGCCTCGGGAATTGGTGAAGCGAGCGCACGTCAGCTCGCCGCCGCCGGCGCCCGCGTCGTCATCGCCGATTTACAGGAAGACAAAGGGCAGGCGATCGCCGCCGAACTGCAGGGCGCCTACGTCAAATGCGACGTCGCGAGCGAAGCAGACGGCCAGCGCGCCGTGGCCGCTGCTTCCGAACTCGGACCGCTGCGCGCTCTGGTCAACTCAGCCGGTCTTGGTCGCGCCGCCCGCGTCATCAATCGTGACAACGAGCCGATGGCTCTGCACCTGTTCGAGTTCGTCATCAAGGTGAATCTGATCGGGTCGTTCAATATGTTGCGGCTCGCGGCGGCCGCCATGGCGAAGACCGAGCCGCTCGACGAAGACGGCGCCCGCGGCGCCATCGTCAACATGGCCTCCGTGGCCGCGTTCGATGGCCAGATCGGCCAGTGCGCCTACTCGGCGTCCAAAGGTGGCATCGTCGGCATGACGCTACCACTGGCGCGCGATCTCTCCGCCGCCGGCGTGCGCGTCAACACGATCGCGCCGGGTCTCATCGATACGCCGATCTACGGTCAAGGCGAAGAAGCGGAGCAGTTCAAAGCCCACCTCGGGGCGTCCGTGCTGTTTCCAAAGCGCCTCGGCGTCGGAGAAGAACTCGCCTACATGGTCATGGACCTGATCACCAACCCGTACATGAACGGCGAGACGGTCCGCGTCGATGGAGGCATTCGCCTGCCGCCCCGCTAAGCCGCCAGGGCTGGCCAGACGCGTTCGCGCGCCCTGACGAACAGGGCCCCGTAGCGGGGCCCTGCAACATGTCACCCGGCCCAGACCGGTCAGCGGCCTCGCGAGGCCGCTCCGATCACATCATCTCGACGATCGTCACGTTGGCCAGACCGCCACCTTCGCACATCGTCTGCAACCCGTAACGGCCGCCGCGGGCTTTCAGTGCGTTCAACAGCGTAGCCATGAGTTTCGTGCCGGACGCGCCGAGTGGGTGACCGAGTGCGATGGCGCCGCCGTTGACGTTCAGCTTCGCATGGTCGCCGCCGATCTCTTTCATCCACGCCATCGGCACTGGCGCAAACGCTTCGTTAACCTCGTAAAGGTCGATATCGTCGATGCTCATGCCCGAGCGTTCGAGCGCCCGGCGTGTCGCACCGATCGGCTCTTCGAGCATGATCACGGGGTCACCACCAGTCACCGTCAGATGGTGCACGCGGGCCATCGGCGTGAGGTTGTAGTCTTTCAACGCCTGTTCGCTAACGACCAGCGCAGCGCTCGCGCCATCACAGATCTGGCTCGCGTTGGCCGCCGTAATCCGTCCGCCTTCCTTCAGCAGCTTGACTTCGGCCATGCTCTGCAAAGAGGCGTCGTAGCGAATCCCTTCGTCTGAGTGGTGCACCAGCGTGCTGCCTTCCGGACCTTCGATCTCGAGCGGCACAATTTCGTTCGCGAAGGCGCCAGACTCGGTGGCAGAGGCCGCGCGCCGGTGACTTTCCAGCGCGTAAGCGTCCAGCTCCTCACGGCTGAACCCGTATTTCTCAGCCATCATCTCTGCACCCATGAACTGGCTGAACTGGATGCCGGGATAGCGATCTTCCATCTTCGGGCTCTTCGGTCCGCCCAGACCGGCGTCCGACGCAAGCCGCGTCGGCGCACCCATCGGTACCCGTGTCATGCTCTCGACGCCGGCTGCGATCACGACGTCCTGGGTGCCGGACATCACTGCCTGGGCTGCGAACTGCAGGGCCTGCTGCGACGAGCCGCACTGGCGGTCGATAGAGACAGCCGGCACGCTCTCCGGCAGGCTCGATGCGAGCACGCAGTTGCGCCCGATGTGGAACGACTGCTCACCGGCCTGACCGACGCAGCCCATGATCACGTCTTCTACAGCGCCCGGGTCTACACCCGTGCGCCCTACGAGCGCATCGAGCACGGCCCCACCAAGATCGGCTGGATGCCAGCCTGCCAGCTTGCCCGCGCGCCGCCCGCCGGCGGTGCGCATTGCGTCCACGATATATGCCTCAGCCATTCGACTCTCCATGGCCGCGCGCGTCGGCGGCCCATTGTTGGGAACAGGGTTTCAAGTCGCCGGTTAGGATAATGGCTCCGGCCCAACGACGCTAAAAGCCGCTATCATGGTGGACTTTTGATATGCGAAGAGGTCGCGCCAGGTGGGCGACACAAAATACAAAATTGCGGTGCTGGGCGGCACCGGCAACCAGGGCTACGGGCTCGCGCTACGCTGGGGACATGCGGGGCACACCGTACAGATCGGTTCGCGGGACGCCGGCCGGGCAGCGGACGCAGCGAGCGAAATCGACCACCCGAACGTCAGCGGTACGGATAACGCCGCGGCGTCAGCCGCCGCCGATATCATCGTCCTGACCGTTCCGTTTTCGGCACAGGCGCCGACCCTGGAAACGGTCAAGGACAGTCTGCAAGGCAAGATTCTGGTCGACGTGACCGTACCGCTGGTGCCTCCGAAGGTCATGCGCGTACAGATGCCGTCGGAAGGATCGGCGGCTCAGGTCGCTCAGAACATCGTCGGAGAAGGCGTCAGGGTGGTGTCCGCCTTTCAGAACGTCTCCGCCGAGCATCTGCGCGAACTCGACCATGAGATCGACTGCGATGTGCTGGTAGCAGGCGATGACAAGGATGCCCGGCAGGTCGTTATCGACCTTGCGGCTGACGCTGGCATGAAAGCCTGGCACGTCGGCGCGCTGGTGAACGCCGCGGCCGCTGAGTCTTTGACGTCGCTCCTCATATTCATGAACAAGCGCTACAAGATCCCGGGCGCGGGCATTCGCATCTCCGGCACGCCGGGCTCCGCGGAGTCCTGAGAACGGCGCACAGAAGTCCGGACAAAAGGCAACTTCGATGGGTGCACTCTCGGTCTGGTCCCTAGCCGAATTCCCGGAGATCTCACCGGGCGACGATTTGATCGGCATACTCTGCGAAGCGCTCGCTAAGTCGGACCGCCCGCTTGCAAATCACGACATCATCATCGTCGCGCAGAAGATCGTCTCCAAAGCGGAAGATAAATTCCGCCGGCTGAGTGACGTCACCCCTTCTGACGACGCTCGCGAACTGGCAATGCGCTGCGGCGACAAAGACCCGCGGCTCGTCGAGCTGGTGTTGCAGGACAGTCGCGGCATCGTACGCACGGGGCCGGGCATTCTGATCGCGCAACACCGCAGCGGCCACATCATGGCCAACGCGGGGATCGATCGTTCGAACGTTCGCGGTGATGAAGACACTGTGCTGCTGCTACCGGATGATCCAGACCGCTGGTGCCGGGAATTTGCCGAGGCGCTTTACGAGCGCTTTGCGCTGCGCATCGGCGTCGTCATGGCGGACAGCTTCGGACGGCCATGGCGGCTCGGTACCGCCGGCGTCGCCATCGGCGCAGCCGGCCTCACAGCCAGGCTGGACGTACGCGGCCAACCCGACCGCTTCGGACGGCCGCTCGAAACCACCGAGATCGGCATCGCCGACGAAATCGCATCAGCGGCTTCACTGGTAATGGGGCAAACTGATGCGGGCTTGCCCGTGTGCATATTGCGAGGTCTCGAGCTGGCCGGCGACGGATCCGCGAGCGACCTGTTGCGACCACAGGAAAAGGATCTGTTTCGGGGATGAAGGCGCCCGTGCTCGCACTCGCTGGAGGCGTTGGCGGCGCCAAGCTCGCCGCGGGTCTGAATCAGGTGCTCGAAGAGGCGCAATCGCCGCTGAACATCGTCGTCAACACCGGCGATGATTTTGAACATCTGGGCCTGCATATTGCGCCAGACCTCGACTCGGTCATGTACGCACTCAGCGGACTGAACGACACCGAGCGCGGCTGGGGCATGCGCGATGAGACGTGGCAGTGCATGAGTGCGCTTGGCCGGCTGCACGCGGAAACCTGGTTCTCGCTCGGCGATCAGGATCTCGCTACCCATCTGGTGCGCACCCAGATGCTTCGCGACGGTGCCACTTTAAGCGACGTCACCGCGCATCTCTTCGCGCAACTGGGCGTTCATGCCAGCGTTGCGCCGATGGCCGATCAGCCGGTGCGCACAATTGTCGACACTGACGCCGGGACCCTCGCTTTTCAGCATTACTTCGTACGCGAGCAGTGCGCACCGGAGGTCCGGCGCTTCGACTATGCAGGCGCCGCCGAAGCCACACCTGCAACTCTGCTGGCCCGAACTCTCGCCGACCCGACGTTGCGCGCGGTAGTTATCTGCCCGTCCAACCCGTTCATCAGCATCGACCCGATGCTGGCGATCCCCGGCGTACGCGACGCACTGGCAGCCACTACGGCGCCAGTTGTCGCGGTATCTCCGATCGTCGGCGGTGCCGCCATCAAGGGTCCCGCGGCAAAGATGCTGAAGGAACTCGGGCTTGCGGTATCCGCTACCGGCATCGCCGAACACTATGGCGAGCTGCTCGATGGGTTCGTTATGGACGCCGCGGATGAATCGCTGGCCGGCGCGCTCACGCCACTGCCGACACTCGTCACCCAGACCATGATGCACACCAGCGCCGACAAGCGTGCACTCGCCGATCAGGTTCTGGCTTTTTGCGATGGCTTGACGTAGCCAGCACTCACGGCCGGCTGCCGCCCACTCAAAACTGCTGAAGCCAGTCCTGATAATGCGCGGCCTGGCCCGGCGGAAATCCGCGGTCATCCGCGAGCAGCGGGTCGAGTCGCCGCGGAAACGGCTTCTCATCCAACCCCAACCAGTCGCATACGGCGTGCCAGACCCCGCTCTCCGGTTGAAGCAACGTCTCGAAGTCCACATCCAACACCCTCAGGCCGAAACGTTGGCGCGCATCGGTCCAGAGCTCGCGCCAGGCGTGAAGAGCACCGCGCGCGTCAGCTGGCCTCAGCAGCAACGCGGACGTGTCGCCAGGCAGGTACGGCTGCGTCAGCGCGGTCAGCAGGGTGTCGTCGTCGGGCCGGTGAACCTCGATATAGCGGGCGTCTGGAAACAGCTCATAACAAAGCGGCGCGTACAGGGCGCCGAGGCCGGCCACCTCGACCAGATTCGGCTGGGTTGACGCCACGTCGGCCGCGCCGGTGCCGCCGTCGTCACGAAGACTCATCATTGCGCGCAGATCGCGGCACTGAATCGATGTCAGATGGGTGTCCAGGCGCTCACGTGCCGCGGCGACGGCGGCCAATCGGGCGCGTTCGAATCCGAGATTGCGAACGCCGGCCGCGCTCAACATAGCGCCTAGGTAATGGCACCCACTACCGGGGAAGCCGAAGACGAATATCGGGGAGGCGACGTCGTCACGGCCGACGACCGTGCGCGGCGCGTCAGCGAGCGCCGGGATCTTCGCCCGCTCGTGCGCGCACAGTGCCGCCAGTCGGGTGCGGCGCACATGCGGGCGCATCGCCCTCAGCTGCAGCTGATTAGCCCGTTTGAAAGCGCGCATGGCCGCAGCGGTGTTGCCGGCGTCATCATGACCGTAGCCGAGTTCCAGGTAGGCGCGGACCTCACCCTCGGCAGGCAAACCGTCTTGCACCAGAGATTCGAGCCGGCGCAAGGCACGCGAGCGCTTGTTGCCCCGGCGCTCAAGGCGTGCGGCTGCAAGAATCAACGTCCAGTGCTGGCGCGCGTCAGGGCATCGCTCGATGCCGCGACGAAGCACAGCCGCTGCCGTCTTGAGCCGCCCCTGAGATTCGAGCAGCGAAGCCAGATTCGCATAAATGGTGACGGCGCCCGGCTCGATTCTGAGTGCGGCCCGGTAGTCAGCGATCGCGTCGGAAAATCTGCGCATCTGACACAGCAAATTGGCACGGTTGACGAGCGCCGCGACATGGTCCGGTGCCCGGCTGAGGGCGCCTTCGAACGCGGTCAATGCGGCGCGGAGCTGGCCGCGCTGGCGCGCTACCAGGCCAAGCGAAACCCAGAGACCAGCCCGTTCCGGCGCATAGACCAATGCCGCCTCCAGCGAGCGGGTCGCCAACAGCAGATCGCCTTGCTGTTTCGCGATCCGCGCCATCAGCTCGAATGCGGAGACGTCCTGCGGCCGCACTGCCAACAACGCACCGAGTTCCGTGCGTGCGTCATTCAGACGACCGGCGCGGAAACAGGCAACAGCGCGCGCAAAGCGCTGCTCTGGCCGCACAGGCATCGGCGCATCGGATCCGACCAGGCGCACTTCCCCGGCGTCCCCACTCCAGCGACTCATGACTTGGCGCCAGCCCGCAAACGCATTGTGTGCATAGGTTTGAAAGGTATTCCGGCTGATCCTTGGGCCAGCTTCACGGCGAGCGGGTTAGCCCACCCGCTCAGAATTCCTGCGAAAATCGCACAGATGCAACAACTTGACCAGAACCCGCAACGCGCTCTGCTGAGCGACGGACCCGAGGACGCCCGCTGGACGTTGGTGCTGGCACACGGGTCGGGCACCGGCATGGAGAGCCCGTTCCTCCAGCTCGCCGCCCGGCAGCTGGGTCGCGAAGGCATCCGGGTGCAGCGCTTCGAGTTTCCGTACATGCACAAAGCCCGCATCGATGGCCGGCGCAGGCCACCCGACCGCGAGCCGGTTCTGCTGGAAACCTGGCGCGAGGTGGTCGGCCAGGTTGCCGGGCAGACGCCACGGCTTGCATTCGGTGGACGTTCGATGGGTGGTCGCATGGCCAGCATGCTGGCGGATGCATTGCCAGCGGTAGATGCGCTGGTCTGCTTCGGCTACCCGTTTCATCCGCCTGGAAAGCCCGAACGGCTGCGCACGGATCACCTCGAAACACTGGAGACACCAGCACTGATTTGCCAGGGTGAGCGCGATACCTTCGGAAACGCAGCTGAAGTCGCGACCTACACCCTGGCCGGCAGTATCAGGCTGCACTGGCTGCCCGATGGCGACCACGAACTGAAACCGCGCAAACGTTCGGGCTACACGGCCGAGGACAACTGGCTGTCCGCAATAGATGCCACCTCAGGATTCCTCGCAAGTCTCTGAACTTCCGTCCGCGAAGGCCCACAGCTGCGCAAGCGCGTCCCTGGCCCCCGATTCCTGCCCCGGTCGAACCGCCTGATCGAACTCAGGCCATCGGCAACATTGCGTATTCACGTGCGCTCTCCGACTCGCCAGAGTTTCAGCCAACAGATTCAAAGACCTGCAGGAACCTCTCCCATGCACGCGATGACACTGTCCATAGGACTCGCCCTGAGCGTAGCGAAGAAGTAGGTACCTGGCGCTGTGTATCTGACGGGGTGCAGCTCGACGTCGTGGACAGACTCGTTGCCGGTCAGCGTCAACCGCTCGGTGATGTGCAGGGCGTCGCCGGCGGCCGCGTCGCAGCACTGGCGCACCGCGCCTTCAAAGGCGTCTTGAAACGATGGTGAGGAGGACAGCTTCAGCGGTGCGCCGCGCCGGAGATATGGGAATCCAGAACGGCGAGGTCTGCCGCGTTGCGCAAGAAGAAAAATCCCTGCGGCGAATCCGTTGCAACACTCACGGCCTCGGAAATATGGGTCCACGCGTCGGGATGCTCCACGTTCGCATAGATGGTCTCCACGAGATGGTGGAGCTGCTCGTCCCGCATGGGCATGCCTCATCTGACCCCCGGCCTGGCTCTACTTATCCGAAAGGCGCCGCCACCGGCAATAGGCAATCTTACGTATAGGCACCCAACCGCAATGTCGGCCGACCCGTTGACGCCCTGCGCGAAGTACCGGGCGCGCGTCGACCGGGGTCCGGCCTCCACCGGTCAAGTCATGCGTCCACATATTGCGTCCAGTCCACTGATGCGTCGCCAAACACCAGAAAGAACGGATTCAAAATGGATTCCTTGGCGTTGTAGCTGAGCGGACTCAGGTCGAGGTGGGTAACCTGACCTCCGGCCTGCTCGACGACGCACTGAGCAGCACCGGTATCCCACTCAGACGTTGGCCCGAACCGCGGATAGATGTCGACAGCCCCCTCCGCCACCAGGCAGAACTTGAGCGAACTCCCGATCGCGACCATCTCGGTCTGGCCCAGGTTTTCTACGAACCTTCGGGTTGCGTCGTTGCCGTGGGATCGGCTTCCCGCCACCCGCATCGGACGCCCAGGCGGTTTCGCCACAGCGATGGGCGCAAACCCGGCACCCGCATCCTTGAACGCGCCAATCCCCGCCGCAGCCGTGTACGTCACCCCCTGCGCGGGCACGCGCACGACGCCGAGCGTCGGATGGTGATCTTCGATCAGTGCAATATTCACCGTGAATTCGCCATTGCGCTTGATGAATTCTTTCGTGCCATCGAGCGGATCCACGAGCCAGAAACGAGACCAGGCGCGCCGCTCCTCCCAGCTGACCTCATCCGCGGACTCTTCAGACACGATGGGAATGTCGGGCGCGAGCGCCGCAAGCCCTGCAACGATAGCCTTGTGCGCCGCCATATCGGCCTCGGTCAACGGCGAGCGATCTTCCTTCTCCGCGACCGAGAAGTCGGTTGCGTAGATCCGCATGATCTCATCGCCCGCTGCGACTGCGATGTCGACAACGGCGTCGAGCATTGCCTGACTGACACGTTCACTCATAGTTGATTCCCGGGTTTCTTCGGTAGGCGGCGGAAGTCTCCACTCAGGCACGCGCCGGCGTCTACCACATCGGCGTGCGCCCGACTGGGTTTACTCGACGAGGTATCCGACCATCAGGGTCCGCGCCGGAAGATGAGATCCCAGACGTCGTGACCAAGGCGCCGGCCGCGCCGCTCGAAATGCGTCTCCGGCCGGACATCCGCGTCCGGGGCAAAGTTTCCGGAAGCCGAGGTATTCGTCAGCAGCGGCTCGGCCTCGAACACCGCCAGCATATCCTCAGCATAGGGCTGCCAGTCCGTCGCGGCGTGCAGCACGCCGCCTTCGCACAGCAGTTGTGCCAATTGTCTCGCACGCACGGGTTGGACGAAACGGCGCTTGTGGTGTCGCTTTTTTGGCCATGGGTCAGGAAAGAACAGCAGGATTCGCGCGAGGGTGTCATTCGGGATACACCCTGAGAACAGGTCGGTTACGTCGCCGTGATGAACCCTCACATTGGTCAGGCGCTGCTCGTGCAAGCCGATGAGCAGGCGCCCGACACCCGGGTCGTGCACTTCGGCCCCGACAAAATCAACATCGGGAAAACGGGCGGCCAGATCCAGCAGTACACCGCCGTTGCCAAATCCGATCTCCAGCCAACACGGTGCAACCCGGCCGAACACCCCCTCGGCGTCAAATGGCCCGGTCAGATCCAGCGCATAGCTCGGCAGCAGGGTATCGAGTGCCTCGCGCTGCGCGATCGTGACGCGCCCGGCGCGCCGCACGAAACTGCGAACTGGTCGATAGATTTCGGGCGAGTCAGAGTGCACTGATGTGATACGGATTGCAGAAAAATGAAAGAACTAGAATCAAACTCATTCCCAAGCTGCCGTTGTAGTCATTGATGACCCGACGTGCGGCCAGTGGCGGAGGCAATGGACTTGATTACCTCCCATAACAAAACCTGCTAAATTACTAGTTAAGAGTAGATCAGTGTTTACTGAAACTTACGATCCAGAGGACCCGGGTACTTACGTGGCTGAATCGACGCGACAGGTCGTGGTGGTCGATGATAGCGCGACCCAGATTTCGTTGTACGAGCGTGGTGTCGACTCCCTGGCAGCCGAGCTCAGCGCGTTTCGCTCCACGGACGAAGCTCTGGAGTTCCTGCACTCAACCGATGTGGACCTGTTGTTCCTCGACCTCGCGATGAGCGGGTCGGACGGTTTGTCTTTTCTGCGAGACCTGCGTGCGCTGGAACGTCACGAGCAGACGAACGTCGTCATCGTGACGTCTAAGGACTACGCGCAGGACCGGATCGTAGCGAAGGAACTCGGGTCACTCGACTACATGGTGAAGCCGTTGCGCTCGCAGGAGATCCGGGAGATTATCTGCAAGTATACTGACGTGCAGTCTACGCCTAGCGACTCTCCCGAAGTATGACCGACAACTACGTGCGCTTTTGGGGCGTGCGAGGGTCCTATCCCGCACCGTTCACGACGCACATGGCATATGGCGGCAATACGCCCTGCGTAGAGGTGCGGCTTGGCAACGAGCTGATCATCTTCGATGCCGGTACGGGCATCATTCCGCTCGGCAACGCGCTGATGGGCCAGAGCGAGATCCGGCACATCCACATCGTGTTGTCCCATTACCACTGGGACCACATCCAGGGCATGCCGTATTTCGTGCCGGCGTTCGTGCCGGGCTGGCGCATCAGCATCTACGGCCCGGCCGAGAATCCCGAGAAGCTGGCCGACCAGATCTCCCAGCAGATGAAAGCGCCGTACTTCCCGGTCGAGGTGGAGACCTGGCTAGCCGACATCAGCTACCACACCCCGCACAATCGGCCATTCGATATCGGTCCGGCCACACTACAGGCGTTCCCGGTGCATCACCCTGGCACGACCTACGGTTACCGACTCGAGTTCAACGGCCGTAGCGTCGTCTACGCACCGGATAACGAGCTGCAGTTCATCAGCCAATCCATCGACGATCGCAAAGCCGAGTTCGACGAAGAGGAGAAAGCGCTGCTCGAGGCCATGAAGGAGGAGCAGCGCCTGAAGGGCATCCACTTCATGGCCGGCGCCGATATGGTCATTCACGACGCGCAGTACACACCTGAGGACTACACGCGCAAACGGGGTTGGGGCCACTCCTGCTACATCGACACGATCAACTCAGCGATCGATGCCAATACCGACTGTCTGTACCTGTTCAGTCACGATCCGAACTACAACGACCTGACACTGGATGAGATCGCCGGACGCGCCGACACGCAGGTCAGCGAGCGGCAGGCCGCCATGGGCTGCTGGCTGGCCCGTGAGAACATGACCGTGTCTCTGGATGGCGAGCGCCTGAATCCCATCGACTGTCCCTGATTCCGGCGCAAGGGGTCGCAACTGGAAGGATCCAGGGGAAGGGACCCAGGCTGAAGGACCCATCTCTTCGTGCTCGTCGCTGCGAATGGCGGCCGGTATGCTGTATCACCGCAATCATCCCGACGCAGGCCGGATATGCCAAGCCGCCGCTTTGTGCAAACCGATGTCTTCAGTCCGGTTCCGATCCAGGGTAACGGGCTCGCCGTAGTCATCGACAGCCACGGGTTGACCGACGACGACCTGCAACGCTTTGCAGCGTGGACAAATCTCGCTGAAACCACGTTTCTCTACCCCCCTGACGATCCGGCCGCAGACTACCGGGTGCGCATCATGACGCCGTCGCGCGAAATGTTGTTCGCCGGGCATCCGACACTCGGCAGCTGCGCTGCCTGGCTACACACGGGCGGTGTGCCCAAAGAGGCCGGCGTAGTCCGGCAGGAGTGCGGTGTCGGCATCGTGGAAATCGACGTAACGCAAGCACGCCCGGCTTTTGTTGCTCCGCCGACGACCGTACGCCCGATGGCGCCTGAAACCAGGCGCGCGATCATCGAGCGCCTGGAGATCTCTCCGGATGCGATCGTCGACACCGCGGAACTCGACAATGGGCCCGTCTGGCAGGCCTTTCACCTGCGCAGCGCAGACGCGGTGCTGGCGCTGGACGGCCGCCGCGTGCGGTGGCCGGACTTCAAGGCGCTGGGGTTTATTGGCCCTCACCCGGACGGTACACCACACGACTACGAAGTACGCATGCTCGCGCCATCGAGCGGGATGCTGGAAGACCCGATCACCGGTTCGCTAAACGCAGCGCTCGCGTGTTGGATGCAAGATGACGGGCGTCTGCGAGGCGAGGTTCAGATCGCCCAGGGCACGACCATCAGCCGCTGCGGACGAGTCAGCATTCGCCCCGTTGCTGACGGCCGCATACTGGTCGGCGGCGACGTCCATGTTGTCATCGAAGGCACGGTTGAGATCTGAGACTCATGCCAGCGAAGAAGCACAAGAAGGACCCGGCGACACTGTCCGGCGAAGCTCTCATCAAGGAGGTCAACCGGCGTATCCGGCTGGCCCGCAAACACTGGGACGCACACGACAACGCCGCGACCCGGCGAGAGCGGCTGCGGGCGCTGGCCTTGTACGAGCGCCTCACCCGCGAACAGCGCGAGAAGGTGCCGCAGGTGCTACGCGTGTGGCTGCGGTACCGGAGTGAGAAGTACTTCGGCGACCAGCGCCGGGACACCAGCTGAGCGCTACCGTGTGTCAGGCGCGGCAGCACGGTGGGACTTACTCGCTACGGATACCGTATTTTGAGCACAGCTCTGCCCAGAATGACCCGGCGATAGATTCGACCGTTCGCCTGGCATCAGCGTCCATCTCGGTCCGATAAACCTCATCCAGTTCGATTTTCGTCCGATTGTCGTCGAACTTGGACGGACTGCCGCCGATGTGGTGCAGGTGCGTGATGTCCATCGGCTGCCCGAGCCTGACTTCGTGTCGTAGCCCCAGTGCCTGGAGGATGCTGGTGAGCGATTCCTCCGGGGACGCGCAGAACTCCTCATAGAAGAGCCGGAAGACCTGGGCTCGCGGCAACGCCTCAGCGAATCGCTCCATTTGTTGTGCGAACGCCAACCATCTGCGGCCGGCGAGTTCCGGCGATACGCCGGTGTGACGCATCTTCGAGTAGACCACGGCGAAGGGACTGCGATACATCAGCAGGATGCTCATGCGCTCCGGATGCGCACGCGCCAGATAGTTGAATCGCAAGGGCCACTTCGATGAGTCGACAACGACGGGACACCCGCTTACTTCGGCTGCGGCGTCGTAGAGTTCCCAGTATTGCCTGGCCAGTTCGTCGTAACCCATGGTGCGATGCCAGAGCGGATTCTGTATCAGCCGTCCGTCAGAATTCTTAGCCCACTCCTCAGCACGCCAGCGGGCCCGGTCTATGTAGCTCCCGAGCCCGGTGCGTCTTGGAAAATCGACCCGGAGTTTCAGACGGTCGAGCGGAACGCTGAGACGCGAGCCCACTGACGACCAGAAACTGCACTCGGAGACTCTTGCCCCACAGGTACAGAGCATCTCGTAGGGCGGGTCGAAGAAACTACGCTCGTCATGCACATACGCCGACAGGTTGTGGACTTCGCCAAGTGAACAGATCTCGGGTACACCGGCGAGACAGCGCTCGGTCACGGTGGACCCCGAACGATCGTCGCAGGCGAGAAATAGCAAACGGGCGCTACGGTCTACGCTGGGCATGCGGCTGGAATGGAGGTGCGGTCAGGCGACGTGACGCCCAACGGAAGGAATACTACCGATCATCGCCGCGCCGGAACGGCGATTCAAGTCATGCCCAACCAAGTCCAGGCGGCACCCCTGGCTCGCGGGCATTTCGGCGCGGATAATGCACCACCAACTTCGTTCGAGGATTCGGTGCCTCCTACCCTCCGACGATCGGCAGGAACCCGGAGACGACCATGACCTCTGTCAAAGTTGCGCTAATCACCGCGGGTGGAAGCGGTATGGGAGCCGCCTCGGCCCGGCGCCTCGCTGCGGATGGATTTGAGGTTGGCGTTCTGTCGTCATCCGGCAAGGGTGAGGCCCTCGGCAAAGAGCTTGGCGGGCTCGGCGTAACCGGGTCGAATCAGTCAGCGCAGGATCTCGACCGGTTTGTACAAATGGCGCTGGACCGGTGGGGTCGCGTCGACGTCCTGGTCAACAGTGCTGGCCACGGCCCGCGTGCATCCATTCTCGAGCTGACCGACGAAGACTGGCACACCGGAATGGACGTGTATTTCCTGAGCGCAGTCCGGCCCTCCCGTCTGGTGACACCGACGATGCAGGCGCAAAAGTCCGGATCTATCATCAACATCTCGACATTCGCCGCATTCGAGCCGAACCCGGTATTTCCAACTTCGGGTGTACTCCGCGCTGGACTCGCCGCGTTCACGAAGCTCTTTGCAGATAAGTACGCTGCCGACAACGTGAGGATGAACAACGTATTGCCGGGCTTCATCAATAGCCGGCCGGAGCGAGAGGAGTTCCGCGCGCAGATTCCGATGGAGCGCTATGGGGATGTGGAAGAAATCGCCGCAACCGTTGCATTTCTGGCGTCCGGAGACGGCGGCTATATCACCGGGCAGAATATTCGCGTAGACGGCGGGATCACACGCTCTGTATGAGTCCGGACACCGACTAAGGCGACAACGCGCAGACACCGGTACAACTCACGCTGAGTTGCATTGAGCCCAAGAATTGACAGCTCTCAAGGTGCGAGTAGCATGAGCTGCTCATGCGGGTGTCGTATAATGGTATTACCTCAGCTTCCCAAGCTGATGACGACGGTTCGATTCCGTTCACCCGCTCATCCGCATACCCGCCTAACCACGCGCCGTTGTCGGCCCGTTGCTCTACCACCATCTCGCCCGAAATCGCCGACAAGGCCGATGCTGCCAACATGATGTGATCAGGTCACGGTGAACTGGCCCATCATGCCGCGATCTTCGTGTTCCAGAATGTGACAGTGATACATGTAAGGGAACTGGTCGCTCGCGGGGTAATCGAAGCGCACGACCAGCTCCGACCAGTCGTCGTCATCGAGGATCACCATGTCTTTCCAACCGCGAACAGCGGGCGGTGCGGCCGCGCCTCCCATGCGCTCGATAAGAAACGAGCAACCGTGGACGTGAAACGGATGTTCGCCCTGATTGGATCGAATTCGCCAGCGTTCCCAAACGCCGCGCTTTACGCGTTCATTGATGATCTCTATGTTCATGGCGGCACCGTTGATGGTCATATCCATCGCTGCATGACTTCCGTTACCGACGTGCGCGGCGCCACCGTCCATGTCGAGCACGAACTCGCGTGTGATCATGACGTCGGCTGCTTTGGGGTGAACGATCGTAATCAACCGATCCGGCATCGGGGCGCGATGCGCGGCCAATGCAGGGTCGACTCGCAGGGTCAGTGAAGGTTGCGCCGGCGTCTTCGCGGCACCGCTCAACCGGTTGATGAGCGCGCCGACGACGCCTCCTTCGCCCTCGTCGAATTCATCTTCGAAGAGCGTCATTACGTGCGCTGGCTTGCCGTCTGAAAGGTCCACGACGATCTCGTAACGCTCGCCAGGGGCCATTTCAAGCGACTTGAGCGAGACCGGTCGAGGCAGCAGGCCCCCGTCGCTCGCGATCACCTGAAACGAGCGGTTGTCGGCGAACGCCACGATGTAGAACCGGGCATTGGCGCCGTTCAGAAGCCGTAAACGGACATTGCCTGCCGGCACGCTGGCGACCGGCGCGATCGCACCGTTGATAACGACAGTTTCACCCAGCCAGCCGTCCTCACCAGCGTCGGAGAGCGAGTACACGAGGCGGCCCTGCGCATCGAACGTCCTGTCCTGGATGATCACGGGCAAGTCATCCGTCCCGTACCGACGCGGGAGGTCCATCGAATCGGCCGCGTCGTCGTCGATGATGAGCATGCCGGCGAGTCCGTTGTAAGTCTGCGAACCCGTCTTGCCGTGCGTATGCGAGTGATACCAGCAGGTCGCCGCGGGCTGCACGATCGAGAGCGACGGTTGCCACCGGTCTCCCGGAGCGATAGCCAGCTGCGGACCGCCGTCCACGTCACCCGGGACATGCAGGCCATGACCATGGATGGCGACCTTCTCTGCGAGAGAATTCCGATAGTGAAGGTTGAGCTCAGTGTGCTGGCGCGTGCGGATCGTAGGTCCGAGGTAGTCCTGACTGAACCCCAGGGTCGGCGTCCTGACACCTGGCATGAACGACCACTCGCCGCGGCGTATGTCGAGGTTTACCGGCTCGCCACTCGTACCATCGACCAGCGCAGGGATGGGCAGCTTCGGGCGCAGCGGCGCGGCACTCGCAAATCGATACTGGCTCGCCGCCAGGAGTGCAGCACTGCTGGTCAAGAAGCGTCTTCTGGAAACGGTAGACACCATCGTTTTCCTCGTGCCCGTTGTACAGGCGCAACCCTTAGATCTCACAGCAGCGGGGCGCGCCACAATGCCCTGACTATATTCAGCGAATTCGCGCCGGAAAGGCCATCGGACAAATGTCTGATGCGGTTATCCGGCGTATCCGGCCGAGGCCCAATTCCGGCGATCGGACATTTGTCGGACAATGGCTGAAGCGATGATGAAAATCGAGTTTCAGGGCGCACGCGATGATTGGACCGATTGAGCGGATGCCATTTCGTACAGTGGCGTTCGCGGTGTTCGTACTGTTCGTATTCGGCACGAGCAGCGCCGAGATCGTGTCGGAATTTGCGGCCGGCGAGTCGCTGAGTTCGATGGGGGACGATCTGGCGAGATTTACGCTCAGCGCGGTGGTGTTGCTGCTCTTTGCGTTCGAACATATCGCGCAGCGGCGCGCGCTTCGAGACCTGCGCGGGCAACTCCAGAAGGCACGCGGTCAGCTCGCGCAACTCGACAGCCAGTCGAAACAGCTCGCCAGTCAGTACCGTGGCGTTATGCAGAAGCAGTTCGACGCATGGCAGTTGACGGCCAGCGAGCAGGACGTCGTGCTGGGATTGCTGAAGGGCCTGTCGTTCCGCGAGATCGCGCTACTGCGGGAAACCCGGGAGAAGACCGTTCGACAACAAGCTTCAAGTGTCTACCGAAAGGCTGGGGTAGCAAGTCGCAATGAGCTGGCCGCATGGTTCTTCGAAGACATGCTGGAGGCGCCCCCGGCTAAAACGCCGGAGAGTTCGACGGACGGGCCCGGCTAGTTGCCACCGAACGCGGTTGTACATTCGACGGCGCTGCGTTTGGGGTCGCGCTGGCAGGCACGCTCTCGCAGGGTGTCCATCAATGGCCGCACCACCGGCGTGGTAGCCGTACGCGTGTACCTGCCCATAGCCACCCGGTAGCGCGCGTACATGTGCATGACCTTACGCACGTAGGCCCGCGTTTCCGCGTAGGGCGGAACACCGCGGTAGCGCTTTACCGCGCCAGTGCCGGCGTTGTACGCCGCCGCAACGCGCACCCGGTCGCCAGAATACAGGTCGCGCAGCATCCTCAGATGGCGCGCGCCAGCGTGAATTGACTGGGCGGCGTCAAACGCGTCCACCACCTTGTAGTGCCGCGCCGTCGCCGGCATCAGCTGCATGATGCCCATGGCCCCTTTGGGAGAGACGGCCTTTGCCCGGTAGGCACTCTCCACATGCGCGATCGCGCGTAGCCAGGCCTCATCCGTCCCGGTTTTCTGAGCGGCGCTGCGAAACACGGCCTTGTATGGCTGCAAGCGCGGCTTGCCTAAGGACGGGCGTCTGGCGCGACGCCGTTTTGTGAAATCGAACTTCTGCACGGCGACAGCGCCCGGCAGTCGGCGCGTCCCGTAAACGACCCGGCCACCGACGGTGCGCCTATACAGCGTACCTTTCCAAATACCGGAGCGCGCGTAGGGCATGGCGCTGTGGTCATCGATCTCTACGCCCTGGCAGCTCGACCCGGGCTCTGGTGCGGTCGACAGGCTGACGCTGCCGTCGCGCTCACAGCGATACACCGTTCGCGCCTCAGCTGGCGCGCTCAACAGCAGCAGCAAACCCGCCAGCAACAGACCGGTGAGCACGACGCCTGGTCGCGACGGGGTGAAACAACCTTGGTAGTAAACATGCACGTTGGAAGGTTAGTCCAAGCGTTCGCGCGCCACAAAGAAATGGGCTGCCCGGCGGCGCCGGCATGGTTACCGGCATTGCGCCGGCGGGTCGACCGTGCGGAATATCGGAATCAGGCGGCGTCGCGCCTAGCGCGCTTGTCCAACGAAAGCGCCCACCAGCCCCGCGATCGCCTGATGCCCGTGCTTCGTCGGATGCCCGTCAGTGGTGACCTGGTACGGCTGCGGCCCGCGTGCCAGGGCGGTGCGCAGCGCCGGCAACGCATCGACGTATTCAATGCCGCGATCGGCCAGCGCTTTTTTCAATCCATGCCAGAAGCTCCGTTCGTTTTTGAGCAGTGACAGATAAGTTGCGCTGGCCGGATGTTGTTGCGATGCGAACACCAGCTCTTTAGTGGGAATCAACAGCGTGACGAATCGCGCGCCTGCCGCGCTTACCCGTGCGTGCGCCCGGTCCAGAGCCTCGACGACGATCCGGCGGCCTTCGAGGATCCTGACATCGTCCAGATCGAGCGCCGTCAGGCGGTAGGCCGGCGTCAGAACGGTACGCCGGTCGCTCAGTTCGAGCACCTCGGTGAAGCGGGGATGCATG
This sequence comes from Pseudomonadota bacterium, assembly GCA_039030335.1. Taxonomy (GTDB): domain Bacteria; phylum Pseudomonadota; class Gammaproteobacteria; order HK1; family HK1; genus JBCCEJ01. The sequence goes on along the minus strand of JBCCEJ010000001.1, from coordinate 8,286 downwards.
GCGGCGAAGGCCTTGGCCCGTTCCCACAAGTCGGCGCGGAGCTCGTAGCGAAGGCGGCGCAGAAGACCGTACGTCCGGGAGTGGTGCGACAACAACAATCTGACGCTCCTCGCACTTCGGGAGATCGAAGACGAGTCCAGTGAATCGCCTGACGGCGGCGGCGCGGGAGCGCCGAGGTTGAACATCCGGCCAACCGTCACTCGCAGGGGTTCAGAGGATTCACGCGCCTGAATATCAGCGCTCCGACCACGCGACGGATTCTTGAGTGCCGGTGCCTGACCCCGCTTGTAGACGAGGTCGAACGCGTCGTAAAGATCGTTCCCGGAGTAGACGGCCACTACCACCACATCGGGGCGCAACTGCAGCGCATCGTCAATCAGCAGCCACGAGTGTGCCGGTCCCCAGCCGCCAAATGCCATGCTGTAAACCGGTTCGTCCAGGAGCGCCTCAAGCTGCTTGGGCCACGCTTCAGACGGTTGCACACCCGTACCGTAAGTCTGCGAGTCGCCAAGCGCGACAATCCGCGCACGGTCGGGCACCCGCACATTGCGAAAACCGTTGCGGTCGTGTTCCGGAAAGGCGGGATTGGGGCGCCAGGTCAACACCGGATCGGTGAGGCTCACCGGTTCGTCGGTGGACTGGCCCACCACCTCTGGCGGGCCGAGTAACCAGGCTGCGCGCGATGACAGGGCCGCCGCCAGCTGCAGAGCGGCTTCGATGCTGCCGACGACCAGCACGGTCATCAGCGCATACAGCGCAAGCTTTCGGCGCGCCGCTGGCGCCATCAGCCGGCCGACGTCAAGGGCGCTGCTTCACTCCAGTCGAGACGCGATTCATTGACACTCAGTTCGACTTCAGACCACGACATGCGCGTTTCTTCCGCACTACCTTCGACCAACAGCTCGAAGTTACGCAGATCGCGCTCAGCCGCTGGCCGCGCCAGGAGCTGTGCGACAGCGAGAGAGGCTTCGTGTGGTTCCAGCATACGTGGCTGCCATCGCCCGAAGACTTTGGGATTGTCCGCGTAGGCTTCCGTCATTCCCGTGCGCACGAATGGCAGCATCAGGCAGCAGGCGTTGACCAGCTCAGCGGAGCGTCCAAGGTTCACCTGCAAAACCCTCGGAAGCTGCAACACAGCCCAGTTAGCGATGACGTAGCCCGGAACGGCTACACCAGGCTCAATCGCCTGACGAGACGAGATGTAGATCATGTCGAGGGGCTGCTTGTGATAGACCGCTTCACCAGCCCAGAGATGCGACATGGCGAGAAACCCGTCGACCTTGGTTTCTACAACCAACTGCGACTCTTTCAGGTTATCGATAAACGAGCGACGTACCCGGGCGCGCCGCTCGCCGAGACTCTCGCCTTCGACTTCGGGCAGCGCCCGGCCAAACCGGTACCCAGCTTCGGTCAAGCCGGAGTTACACACGATCACATCAGGTGCCCGGCCGCCCATCTGTTCGATGACGTAGCTGCGCGACGCCCAGAGATCGCTCGGGTTGGTCACGTCGGCTTGCAGCGCGAATGCTTTCTGGCCGAGTGCGCGCAGGGCATCGACGAGGTCGAACCCGTCCCGGTAGCTGCTATGAAAGTGTACTCCGACCACTTCGGCGCCGTTCAGCGACGCCGCGAGGGTCAGGGCCTGACCAATGCCGCCGTCACGGCCAGAGCCAGTGACGAGAACGCGCTTGCCGGCGAATGCGCCGCGATGTTCGTCACCAAAACGGAAACGTTCGGTTGGAGCGGAAAATGCCATGAGACTCGTTCCTCGGTTTTGTTTGAATTCGGTGTGCTTGCATGGCTGACCACGGCGGTGCACGCATCGAAAAGGCGTTTGTAGCCGCGTGTCGCATTTCAGGACGCGGCGCCAGATTTCAAGCTGGCCATGCGAGCGAGGGCCGCCTCCCGGTCAGCGCAGATACCGCGGTTAACGGCGCCACGAACGCTTCTTCCAGCCGCGTCGACAACGTCGCGGTCGAGACACCTGACTGTCCCTTATCGTCCATCGCCTGCGCCCGGTTGACGGGCCCCTGACCCGTCATTGCGACCAAGAGTACGCAAATGTAAGTAAGTGTTTGAACGAATATGGAAAGATTGTAAATCTTTGCCTGGCCCCGACGCGCGGTTGTCAAGGCTTTACGACACACCGGGTCCCATCGCCGCGGCGTGGCGTTCCAGCAAGAGCTGCCCGGATCAGGTTACGCGCCCGACGGATTCCTCCGCGAGACGGGCGCAGTCGTTGGCGGCTGGATGTTCAGCGGTTTTCCGGCTAGGGCGCGGAGGGACACGAGCCCGGTCGAGTAGGGTGCGGACCCGTTCAGGCGAGATCCTGCTGCACATGCGCGATCAGCTTGTCGACGTTGATGTTGAAACCGTTGTAGACCACGCGACCGTCCGGACGCACGATAACAACCCAAGGTGTCCCTCCAGACCGGTAGCTGCGCATCGTGTGAGGTAAGTGGTCACCATCCGGGTTGCCGGCGTCATGGCCCATCGGGATGGCCAGGTTGTACTGGAGCTGTGTTTTGCGCACCTCGTCGCGGGTATTGGTCCGAAATCCTTCGAACACGGTTTGGACGCCCGCGGCCGCAACGCGGGGCTCGTCTTTGAATACCCGCACGAATTTCTCCAGTGACGGCAGTCCGTGCCGGTGACATCCCGGGCACCAGCTCTGCCAGAACTTGAGGTAGACCCATTTGCCGCGCTCGGCCATGAGGTCGAAACTGGTCGGCTTACCTTGCGCATCTATCCACCAGTCGATTTTCAGTGCCGGTGCCATGTGACCCTGAATTCCCGGCTTGCGCTGTTGCGCAATGCCGGGCGTCGGCAGGAGAACCGCGGCCGCGGCCGCTAACGCGCCGGTCAGAATTCTCCTTCGCCCGAATCCACCCTTAGTACTCATGACTTTGTACCCTTACTGAACTGGCCGGTCTGCCACTGCGAGCGGCACGATCGGGTATAAGACGTAGTAGGACCGAGATCGACTGCACTCGTGCGATCAAATCGACCACCGGGGCATCTGGCTTCACGCGGAGCAGTAGTTTTGCACCTTCTGGACGCAAAAGCGGCGCTGCACGGAGGGCGGCGGCGTTACTGGCAGTTTTCGACCAACAGCATCCAACGCGGCCCTCTGGACCCCGAGGCCATTTACGTTGATGCCGACGAGGTCACGGATCTCCCAGCACTGTTGAGCGACCTCGTGCGGTGGTTCATCGCAGACGGTACGACTGTGCTCAATGAAGAGGACTGCGCGGCAGTAGAGCAGACCTTGAGAGCGCTGTCGCGCATGCCGGATGAAGGCGAACGGGCAGGCCTTTGGCGCGAGTTGGCGGACTGGCTTGCAGAGCGCGACTCTCACCCCGTATACCTGCGGCTGCAACGGTTCAGGTAAGAACCTGGTCAGCGTGGCGCATGCCGCTTGAAGCGCCCGCTGTAGCGCTTCGCTCGCGGCGCCGCGTAACCTTGCCGTTTCGATGTCTGCAAACCGAGCGCAGCCAGCCCTTCAACAACCTTCAGGGCGGCACCGACACCGTCGATGACCGGCACCCCGTAGCGTGAGGACAGGCTTCGCGCCATGGCGGACATCCCGGCACAGCCGAGCACAATGGCCTCGGCGCCATCTTCATCCAGCGCTCGTTCGAGTTCCGCTGCCAGCCGGGTGCGGGCATCGCCGGCCTCATCCTCGAGTTCAAGCACCGGGACTTCGCACGCACGCACGCGCCTGCAGTGCCGCTCGTAGCCATACTTCACCGCAAGGTGTTCAAGGGCCGGCACGGAGCGCCCCAGGGTGGTTATCACCGAAAAAGAGCCTGCGAGAACGGTCGCTGCCTGCATCGCCGCCTGGCAGATGCCGATCGTCGGCACCGTTGCGACCGAACGCACCGCGTCGACGCCCGTGTCATCAAAACACCCCACCACGATCCCGTCGACGTCGTCCCGATGCGCCACGACGACTTCCAGCAGCGGCGGCACCGAAAAAACCTCGTCGTAATAACCCTCGATACTCTCCGGGCCATAGGGGGCCGTCTCGGCGATGAGTTCGGTGCCCGGTGCCAGCATGCCGGCAACCGACTCGGCCATCGCTACAGTCATCGATGCAGTCGTATTCGGATTTACGAGCAAAATACGCAAGCGCTCTGTCCCTTCAAGAGTCCTTTGTGAATCACACCATGCCACGGCCGGCATCAGAACCGTGCCGTAACCGGCGCCGCTGAATGATGGTGATAACGCCCAGACAGATGCCGATGATGGCGAGGGATACGCCGGTCGTCACGGTACCGAGTGCGTAGAGCACCGGCGTCGTGACGTTTGTCGTCATGCCGAAGATCTCGAGCGGCAAGGTGTTCTTGACGCCGGCCGCCATCAGTGTTCGGGCGAACTCGTCGAACGAAAGCGTGAAGCCAAAGAGACCCACGCCGACGAGGCTCGGCCCGATGATCGGCAAGACGACGTGCCGGAGAACCTGCCACGGCGACGCGCCCAGGTCCCGCGCCGCCTCTTCATAAGAGGCGTCGAAGCGATTGAAGACAGCGAACATGATCAGCAGGCCGAACGGGAGAGTCCACGTCAGGTGGGCGCCAAGGCCGGAGCTGTACCACGCTGTCTCCAGGTCCGCACGGTCGAACATCAGCCCGATCCCGAGCGTGATCAAAATAGACGGCACGATGAGGCTCGCGACGGTCAGATAGAAGACCAGGCCGGAGCCGATGAAAGGTCTGCGAAACGCAAGGCCAGCCATCAGCGACACCACGATCGTCAACACCATCACGATCAGCGCGAGCCCGAAAGAGCGCGCGAACGACGCTTTGAAGTCACCGACCATCTGCTGTTCGAACAGGTTCGCGAACCAGCGAAACGAAAAGCCGTTCATCGGGAACGTCAAGCCACCGTCCGGCCCCTGAAATGACAATACGACGATGGCGATCGTTGGTCCGTAAAGGAAGATGACAAACAGCACGAAAAAGGCCGCCAGACAGTAAAACCCGACTCCGCGACGTTCGCCACTCGCGAGAGACATCGCGTCAGAGCTCCTTGCGCACGTTGACGATGCGCATCAGGGCGGCAACCATCATCAGCACGACCAACAGCAGGATTACTGCGTCGGCTGCGGCGGCCGGATACTGCAACAGCGCACGTTTGTTGTTCATGGCGACCGCCACCGACGCGCTCTGCCCGCCCGACATCATCTGCACGGTTACGAAATCCGCCATCACGAGCGTGACGATAAAGATGGTCCCGATCGCGATCCCCGGTTTGCAAAGCGGCACGATCACGTGCCAGAGCGTTCGCCACGCACCCGCGCCCGCGTCGTAGGCCGCTTCGATTACCGACGGATCGATGCGCATCATCGAGTTGAAGATCGGCACGACCATGAACAGCGTATAGAGATGGACAAAGGCCAGCACGACCGCGAAGTCTGAATACAACAGCCACTCGACCGGCTCATCGACAATGCCGGCCGACAGCAAGCCCTGATTGACCAGCCCATGGCGGCCCAGCACCGGGATCCAAGCGATCATGCGGATGATGTTCGAGGTCCAGAACGGGATCGTGCAGAGCAAGAACAGCACGATCTGCCACTTCAGCGTGCGCACGTGGAAGGCGAGGAAATACGCGACCGTGAAACCGATTAGCAGCGTGAGCAGCCACGTCAGCGCGGTGTAGATGACCGTCTTCAAATAGATCGAATAGGTCACCTTGGAGGTGAATAACTCTTCGTAGTTGGTCCAGACGAAGTCCGGGAGCAACGAAAATTCGGTGTAGTCCCAGAAGCTGACCACGACGATGACACCTACCGGGATGACGAGGAACACCAGCAGCGTCAGGGTGAGCGGCAGGACTTGGAGGTAACGAAACATGGCCCGCCGATGATACACCCGCGGCCGGCGCAACGGCCGGCCGCGAGTTTCGTTTCAGGTCGTGAGACTAAGGCTCATCAAGCGGCGATGAACTCGTTCCACTTGCGCACCATGTAGCGATTCTCATCCATGACCGAGTTCCAGCACTCGACCCGGCCCATACGGTCGTAGAACGAGCCACCGTCGCGTTTCGCGCCGGCCGGCTCCATCTTCTGACCAAACGGGTTGATGATGTCGCTCTTGGCCGCCTTGCCTTCGAACCAGAAGCCCCACTCGTCTTCGCTCATGTGCTGCTTCGAGGTTTCCGGTGCCGCTGAGTAGTAGCCCTGGCGCATCAACAGACCGCCGACCCAGCCCGACAGATACCAGTTGATGTACTCGTAAGCGGCATCCAGTTCGAGCCCGGACAGGTTCGCCGACAGACCGAGGCCGCCGCCCCATGAGCGATAGCCTTCTTTCAGCGGCTGGTAGATGCACGGGATACCCATCGAGCGGACTTTGGTGATCGCGGGCGACCACATCGACTGGATGACCACCTCGCCGGAAGCCATCAGGTTCACGGACTCGTCGAAGGTCTTCCAGAAAGCGCGGAACTGACCGGCTTTCTTCGCTTCGGTGAAGATCGCCATGGTCTTGTCGATCTCCTCCTTGGTCATGTTGCCTTTGTCGCCGTACTGCACGGCACCCATGGCTTCGCAGACCATCGCGGCATCCATGATGCCGATCGAGGAGATGTTCAGGATGGATGCCTTGCCTTTGAACTCGGGGTTTAGGAGTTCCGTCCAGCTTTCGATCGGGCGGCCGATGAGGTCCGGGCGAATACCGAGCGTGTCGGCGTTGTAGATGGTCGGCACCATCGTGTACCAGTTCGTCATGCTCTTCGCGAACTGCCGGTCGCCCGGTTTTTCGACAAAGCTCACGGTATGCGGCGCGGTGCCCTGCGCGATCTTCGAAGTGGGCGTCAGCTTGCCGTCCTTGAAGATGCCGACGATCTTGTCGAAGTCGCGGAGCTTGCTGATATCCATCGGCTGCATGTTGCCGGACGCCCATACCTTCTTCAGCGTGAAGTATTCGATATCAGCGATGTCGAAGCTCTTCGGCTGTGTGGCAACGCGCTGCGCCGTGGAATCGGTATCAAGCGCCGTCATTTCGAGGTTGATGCCAAGGTCTTCTTTGGCCTTCTTGGCGATCTCGTTGATGTTCGAGACGCCCGTTCCGAACTGACGCAGCGTGACGTTCTTGATGTTCTGGGACCAGACCAGCGGGAATCCGGTGATGGCGCCGCTGCCCGCAGCAGCGCCGGCGAGCGCCGCGCCGCCTTTCAGGAGCTTGCGCCGCGAAATGGTGCCGCTTTTCTTCTGATTGTCTTTCATAGAGTCCTCTCTCGGTTTGGATTGGTCCTTAAGAACGCCCGTCAGTGCTGTTGCAACAGATGAATGGCGCTTTCATCCCACGCGGCCTTGACCTTGGCGCCGGTTTCGACCGGCTGGCTGAAGAAGGCCGCTTCGCCGACCATTACCGAGAACTCGGCGGTGCCGGCTACTTCCAGTTCCAGACGTACGGTCGTGCCTTGGTATTCGATCGCCCGCACGGTGGCACTGACGCAGTTATCCGCCTTGTAGGACGCGGGCTCGAGACGTATGCCATCGGTTCTGAGCGAAACGGTCGCCGCTCCTGGTTTCACATGCGCCGGGCGCGATGTGCTCAAAATCCGGCCAGCCTCGCACTGGACCGCGTAGCCATCCTGATCGGTCAGCTCGAGTTCACCGGATAACACGTTGTGACCTCCGATGAAGCGCGCAACGAAACCGGTGCGAGGCGCGTTGAACATACCGCGGGGCGAATCTTGTTGTTCGATACGGCCGTCGTTCATGACGACAACCTGATCGGCCACGGACATGGCTTCCTGCTGAGAATGCGTCACATGGATGAACGTGATGCCCAGAGATCGCTGAAGTCTGCGCAACTCGGAACGCATGCGAACACGCAGAAACGGGTCGAGGGCAGAGAGCGGCTCATCAAGCAGCAGCACGGACGGGTTGGTAACCAGCGCGCGCGCGAGTGCCACACGCTGCTGTTGCCCGCCTGAGAGCTGCGACGGCATGCGTTCGGCCAGACCCTGCATATCGACCAGGTCCAGCGCCTCCAACGCATCAGACCGACGCTTGACCTTCTCGACACCTTGCATACGAGCGCTGAACGCAACGTTATCCACGCAGTTCAGGTGCGGGAACAAAGCGTAGTTTTGAAACATCATGGCAGTCGGGCGTTTCGCCGGTGGCGCATTACCTACATCCGTCCCATCGATGAGAACCTGCCCTGCAGTGATCGACTCGTGTCCCGCGATCATCCTGAGCGTCGTTGTCTTCCCGCAGCCGGACGGACCGAGCAGGCAGCAGTAACTGCCTGCTTCGACAGCAAGTTCTAT